>DBDA01000014.1:0-17561 GCA_002293375.1 Odoribacter sp. UBA944
CGTATCTAATAAATACTTTGTTTATTCAGTTGTATCAAACTTAACAGTTTTAAACGAAGACATCATTAAATTCATTATAAATAATAATTTGTATTTATTTGTAAGTCTTGACGGGAATCGAGAAGAACATAACAAAAATAGGATATTTCCCGATACAGAAGGTTCATTTGACATCGTTATGCGAAATATAAATAATTTAGTTGTGAATTATCCAGAATTTGCCAAAAAAAGGTTAACGATCCAATCTGTTTTGGCTGATAATATTAATGCTCAAGCTGCTCATGATTTTATTATGCAATATTTTGAGCTAAATTCTTTATCAAAAAAGATAAGGCGATATTCTGTATATCCACAAAGAATTGAAAATCAATATCTTTCAAAATCTCAAAGAGAAGTATCCAATGAAAATGAGATATTGCAAAATTTCTCAGAACAATTGAATAAATTGGCTTCAAAAACGCGAGAAGAGTTGCGCTTAGAGTTGACAATAAACGATTATTTGGCAATAGAGTTAGCTGAATTATTCTCTTTTGAGAATAAAATAGTCTTTGACAATCCATCTGGAATAGATCCTGCAATCAACCGCTTTTCATGTCCAATTGGCATTGATATGATTTTTATATCTACTAATGGAGATATCCATATGTGTATGAAATCGGATTATTCGTGGCCTTTAGGAAACGTAAATAATGGTATAAATATAGAGTCTGTATATACTTTGTATTCAAGTTACCTTTCTGGATTTAGACAAAAATGTTTATCATGTTGGTCATATAGATTTTGCAAAGTTTGCCCTGCTCAAATTTTAAATGAAGGAATATTTTGTTATCCTACAGAAGAGGAATGTATGCTAAATAAAAAATCTGTAGAATTGACGATGAATAAATACATTATTTTAGTGCAAAATGAAAAATTATACGATGATATAAAGTCGTTTTATTTTGATAGTGAAAGAGTTTTTTTAAATTATGAGGGATCTGTGAATGTTAAAAAAATAAATTTATTTTAGCTATGAGAAAAATAAAAAAACTACGTAAAATCATTCTGAATGATAGTGAAATGAGTGATTTAATGGGAGGAAATCCGTTTGAAGAATGCTGGTGTGGATATGACTCTTTTGGTGGGAATCCATCTTTGACTAGGCCAACTGGTACTAGTACACCTCCGACTCCAACTCCACCTCCGCCCCCTTCTTGTAGTTGTGGTTGTGCAGGATGTATTTGGGAAGACGGGGGTGGAGGTTTCTCTGCAGGAATGGCGTATAATCGTAGCAGTGCAGCTCCAGATCCTTGGATGTAGCGATTGGACTTTCCATCTATAAATGACTCTTTTAGCAATGTAAATCATATGACTATTGTAAGTTTCACTTCAATCATAAATAAATACAGATACTATGAAAAAATACATTTATTTATTTTCTATATTTTTTTTGTTAAACTGCAAGGAACGAAATATGAATAGTGTCAAATTTGAACAGTATCGAACAAAAAATATTGAAACGTGTGTATCTACATTAATTACCATGGGGATTGATTCTATTACAGCAAAGGAGAGATGTACATGTATGATAGATGTTGCTTATTCTATAGATTCGTCGTTCGTCAATAAGAACGAGGAAGAAAGAAATAATTTCTTTAAGATTCATCAATCTCAGATAGACTCTATATGTAAAAATATAATGAATCGTTTTCAAAACAAATAATGTTTTAAAGTAGTCAGTATATTCTCTACAGATAATGTGCATGAAATTGTAGGAAGGAAATTCTTGGCAGTATATCTGTGATATGGATGCCCGTAATTTTTTTGTTTATCCATGATTTTTCTCTTTTTCTTTGTGTCAAAGAATAAGTGGTAAGATAAATCTGTATTATATTGTGGTTGCGGAATGAAGAAATTAACGGTCATTATTCCATTTCTAAACGAACGAGATGAGATCCGGTCAACATTGAAAAGTATGCATTCTTTCTTGGAAGATGATGTAGATGTTATATTGATCAACGATTGCTCGATAGAGGATTACGATTACGAATGTATCGCGGCCGAATATGGTGCGACATATGTAAAAAATGAACAACGGAAAGGTGTAGCCGCTTGCAGGGATCTGGGAGTCAAAATATGTCGGACACCCTTTTTTCTTCTTTTGGATGGACATATGCGTTTCTACGACGGAACTTGGGTAAAGACTATTGTTGCTGAATTAGAACGTTCAGATCGGGTTCTTTTGTGCTGTCAGACAAAATTCCTGAAAAAAAGTGATTATGGTATCGAAGAAAATCCTTCTATGTGTTATGGAGCGTACGTTGAAATAATGGGAAGTCGTAATCCCTTTGCTGCTTATTGGCTGAACTCTGATCCAGAACCGGAAGTAGATGTTATGGATATCCCTTGTGTGCTAGGGGCTGCTTATGCTGGAAGCAAAAGGTACTGGCACTATCTGAAAGGATTAGAAGGACTTTGTTCCTATGGCTGTGATGAAGCTTATATTTCACTGAAAGTTTGGTTGGAAGGTGGGAGATGCCGTTTGTTGAAACGTACGCTTATTGGACATATTTACCGGGAAAAATTTCCATACATTGTTGATGATGTAGATACTGTTTATAATAAATTGTTGATAAACGAATTGCTTTTCTCCGGTCGAATAAAAGCTGACATATTCGAGGAAATAAAACGGAGCAATGCTCAAATATTTTTGAAAGCTTTTGAGCGAATTATTAAGGATAAATCCAGCATAGAATTTTTACATGCGTATTATTGTAATATTTTTACTCGGGATCTTTCTGAAATTATAAAATATAACCGAATCCATTTGTTGAATCCGAGAAACTTAATTCTACACAAAAAATTAGTTGAAAAAATTCGGAAAATGGTTTTGAGAAATTTAGATAAGGTAAAAAGTATCGGTTTTTATGATGGGAAAATGGGGCTTGCTTTATTTTTATGTCTTTATCAACGTTATATGAATGACTACGCTGACCAAGAATTAATTGAACAATTGTTAGATGAAATATACGCAGGAATAACGCCAGAACTTCCGGTAACATTCGGGCAAGGAATTTGTGGAATAGGATGGGGTATTGAGTATCTGATACAAAACGGCTTTATGGAAGGAGATTCTGATGAAATTTTGAAAGAGTCGGATAAAAAAGTTATGGAACGTTCCCCTTTGCGAATATCAGATTGGCGATTATATTCAGGATTGGGAGGAGTATTGGTGTATGTTTTTTGCCGTTTGAATGTACGGCGGGAACTGGGAAAATTGTCTCCTTTTGATGAAGAGTATCTGAGCGAATTAGAGGAAGCTGCAAAACAGATGATCCAGAATCCAGAGGTAAAGGGTATTTCAGCAGCATACCGATTTTTGGAATACCGGCGTACTGGATTACTGGATTACTCATTGCCTGATTTGAAGGAGATTATAGGTTCATTTCTATTAGACAAAAATCGTTCCAATTTGAAGATAAATATGGAAGGATATTTAGGAATGGTGATTCGGTTGTTAGATGATTATTGTACTGTATAGCATTAAGTATATTTGTAGAAGTCCCAAAATACAAATACCATTACCTCATGGTCACAATCAATCCCTCAAAAATAGTTGGATCATTTCTCAAAGAGGTATTGTTGACTGTACCCGGTAAGCGAAGGCCTGTTGTTTCCGAAAGCGGTCTCCGCTGCGGTTTTCTAAGCTATGACTTTCACTGGAATCCGCAACCTCCTCAGTCATTTCATTCCTTCGTCAAGCAGAGCGGATTCCGGGCGTTCAGCCACAGCAAGAAAACAATTCGCAGCTCCCGCCCATGCTTTCGGAAACAACAGGCCGAAGCGATGGCAGAAAAAGAGCAAAGATTCCTGCGTTTCCCTGACAGAAAAGCGGAAAAGAAGTAAAAAATCCCGCAAAATACCTATCTTCGCGAAGCAAATAAAAAATGAAGCATGAGATTTGATGAGATGGGGCTGGAGGAACCTGTGTTGCAGGGATTAGACGCCATGAATTTTCAAGAAGCCACACCGGTGCAGGAAAAAACCATTCCGGTGATTTTAACGGGCAGAGACCTGATCGGGTGCGCACAGACCGGCACCGGAAAAACCGCCGCCTATATTTTACCGATACTGAACCGGATCATCCGGGAAGAGGAGCCGAACGAATACATAAAAGCCATCATCATGGCCCCTACGCGGGAACTGGCCCAGCAAATCGATATGCAGTTCGAAGGATTCTCCTATTTCGTGCCTGTCTCCACGCTGGCCATTTACGGAGGCGGGGACGGCAATATCTGGGACCAGCAGAAACACGGCCTCCAGAACGGGGCGGATGTCATCATCGCTACCCCCGGCCGGCTGATCACCCATTTGGAAATGTACGATATTGATCTGTCGCACGTGCGTTACTTCATCCTGGACGAGGCCGACCGGATGTTGGACATGGGGTTCTCGGAAGACATTATGAAGATCGTGAAAAAGTTGCCGGAAGAGCGACAAACCCTCCTCTTCTCGGCCACCATGCCGCCGAAAATCCAACAATTGGCCAAAACCATCCTGTGCGATCCGGTCGAGGTGAAAATCGCCGTATCCAAACCGAACGAAGCCATTACCCAGGCGGCATACATCTGCACCGAACACCAAAAGATGGGGTTGATCCGGGAGATGTTCGGCAAATCGCTTAAATCCAAAAGCATCATCTTCTCCTCCTCCAAGCAGAAAGTCAAGGAGTTGGCATACACCCTGAAACGCATGAAATTCAATGTAGCCGCCATGCACTCCGACCTGGAACAGGCGGAGCGGGAACAGGTGATGCTGGACTTTAAAAACAACAAGATCGACCTGTTGGTCGCCACCGACATCGTAGCCAGGGGCATCGACATCGAAGACATCGGCATGGTGCTGAACTACGACGTTCCTCACGACCCGGAAGATTATATCCACCGGATCGGGCGTACCGCGCGCGCCAATGCGGAAGGGTTAGCGATCACCTTTGTTTCGGAAAAAGAGCAGGGAAAGTTCCATCGGATAGAGAAATTCCTTGAAAAAGAGATCTACAAGATCCCGCTCCCTCCCGATTTGGGAGAAGCGCCCGCTTACAATCCGAAAGCCTTCTCCGAAGGCGGCCATTACCGGAACAAAGGCGGCGGAAATCGCCCGCCCCGAAGAAACGGGAACAGGAATGAAAACAGAAGTGAAAGCGGAAACGAAAAAGACCGGCACAACAGAGGAAAAAAACGGTTCTTCAAACCGCGCAAACAAAACTCCGTCCCTCCCCAAAATCAAGGGTAGCGTTTAAACAGACTCTTAGTTAATTAAACAGGGAATCCACGAACTCTTCCCGGTCAAACAGTTGGAGGTCGTCTATCTTCTCCCCGATACCGATGTATTTCACCGGGATCCGGAACTGATCGGAAATACCGATGACAACTCCCCCTTTGGCCGTACCGTCCAATTTTGTCACTGCCAAGGCGGTCACCTCCGTCGCTTTGGTGAACTGCTTCGCCTGCTCGTAGGCATTCTGCCCGGTAGAACCGTCCAACACCAACAATACCTCGTGCGGGGCATCCGGAAGGACTTTTTTCATGACATTCTTGATCTTGGTCAGTTCGTTCATCAGGTTGACCTTGTTGTGCAAACGGCCAGCCGTATCGACGATCACCACATCCACCCCGGAAGCCTTCGCCTTGCTTAGCGTATCATAGGCCACCGAAGCCGGGTCGGCACCCATGCCTTGCTTGACGATCGGCACCCCGACACGTTCCGCCCAGATCACCAACTGATCCACTGCAGCCGCCCGGAACGTATCTGCCGCTCCCAGCATGACGCTTTTGCCGGCTTCCCGGAACTTGTAGGCCAATTTACCGATCGTCGTGGTCTTTCCCACTCCGTTCACCCCTACCACCATGATCACATAAGGCTCTCCGTTGTCCGGTAACTCAAAAGAGTCCGCACTTCCGGCTGCGTTCTCCTCCAGCAATCCGACGATCTCCTCTTTCAGTACCGTGTTCAACTCCTCTACTCCCATGTATTTATCGCGGCGCACCCGCTCCTCAATCCGTTCAATGATCCGTACCGTTGTATCCACCCCTACGTCGGAAGAGATCAGCACCTCCTCCAGGTTATCCAACACCTCCTCGTCCACTTTGGACTTTCCTACCACCGCCCGGGTCAGTTTTTTAAAAACACTCTCCTTTGTTTTTTCCAACCCTTTGTCCAAATTCTCCTTCTTGTTCTTTCCGAATAAACCAAATAAAGCCATTTTGATCGCATTTAGATTCAGTCCGCTAAAATAAGCATTTTATCAGGATAAATAAGAAAACCGCCTGATAGAAAACAATTAATGAATAACTATCTTCTCCGGAAAATGCATATCTTTGCCTATAATTATCAAAATTATGGCAGTAAAAAAAGCAATCGGAATCTTACGCAGCTTTTTCAAGGAGCAAGAAAAAGAGGAAAGGCAGCACGTGGCAACCAATGATGAGGCTGCCATCGAAGAGATAATCCATATGCCTAACCCCGCTGTTGCTGAAGCAAAACGACGGGGATTGGTTATCACTGTAGCCCAGGGAGACACCATCTATAAGATTGGCGCGGACAACACGCGGGAAAAAATCGGCAAAGTCTCTGCCGGAGATGTCCGCCTCACAAAACGTCGCTTTTCTGCAAAACCGTAATGACAACCAAGAGGCTTCGCATATTTGCAGGGCCGAACGGTTCCGGCAAGTCAACGATTTACCAGGTTGTTAATGAGATCGTACAATGTCGACACTTTGTCAATGCCGATCTGATCGAGGCCGACCTGCGCAAAAACGGCCGAATTTCATTCAATAACTACATCGTAGACATAAAAGGACGGGATAACGATTTCAAAAATGCCTTCGCTGCATCGGGATTGTATGATAAAACCACTAACGGCAAAGCGTTACTTGAATCCATCCGGATAACTTCACAGAACACACTCATTGTTTCCCAACCCACACTGACGGATTCTTATTTTGCAGCCTTTGTCGCCGAATACTTGCGTTTCAATATGCTCAATTTAGTTGAATCGTTCACCATCGAGACGGTTATGTCTGACCCGGGAAAACTCGAGTATATCCGCACCGCCCGGAAGATGGGTTACCGAATCTATCTCTATTTTGTCTCAACGAAAGATGTGAACATCAACATAGGCCGTGTAGGCCAGCGAATAGAACTCGGCGGGCACAGTGTCCCCGAAGAGAAAATTCGTTTACGCTACACAAAATCGCTCGAAAATCTTTACGAGGCCATGCTGATTTCGGACAGAGCCTATATTTTTGACAACAGCGATACCGCGTGGAAACTATTGGGTGAATGGAACGGAAGCTATCTTGAAGTGCGTGAACAATTTGTACCCGAATGGTTCGTAAAATATTTAATCCATAAATTTCCCGATTCCACGGAATAGTCTGACAACAAATTATCAGGACAAATGAGTGTTCTTCTTTTATAATCTTCCGTCCACCCATCGCCTGTCGACGACCGCTTTTACATCGAAAATCACAGCGTTCTGCAGATGGTACTTTTCGAAATCGAATTTTTTAAACTCTTTGTGCGGAACAGCATGGATGATGGCATCGTATTTTTTAGTTTCATCGATCTCTTTTATCGTCTCTACTCCATATTCGTGTCGTAGCTCGTCATTGTCCACACAGGGATCGAAAATGTCGACTTCTACCCCGAATTCTTTAAATTCATTGTAAATATCGATCACTTTCGTATTTCGTATATCAGGACAATTTTCTTTAAAAGTCACTCCCAGTATCAGGACATTTGTCCCCTCTATCCTGCAACCTTTTTTGATCAATAGTTTCATCACTTTGTTGGCAATGAAAGGTGCGATGCGGTTGTTTACATGCCTGCCCGAAAGGATCACCTCGGGAATATAGCCCAATGATTCCGCTTTCCTTGCCAGATAGTACGGATCTACGCCGATGCAATGGCCTCCGACCAATCCCGGACTGTACTTTAGAAAATTCCACTTGGTTCCGGCCGCCTCAAGCACATCCTGTGTATCTATTCCCACTTTGTCAAAAATGAGGGCCAACTCGTTGACATATGAAATATTTACATCCCGCTGGGCATTCTCCACGATTTTGGAGGCCTCCGCTACCTTTATGGAAGGAGCTTTGTGTGTACCGGCCTCAATAATGGAGGCATAGAGGGCGTCTACCCTGTCGGCAATTTCCGGGGTTGATCCCGATGTTACTTTTTTTATTCTCGTCAGCGTATGTACCTTATCCCCCGGATTGATCCTTTCCGGACTGTAACCTGCAAAAAAATCTTCGTTGAATTTCAGGCCCGACACTTTTTCTATAACGGGGATACAATCTTCTTCCGTACATCCGGGATAGGTGGTTGATTCATAAATGACAATGTCGCCTCTCTTAATGACCCTTCCGATCATCTCGGAAGTTTTGATCAAAGGCGTCAAATTCGGAGAATTATTTTTATCGATCGGAGTGGGAACCGCAACAATGTAGACGTTAAATGCCGCGAGATCTTCTTCCCGGGATGAAAAAGAGAGGCCTGTCTCAGGATTCGAGCGGTTAAGCGAAACTGCTGTCTTCATTTCGTCCAAATCAGCTTCTTGCGTATGATCCAGACCCGATTGTAATTCCCGAACTCTTCCGGCATTTAGATCATATCCTAAAACACGGTATTTTTTACCGAATTCAATGGCAAGCGGCAAGCCCACATACCCTAAGCCTATGACCGCGATCTTTGTAGTATTCATACTGTTTGTTTAAGGTTTTGCTATATCTGTTCCTTACTCAGGTCTTCCAACCGGGCTATGTCGGAAACTTTTGGGGGATTCCAGGGATCTTTATACGACGAAAACAGGAAAAATTCCACGAAATAAGCCCATGTTCTCACAATGCGCAAAAAGTATCCCACGTAGATGGACAAAAAAGGTACGAAAGCAATGAGGGGAAGTTCTTCTTTTTTACGTTCCGTAAGCCAAAGAATCATAAAAAAGGAGAATAAATTGCATACGGCCATAATGGCGAATTTCAGAACGAACAAGTCAAACAGAGATCCGATGTTATTAACTATAAGCACAATAAGGTAAATCACCCACAGCATATCCAAATAGAGGTAGAAGAACAAATTCTCAAATAGGGAGAAAAAGTTTTTCCAGCTGAAATTTCCACGCGGAAGCATTGCGATTATGTGCCGACGGACACGGAAACGCACCAGCGATTTCGACCACCGCATCCGTTGTTTTCCCAAAGCATAAAATGTTTGGGGGACGGCCGTCAGGCAGATGGCCCGGCGTTCAAAAAAAATCCTGTGGCCGGCATTGCGTATTTTCTGGGTGACGTCTCCGTCCAGCCCCGGGCCTACGTTCCATGCGCCGATCTCTCGGAGAGTCTTGGCCTCGAAAGCCCCGAAAGCTCCCGAGATGATCCGGTAAATACCCAAAGTGGAAGTAACCGTGCGGCCCACCATGATGTTGCCGAGATATTCCAAAGCCTGGAGTGATGTGCATATTGAATCCTTGGAGTTTCTGACCTTTACGTCTCCTCCGACAGCTTTGATTTTGTCATCGAAATAAAACGGGATCACTATTTTTTCGATGGCGTCGTGATCCAGTGAGGAGTCGGCGTCTAAATGAATGATATACTCTCCTTTGGCAAATTGTAAAGCGAAATTGGCGGCACTGGCTTTTCCGCCCGAGACTTCATTCCGCAGGAAAATATCTATCAACCCCTGTTTTTCCAGACTTCTGCATATCACCTCCGTATCGTCATCAGAACCATCGTCGACAACAATGACCTCAAAGTTTTTATAGGTTTGCTCGGAGAGCGAGATGACAAGTTTGTAGATATTTTTGCCTTCATTTTTACCAGGAGCGATAACCGAAACGAAAGGTCTTGCGGCCAGGAAACGTCCTCGCGCCAGCGAATCCCTCCGCTCGAAATGCTTCCTGCGCATTTTCAGGTAGATGATCACTCCCGCTTCAAGGATATAGTACCGCGGAAGTTCAAACAGGAAGAAAAGCCAAAAAACGGAAACTATTCTTGAAAAAGAGAAGCTTTCCAGAAAAGAAAAAAAATGATCCCATATCTCTGTGAAAAACATACATCAAAGTTTTGCTACCTTATCCATGAACGATAATATGCTCTGGGTGTCTTTTTTATACTGGCAATACTTGGGGGTACCTTCTACCACTATTTTGTCACCGTATTTTTGGTAGACCATCGCCCTGATCCTTTTCATCACTTCGTCGACATGTTTCTGTTTGGATTGAACGTTGGTTGCAAAATTTGCAAACACCATGTACATATTGTTGTGGAATGTGATGTCCAAGTATTTGGCAGATACCTCTTTAAGATACTGTGCGATAATATCTGTGGCCCCTTGCATAATATCCAGATACAGATCCCGGTCGATCACCTTTCGTGTATTGGCATAGCGGAGATCAAGTTCCAACGCGTACAGTACCAAATATAAATCGGGATTACCGACGTATACTTCATCTTCCGCAGTTTCCAGATCAATGATCGCTTTTTCAAGCAGCAAGGTAAATTCTTTGAAAGAGACAATACCTTTCAACTTGTTTGCGGCCAACTGGTACGGATCGAGCGGATTGATCAGAAAGTCCATCGTCCTGTCGTTGAAATAATATTCGTAAAGCACGAAAGGTTCCAACTCTTCAACGGGCGTGATCTTTTTGCAATGCAAACATTGGGCAACAAGATTCGAGCTTTGGGAAGAAAAATTGCAGGCTTCACATACATTGACGACCGAAGGCTTGTCGTAATCGACCCCCAAGTGTCTCAACTGTTTGTGGCATTTGGGGCATATCAGTCTTTCTCCGTCTATATACTCTTTTTCCGGGCTTACGTTGGAACAGCGGAAATGGTGTATCACGGGTTGCGCGGTAAGATTCGCCGAACCGCATCTGGTACATATTTCCCTGTATATAAGGTGGACCGAATGACATTGGGGACAGAGATGTAACTTGTCCTGAAATCTTTGGCCGATGTAGCCGTTTTTAGCGATGCGGGCCAGTTCGTCGAGCACTTCGAGCACGATTTCGCCCGTCGCGCTTATTATAAACAGCAGCGGACGGTTATATCCGATCATGGATTGCTCGGACAAATTGGCAGCAAGGTTTTTCTGGCGCGCAAAATTGTATCTGAGAATCTGAACCGCATAACCGAAAGTAGGAGTAAATCCCTCCGGGGAGAGTTCGACGTATCTGTTTATAATTTGATTGATCTCCCTTGTTGTGTTTATAAAATCGGGGGCCTCTGTGGATTGTTCGACGCCGTCGATGAGGTCATTGGCAACGTGGGTGGCGAATAACTCCTGGGGAATGGAGATAAAAAGAGACTTCAAATAGAGTTTACCGATGCTGTGTTTTCTGATCTGTATGATCAGATCGGCCACATAAGCGCCAAATTCTTTGGGCATATCAATAAAAATAGCGTCAATTTCTGTGGGATCGAGCCTTTCGAGGTCATATTCTTTGGCTGTGTCGACTACCCAGATTCTCTGTCCGGCTGAATTTGTTAATATATTTTCCATTGTCGTATAGATTTAGTATTCGTGGGCCTCTCCGTTTGCGGCCCGGGTCTCGAACATCTGGGAAATGTATTTGAAAATATTGCGCCGGGTCCGGATCTTGAGCGGGATGCCGTTTACCCGTTCCCATTGTTCCAACTTTTCCGGATGGAGGAAATCCAACCGATATTCCAGGGCAACCGTCTCCCGTTCAAAATTTTGCTCCAGATACGAAGGCACTTCAGAAACCGTCGGAATTCCCATCGTTACACGGGCTTTATGAATGTGTTTTCCTATCTTGACCTCCACGATATTCCCTGTCTGGATTTGATGCGCCTTATATCTTTGAGACCACATGATAACGTGCATATCGGCAAACTCAGGATCGTCTATCTGAATACCCAACACAAAGTTACCTTTGTAACATATCGAGGGCGGAAAAATGTTCACGTCGAAAACGGAGGCGTCGTATTTGGCGTGCCAGGGCAGTATCTCGGTATGTTTCATGTTTATACCGAAATCGGCCAATGCGACCCATTGTGCCGAATCCAATAGTGCTTCCGATAGATCGGCGTGATCGACGTTCTTTGCAACCGCCAAATATTCCCGCGCCGTTTTCAGCTCCACTTGCGCCCGCCGGATCTCCATGCGCATATCGTCCGCCTCCGACATCAAGCTGTTCACATCCTGAGCGGTGGCCAGACCGAGGGGGACTTGTTTGCGGACAGTCGTCAATTGCCGTTCCAATTCGAAAAACCGATCATCGAGAGTCTTCAGGGCGTTCTCCTTTTCGGCGACATTATTTGCCGCACGGGTTTGCTCCAGCAACTTCTCGTCCATAAACCCCCAAACCGTACCCAAGTTCGAGCTGTTGACCGAACAATACCAAAAAAGAGTGTCTCCGGCATGAAAGCTTTCACCCTCTCTGAAATTATTCCGGATCACTAAAATATCGTCGGGGAAAGTGATGTACCTCAACGTACGACTCAACTCCCCGTCGAACCGCACCCAGTAGATCCTGTCAACGACATAAAGCATGACTGAGAGAACGACAATCCAAAGGGCAATAAAATAGAACAACCTGCTTTTGTTCATCCGCTTTCTGCGAGCGGCGAAATAATCCTCTTCCGGTTCGGGTTTTTCTACTTTGTTGTACGAGAATTTTTTCATGTCACTTCTCTTTTACGATGTTTCCAAAATACCTGACGGCCTCTTTATACGATTTGAAATCCCTTACGACGGTTCGTTTATTTTTGTTCTGCTCGAAAAACGAAAGCGTAAATGTATCTCCCTCCCTGTATACGGCAGGATTTCGTTGTATCACTTCGTCTAAAGTTTCCAACGATTCCAGTGCAACGGAGCCGACAGCCCCATTTTCCTGTAAACGGCTGATAGCGGGGATATAATCGGGGATATAATCCTCCGGTCGGACGGCTATTTCAATTTGCACCCCGCTTACCGGCGGTGTGACCACGCCTTGCAGGGTCGTTATAACGTCCTGCAAGTCGCTTCTGTTGTAGATCATCAACGTAATCCCCGATACGCAGGGAGCGACCTTTTCATAAAACGATCGGGGGTAATTGGCCGGCAGGGCTATTGTCAGGTCCAGCCCGTTCTTGCCGGTATATGCTTTCGCAATAGAGAGAAATGACAGCAAATCGTCAAGGTATTTCCCGGTCTGTTCTTTCCAGTCGGGAAGTTGGTGCGGCTCTATGTCCAAATGTATGCCTGCAAGCCCCGGTAAATCGTTGAAATTTTGGAAATACTCGTTTATCTTTTCCGAAGTTTCCCTCAGCAATTCCGTACGGGATATGCAAATATAGGGTGAAATCCCTTCCCGGACGATCGAGGCGATCAGGCTGCGGTAATGATCTGCCGGGAGTTGCCGGTTATAGCCGATATAGAGCCGCCCTATCCGGCAGGCGCCGGCGAGAAACACGATATCGTCCCGACTTTCAGAGGAACCGTGTTGCTTTGACCAGACATAGGCCGAAAGCGGCTTGGTGATAACGGTGGATTTTCTGTCGGCATGATCTAACGCAACAAACTCGCCGAAATCCTTGTCGGCCGTCAGGTGTTTGATATTTTGGAGTTGCCTTTCGTATTCGATACGGAGGAGGTAGAAATTGTACAATGACTCCAGATACAGGTCTGACAGTTCGATTGCTCTTACAAAGTTGACCGGCGTACCCTTCACGATATATTTGTAATTCCACCTCCGGAATTCATTTTCATAACGCTGCAAATCCCACAGCAGGGATTTGAGCTGTTGTTCTGTCCGGCGATACGATTGTATATAGTCGACACCCCGGCTTTGAACCAGTGCCTCCTCTTGCAGAAGTGTTCGTTGAAGAATCTCCTGCTGTCTACCGGATTGCAGTTTGTCGTGCTTAGCCCTGTTGAAAAGCGGCAAGACCACATTTATCCCCACTTGTCCGTTGGAGACATCCGAACGGAAACTCGGATATTCCAAATATTGGTAACGGGCAAAAGGGATTACCCTGATTTCGTTCCAATAAGAGAAGGACTCTTCCCTCTTTTTTTCCATCTCCCACTCCAGGGTGTTGATAGCCACGGCTTCGTTTTCGGAAAGCAGGGAGCGGTACCTCTCTTCGTCTATGCGAAAGAAAACAAAAGCATCGCCGTCGTACAGACCGGCCGAAGGAGCGGTAGTCGACAAAGATTCCCGAACGCCTTCCAATATTTTTTTCTTGTAGCCAACGTCCAAAAGTTTGTCAATGGCCACATCACCCGTTCGGTAAAGAGCGTCGTACAAAGAGAGCAATACATCGTAGATGTATATCCTGTTATTCAGTATGGATAAAAGATAAGGGTCGTATTTCTCAAGAGTGCTGTTAAGCGTCTCCTGCAAGGCGGTGCGCTTAAATTCCGCTACCGTACGCATCTTGTCCAGAGTGGCCTTGTTGTAGATCAGTTCGCGTTTGAGACTGTTTCCGAAACCCTTGTATTGGCTGAGGTCCCAACTCACTCCCATTTGAAGCCTGTTGCGGTAACTCCAATCTTCATCTATGTCCGCCAACACCGTTCCGCCGACAGACCGGCTGTAAGTGTAGCCCCCCTGCAGTTCCAGTCCTTCGGGCATACGCAGAGCGTCGATCGATGCCCGGGCCGCGTCGTCGATTGCTTTAAGTGTGGCATCGTCAGGTGAATGAGGTGGCTGGGTAAACAGGGCCGGAACCACGGCCGCCTCCTGTGTGTTTGTACCAAAAAGAATACTGTCCAGCTTTATCAGCGCCTCTTGCAGGCGCCCGCTCTCCGTTGCGTAAGAGTTCCGTTCCCAATCCGGTGGACTGCCTGCAGCAGAGGCCGATATTGCAAAAAATAGAGGGATGAATAATTGTAATTTCATAATCCATGTCGCCTGAAGGTAAGAACGACTTTCTTGCCGAAAAGTTTACATTACTTTGTTATTTTATAAAAAATAACGTAAAAATTAAACAGATCCTAAGAAATTGAGCTGTGGTTTCAAGTATGTTAAAGTCAGTTATTTAAAAACAATATTGTTACTTTGTTGATTATTTTTAGTAACACTTAATTCAATAATGTCGTACATTTGTACATGTAATTTTATTCGATTATCAGAATGGATGATTAATATTATTCCATAAAAATTATTTTCAAATGTTTCTCTATGTATATAATTTTATAGCAGATATGAAAAAAAGCATTTTAATTTCCACCGTTTTCCTGTTTTCATTGCTGTTTGCAGGTTGTAATAAGAACGATTCTTTTGATGGCAATGATCAGACTTCCGTCGAACTGTTGTATAATCTGGCAACAGACCAGGATCGCTTGAAAATTTATCTGAAAGAATCGGTAACGGTTCGTGCGACCAGTTTCTCCGCGATCGTTATACCGGAAGTCCCGGCTGATGCGAAACCCATGTATGGTACGAACGACGCATGGCAAGCCACCGAGGGAGATTCCTTTATTATAGAAACCGGTGAGAGTTTCAACGGTGGCCTGGTTTTAAACAACAACGATTACTATGTGTACGGGGAACTGACCCTGGGTAATCATTGGGGTGCAGGAGGAGGTACGATCTATGTGTTACCGACAGGGAAAGTGAATGTGACCACAGGTGTACTGAGCAGTAAGGTTCGTATTGTAAATACGGGTATCCTTGTATTACCGGAAACTTTTGCGATCAATCCGGATGCTGCCGTGTATACCAACACGGATATTGCTGCCGGAACAATGGATGTATCCGGGAGATTGTACAGTGAAGCTGCGGTTTCCGTAAACAATTTTTATCTGAAAAATAGCGGTTTCGTAGATTTGAAAGGTTGTTTAGTCATTTCCGATGCGCTGAAAGTGACAAATACTGCCTCTTTGAAAGTCGGTTCTTATTTATCGGCAGATAATATTGAGTTGAACAGTTCGGGTTCTTTTTTTATGGAAGCCGGATCGTACATTAGCTGTAATGTGCTGAATGTTGAGAATCAGACGGCTTATCTTAGAAACGAGGGCGACGATTATGCTGTAATAGAATGCAATGAATTGGTGATCCATCAGGCCGACCAAACCAAAAGCACAGGCTGGCTGGACATCCACGCCGGAACTATTACCAACCTGACAGGTACGGATATTCAATGGTTGTCGACCGTTATATTTGACGGGGAGACGTATATTCCTGCAGACGGATGTTCTCCGGGGTTTGGAGAACAGTCGGATAAAGAACACGATTACAAATTGGATCACTTAGCGAAAGTGGAATCTGCCAACGAGCGTATTTCCGCTACCTCTGTTGGTTTCAGAAATGGAAAGGCGTACGTATCATGGCATAGGTACGGAGAAGCGATCGAAGGTTATATTGATGTCGTGGACATGGGTACGCTGAATCTGGATGCTACACTTTACAGTGAAGTATTGGATTTCAACCACATCTCCGTAGATGGCCAGTATATCTATGTGGCCGGAGGAAGAAGAACCGGGGCTTTTATCGGAAAAGTAGGGTATGACGGTTCGTCAGCCATAGATATCGAACTGACTGCATTGCACGGCTCTTCCGGAAACTGTGTTCTTGTCGATAATGAAAAAATATGGGCGGTATCGGGTGCCAACGGAGGCCTCTCTATCCTCGACGAAAGCAATCTGACCTATCACACTATGCCATACGCCAAATATGTCCTGAAACAAGGGGATCGGATGGTCGTATTATCCGATGTGACAAATGCAAAATTGAGCTACTTTGATCTGACCGGAGCATTGGTAAATGAATATCCTGTCGGCAGCAGCATCACTCCTACAGGCGGTAAAAATGCGATGGCAACGGACGGTGAAACAGTTTATGTCGCTTTGGGTGGCAATGGCCTGAAAGCTATTAAGAACGGTACGGTTGTTGCCGAGTTTTCAAACGAAAGCAACAACGGAGGTTTTGCAAACGGAGTAGATGTGGATGACAAGTTCGTTTATGTGGCAAACGGAAACGGATTGTATATTCTGAATAAAACAGACCTCTCGGAGATCATGAGTTATCATCTGGCCGGTGCTTCCGCCAATTTCGTGAAGAAGGGTGACGATGGTTTATTGTATGTTTCTTACGGACTGAACGGTGTCAATGTATTCCGCTTCATCGAAGAATAATTACGACAAATTAACATGGAAGCGGTAAATATCGGTATATTGATCAAGTCATTGAATCCCGTCTGCGGCTGTACCGTGGGATGTAATTGATTTGTGTCGAAATTCGAGCGGTTTTATCGACCTAACAGTCTGGATAAGAGCGATTCCAACGAAAAANNAACACCCGATTTTGACCGCATTTCATGTCAAAATCGGGTGTTTCATCTTAAATACCGACCTCGGTATCCTGAAAGCCTCCAGTGATTTATTAGTCATGCAGGTTTCCGAACACTTGGAAAATCCAGTGCTCGTTGCCCCCATGCGCCATGCGCAGTTGACCCCTTCGACCAAAATATGACAGACCCCTTTTGCCAGAATAAAAATGACCCCTGTCGGAATGTAAACCGACAGGGGATTTTTACGTAATTTCGGTTCCCTTCCTGGTCGATGGGTTA
>DBDA01000014.1:17596-18042 GCA_002293375.1 Odoribacter sp. UBA944
AGCTCGACCTTTGAGTTATCCCGCAACACAGTGCGCAAATATGTGCGGCTGTTTCAAGAGAGTGGCATCCCAATGGAGCAGCTTCTGTCCATGCCTGCAAGTCGCATTCAGGAGATATTCGGAGGCAACGGCGAGAGGGAACGTACCCCTTCGGTGCGACAGTTGGAACTGGAGGCACTTTTGCCGGAGTATGTCGCAAGGCTCACCCGCAAGGGTGTGACAGTGAAGTCTCTATTTGAAGAGTATGCACGGGAGCATTCCAATGGGTTCCGTCATGCAAGTTTTGGATCGTACATACAGCGCTATCGGTTAGTATCACATGCAGTCGGGCATGTTGAGCATTATGCCGGTGACCAGATGTATATTGACTTTGCGGGCGACCGTCTGCAGATTATTGATGAGCTGACCGGCGAAGCCAGGTCAGTCGAAGTTTTCGTTGCTATCCT
>DBDA01000014.1:18120-39832 GCA_002293375.1 Odoribacter sp. UBA944
CCTGACAATTTGAAGTCGGCGGTAACCCGGAGCGACCGCAACGAACCGGTGATCAACGAAGACTTTGCTGCTTTTGCCGAACATTATGGTTGCACGGTTTATCCGACACGCGTCAGACGTCCAAAAGACAAAGCACTTGTAGAGAACGCAGTAAAACTGATGTACAGGTCTGTTTATACCGATATCGAAGGCTTGATGTTCCATAATCTGGAGTCACTCAACGCCGCCATCATCCAATCCCTGGGGAAGTTCAATGACCGCAAGCTAACCGGACGCAGCCAGTCGCGCAGACAACTGTTTGAAGACGTGGAAAAAGACTATCTGCGAACTCTGCCCTCAGTACGATATCAGATGAAGGAACGCAAATCTGTGACTGTAATGCGTAACAGCTATGTTACGCTGGGCAAGCATCACTACAGCATGCCCAAGGAGTATATAGGCAAGCGTGTCGATATTGTCTACAATGCTGACACGCTCGAAATCTTCCACGGCCTGAGACTGGTTACCACCCATCACCGTGATGACACCCCTTACGGTTACACCCAAAAGGAAGTGCACAACCTTCCCGGCCGGCATGGCAGTTACGAAAAGAATCTGGACGAGATCTTTGAGCGAGCCGCCCAGATAGACAATATCGTCTTGCTCTACCTCAGGGAAGTGGCATCACAGAAGAAATATCCGCCTTTGGCGTTCCGTTCATGCAGAGGCATCCTTTCTTTGGAAAAGACCTTCGGTCTGGACAGGCTTGTGGCTGCATGTGCCTGTGCTTCACAGATGCGCGTTTACGGATATCAGGATATTATCGGTATCCTGAACCGGGGCGATGATTCCAACTTCCTCTCACAGGCCGATGAAGAAACAATCAACAACTTATCACTTCCGCATCACAAGAACATCCGTGGGCGTGAATACTTCTCAAAATCAACAACAAAATCAAACAGAAACAATGGAAACAAATAATAAAACTGCAGCCGTTATTCAGGAGAAAGACCGCAATGCCATCTCGCTGGATCTAATGAAGCGTATGAACCTGCATGGCATGGCTGCCGCCTTCCGGGAAAGTCTGCAGTCCACCGTGGCTGAGGCTATGACGGCTGACAGCTTCCTGGCATTACTGCTGGCCCGTGAATGGGACTACCGTTCGGATGTTGCCATCGAACGTCTGATTCGTCAAGCCGGATTTCGTTACAAAGCCTATCTTGAGGAAATAGACTACGCCATCAACCGCGGTCTTGATCGCAACCACATGGAGCGTCTCTCTTCGCTCGACTTTATCCGTCAAGGACAGAATCTCTTCATTACCGGCTCATCCGGTACTGGTAAAAGCTATATTGCCACAGCCATTGGTTATCAGGCGTGCAAAGATGGAATACGAACCAACTATGCCAGCGCATCCAAACTGATGGGAGCCCTAAAGGTTGCAAAGACAAAGGGTACAGTCGAAGCCGAACTCAAGAAAATCGAACGATGCCCATTGCTCATCCTGGATGACCTTTTTCTAGTACCTCTTGACGCTAAAGAACGTACTATACTGCTGGACATCATCGAAGATCGTCATGAGAGAAAGTCCATCATCATTACCTCGCAACTACCGGTTGCTGACTGGTACGATGCAATCGGTGACCCAACAGTCGCTGACGCTATCCTTGACCGCATCGTACACTCGGCACATCAGATTGAACTGACCGGTGAGAGCGTTAGAAAAATGAAGGTAGGTAAAAACAAATAATCCAAAATAATAATGACCCCGTCGGCCAGGATATTTGGGGGTCAATAATAAAAAATTTTCAGGGGTCAACTGCGCATTGGCGCATGGGGTCAACGCGCATTGGATTTTCCACTCCTCTCGAATTGGCTTTCTGACGGAAAGTGAATTTCCCATCCGGCAATAAAAAACTTTTTATTTCCATGTCACTGACTTTTTTAATGGTTTAATGAACAAATCTACTGTTGTTGATTCATCGTTAAACGCTATTAATCAGTGAAATAAATCGTCTTTTGTACCATTCGACGCCGCCGGAAACTCTATGTTTTTTTTGAGGACGAAAACTTTTTGGGTTACGGTTTTGTTCACGGTTGTTTTTACCAAAAAGTCCCGTTTTGACCTCAAAAACAAAAGAACGACCCGCCAGCGAGTCGTTCAGTACTTTTCGAAACACCTGAATGTCAGGCGTTTTTAAATTTTGTCCAAGATTGACAGTTCAATATTCATCCTCGTTGAAAAAGAAATCATCTTTACTCGGATAATCCGGCCAAATGTCCTCTATACTTTCAAAGATCTCTTCGTCGTCTTCGATATCTTGAAGATTTTCAATAACTTCCATCGGAGCGCCCGAACGGATGGCATAATCGATCAATTCGTCTTTCGATGCAGGCCAGGGCGCATCTTCCAATTTGGAAGCAAGTTCTAAGGTCCAGTACATAACTATTGTCTATTAACCGTTTCTAAAACTTCCGCAAAAGTATAGCTTTTAAAGCAATTAACAAGGTTTGTCCGTAAAATTAATGTTAAGAATGTTATAAAACATATAACCATTTAAAACAGAAACACTTATCTACTCTACTCGTCGGAAAAATGCTGCAAAACACGCCGGTAGGTATTGAATATTTTGGCTTTTGATACAAACCCTGCATACGTACCTTTCTCAATCACCGGCAAATTCCAAGCCCCCGTCTCTTCGAATTTTTTCATAACGGTATCCATGGTATCGCCAATTTCCACCACGGCCGGCGGTACAGTCATATAGTCCCGCATGTAGGTAGTCTCATAAAGATCCTGCTGGAACATAATCTTGCGAATATCATCCAGCAATACAATACCCAGGAGTTCGTTCTTTCCGCCCACTACCGGGAAGATATTCCGGGCCGAACGGGCCACCAACTTGACCAGATCCCCCAGGGTAGCATCCACCGGTATCGGTTTGAAATCAGTCTCAATGACTTTGTCCAATTTCATCAGAGTCAACACCGCCTTGTCTTTGTTGTGAGTGATCAGGTCGCCCTTCATCGCCAGCCGGCGGGCGTAAATGGAATGCGGCTCCATGCCACCGGTCGTCAAGTGGGAAACTACAGAGGTCAGCATCAAAGGCACCAACAGGGAGTATCCCCCCGTGATCTCCGCGATCAGGAACATCGCCGTCAGCGGAGCTTTCATCACACCGGACATCACACCGGCCATTCCCGCCAGCACAAAATAGCTGACCGGAACCGTTGCTATTCCCGTCAGGTTGATCAAAGTCGCCACCAAAAAACCACCCACACCACCGGTGAACAGGCTCGGGGCAAAAACACCGCCCACACCGCCGCTTCCGTTGGTCAGCGCCGTTGCCACCACTTTCACGAACAGCAACCCGGTCACATAGAGCAATACCATAAAAATATTGTCCCGCAACCCAAACAGGTAGGTGTTGTTCAGGATCGAGTCCGCATTACCGGTCAACAGCGCCTGCAAAGAAACATATCCTTCTCCATACAGAGGAGGGAACAAAAAGATCAGCAATCCCAGCAGCGCCCCGCCGGCCAACACCCGCCGGAAAGAGTGCTTGATCCCCGCCACGAACCGTTCGATCCGGATGTTCATCCGGATAAAGTAGACGGACAGTAGACCGCAGCAGATGCCCAAAATGATGTAATAGGGCACGTTGGCCAGGGCGAAATGGTCCTGAACGATGAAATCCAGCACGATCCCGTTTCCCATCAAAAAATAGACGATCACATAAGCGGAGATAGCCGAAATCATCAACGGGATCAGCGAAGCCATCGTCAAATCCAGCATCAATACCTCCAGCGTAAAGACAATACCAGCAATCGGAGCTTTAAAAATACCGGCGATCGCTCCCGCCGCCCCGCACCCGATCATCAGGGTCATTACCTTGTAGTTCATGTGGAAAAAGCGGGCCAGATTGGAACCGATGGAGGCTCCGGTCAACACAATGGTCGCCTCTGTCCCCACAGATCCTCCGAAACCGATGGTAATGGTACTGGCCACCATCGAAGAGTAGTTGTTGTGCGGTTTGATGATGCTGTTTCGGCGGGAAATGGCGTACAACACTTTGGTCACCCCGTGGCTGATATCTTCCCGGACAAAATAGCGGACAAACAGAGAGGTCAGCAGAATACCGATAAACGGATAAACAAAGAACAACAGGCTTCCGCTATCCACCTGCAACCGTTCTGTGAAAAACAGGTGTGTGTAATGCACCATATTTTTCAGTGCCACGGCAGCCAGACCGGATACGATCCCCACCAACAAACTCAATAGGAGTACAAAATTCTTCTCTTTGATGGAGCGAATCCGCCAAAACAAAAAACGGCTATACCATTTACCCCACCAAGACATAGCATGCATCATAAAATTGCACAACAACTCTTACTGTTTCGTAATGCTAAGCAAAGATCCGTACTCGGGATGAAACTCCACCGTCCATCCCTCGTTGGCGATCACCTCTGCCGGCAACGTTTTGATCACTCCTAATTGCGGGATCACCGCCCGGAAACTTTGCAACTCACCGAACGAATTGATCAGCTTCACTTCGCCCGTCGCCGGAACCCGGTAATAGATCGCAGCCGCCTGCACATCCGTTTCGTTGTCGGAGGCCGGGACCGACACTTGTTCGACAAGGATGCTGTATACCACAGCCGTTACATCTTGCCGCTCTACCACCCCTTCCGTTTCCGAAAATCGGAAGATCGCAGCAGGTTCCCCTTCCTTTCCCGGTGAAACGGAGAAAGTACGCTCGGTGGTATATGTCTCCTTTTTACCTAAGAAGAGCGAAAGATACTCCTTTTCCATGCGATCCAGCTCTTTCAGCACTGTTTTCAGAGAAGCGCCGACGGGCAACTCCCCCTCTCCGGTCACCAACTTTTCCCGTTCCGATTTGATCCGGAAGATCTCTCTGGCCGCTTCCCGCATGACCTCCTGGTGTGTACGCTTTTCATAACGGATGATCGGATCCCAGATCCTCTTCTCTACGCCGTCTATCTCCTCGACCAGGTAATTGGTGTCCAATACCTCTTTCAGTGGATTGTATACCTTCAAAGCCGTCAGATCCACCTCCTCTTCGTCTTTTTCTGCGGCGGCCGGAAAAGTATAGGCCACGTACCACTCCTCCCGCGGAACACTCCGGTTTCCGGAAGAGACTCCGGCCAGAAATCCTTCCGGGCTCAGGGACAACATAAGGGGTGTGTAATCGCCGGAAGCTGTCACGGAATAGACCGCCTGCTCGTCCGGAAGATACTCCGGGCGAACCTGTAACTCCGCCACCCTCCACCACTCTCCCGGTTCCATGATTTCCGGCCGGATGCCCAATTCTTTCTCCGCATCCTGCCGGAAAGGCCCCGAAATGAGCCGGGTACACTCCAATTTAGCCGTGATCCGGAAACTCACTTTCGGTAAAGAGTAACCGACCGTCACAGGAAGCGATAACTCCTTTTTTTTCTGGGCTACAGCGGCCAAAAAAACAAGTAAAAGCAGGCAAATGGTGCAAATTTTCTTCATAGAACTCGTTATTAAAAGAATCCGGAATTTCATATCTTCAAACGCCCCGTTCCTAACTATTTGTTAGTAAACGACAAAAATGCTCAATTTATTTCATCTCTCAAAATCATTTTCACTCTCAAACGTTTTAAAAAATAAAAAATAAAAAAAATCCTTATATTTGCGGCGTTTTGAATCACTATTTCAACTAAATTATACGTACTATGTTTAAAAATCACCCCAAAGGGCTATATGCACTTGCATTGGCGAACACAGGAGAGCGTTTCGGGTATTACACCATGCTCGCCATTTTTACGTTGTTTTTACAAGCGAAGTTCGGGCTGACTTCCGGCCAGACAGGACAGGTATTCGGAGGCTTTCTGGCAGCCGTTTATTTTTTACCGGTATTGGGCGGTATTATTGCAGACAAATGGCTGGGGTACGGAAAAACCGTATTCATCGGTATCATTGTGATGTTCCTGGGCTATTTTCTGATGGCCATACCCGGAATGGGCATGCCCGTTCTGATCACCGCCCTCTTTACCATTGCGCTCGGGACCGGGCTTTTCAAGGGAAACCTCCAGGTAATGGTCGGAAATCTGTACGATGACCCCAAATACAAAGAACGCCGCGACCCGGGCTTCAGCCTCTTCTACATGGCCATCAACATCGGCGCCATGTACGCTCCTACAGCCGCCACGAAAGTAATGAACTACTTCATGGCTAAAGACGGGGTAAGCTATGTAGCCGAAATTCCGGCGCTGGCACACCAGTTTTTAAATGGTACCATCGATGCGGAAGGTACGTCGAAACTGACCGAATTGGCTGTTGCGCAGGGGGCGGTCTTCACCGGAGACCTGGCAGCGTTTAGCCAGTTTTACATTGATCAGTTGTCCACCTCTTACAACTACGGATTTGGAGTAGCCTGCATTTCGTTGGTGGTTTCCATGGCTATCTACCTCTTCACCCGGAAATTGTATAAACATGCCGATGTCAATGCAAAACAGGCGGCAGCCAAACCACAATCCGCTACGACCGTCGCCACCGAAACCCTCTCTCCGAAAGAGACCAAGGAGAGGATCGTGGCATTGGGATTGGTTTTCGCCGTGGTGATCTTCTTCTGGATGTCGTTCCACCAAAACGGATTGACCATGACCTTCTTTGCCCGCGACTACACACAAAAATTCGTAGAGGGCTGGTCAAGGATCGGTTTTGATATCCTGAACCTCACCCTGATATTGGTAGCCATTTATGCCATATTCAACATCTTTCAGTCCAAAGAGTCCAAGAGCAAACTGATTTCTACCGGTATCCTGGCGCTGAGTATAGCAGGTTTCGTTTACAGATACATGAGCTTAGATCCCGTTATGAGCAGTGAGCCCCAAATGTTCCAGCATTTCAACCCTTTCTTTGTGGTTGCATTAACGCCCTTCTCCATTGCCATCTTCGCCTGGTTGGCCAAACTCAAAAAAGAGCCTTCCACACCAAAAAAGATCGGTTATGGGATGTTTATCGCCGCTGCAGGATTTGCTATTCTGGCCTTTGCTTCCTTCGGATTGAAATCCCCCGCCGAATTGGAATCGGTAGGAGGTGTCAGCGACATTTTATTAAGCCCAAACTGGCTGATAAGCACCTATTTGACCCTTACATTTGCAGAGTTGTTCCTCAGTCCGATGGGAATCTCTTTCGTATCGAAAGTGGCCCCCCCGAAACTCAAAGGTTTGATGATGGGCGGTTGGTTTGCAGCCACGGCTGTCGGTAACTACCTGACATCCGTCATCGCCGGGATCTGGGACAGTTCCATTCCGCTCTGGGGTGTTTGGGGCGTGTTGATCGTTTGCTGCCTGGTATCTGCGGTGTTCATCTTCGCTGTGATGAAACGCCTGGAAAAGGTATCGTAATACAAAAGGTTTTTTTGAAAAACGCCCGGCCTCCGGGCGTTTTTCTTTTTCCGGCAAAATTATACCGCGATGCTTGCCGGAATAAAAAAAAGCGCTAATTTTGTGCCGTTGAAAAAACAACGCTCTTGTTCAATGGTGTAATGGCAGCACAACAGATTCTGGTCCTGTTAGTCAAGGTTCGAATCCTTGTTGAACAACAACCCTAAAACCTCCTGCACCGACAGGAGGTTTTTAATTGATTACAACATCCGGTATGCCTGAAAAACATTACTTTGAACAGAGAGATTACGCAGAAAATTATCTGCTCGCCTACATCCGGAAACACCTCCCCGAACACCGGCCGGAAACCTTCCGGATCCTGCTTGCCGGTTGTGCGGAAGCAGGGGAGATCGAGGTATTGAGCAAGTATGGATATACTGTCAGCGGTTGCGATATTGCCCGGGAAAGAATAGCCTTGGGAAAAACATTGAATCCGGAAGCAGACATTTGCTGGGGAGACCTTACGGATCCTGCAAGTTGTCCGCAGGGACCTTTCGACCTGGTTGTACTGAGAGATGTTATCGAACACATCACCGACAAAGCCCAAGCGCTGAAAACCCTCAGCGGACTGTTGCGGGAAAACGGACATCTTTTCGTTACCTTTCCACTCAAATACTCTCCATACGCCGCCCACCAGCAAAACAGCAAACTCAAACACTACCTCTATCTGGGACTCTACCCGGCGGGAGTCATCCGAAAACTCGGGAAACGATACCGGCAAAACACCGGCGAAATGCTCTATTTAAAAAGAAATGCCCTCTCTTACCGTGCTTTCCGGAAATTGATCAAAAAAGAGTTCACCTTCCGGGTAAAAGAGTTCTTTATCTTCCGGCCGATTTTCCGTTTGCGCTTTGATCTGCCGATCCTCCGAATGCCAAACCTCCCGGGAATACGGGAATTTGCATTGGGAGGCGAATTTTTACTGCAAAAAAAGAAGGCTGTCTAAAAAGTGAAATTTAAGCAGCCTCTTTTCTTATTCCCAAGAAGTGTTCAAAAACGCTTAGCTGCAAAGCCGCTGATTTTCAGGCGGACGGGAGCATACTAACGTATGTGACCGACGACTGATAAATCAAGCAATGAAGCAGATAAGTGATTTTTGGACAGCTTCTTAATCGTCAAAACCCGGCCGCTTGAAACTCATCGCAGCAGGGAATTGCTTTAAGATCTCTCCCCGCAATTCGGAGAGGATGAGCAGCAAATGTCGGGCTTCCCGTGCCAGAATCGGCAAAAGCTCCTTCAATGCCTGCCACGCCTGTTCGGATTGTTCTATCGACAAAAGTGCCACTTTGGCGGATCCGTTGCCATCCAACCCTAAATTCCCAGCCGTTTCCCCTTTTTGATTGTGGTGGTGATCATATATCGCCCGCCTGAGTTTCGGATTTATCACATCCAGCTGCCAGTCAACAACTTCTGTAGCAACAGTAACCGCATCGGCTTTTTTCCGCTCCGACTCCGACAGGTCATCCAAGGCGCTGTATGCTTCCTCCAGGGAGTGCTCCGCCCAGGCCTCGTACACCAATGAGATCCGGAGGATATCCAACATGCCGATGCTATACTCCGTGTCCGGTTCCTCCTCTTCTCGCTCTTCCTCATCTTCCTCCTCTCCAAGGGGATCTGGAAAAAGTTTCTGAAATGTGCCTCCTGCCTCTCCGGAGCATAGGTATCTCCGGATCTGTTCCCACAACGGAAGCGGATCTTGCAAGATCTGTTCCAACGGCAACTCCTCCCCTGTCTCCTCCGCTTTTTTTTCCAACCGGTAACTGAGGCACGAGTTACAAAACCGGCACTTTTCGCACCAACGGTCGCAATAGTTGTAAATATCCGGAATTAAACCGGCCTTCAACAAGTCTTCTCGGTTGTTTTCCACCACCCTACTCTTTTTTTGTTATTCCACCTGCCGGATGGAGAGACTAATCCGCCGGCGCTCCCGATCTACCTGCATCACCTTGACCCGCAACTGCTGGTGCAATGCCAACACCTCCGCCGGGTTGGCGATGTACCGGTCGGCGATCTCCGAAATGTGCACCAATCCGTCCTGCTTCACACCGATGTCCACAAAGGCCCCAAAATTGGTAATATTGGTTACTATGCCCGGCAATACCATCCCTTCCTGCAAATCCTCTATCTTTGTAATCCCGTCGGCAAAAGCGAACACCTTCGCCACAGAACGAGGATCCCGCCCCGGTTTTTTCAACTCCTCCCGGATATCCTTCAGGGTAGGCAACCCTGTCTTTTCCGTAACGTAACGAGCCAGTTCGATCCGGTCGCACAGCGCCGTATTCCCGATCAATTCTTCGACCTTTACACCCAAGTCCGCCGCCATTTTTTCTACTACCGGATAGGACTCCGGGTGTACGGCCGAATTGTCCAAGGGGTTTTCCGCCCCAGCGATCCGGAGGAATCCGGCACACTGTTCATACGCCCTGGCGCCCATTCGTTTTACCTTCTTCAACTCGTTCCGGGAACGGAAAGCACCATTCTCCCGGATATACTCCTCCACGTTTTCCGCCAGCGCCGGCCCCAGGCCGGATACGTACCGCAACAGGTAACGACCGGCCGTATTGACATTTACGCCCACGTTGTTCACACAGGATTCCACCACCCGCTCCAGACTCTCTTTCAATTTTTGTTGGTCTACATCGTGCTGGTACTGTCCCACCCCGATGGATTTGGGCTCGATCTTTACTAATTCTGCCAACGGGTCCATTAGACGGCGGCCTATGGAGACCGCTCCACGCACCGTTACGTCGTATTGCGGGAACTCCTCCCGGGCAACCGGCGAAGCGGAATAGACCGACGCCCCGTTTTCGCTGACCACAAATACCTGTACCTCCCGGTCAAAACGAAGGCTTTGGACAAAAGTTTCCGTCTCCCGGCCGGCCGTTCCGTTCCCAATGGCAATCGCCTCTATCTGATACATTTCCACCAAATGGGCCATCTTGGCAGCAGCCTGCCTGTACTCGCTCCACGGCGGGTGGGGATAAATGTTTTCGTTGTGCAACAGATGGCCGGTTTCATCCAAGCAGACCACTTTACAACCGGTACGGAAACCGGGGTCCATGGCCAATATCCGTTTGCTTCCCAAAGGCGGGGCCAGCAAAAGTTGGCGCAGGTTCTCCGCAAAAACACGGATGGCCTCTTCGTCTGCTTTTCGTTTGGACACTCCCATGTACTCTGTTTCGATGGAAGGAAACAACAACCGTTTATAGGAGTCGCCTACGGCTTCCCGTACCTGTGCAGCGCTCTCCGTCCGTCCCGTAACGAACAGTTTTTCCAATCCGTCCGTCGCCGCTTCGTGCCCCACCGTCAATGTCACCTTCAAAATGCCTTCGCTCTCTCCTCTCCGAATGGCCAGCATCCGGTGCGACGGGCAGCGCCGGAGAGACTCGCTGTAATCAAAGTAATCCCGGTATTTTTCGCCTTCGGCCTCTTTTCCTTTTACGACCTGCGAACGGACCACACCCTCTTTCTCCACCTGCCGGCGGGCCAGGTTCCGCGCCTTCTCGTTTTCATTTACCCACTCGGCCACAATATCCCGGGCCCCTTGCAACGCCTCCCCTTCGTTTTTTACCTCTCCTTTGACAAAAGGCGCCGCTTTCAGCGCCACATCTCCATATTCCTGCCGGAACAACCAATGCGCCAGCGGTTCCAGTCCTTTTTCCCGGGCTTTCGAAGCGCGCGTCTGTTTTTTGGGTTTGTAAGGCAGATAAATATCCTCTAATAGTCTAATATCCAAACACTCCCGGATTTGCTTTTCCAACTGCGGAGTGAGTTTTTCCTGTTGTCCGATGGACTCCAGCACCGCTCTTTTCCGTTTTTCCAACTCTTTGTACTGCTCGTACAACGCTTTCAGATCGCCAATGATCACTTCGTCCATGCTGCCGGTCAACTCTTTTCGGTAACGGGCAATAAAGGGGATGGTAGCCCCCTCGTCCAACAGCCCCAGCAAGTTGCGGATGTACCGCCCCTCTTTTCCTGAACGGCCGGCCAAAAAAGATATGGGATCCGTAAAATATTCCATGGTGTGTGTATTGTCGGCAGTGCCGTTTCCGGCACCATATTTTCGAGGGACAAAGATACAAGTTCCGGAGTTTATTCTCTATCTTTGCGGAACATAATTCGTCAGGTCATGATCCGGGTGGAAGGCATTCAGAAAAGTTACGGGGAGTTAGCCGTATTGAAAGGGATAGACCTGTTGGTCCGCGAAAAGGAGATCGTCTCCATCAGCGGGGCCAGCGGGGCTGGAAAAACTACGCTCCTGCAGATTATCGGGACCCTGGACCGCCCAGACAGTGGCGAGGTTTGGTACGGAGATACCCGCCTCTCTTCGCTTTCGGCCGGAAAATTGGCCGCCTTCCGGAACCACCACATCGGTTTTGTCTTTCAGTTTCACCACTTGTTACCGGAATTTACAGCCCTGGAAAATGTCTGCATGCCCGGATGGATCAAAGGGATGTCGAAAAAGGAGGCCGAAAAGAGAGCGGCCGGTCTGCTGGAACTGCTGGGGCTCCAGGAACGTCTCTCCCACAAGCCGAACGAATTGTCCGGAGGTGAACAGCAACGGGTTTCCGTGGCCCGGGCGTTGATGAACAGCCCGAAAGTGATCCTGGCGGACGAACCTTCCGGCAATTTAGACACAGCTACCAAAGGGGAGTTGCACCGCCTCTTCTTTTCGCTCCGGGACGAGCTGGGACAAACCTTTGTTATTGTTACACACGATACCGAATTGGCCAGTATGTCAGACCGGCAGGTGCAAATGAAAGACGGGGTCATTTTACCGGAAAATTCAATGATCTGAAAAAAAATCCTATTGTTTGTCCTGATTTATTTTTATCTTTGCACGATTTTTCTGCCCGAAGGGGACATGTACATAAAAATAATTGAATGAATTTTACTGATCATCTTGACAAAGTAAGCTACTCCCTCGGACTGAGCATTGCCAGCAATCTGATCTCTTCGGGAGTAACCACACTGAATGCAGAAGCATTTACCGAAGCGATCGCCACGGTTTTCGCCGGAAAAACTCCGGAGATGACTCCGGAAGAAGCCAACAAAATCTTGCAAGCGCATTTTGAAAAATTGGAAGCGGCCCGTGGGAGCGAAGCCCAGAGTGCCGGAAAAAAATTCCTGGCGGAGAACCAATCCAAAGAAGGGGTAGTCACGCTGCCGAGCGGCCTGCAATACAAGGTGCTTACAGCCGGGAAAGGCCCAAAACCCAAAGCCCATGATACGGTTAAATGCCACTACGAGGGGAGATTGATCAACGGTGCTGTTTTTGATTCTTCAATCCGCAGGAATGAACCGGCCGAATTCCCGGTAAACGGCGTGATCGCCGGATGGGTGGAAGCACTTCAATTGATGAATACCGGTTCCAAGTGGCAACTGTATATCCCCTCAGATCTGGCGTACGGCTCCCGGGGAGCGGGACAGAGCATCGGACCGAATGAAACCCTCATTTTTGATGTAGAACTGTTGGACATCGTATAGATCACTTCAAAAACAATCATTTATCCATATTTTAAAACCAAAGAAAAAATGAACTCAAAACAGATCTTATTGATTTTTGCAGCAGGGGTTCTCATGTTGAGCAGTTGCTGCAACAACGTGAACTCTACCAAGGCTTCTCTGAAAACGGAAAGCGACACGGCTTGTTACTACCTGGGATTTTTGTACGGAAGCGACCTAACTCGGGCCGGTATAAAAGAACCGAACATGGCTGTCGTTGTAGCCGGCATGAACAGCGCTATCCAGAAAACGGATACGATCGACCAGTATACCATCCAGATTTTCCTGAGTCAATATCTGGAAAAATTGGCAAAAAAACAGGGGGAAGAAAACCGGATCAAAGGCGAAAATTTCCTGAAAGAGAACCTGACGAAAGAGGGGGTGGATACATTGTCTGACGGGATCCAGTACAAAGTACTGGTGGCCGGAGAAGGCCCCAAACCGACAGCAACCGACGTGGTGAAAGTACACTACAAAGGCTCCCTGATCGACGGAACGGAGTTTGATGCTTCCAGGGAAGAACCTGCGCAATTTTCTCTGAACCAGGTTATTCCTGGATGGGGCAAAGCCATTTCGCAAATGCCCGTAGGTTCCAAATGGATCATTTATATCCCTAGTGATCTGGCTTATGGCTCAAGAGGCTATGGACCGATCGGATCGAACGAAACCCTGATTTTTGAAGTTGAATTGTTGGAGATTGTTCCCCAAACTGCTCCCACAAACTAATTTTTAGCAGAAAAACGCCTGTATGAACTACGAAATTACCGGAAAACTGATCCATAAGGAGGATACACAGCACATCAGCGACCGATTCCAGAAAAGGGAATTTGTGATCGAAGTGGAGAACGACAAAAATCCGCAATGGAATGAATTTGTCAAGATCCAATTGGTACAGGACCGTTGCGACCTGCTTGAAAATATCACCCTCAACGAAAATATAAAGGTATATTTCAATGTACGCGGACGGAAATGGGAAAACAAGGGACAGATCTCTTACTTTACCAATCTGGAAGGGTGGAGGATCGAAAAGTTGCAACCGCAAACTCAGACCGCCCCTCCGGTACCGGAATACATGGTGGAAGACATTCCTCCCATGCCGGAAGCCGATGACCTTCCGTTCTGACACGGCGTATTTTTGCACAGTTACAAGAAAAGCCGGCTTTTGCAAGCCGGCTTTTCTATTTCCTTTGCTGCTTATTCTTCCGGAAGCAAGCGGATCTCGTTCTCTCCGATCTCGATCACTCCCTGTTTGTAGAGAGCCCCGAGCGCTTTTTTATAGTTTTTTTTGCTGCATCCGAAAATGTTGTAAATGATCTCCGGAGCGGTTTTGTCCGAAATATCCAGTACCCCTCCGTTGTCTTTGATTTTTTCCAGTATCTTCCGGGTGAGGGGATCGACTTGTACGTACCCTCCCTGTTGCAGCACTACATCGATCTTCCCATCCGGACGCACCTCTCGGATAAACGCTTTCAGTTTCTGCCCCGGACGGAGCGGCTGGAATACTTCGTTCCGGTAAATCAATCCCCAATGGGCATTGTTGATGATGACAGTAAAACCCAGGTCGGAAGGACGGGCGATCAACACATCAACCGCTTCTCCCGGTTCATACGCTGCAACGGTTTTTCCTAAGTATTTTTCCACCTTTTCGGTTGCCACGATCCGGTCCGTCTCGTCGTCCAGATAGGCATACACCAAATAGGACCTTCCCTCCGTCATGCGGTCCCGCTGTTCCCGGAAAGGCACCAACAGATCTTTGCGCAATCCCCAATCGAGGAAAGCACCGATGGAAGTTATCGCCACCACCTTCATCACGGCAAATTCGCCCACCGCAATGTGCGGGGTTTCCGTCGTCGCAACGATACGGTCTTCGGAATCAAAATAGACAAAGACCCGGAGTTCATCGCCCGGGAAACAGTTTTGAGGAACATACTCGTTGGGGAGCAGGATCTCTCCACGCTCCTCCCCGTCTAAGTATAATCCGAAGTCCACCGCTTTCACGACTGTGAGGGTGTTGTATTTTCCCAATGCTATCATGCTCTCTTTTATTTGAAGGCTTTCTCCGACAAGCCCGGGCCGTTGAGTTTCAATTTGTCAAAATAGTCCGGTACCGGTTTCCCAAGAAGTTTGTCCACATACATCCGGGCCATGTATTGGGCCAGCATAAAACCGTGTCCCCGCATGCCGATAAACAATCCAAGTTCCGGATCCACTGTGTACCGGGGTTCCACATAATACCCGGACCACGCCGCCTGCACACCCACGCCAGCCAGATCCGGCAACCACTCCACAAAGAGTTCGCTTACGATCTCCAGAAAGGATTTGGTCGTCTGGTTCAAGCTTTTGTCCACACGCATGGCGTCCAATTTCGGAGAGGCACACCCGATGATCTGCCCGGTGGAGGCCAATTGCTGTCCATACACCGCAGAGAATCCCTTGTAATCCCTCCGGTCGATCAGCATGTCCAGGTTATTTCCATCCTTGCCGATCAGCGGCAGCCGACGGGTAATAAACGCCTGGTGCCGCACCGAATAAAGCCCGGCATCGATACCCATGCTCTCGCACAATTTTCCGGCACCGGCACCCAATGCATTGACAAATAATTCTGTCCGGTATTCCACATATTTCTTATCGTGCGTCAATACCAGCACATTCGTGTATTTTCCATCTTTGGTGGCTTCTAATACCCGGCAATCCTCCAAAACGGTCCCGCCAGCGACAATCCCCTTGTTCCGGATCAGATCTACCACCTTTCCGGGCGTTGCCTGCCAGCACTCTTCCGTCAAAAGAGCGGCTACATATTTCTTGGATCGCGGGTTGAAATATGGAGAGATCTCCTCACGGAACTGTTTCGGGTCGATCATCTCCGCTTTCGACCAGGATTTGCTTGCTTCCAGCGCCCGGTACGTCTCTTCGTCGTGGGCGAAATTCACATACCGGATGGAGCGGTAATCAATGTTCGAATCGTTTTGTAACTCCTTGAAAATGGAATGATTCTTAGAAGCGATCTCCGCCAGTTCCGGTAACGAGAAAGCAGTCCGTCCGCCGGCGATATTCCGCCAGGAAGAGCCGCGTTCCGCATTGATCAGCACCGGATTCATTCCAGCCTCGGCCATGTACCGGAACAGAGCGCTTCCGGCAATCCCTCCACCGGCAATCAGAGCACCCACCTCCACTTTCCGGCAAAGATCACGGTTGGCTACCTGGTATACATCTCCTTTTTCGGCCGGATACAACTCGCCCAATGTCAATTGATTGGAGAGCGGAGCACGAGGCGCAGCATCGCCTGTCAATTCAATACCGTGGGCCCTCAACGCCTGCCGCAATCTCGGGATGCACCGTTTCCCCCGGCAAGGCCCCATTCCCAGGTGGGTGGTGTGTTTCACCTCGTCGATGGAGATAAAAGAGCGGTCTCCCACCACCTGCAACACCTCTTCCAACTTCACATCGTCGCAATGACAAATAAAGGTTTCCCCTTTCTCTTCCTTCAGTAGCGGGATCATCTTCAACGGTTCGGGGTAGTTGGTTTTCACCACGAATCCCCGCACATGTGTCAACTCTTCTCCCTGTATTGTCTGGGATTTGACCCGGGCCACGTTGGTCTTATTCGGTTTGTGCAATATTTTTTCAATGAGTCCCTCTCCCAATTTTTCCCCGTCGTTATTCACCAGGTAAACTTCCTGTCCCTCTTTCGCCTCGTATTCAATCGGCAGAAAAAGGGTATTTTTCTTCAAATTGTATCCGAAAATAGCCAGACCCGGACACTGGTATACACACTCCATACACCCAATGCACCTGTCAAAGTCGATCCGGGGAACAGCAGAAGTACTCTCTTTGGTAATGGCGCCGTGCGGACAGGCAAAAGAGCAGGGATTGCAGGCAAAACCATACAGGCAATCAGCTTGCACGAACCCACGCTCCGCCATCCGTTCCGGCGCCGGCAACAGGGGTTCGTTTAACACCCGCACCGGATGCTGCTGGGAATCGATGTACTCTTTGGACAACAACAGGTAATCGTCATAATTCAGGCGTATCCCCAACTCCATCATGATCTGCATGGCCGTATGCCTGCCTTTGAGCACCGCACTGGTCCCTTCGCCGATCCGGACCGCATCCCCGGCAGCAAAACAACGTTCACCGAACACCTCTTTTCCCTTGACCCAAAGCTGATTGTCCGAAATCAACCCCGTACAGATGTTGATGACGTCTATTCCTTCTATGATCTTCTCAGTTCCGGGTACCGGGCAGAATCCCTCGCATTTGGCCACTACGGCCCCACATATACCGTCCCCTTTTTCATTGGGGATCGCTTTTAACAGAATGTGAGAGGTCATCACCGGTATCGCCAGCCGCCGCACCCGGTTCGCCTGCACGGGGAATCCTCCTTCCCGCGGCTGCGCTTCTATGATCGCCTTTACGCAAGCGCCCGCCTGCATCAACTGGTACGAAGTCAGGTAACCGATGTTCCCGGCCCCTACAGTCAATACGTTTTTACCCAGCAAGGTCAACTCATTGTTCATCATTTTCTGCACAACGGCCGCCGTATAGACACCCGGCAGATCGTCGTTCTCAAAAGCCGGCATAAAGGGAATGGCTCCCGTCGCCACCACTAAATAATCGGCATCGACAAAAAAGAGCTCCTCCGTTTCCAGGTTCTTGACGGCGACCCGCTTGCCTTCCAACAGATCCCAAACCGTGGAGTTCAGGTAGATGCCATCGGTATGTTCCCCAGCCAATGTTTTCGCAATATCAAATCCACGCATTCCTCCAAAACGCTTCTCTTTTTCAAAAAAGAAAAACTGGTGGGTCTGCATAGTAAATTGTCCGCCAATCTTGTCGTTGTTATCGATGACAATGTTGTCGATTCCATACTTGTTGAACTCTTCGCGCACTGCCAATCCAGCCGGCCCAGCGCCGATAATGACCACCGTTGTACGCAGGATCCGCTTCACCGCCTGCGGCTTGGAATGGCCAGCTTTCGGCATTTCCTGGTCGGAAACTTCCGCCACCTCTTTTACCCCGTCTACCTTGGTGATGCAGATGCGGCGGATCTTTCCATCCACCAGCATCTCACAGGCGCCACACTTTCCGATCCCACACTCCAGCGAACGACAACGTCCTTCGATGCTGTGGCTGTGCACGGGCAATCCGGCCCGGTGCAGGGCAGCCGCAATGGTATAGCCGCTTTCCGCCTCGATTTTCCGTCCGTTGTAATGAAAATATACTTTCTCCCTAACGGGCACTTCCAATATCGGGTGGTGTTCAATCTTCGACATATCCACAATTTTTAAATAATTGATTTTTGAGTGTTTGATTTGGGTAAACCTACGGAAAAAACCACAAAAAAAAGCTGACTTTTATCAACTTTTCTTGCAACGATGCGTTTTCGCTTTTTTAGGAAATCTTTTCAAACAGGAAATACCCTTCCACCCCCTGTCCGTCTATGCTTACTCCCTTAATTACAGAAGGCTCCACAAGCACACCGAACCAACTGTCCAATTCGTACTCCATGTTGAAATCGGAATGGATCACATCAAACTCCCGCGCCTCTAACCACATTTTTCGGCCATCTACTTCCCCCTCCAGAAACTCCTGGATCATGGAGACGTTCCCATTCTCTGTTTTATCCATAAAGATGATGCGTCCGGAGAGCTTCTCTCCATCCTGTTCCAGTGTCACTTCACCCTCCACCGTTCCATATCCGTACTGCTCCCGGTACCTCCATTTGCCGTTTAGATCCATGTGCTACAATCCTCTCTTTTTCGCTTCCTGCCAGTACGCTTCCATCTCCTCCAAACGCATTTCCGGCAATTTTTTTCCGGCCTCTTCCGCCCGATCCTCTAAAAACGTAAAGCGACGAATAAATTTCCGATTGGTTTTTTCCAAAGCGTTTTCCGGATTGATACCATACAGCCGGGCTGCATTGACAATAGCGAACATAAAATCTCCAAACTCCTGCTCCGCTTTCTCCGAATCCCCTTTCCGGATCTCGGTTTCCAACTCCTCCAGCTCCTCCCGCACCTTTTCCCACACCTCTTCCCGGTTGGTCCAATCAAACCCCGCCCCCCGGGCCTTGTCTTGCATACGGTACGCTTTTACCAAAGCCGGCAACGAAACAGGCACGCCGCTCAATACCCGCTTTTTGCGGTCTTTCTCCTGCAATTTCAACTGTTCCCAATTCCGCAACACCTCCTGTTCGTTCTCCACTTTGACATCCCCGTAAATGTGCGGATGACGGTAACGCAACTTCTCCCCGATCACCAATAGCACATCTCCGATGTCAAATCGCCCCTCCTCTTCCGCGATCCGGGCGTAAAACAGGATGTGCATAATCAGGTCTCCCAACTCCTTTTTCACTTCGTCCGCATCACCCGACAGGATAGCATCGCCCAATTCATACAATTCTTCTATAGAAAGGCTCCGCAAGGACTCCCAAGTCTGTTTTTTGTCCCAGGGACACTCCCGCCGCAAGGTTTCGATGATTTTCACCAATTCGACAAATGCCTCTGTTTTGTGTTGTAATTTTTCGTCGTTCATAACCGGTTTTTCCGAATTCTTCTTAGAGTTTGTTTAAATTCTTCCGTCGAAGCTATTTTTTAGTTATTTTTGATTCCATTTTCTGTCGGAAATGAGGCGCATAGTGGTTCTATGTAATGAGTTCCCGGCAGAAAACAGAGACAAAATGGCAAAAAAGAGCAGGAGAGGAAAATTTCAAACAAGCTCTCCATTTGGCGTTGCAAAATTACAGGTTTTATCGGAAGATTCATGACAGAGAGAAGAATAAGTATTGGAAATATAGATCCTATTGATTTCTACGGAATTAACAATTCCAAATTCAACCTGTTGAAAGAATATTTTCCCAAACTGAAACTAATCGCCCGGGGCGACGAGATCATCCTGCAGGGAGAAGAAAAAGAGATCGAATTGCTGGCTGCCAAATTGGACGCCCTGCTGGAACACTACCACCGCTACAACATGCTGACAGTGGCTAATCTGAAACGGATCATATTGGAAGACAATCAGGTAGAAGATCCGGAAGATCCCGATTCGGTCATTCTGTTCGGTAACTCCGGCAAAGCGATCCGGGCGCGTACCGCCAACCAGCGGAAATTGGTGGAGTTGGCCGGCAGCAACGATTTGCTGTTTGCCACCGGGCCGGCCGGGTCCGGCAAGACCTATACTGCCATTGCTTTGGCCGTCAGAGCCTTAAAAAACCGGGAGGTGAAACGAATCGTCCTCAGCCGCCCTGCCGTAGAAGCCGGCGAAAGTTTGGGATTCCTGCCCGGCGACCTGAAAGAGAAGGTAGACCCCTACCTGCAACCCTTGTACGACGCCCTGGCCGACATGATCCCGTCCAAAAAACTGGAAGATTACTTAGCAACGGATATTATCCAGATCGCTCCACTTGCTTACATGCGGGGACGTACCCTGAACGATGCATTTGTCATTCTGGACGAGGCGCAGAATACAACCCGCAACCAATTAAAAATGTTCCTGACCCGCATGGGTGTCAGTGCAAAGTTTGTTATTACCGGAGATATGAGCCAGATCGACCTGCCGCGCAAAAGTGATTCCGGCCTGATCCACGCGTTCCGGATCCTGCACGGCATCCCCGGAATTGCCGTAGTGGAATTTGACGAAAACGACATCATCCGCCACAAGCTGGTAAAAGCCATCGTAAAAGCCTACGACCGGGAGAGCGGAAAACTACCCGCTGAAAACGAAAAATCCAAACAATCCTAATATACTATTTCCATGAACACTATCACAAAAACCGATTTTCACTTCCCCGGACAAAAAAACGTATACACCGGGAAAGTTCGCGATGTATACAACATACAGGACAATTACCTGGTCATGGTGGTTTCCGACCGGATATCGGCGTTTGACGTCGTGCTGCCGGAAGGAATACCCTACAAAGGGCAGGTACTGAACCAGATCGCTGCAAAATTCTTAGACGCCACCGCCGGCATCGTTCCCAACTGGAAGATAGCCACCCCGGACCCAATGGTCACCGTCGGGCACCTATGCGAACCGTTTAAGGTGGAGATGGTGATCCGCGGCTATCTGGCGGGCAGTTCCTGGCGCAGTTACAAAGCCGGGGAACGCTCCATCTGCGGCCTTCCCCTGCCCGACGGCATGGTGGAGAACCAGAAATTTGCTACGCCTCTCATCACACCCACCACCAAAGCCGACGAAGGGCACGACGAAAACATCTCCAAAGAGGAGATCATCGCCCAGGGATTGGTCAGCCGGGAAGATTATGAACTATTGGAAAAATACACGATGGAGCTATTCCTGAAGGGTTCCGAAATGGCGGCGGAAAAAGGGTTGATTTTAGTAGATACCAAATACGAATTCGGCAAAAAGAACGGCAAGATCTACCTGATCGATGAAATCCACACTCCCGACTCTTCCCGTTATTTTTATGCGGACGGATACGAGGAACGACTCAGGAAGGGAGAAAAACAGAAACAACTCTCCAAAGAGTTTGTACGAGAATGGTTGATGGAGAACGGATTTCAGGGACAACCCGGACAACGGGTACCGGAAATGACCCCGGCGGTGATCAAAGGCATTTCCGAACGCTACATCGAACTGTACGAAAATTTAACCGGGCAAAAGTTTGTCAAAGCCGAAAGCACCGGTATCCCAGAACGCATCGAAAAGAATGTTACCGAATACCTGAACAGCCTTCAATAAAGCTGTTTTTTCCATAGGAAACTGTTCACAAACAAAAAACCTTCCGTATAAAATATACGGAAGGTTTCAAATTCGGCGTCTTCCTACTCTC
>DBDA01000006.1 GCA_002293375.1 Odoribacter sp. UBA944
GCGCCCGGCTACGACCACATCACATCGGCTATCGGGGCGGCCCAGATTGCCCGCTATGGGACGGCGATGATCTGTTACGTTACGCCGAAGGAGCATTTGGCCCTGCCCGACCGGGAGGATGTCCGGGCGGGGGTGGTGGCTTACAANNGCGTGGTACGGCACGGCGATGATATGCTATGTCACGCCAAAAGAGCACCTCGCCTTGCCCGATGCGGAGGATGTGCGCACCGGAGTTGTAGCTTACAAGATTGCCGCCCATGCCGCCGATTTGGCGAAAGGGCATCCGGGGGCCGGTGTCCGGGACGATGCGTTGAGCAAAGCCCGCTTCGATTTCCGTTGGAAAGACCAGTTTAACCTGTCGTTGGACCCGGAGCGGGCGTTGGAGTATTACAAGAACGGCCGTCTGGGCGAGGAGAACGACCACTGCACCATGTGCGGGCCGCATTTTTGCGCCATGAAACTGACCAAAGAGATGCGGGAGTGCCGGGATAAATGAGAGATCTATGGAGAATCAGATGAGTGTACGGCGATTTACGGAGCGGATTGATGAATATTCGTGGGAGGAGGTACGCTCCCGGATTTACGGGAAAACCGGACGGGAGGTGGAGTTGGCACTCGGAAAGAGCGCCCGGTTGACAGTCGATGATTTTACGGCGTTGGTGTCTCCGGCAGCCGAACCCTATTTGGAGCGGATGGCGGCGCTGAGCCGCAACTACACCCGGCAGCGTTTCGGGAAGACCATTCAGTTTTACCTGCCGCTTTACCTGACCAACTCCTGTACCAACCACTGCGTCTATTGCGGCTTTAACCACAACAACGACATCCGCCGGATCATCCTGAACCGGGAGCAGGTGTTGCGGGAGGTGGAGGCGATCAAGCAGATGGGCGACTTCCAGCACCTGTTGTTGGTGACGGGGGAGAACTCTCGCGAGGCGGGGGCGGCGTACATAGAACAGGCCATAGAATGGGTCAAGCCCTATTTCGCCTCTATCTCTATGGAGGTACAGCCGATGCAGGAGGAGGAGTACGCCCGGTTGACGGCTGCCGGATTGAACGCCGTTTACTGTTACCAGGAGACGTATTACAAAGCGCGGTATAAGTGTTATCATCCCAAAGGCAGGAAGTCGAACTTTGACTGGCGGCTGGATGCGTTTGACCGGATGGGAAAAGCGGGGGTGCATAAGATGGGGCTGGGGGTGCTGATCGGGTTGGAGGATTGGCGGACGGATACGGCCTTTATGGCGTTGCACCTGCGCTATTTGCAACGGACGTATTGGCGGACGAAGTATTCCTTGTCGTTTCCCCGGATGCGCCCGCACGAGGGGGAGTCGTTCCAACCCAACTCCGTGATGAGTGACCGGGAGTTGGCGCAACTGATCTTTGCCTGCCGGATTTTTGACCACGATGTGGAGATTGCGCTTTCCACGCGGGAGGAGGCCCGTTTCCGGGACCACATGACGACACTGGGCGTGACATCGCTCAGCGCCGGGTCGAAGACCGATCCCGGCGGGTATGCTGTTTACCGGGACGAACTGGAGCAGTTTTCGATCAACGACGGCCGGACACCGGACGAGTTGGTGCAGGCGGTGAAACGGCAGGGGTATGAGGTGGTGTGGAAAGATTGGGATTTGAGTTTGCAGTGAAATAAGGTATATGGAACGGTTTGAGCGGAACATGGCGGTGGAGGGGTTCGGGGTTTCGGGGCAGAAGAAGCTGCGGAGCGCCCGGGTGTTGGTGGTGGGCGCCGGCGGCCTGGGGTGTCCGGTGCTGCTTTACCTGGCCGCCGCGGGTGTCGGTACGTTGGGGGTGATGGACTACGACACGGTCTCTCTCTCTAATCTCCAGCGGCAGGTGTTGCACGCGCCGGCGGACATCGGGCGGTTGAAGAGCGATTCGGCGGTGGAGAAGCTGCAACGGCTCTACCCGGACGTTTGTTGCCGGGCTCACCCGTATGCGTTGACGGAAGGGAATGCGGCGGAGCTGTTCCGGGAGTACGATTTTGTGGTGGACGGTTGCGACAATTACGCTGCTAAGTTCCTGATTAACGATGTGTGCGTCCGGGAGCGGAAGCCTTTTTCGCACGGCGCTGTTGTTTCTTTGAGGGGGGAGGTGATGACCTGGGTGCCGGGGCACGCCGATTACCGCGCTGTTTTCAGTGCCCCTCCGGAAGCGGGGAGCGTACCTACTCCGGCGGAGGAGGGGGTGTTGGGCTGTGTGGCGGGGTTGATTGGCTCTATACAGGCGACGGAGGCTGTTAAGTACCTGACCGGGATCGGGGAGTTGATCGTAGACCGCCTGCTGCTTATTGACGGGCGGACGATGCGTTTTCACTCTCTGACGATCAAGCGTTAACCAAATGGTTTCAGAGAACGTATCTCTTTCAATGGTATAAAGTAATTTCTAAGGATTAAAACAGAACAACTATGATCGATTTCTTTTTATTCGGACGGCCTTACAGGGAGTGGCACCCCTGGATTTTTTTCTTGTTACGGCTTTTTGTCGGAATGACGATGTTGACACACGGGCTCCCTAAATTGATGGGATTTGCGGAGTTGTCGCACGCTTTCCCCGATCCGCTGGGGATAGGCTCTGTTGCTTCGTTGGTGTTGGCGTTGTTGGCGGAGGTGGGGTGTTCTCTGCTACTGATTATCGGCGCTTTTACCCGGTTGGCTTCGGGTGTTTTGATCATCAACATGTTGATAGCTGCTTTTGCTGTTCACGGGGGTGATCCGTTTCAGGCAAAGGAGTTGGCGCTGCTCTATCTGGTGCTTTATTTGGCGGTGTTTTTTGCAGGCGGAGAGCGGTTTTCGCTGGATTACCTGCTGTTCCATAAAATCCGGAAGAACACGTATACCGTGCAGGAACTTGGGGAAAGCGCTTGAGTTTTTCTCTTTTTTCACCCTCGCTTCGGCCTGTTGTTTCCGAAAGCGGTCTCCGCGGCGGTTTACTAAGCCCCGGCTTTTGCTGGAATCCGCAACCTTCTCAGNNCCTCAGTCGCGTTGCTCCTTCGTCGAGCAGGGCGGATTCCGGGCGCTCAGCCGGAGCAAGTAAACAATTCGCCGCTCCCGACCACGCTTTCGGAAATCAACAGGCCTTCGCTTAGTGCATTTCGGATTCCAGCGAACGAAAAGGGATAGACAATCGTTGTGGAGGCACGCTCCCCAAAGGGCAATACTCCTTCGGAGCGGCACAATGAACTTTATCTCAAATAAGTTCTTATAAGGGGTTGTTGTACAGGAACCGTTTGATCTTTTGGGTCGGGGTTTTTTCGAACGGCTCGCTCTGCACCATGACCAGTTGCAATTTGGAGAAGTTGCTTACCCGGCTGTTCACATAGTCGAACAACTCTTTTTTGTGTTGTTCGATGTATTCGTTCAGGACGTTTTTGTAGTTGTCCGCCTGTTTTTTCAGTTTCTGTATCTGCTTTTCCAACTCCTCTGTGTTGAAGTGCACCATCGCCACCAACTTTCCTTTGTACTCTACGACCAGCGATTCGTTGACAAACCGGAAATTGTTGATGATGGATTCGATCTCTTCGGGGTAGATGTTTTCCCCGGAAGCGCCTAAGATCATGGTTTTGATCCGTCCCCGGATAGACAATCTCCCGCTCGTATCGAACGAACCGAGGTCTCCGGTCCGGAACCAGCCGTCTTCTTCCATGACTTCAGCTGTCAGTGCCGGGTTCTTGTAATATCCTTTCATCACGTGCGGCCCTTTGATCCAGATCTCCCCCTGCCCTTCGTTGTCGGGTTCGTGTATTTTCAGGCTGACACCTTCCATGGCAGGACCGACTCCCTGCAGGAATGTATTGAATGGAGCAGAACCGGCGCTCATGGGAGCGGTTTCGGTCAGTCCGTAGCCGATGGCGTAGGGGAATTTTGCTTCTGTCAGGAATTTTTCCACAATGGGATCTATCTTGGCCCCGCCAACCCCGAAAAACACCAATTCCCCGCCGAAGGTCTGCATCAGTTTGCGGCCGGCCAACCGGTTCAACAGCTTCCGGAACGGAGGCAGGGCGTACAGCGTCCGCATGGTACGGGAGCCGGAAAATTTGGGAGCGATCTGGTTTTTATAGATTTTTTCGATCACTAATGGGACCGACAGCATAACGGTGGGCCGGACCTTCTGCATGGCCGGAACCAGCAGTTTCGGCGTGGGCACCCGGTCTAAATAGTAGACCTGCGCTCCGAACATCAGCGGCAATAACAGTCCCAGGGTATTTTCGAACGTGTGGGCCAGCGGCAGGATGCTTAAAAACCGGTCTTTTTCGGAGACGTACTGGATGGTGCGGCATTGCTGCGCATTCCATACCAGGTTTTTTTGTGTTAATTCTACCCCTTTTGAAAAGCCCGTGGTTCCGGAGGTGTAGATGATGGAAGCCGTATCTTCCTCCTCTACGTCGATCTCCGGGAGGGGAGTGGTGTTGTCCAACCGGATGCCGGGAGGCAGTTTTTCGATCTCTTCCGCTTCGTATCCCTCCGGAATGTAAGCGAAATTGTTCATCAGGATCCGTTGTTCCAACGAATCGGTCCGGATGTCGGCTACTAATTTGTATAATAGTTTGGAGACAAAAAGCATCCGGGCTTCCGAGTGTTCCAGAATGTTGCGGATCTCCTCGGTACTGAATCCGGGCAGGATGGGGACAGCTATGGCGCCGACTGTAGCTATGGCAAATTGGGTGATGCCCCAGTTCGGCATGGCTGCGCTGAGAATGGCTATTTTGTCGCCTTTCCGGATCCCCGCCTTCAACAGGTAGTTCGAAACGGAAAGCACCTCCTGCTGAAAATCCCCGTATGTCCTGTTTCCTTCCGCTACAAAATTCAGGGAGAGGTTCTCTTTGAATTGCCTGCAGCTGTTTTTCAACAGTTCCGGCAATGTCAACTTATCTAACGCCATCACTACACCAATTTTCGTTTCGGGGTACAAACATACCTTATTTTCCCGACACGCACTGTTAAATTCTGAAAAAAGGTGTGGTTTTGAAGATGCGTCCCCTGAACGCACCTTCAAAACTCCATTCCGGAGCGTCCGTTATTTTTTCGGAATGTTTTTCAGTACCTCTTTCATAAAGTCCCAGAACTTTCCGACGGAAGGAATGTTCACCCTTTCGTCCGGAGAGTGGGGTGAGTTGATGGTCGGGCCAAAGGAGATCATGTCCCAGTGCGGGTATTTTGCGCCGAGGATCCCGCACTCCAAGCCTGCGTGAATGGCCATCACCCGCGGTTTTTTGTGGTACATCCGCTCATATGTTTCCAGCATCTCTTTCAGGATGGCCGAATCGGGATTGGGTTTCCAGCCCGGATAGCCCCCTTCAAATGCAATGCGGTCGGCTTTGGCCAGCTCAAAAACAGCGTGCAGGGAGTCGGCCAGGGCCTCTTTGGCGGTTTCAACGGATGAACGCATCAGGGTGTTGATCGTGATCCGGCCGTCGGCGGATTTTACAATCGCCAAATTGTTCGAGGTTTCCACCGTATCCGGCATGGAGTCGATCATCCGTACGGAGCCGTTGGGGCAGGCAATCACGCTGTCGATGAGGCGAAGCTGTAAATCGGCGCTCCACACAGCGGACGGCAGCGCCGTGGCTTCTGCCGTCAGGGTCACCCCGGCGTCCTTTTCTTTCAATTCGGCCTTGTAGATCTCTTCCGTCTTCTTTACAGCGGCCTGAAACGCCTGTACGTTCTTTTCCGGGACTGTCACCACGGCAAATGATTCCCGCGGGATGGCGTTCCGCAGGGAACCGCCGTTGACGGAAGCCAAGCGGAGTTCCAACTCCTGTGCGTGTGCTTTCAGGAAGCGGAACAGCAATTTGTTGGAGTTGCCGCGGCCCAGGTTGATGTCCATGCCCGAATGGCCTCCTTTCAATCCTTTCAACGCCAGTGTAAAGGCTTTGTGCCCGGCGGGAACGGCCTCCTCTTTCAGGATAAATTCTACGGTGGCGTCCAATCCGCCGGCGCACCCTACATAGAGTTCCCCTTCGGTTTCGGAGTCTAAATTGAGCAGGATATCCCCTTTCAGCACGCCCGGTTTCAATCCGTTGGCGCCGTCCATGCCGGTCTCTTCGGTGGCGGTGATCAGTACCTCAATGGGACCGTGTTCGATGTCGGTAGCGGTGAGCAGCGCCATGCCGGCCGCTACGCCGATGCCGTTATCGGCCCCGAGGGTGGTTCCCCGGGCGCGTACCCACTCGCCGTCGATGTAGGCCTCGATGGGATCTTTTTCAAAATCGTGTACCGTATCTGCGTTTTTTTGAGGCACCATGTCCAAGTGTCCCTGCAGGATGACCCCTTTCCGGTTCTCCATGCCGGGCGTGGCCGCTTTCCGGAGAACGATGTTTCCGACTTCGTCTATTTCGGCTTCCACTTTGTTCTCCCTGGCCCACTCCATCATGAATTTCCGGGCTTGCTCTTCGTGGTTGGAAGGGCGCGGAACGCGGGTCAGTTTGTAAAAATTCGCCCACAACGCCTGTGGTTCCAGGTTTTGTACTTCTTTGTTCATACTTCTGTTGTTATTTTATGGTGATTGATGTTTTATTTCAAGTGTTCTTTCAGGTAGTTGACGAATTTTCCGTACAGTTGCAAGGAGGTGTTCCCTCCCCGGATGGAGTGGTTCCGGTTGGTGTAGATGGCCATATCGAACTGTTTGTTGGCCTGCACTAAGCGTTCGGCCAGTTCGTATGCGTTCTGTACATGTACATTGTCGTCCGCGGTCCCGTGGCAGATCAGCAGATTGCCTTTCAGTTTGTCCGCCCAATTCAGGGGGGCGTTCTCTTCGTACCCTTCTTCGTTCTCTTCCGGGGTACGCATGTACCGCTCCGTATAGATGGAGTCGTAGTATTTGAAATGGGTGACGGGGGCTACGGAAATGGCGGTCGAAAAGACATCGTTCCCTTTCATCAGGCAGAGCGATGACATGAAGCCGCCGTAACTCCATCCCCAGATAGCGACATTTTTGGGGTCGATGTAGCTCTGTTCGGCCAACCATTTGGCTGCTGCGATCACATCGTCGCTCTCTATTTTGCCCAGTTGCAGGTAGGTGCATTTCCGGAACTCTTCCCCCCGGGCGGCGGTGCCCCTCGGGTCCACCGTCACCACGATGAAACCTTCCTGCGCCAGGTAGTGCAACCAGGTGACACCCGCCCAATTGTTTCTGACCTGTTGGGAGTTCGGGCCACTGTACTGGGTGATCAGCAACGGGTATTGCTTTTGCGGGTCGAAATCCAGCGGTTTCAGGATGGAGGCGTTCAGTTGCGTAGCGCCGTCGGCAGCCGGAATTTGCAGGAACTCCCGAGTGGCAATCCCATACGCCTGCAGGAGGTTTTGGGCGTTCTTGTTCTCTTCCAGCACCCGGACCTTTTTATTGCCGGCGCTGTAAAGGGTGGTCACGGGAGGCCTGCCGGCGCTGGAAACGGTGTGGATGTAGTAGTTGAAATTGCTGCTGAAAGCGGCGTCGTTCCACCCTTTTTCAGTAGTCAGGCGGCTCTTTTTTCCCTTGCTGTCGACCGAATAGATCTGTTTTTCCAGCGGAGATACTTCGTAAGAGGAGTAATAAAACAGTTTCCGGGCTGCGTCGTATCCGTAGTAATCTGCAATGTCGTAGGTACCGGCGGTAATGGCCCGTTTTTCTTTGCCGCTCATGTCGTACAGGTAGAGGTGCATGTACCCGCTCTTTTCACTGGTCAGGACAAAGTGTTGCCCGTCTTCCAGGAAGATAAACCGGTCTAAATTCGATTCGTCGATGTAGTACTTGTTCTCTTCCCGGTACAGGATGGTGCTTTTGCCGGTACGGACGTTGGCCGAAAGGAGTTCCAGTTTGTTCTGGTGCCGGTTCATCCGGATGATGGCCAGGAATTTCGGGTCTTTGGTCCAGCGGATCCGGGGGATGTAACTGTCCGGTTCTCCGCCGGTCTCCATGGTTTGGGTCGTCCGGTCGTTCAGGTCGTAAACGTGTACGGAGACTGTCGAGTTGGTTTCGCCCGCTTTGGGGTATTTGTAGCTGTAAACGGAAGGGTAGAGGGCGTTCTCTTTGATGGTCGGGGCGGCCCCTTCGAACATATTCATTGGGAACTCCCTGACAGCGCTCTCGTCGAACCGGATGTATGCCAGGGCCGATCCGTCCGGCGCCCATTCGAAGGCCCGGTTGAAAGCGAACTCCTCTTCGTACACCCAATCCGGCGCTCCGTTGATGATGTGGTTGAATTTGCCGTCGAAGGTGATCTGGCGTTCCGATCCGAACCGCAGGTCGTGTATAAAGAGGTTGTTCTCCCGCACAAACGCAATGCGCTCGCCATCGGGAGAGAAGGTGGCCAATTGCTGACGACCGTTTTCCGAGAGCGGTTTCAGTTCCCGGTTTTTAAAGTCGTACAGGTAAAACTCGGCGGTGTAAGAGCGCCGGTAGATCGGTTTGCGGGCTGTGCAGATCAAGAGCCGGCTCTCGGCGGCGTTGAATTGGTAATCCGCTATGTTCGGAACCCGGCTGTCGGCTGTTTTTTGCAGGTTGAGCAGCGTGTCCACTGCTTTTCCGGTTTTGTAGCTGTATTTGATGATTTGCCGGTTTCCGTTCTCCAGAACTGTGTAGTGGTTTCCGTCGTTCATGGAACGGATCCCGTATACCCCTTCGGTGCGAAAGGTGTTGTTGACAAACAGGTCTTCCAAACTGATCTGCCGGTTTTGGGCAGAACCGGCGCAAGAGAGGGCCGCCAATAAAAACAGGGTAAAAATGTAGCGCATATTCTATTTTTGTATGTATGGTTTAAGGCTCCCAAAGTTTAGAAAAAAAGGGGGGAAAACAAAATAAAAAAGCACTATCTTTGCAGAATTGTAAAATTTCGGAGCGCTCGCAGCATGCACTATACCCTTTTGGCAAAAGATACAGCAAGCAATGCCCGTTGCGGGGTATTGACAACGGACCACGGGGAGATCCGGACGCCGGTCTTTATGCCGGTGGGAACTGCAGGGACGGTAAAAGGAGTACATGCCCGGGAGTTGAAGGAGGATATCCGGGCGGAGATCATTTTGGGGAATACCTACCATCTTTATTTGCGTCCGGGGACGGAGGTGTTGGAAAAAGCGGGCGGTTTGCATAAGTTCAACGGCTGGAACGGGCCGATCCTGACGGACAGCGGCGGATTTCAGGTATTTTCCCTGGCGGGGAACCGGAAAATTACGGAAGAGGGGGTGGTGTTCCGGTCGCACATCAATGGTTCGAAGCATACGTTTACCCCGGAGAACGTTGTGGATATTCAGCGCAGCATCGGCGCCGATATTGTGATGGCTTTTGACGAGTGCCCTCCCGGGGACAGTGATTACGGGTATGCTGAAAAGTCGTTGGAACGGACGCAACGCTGGCTGGAGCGGTGTATCCGGCGGTTCGACGAAACGGCGCCCCTGTATGGATACGGACAGGAGTTGTTCCCGATCGTACAGGGGTGCACCTATCCGGATTTGCGGGAGCGGTCGGCGGAACATGCGGTTGCCCAAAACAGGGAGGGGTATGCCATCGGCGGCCTGGCAGTGGGGGAGCCGGCGGCCGAGATGTATGCCATGATCGAGGTGGTGAACCGGATACTCCCGGAGGACAAACCGCGTTACCTGATGGGGGTGGGGACGCCGGAAAATATATTGGAAGCGATTGAAAGGGGGGTGGATATGTTCGATTGTGTGATGCCTACCCGGAATGGAAGGAACGGTATGCTGTTCACGACGGAGGGGGTGATCAACATCAAAAACCGGAAGTGGGAACGCGACTTTACCCCGCTGGACCCGGCGGCGCTTTGCTATGTGGACACGGATTATTCCAAAGCATACCTGCGCCACCTGATCCAATCCGATGAATTGCTGGGGTTGCAGATCTGTTCCGTGCACAACCTGGCCTTTTACCTGTGGTTGGTGCGGGAGGCCCGGGAGCACATCCTGGCCGGGGATTTCATCTCCTGGAAAGAAAAGACAGTCCAACAGATAACCCAAAGGTTGTGAAGAAGTTAGATCTGTATATCATCCGCAAATTTCTGGGTACTTTTTTCGGTATTCTGGGCATGTTGCTGTGTGTGGTGGTGGTGTTCGACGTTTCCGAGCGGTTGGAGAAATTTATCGAGTACGAAGCTCCGCTGAAAGCCATTGTTTTTCAATATTACCTGAATTTTATCCCGTATTTCGCCAATTTGTTTTCGGCGCTCTTTATGTTTGTGTCGGTCATCTATTTTACCTCCAAAATGGCCTACCGGAGCGAGATTATCGCCATTCTTAGTACGGGGATCAGCTTTAACCGTTTTTTGGTACCTTATTTTATCTCCGCGACTATTATTGCTGTTTTCTCCTTTGTACTGAGCGCCTTCATTATTCCGAATGCCAATCAGGTCCGGATCGCCTTCCAGCAGCAGTATATGGGGAAAAAATACTCCAACAGGGAGGCCAACATCCACCGGCAAATTGCACCGGGGGTCTATATCTATATGTCCAATTATTCGGTCGGGACCAATGTAGGGTATGATTTTACGATCGAAAATTTTTCCGGGGATACGCTGGTGAGCAAACTCTCCGCCGGCAAGATCACCTGGAATCAGGAAAAAGGACGGTGGATCATCAACAACTGGAAAAAAAGGACGTTTGCCGGGGACAAGGAGACCTATGCCACCGGTAATGAGATCGATACCCTGTTGAGTTTTCAGCCTTCGGAATTTTCCGAAGACCCGAGCCAGATCAAAGAACAGCTTACGTTGCCGGAATTGAACGAATACATTGACCGGATGAAGTTGCGGGGAAGTTCCAATGTCGTCGAATTCCAGATTGAACGGTACAAGATCTGGTCGAATGCGTTTGCTACTTTTATCCTGACGCTGATAGGCGCCTGTATCGCTTCCAGAAAGATCCGGGGAGGGATGGGGCTTCACCTGGGACTCGGTTTGTTGCTGAGTTTTTCCTACATTCTTTTTATGCAATTTTCAACTGTTTTTGCAACAAACGGAGGAATGAGCCCGTTAGTAGCAGTGTGGTTACCGAATATCCTGTTTGCGCTGATAGCATTGATTGTGTACAGGATGGCGCCGAAATAGTGTTGTCCTTTCATTTTAAACGTGTATGGAACAAAAAAAGAACCAAGGATCGGGTGAACGCCGGGAGGGCACTCACCACAAGTATAACGGAACCGGCTACAGGACCGGCGGGAAACGTCCCCGGATTTACCGGCGGAACGACAGCCGCGATGACGGCGAAACTTCCGACAGGAGGCCGGGTCCCCATTCTGCTTACCGCTCTGTCGAAAACTCCTCCAAAGAAGAGTTGCGCCAAAGTCATTACAGCAAAAAGAAGCAGTTGGAACACCGGATCAAACAGAACGCAGAGGCTGCAGAACTGCGCCTGAACCGTTACATCGCCACCGGAGGTATCTGTTCGCGCCGGGATGCCGATGCTTTGATCACCGAAGGGCGGGTAAAGGTGAATGGAGAGGTGGTGAAGACGGTCGGGATCAAGGTGAAACGTACCGACAGGGTCGAGGTGGACGGCCGGTCGGTAGAACCGGAAAAAAAGGTCTATTTGGTGTTGAATAAACCCAAAGATTATGTGACGACCGTCGAAGATCCGAAGGAACGCAAAACGGTCATGTCGCTGATTGAAGGCGCCTGTAAGGAACGGGTGTATCCGGTAGGCCGGTTGGACCGGCAAACCTCCGGTGTTTTGCTCTTTACCAATGACGGGGACCTGACCAAGAAATTGACTCATCCGAAGAATGAACACAAGAAAATTTACCACGTATTTTTGGATAAACCGTTGACACCCGGTCATTTGGATATGATCAGTAGTGGAATTGAGCTGGAGGATGGGCCCATCAAAGCGGACGAGATCAGTTATGTATCGACCGATCGTACGGAGATCGGTATAGAGGTTCATTCGGGGCGAAACCGGATTGTGCGGAGGATATTCGAGCATTTCGATTACCGGATCATACGGCTCGACCGGGTCTATTTTGCAGGAATTACCAAGAAAAACCTGCCGCGGGGGAGGTGGCGCTTTCTCACTCCCCAGGAGGTGAACATTTTAAAAGTTTACAAAAAAATATAGTGTGCGGATCGGTGTGGTGGTGAAAAATTGGCTGTTTTTACATAAATTTGCATAGCTGAAAAAAATACAAAATGATCGTGAAGAAATTTTTGCTGTTGCTGGTTGCCTGTTTTTGTTCTCTGTTTTTTGCATTCGGGCAGTTGTCCGACGAACAGATTATCCGGGAGGTGCAAGATGCACAAAAGAAAGGAATGAACCAGCAGCAAATTGCTTTGATGCTGATGCAGAAAGGGGTTACGGCAGAGCAGTTGCAACGGCTCAAAACCGCTTACGAGGAGGGAACGTTGGATGTAAAGAGCAGCTCAGACCTGAAAAAAGCGGATCGTCTGCGGCAATCCCCGACACCCACAGCTCCGAGGCCGAGAGACCGGCGTTTTTTGAAAGAAGAGGAGTCTGGTCGTTTGTTGTTTGAATCCTCCGGCATACCCCGTTTCCCGGGTGATGCCGGTTATTCCGTAATAGACTCCATCGAACAGACCTTGCGTTCCGTGGAAGAAAAACCGGCTCAACCAACCGTTTTCGGACAAAATATCTTTAACAACGAGTCACTGACGTTTGAACCGCAGTTGAACATCGCTACTCCGGAGGATTACCGGCTGGGCGGCGGAGACGAAGTGATCATTGATGTATGGGGGGCTTCGGAAACCAGTGTGCGGGAGGTGATCTCTCCGGACGGAACGATCGCTGTGGACCGGATCGGCCCGGTTTACCTGAACGGTTTGACGATTAAAGAGGCCAACAGCCGGATCAGGCAGGAGTTTGCCCGGATCTATGCGGGGATCGGCAGCGGAAATACTTCTATACGGCTTACGCTCGGACAGATCCGGAGTATCCAGGTCAATGTGATGGGGGAGGTGGCTGTTCCCGGAACCTATACTTTGCCTTCACTCGCCTCTGTTTTTCACGCCCTCTACCAGGCCGGCGGCATCAACCCGATCGGTTCGTTGCGCAGCGTAAAGGTGTTCCGGAGCGGAAAGCAGGTGGCGGATGCCGATATTTATGCCTATATCCTGCAAGGAAAAACAGACCGGAACATTGTTTTGCAGGATGGGGATGTCGTGGTCGTGGCTCCTTACCTGAACCGGACGGAGATCACCGGGAAGATAAAGCGCCCGATGATCTACGAGATGAAGGAGTGGGAAAAACTCTCCGATCTGATAGCATATGCCGGAGGATTTACCGGTGACGCTTACAAAAAATCGCTCCGGGTGATCCGGAAGAGCGGTTTGGAATACCAGGTTTACAACGTGGATTATATGGAGATGGAGGGTTTTGCCCTGGCGGACGGTGATGTGGTTTCCGTGGATTCTGTCCTGAACCGGTTTGAGAACCGGGTGGAGGTACGCGGAGCTGTTTACCGGGAAGGGGCCTATGCGCTGGATCAAAAATCCGCTACGGTCAGGCAATTGATCGAACGGGCGGAAGGAATCCGTGGGGATGCTTTTGTAAACCGGGCGGTATTGTACCGGGAGCGTACGGATTTTACGCAGGAAGTGCTGGCGATGGAGTTGTCCGGTGTGTTGAGTGGAACGGCCGAAGATATTCCGCTGCAAAAGAATGATGTGCTGTACATCCCTTCTATCTATGACCTGCAGGAGGAGTATACGATCACGGTCAAAGGGGAGGTGGGAAACCCCGGGATTTACCCGTACGCAGACAACATGACCCTGGAGGACCTGGTGATCCAGAGCGGGGGGCTGCTGGAGTCTGCTTCTACGGTGAAAGTAGATGTCGCGCGCAGAATAAAAGACCCTCAGAGGATGGAATCGGGCGAATTGCTGACGCAAATATTCACCTTTTCCCTGACCGACCGGTTGGCTGTGGTGGGAAAGCCGGAGTTTAGCCTGTTGCCGTTCGATGAGGTGTATATCCGGCGTTCTCCGGGCTATCACGTGCAGCAGGATGTCTTTGTGGAAGGGGAGGTGCTGTTCCCCGGCGAATATGCCTTAGCAAAAAGAGGATCCCGTTTGTCCGATTTGATCCGGCAGGCGACGGGTCTGACCCGGGAGGCCTATCCGGAAGGCGCTCGCCTGTTGCGGGAAAACACCCCCGAAGAGAAGGAAAAGATCCGGAAAATGATGGAAGATATCACCCGGCAGCAATCTACGGGAGGAGATACGTTGCTGTTTGACCCGTCGCAGATCGAGGAATACCATCAGATCGGTATTGATCTGGAGCAGGCCATCAAACATCCGGGATCCGATTACGATATCGTCCTGAAGAAAGGCGACCGGTTGATCGTGCCGGAGTATACCGGAACGGTCAAGATCAACGGAGCTGTGATGCATCCGAATACGGTGGTCTATTTGGACGGCCGAAAGGCGACTTACTACGTGAAACAGGCGGGTGGTTTTATGCAGCGGGCCCGAAAGAACAAGCTTTTTGTGGTCTATATGAACGGTATGCTGGCGCAGGGGAAGCGTGCAAAGATCCGGCCGGGATGCGAGATCATCGTACCGATGAAACAGCCGCGCAAAGGAGGCGGATTGGCGGAGATCATGGCGGTGGCTTCCTCTACGACCTCCATGGCGGCGATGGTGGCTTCGATTCTGAGTTTGACAAAGTAATTTTATGAATAGGGTATGAGTGCAGCGGATCAACATACGGAGCAGAGTTCGGAGCAGGAAATTGATTTGGTCGAATTGATCCTGAAAGTATGGGAACATCGCAGAAAAGTGATCCGGATCACCTGTGTGTTTTTTTTGGCCGGTTTGTTGATCGCGATCTTCTCTCCGAAAGAGTATACGGCCGGGTGTGTGCTGATCCCGCAAGGCGGTGAGAAAGGCGCTGCCGGAAACCTGGGCGGATTGGCGGCATTGGCCGGTATCAATTTGGGAGGCATTGGAAGCAGCGACGCATTGCCTCCCTCTGTATACCCGAAGATCATGAAGAGCCTTCCGTTTCAGCAGGAGTTGATGCGAACGACGGTCCATTCGGAAAAGTCCGGGGGGCCGGTGACGGTTTTGGAGTATTTCACCGATAGTCGGTATCAACCGTTTAGTTTGTTGGGAGTACTGAAAAAGTATACCATCGGGTTGCCGGGTGTGCTTTTGGGCGCTTTTAGGCCGACGGGCACGGAACAGATCGATACATCCGCAGCTCAACCGCTTCTTTACGTACTTACCCCCCGGGAACGGGCGTGTGCAACTGTATTGAACAGTGCGGTTACACTCACCATTGATTCAAAAGACGGATTGATTTCGTTGCAGGCCCGTATGCCGGAAGCCTATGCGGCGGCGGAACTGGCCGAATCCGCCCAACTCCTGTTGCAAAAATACATTACCGAATTCAAAGTGGAAAAGGTACAGTCCAATCTGGATTTTGTCGATGAACGCTACCGGGAAGCCCGGGACACTTTTGAAAAGGTCCAGGCGGAACGGGCGCTTTTCCGGGATGCCAATTTACATCTCACCTCTGCCCGGGCATTGACCGAACAGGAGAAGTACGATGCCCGTTACAACCTGGCTTTAAGTGTGTATACCGAATTGGCCAAACAGTTGGAACAGGCTAAAATACAGGTCAAAGAGACAACTCCCATCCTAACGGTGGTGGATCCGGTTGTCGTTCCGTCGGAGAAGTCCAAACCGAAACGAGGCCTCATCCTGATCGGATTTATTTTTATGGGATTGGTGGCCGGAGCCGGAGCCGTATTGCTTCCCTCCTTTTTTTCGGGTTTGGGTATAGATAAAAAAAACAAGGGGACAGTATCTGCCTGAGAAAATCAAAACAATATTTGTTATTTTTCTTTTCCCAATTCGGCCAATAATTCGTATGAGGGGATGAAAAAGAGGGTGCCTGTTACGGCGGTTGAGAATTCCAGCAGGCGATCGGTGTTGCCTTCCGGCTGCCCGATAAACATGTTCTCGAGCATACGCCGGATGGTTGTGAATGTACTTGCGTAACCGATAAAATAGGTGCCGTATTCTCCTTTGGAGGTGTTGGCAAAGGGCATGTTTGCGCGTATGATTTTCAGATCGTTTCCGGCCGTATCCTGGATGTTGGTCATGGCATTGTGGGCATTGGCCGGTTTTTGTTCATCCGTCAGTTCCCGGTCGTTGTATTTGCGGCGTCCGATCACGCGCTCCTGCTCTTCGGTTTGCAGCGCATTCCAGGCGGCCATGTCGTGGAGGTATTTTTGTACGAATGCATAGCTTCCGCCTGCGAAATAAGGTTCGGCTGAGATCACGGCGTGGCGGTACCCTTCGTCGTCTACCGCAGGATTCTCTGTTCCGTCGACAAATCCGAGAATGGCCCGTCCGTCTAAATAACGAAATCCATGCACTTCGTCAATGGGTTCTATTACATCTCTCAGTCGATCCTCCAGAATGGCCGCAACATCGTAGCAACTCCCCATCCGTCCCGCCCGGATATGGAAAAAGAGATCTCCGGGAGTGGAGGGGGCTGTGTAACGCGCCCCTGCAATGGGCTCGAATACTTTCAATTCCTGCGGGACAGGCTGATCGGGAAAGAGACGTTTCCAGGCATCGGCCCCGAATCCCATTACAATGCTTGCCTGTTGTTCCGGAAAGCGATTGCGTACACTGCGTACCAATGCGGAGAAGTCGGCGCAGAGTGATTTGACCGGCTCTTTGGCTCCCTCTTTCAGTCCATAGACAATAAAAATCGCATTTTCGCCGGGACTGTCAGTTACGCTTTGGGGAGTGTGTGGTTTCATGGATAGGAGTGTGGCGATCACAACAAGTAAATAAAGAAGTTTCATCTGTATATTCGAAATAGGTAATGTGCAAGTATACGTTTGGGTTTTGTATAAGGTTCCGGAAAAACTGTCGGCAAGTTTGCGTTTTTTACCGGGTTATGCTATATTTGCCCGCAACGTTTGTTTTAAAATCATATTTCAAATACCCTAAATCCGGTCGTTTATGAAAAAGCAATTTTTTCTCTTTTTACTCCTGCTGTCAATGGGAGCGGTTGCTTGTGTGCAGCCGGAGCCGAAACTGTACAATGAAGGCATTCACGTGACCCCTGCACCGGTCGAATTGACACAGAAGGAGGGTTTTTTTGCACTGACGAAGAAGGTGGTCTTTGTGGCTCCCGGCGCTGACGAAGCGAAGATCGCCGCGTTCTTTTCCGCTAAGATCGGGACGGCTACGGGGTACGAGTTGCCGGTATGGAACGAACGTCCCGCTTCCGCATATATTGCGTTAACATTGGCGGAGAACTTGCCGGTCAATGAGGAGGGGTACCTGCTGGAGGTTACGCCGGAAAAGGCGGAGGTACGCGCCGGAACGCCCCAAGGGCTCTTTTACGGGATGCAGACCGTGATGCAGTTGTTGCCGGCCGAGATTGAAAGTCCCGTCCCGGTAAAGAATGTAACGTGGGAGATGCCGGCGGTGGAGATCCGGGATGAACCCCGTTTCGGCTACCGGGGAATGCACCTGGATGTGTGCCGACACTTTGCATCGGTGGAGTTTATCAAGAAACAGTTGGACGTATTGGCGTTGTTTAAGATCAATACCTTCCACTGGCACCTGACGGAAGACCAGGCATGGCGGATTGAGATCAAAAAATACCCCCGCCTGACGGAGGTCGGCGCCCTGCGGACGGAGGGAGAGGGCAACACTTACGGCCCTTATTTTTACACGCAGGAGCAGGTGAAGGAGGTAGTAGCGTATGCCAAGGAGCGTTTTATCGAAGTGATCCCGGAAGTTGAACTGCCGGGGCATGGGGTGGCTGCCATTGCCGCTTATCCGGAATTGTCCTGTCAGAGCGTACCGATGGAGGTGCGGAACATCTGGGGGGTAGCCAATGATGTGTACTGCGCCGGCAAGGAGGAGACGTTTCAGTTTCTGGAAGAGGTACTGGCGGAGGTGATCCCGTTGTTTGAGAGCGATTTTTTCCACATCGGTGGGGACGAATGTCCGAAGATCCGCTGGAAGGCATGTCCGTTGTGCCAGGCCCGGATCCGGCAGGAGGGGCTGAAAGGGGACGAAAAACACTCGGCGGAGGAGCGGCTGCAAAGCTATTTCGTACAGCGGATCGGGAAGTTCCTGTTGAAGTACAACAAGCGGATGATCGGTTGGGACGAGATACTGGAAGGCGGATTGGCGCCTACGGCTACTGTGATGAGCTGGCGGGGGGAGTCCGGAGGGATCGCTGCGGCCAACATGGGGCACGATGTGATCATGACCCCGCAACAGTGGCTCTACTTAGACAAGTATCAGGGAGATTCCAAGATCAATCCGGTGACCATCGGAGGGTATGCGCCGCTGGCGGCCATCTACGGCTACGAACCGCTTCCGGCTGCCATTGAGGTAGATAAGCGGCACCACATTTTGGGAGCACAGGGCAACATGTGGAACGAATACAACTACACCGAAGCCGACATGGAGTATGATATTTATCCGAAGATCCTGGCATTGGCCGAAGTGACCTGGACGCCGACCGGCCGGAAGGATTACGCCGATTTTGAACGGCGGTTGGAAAATAACCGCGTCCGGCTGGATCTGCACGGGATCGGTTACTACATCCCCCTTCCCGAACAGAAAGGCCAACCCTCCTGCAACCACATTGCCTTTACGGATCAGGTAACGCAGGAGTTTACGACCACGGAACCGGTTAAGATCGTTTATACGATGGACGGTACGGAGCCGGGGGCGAACTCGACAGTCTATACCGGACCGCTGACTTTTTCGAAGAATACGGTGTTAAAGATCAGGTCGGTGCTGCTTTCCGGAAAAATGAGCCCGGTCCGCACGATTACTTTGGAGAAACAGACGTTGGCCCCGGCGGTGGAAAAGACCGGGGAGTTGCAGGCGGCCTATTACAAAGGGTTGGTCCGGACCATTGGGGAGTTGGATGGGCGTACGCCGGATGAAACGGCTGTGATAGAGGAACCTCGGCAGGCAACGCACCGCGTCGGTGGTTACCGGGAGGTGTACGCCGAAGATTATTGCGCCACGGTGCTGACCGGCTTCTTCCGCATTCCGGAAGACGGGGTTTACTACTTCAGCACCGATCACGAAATGTGGTTGGACGGACAGCTCTTTATCTCCAACGAGAAAGATAACAACGGAACGGCCCGGCGTTTCTCGCGCAGCGACCGGTCGGTTGCGTTGGCAAAGGGGTACCATGCCATCAAACTGTTCCGTCCCGGCGCGATCTTCGGAGGTTGGCCCGCCCAGTGGGATCCGGTACAGGTGCAGATCCGGAAGGCCGGAGAGCCCAAATTCAGCGTCATGAATAAAAGCTGGTTTGCCGGTACGGAGTGAGGCGCTCCTGCTGACTTTGCAACATCGCTTCGGGGTATTGTGT
>DBDA01000016.1 GCA_002293375.1 Odoribacter sp. UBA944
TCCAGAATTTTTTCCGTTATATATCCATTATAACCATAGCCATTTTCTAAACAAAGATTGAAATTATACAACGAGAGTACCTCTTCTTTCTTTTTTATCATTCCCTGATACCCTTTAAAATGTGCAGGCCAAACTTTGTATTTGCGGTTCAGTTTGTTGAAAACCCGTGCTACTACACTTTGGGAATTGATCAAAAACAGATCCCATTGAAAGCCGTATACATCCAGGTCTAAGGGAGCACACCGGTTAAACCAGCGAATGCATTTTAAGCGTTCTGAGTAAAGCTCATTTTTTGCACTACTTTGCTTGTTACCGGCTATCACAACACAACTCTTGCTTCGATACCCCTCCCTTAAAGAATAGTTGACGCCGCTGCAATAATTAAGTTTTATATATTTTTGAGGATTAGCAGCCACCAAGTCATCCGACCAAGTAAAAACTTTTTCAAAATAAGCATGATATCGGGACAAAAAACTCTCCTTGTTGACAAGGGGACTTTCCATAGCCAGTAAATATCTTTTTACATTATGTAGTGTGGCGTAATGAAAAATTTCATCGTTTCTCTGTGGTATATCACTAAATACAAATGCATCGGCCTTCTCTTTGTGGATTTTTGAAAAAGAAGCGATCTCCACTCCTTTATCCTGAGCCAATGAAGCCAACAAGCGATAGGGAGCAAGTATTTCATTATCAATTGAATCATCTTGTTTTTCAAAAAGTTTATTCGTACTATTTGTAAAATGGTCCGGTGTATGGAATAATATCTTCATATAAATTATTGATTATTTGTTTGTAAAATCTTTACAAACAACTCTATCGGGTAAGAACCCCAGAGTAAGAATTTGTTCCGATACCATTTTTAATGCTGACAGATCCCTAAATTTCACAATTTTAGCAGGATTTCCTGCAACAACCGCCCCCTCTGCGACATGCCGATTTACAACACTTCCAGCACCTACAACAGCATAATCTCCTATTTTTACACCAGGCAGTATGATAGCACCTGTTCCTATCCATACATGTTTACCAATACTTACCGGTCGGTCTATTCGAATCGTGCGCATGGGGTGAACGGTGTGATCATGTGTTGAAGTGTGAATAATGGTACCATAAGCGATCATAGTATCATCGCCAATAGTGATCGGAGCCGTTCCAAACAAAAACACATTCCCACCAAAACTAACATTTTTACCAATGGAAAGATTGTTTCCGTCATAAGAGGAGATTGCGCCCTTAGGAACTTTGTACTTTTTACCCCTTAAGGCAAAACTGAATTGTTTTATCAATCTATAGAATCCCACTGCTATTTATTTTTAATCATATATTCTGCTATCTCCTTAAACCGGTTCGCATATGTATGGTATCGTGTCCTTACATATGCTCGATCCTTCATTTGCTCCCGTTCAGAGGCATTCGACAGATAATACCGGATTAGACGCTCCAACTCATCTATATTGGAAAATATGGCTATTTCTTCACCGATCTTATAGTAACTTTCCAAGTCCAAACAATATTGACTTAACTGAAAGCCACCGCAACCGGAAATCTCAAAATTCCGAGCTTTCATTTGCTCAATCCGTTTGAAAGAGAAATAGTATTCTTTAAAATTTCGCACCGTTTCCCGGATCGACTGTTTCAGTACATTGCGAAGCAGGTATTGTTTAAATCGATGGTTAACAGGAATGCTGTTGGAAAGATTTAAGTTTATTTTAGAGTACAGAAACAGCTTTTTCATTTCATCGTAGCTCACTCGCCCATGTTCCCACCCCGCTCCAAAACAAGCTACATGAATACCTCTTTTTTTAAGTTCGTCTACCATCCAAGAACGAGTAGCGTTCTTCGAACCGACAAACGAAACATCGTATTTATAGGACAATTCCCCAACGTCCAGATTATCGCAATAATCAAAAGTAGCCCATTGGGATAGAAAAACACGGTCGCACCCGATCGCTTTGTAGTCGGGCAAACTGTACTTATCCACAGTTATCGCTATGGAAAAAGCAGGAGCCATATATTTCGTATATGTATCGAACCGCCATTGGTCATCACAAAACCAGTTTACCGTCGTGTATTTTTCCGATAGCTTCTGAATTGTTTCCTGCCGAACCTCATCATTCATCAATACAAAGAAAATAATATCAGGCTGCACTTTCTCCGCAAAACTCAATAAACGCTTCTGCAAACCTTCGACATCATTCGGGAAACCGTTTTTTTCCAACGGAAAAACAATCACCTCCCCGAAGTTGGCTCTCAATGCCGGTAAAAATGCCTTTATTTCCAAAGACTCACCCCGCTCAGGTTTTCCGTAGTCGTATTCCAAAGCTGCAAATAGTAGTTTCATTAAAATAATAAAGAAATAATTTTTATCATAATCCTTTGAGGTAATTGTGAAATTTGTCGATGCCATCTTGGCTTGTCTGCAGGTTCTAAAGAGATTGTGTCATACTCACCTATATTATTCAACTCTTTCATTGTAATGTATCTTCCGTATATTTTTCCTGCATTTCTACAAGTAGATAACTCTCTTATTGCATATAAGTCTGGATAATTCTTAATAAAATACGTACCGTATGTTTCAAATTCACTAAAGCCTAACAAAGTACCCGATTTAATAGATGAGATTATTTTTTCCCAATAACTATTTCCCTCTATTTCTTTATTTTTCTCAATGGCATCCAACATTTCACACATAATGTGCGGAATTACCATTATATGCTCTGCAATAAAAGAAAAATCAGCAATCTTGGATAAAGATAATAATTCCGATATCGTAACAAAATAAGGTCTATGATATTCCGTTTTAGGACAAAACTGTACCTTACCGCCTTCAAAAAAACGAATTTTCCTTACAGGTATCGTATCAGCATCCCATATTAGATAATTCCTACAGCAATACTTGGAGCGAGAAAAGCCAATTTTTAGAAATTGTTGAAAGTACCAACCGATTTTAGTCTTAAGATGCGGCTTGTGCAATTCTATAAAGTCTGTGAGTTCTTTAAAAGACAATCCCTCTAAAACAGAATCTTCATCTATAAATTGAATTGTATCATATCTCAATAACAAAGACCTAAACATGAATCTGTACGCCTTCTTCGATATCAAATAAATCTTATCAACATCGAAACATTTAAATATTTTTATTATATTCATCTGAACAATAAAAACATCTTTAGCGCCAACACATATTACTACATCAAATTTTGAGTCCATCTGTTCCAATTCTTGTGTTCAGTGTTTTAATAAGAAATGAATCATCATTTTGAGAAAAAAATTGAACGGGGAATACTTAAAAAACAGAAGCAGTGCTTTTTTCTTTACAGGAAAAGATTGTCCCATTCTTAATGTACCGACCCATTCGTTGTACACATTCATCAACCTGTAGTTGCGCATTTTTTTGCTCCGCAACTTGAAATTTGTATTCTGACTAATGAAGTAAATCAAGCGGAGCCTCGCCAAAAAGTCGTTGGTATGGCTATCTTGTGTAGCATGAATATAATAATCCATTTGCGGCGGATTGACCCAAATGACCTTGCCAGAGCGAACGACTTTCATCAAAAACGACACATCACTGTATTTCCCTCCTTGTGTGGAATCCATTGTGATTTTTTGCGTCACTTCCTTTCGATACATATAAGATGGAAATGGAGCTATCCTATTGCTGCAAAGATACGGATACGCCATTTCGTCCGGAGTCGTAATGCAAACAGACGGGATCCTGGACGAAAAAGAGGTTTTGTCTGTAAATTCCGAACCTTTGATAATCCGGGCATTGGCTGCTACGGCTGCTACAGAAGAATCACTGTGTATTTTACGGTACAGGGTTTCTACCATGTCGGGGTGCATGGTGTCATCATCGTGAAATATCATAAAGAAATCCGCCGATACCTCTTTCAAAATCAAGTTTAAATGCGCTATACCATCCACAGACGGAACACGGCGTATATAGTTTACTTTGTCCGAAAAATCCCTTTGGATAATTTCCTGTGTTGCATGATCGGTAGAATTATCGGATACAACAATCTCCAGATTCTTATACGATTGCTGCAATACCGAATGGATGGATTTAACCACTAAATCGGGACGATTGTAGGTTGCAATGAATACCTGTATGTTGGGTTTATTGGTCACCTTTACAAACATTATCAGTATATTCCACCTCTTTTTGTTCATTCTCGGGAAGAAGCGGAGAGGGAGAATTAACGACTTTATCAAACTCCAGTTTGGGGGATACTTTTGTTTTTCCCTCTGTCATGTACTCTACTAAAACATATCGCTCTGCAGCGATTTTATCCAATAGCGATCTGTTCGACAAGTCTCCTGAGCAAATCCTGTAATAAGGAATATTGTATGCTTTGGCCAAGTGTTCTATATGCGGGACACAATAACCTCCCGAAGAATCTGTACCTGCATACAACGAATCAAAATAAAGTTCCTGAAATTGTGTAATCATTCCAAGACTTTCATTATTAATAACGATAACCGACAGGGGAAGTTTATATTGGGATATAAGCATGAGCGCCTGGGTAGAAATGTGAAAGCCTCCATCTCCCGCAATCGCCCATACTTTTCTGTTGCATGCAGTAGCAAAAGCCGCTCCAATAGCTACAGGCATAGCATACCCCATAGGAGCAAGCCCTCCGCTGGTGAGGAAGCGCATACCCTCTTGCATTTGCAGGGTTTGCGCCGTCCACATCTGGTTTTGACCGATATCCACCGTTATGATGTCGTTTACGTGAACGTATTCGTTCAACTTCTGAATCATTCGATACGGTGCTTTATTCCGGACAAAACGCTCTATTTCCTCTTCTTGATTGTAACACTCCTTAATCCTGCGACAATAATCTACCCACCCTTTTTCAATTTTAAAATCAGCCATTGAGGGGAGAATAGCCGAGATGAACTCCTTTACATCTCCTACAACCTTGATCCGTTTCTCGGTTATGCGATGTTCGTCTAACTCTCCACTATCAATGTCCACGTGAATAATACAACCGTTTTTCAGAAAATTCTCGTACTTCGCTCCGGTTTGCCGGGTATCAAGACGGGAACCTAATACAATCAGCATATCCGCTTCATGTACAGTTATATTGGCCATTCGATTGCCATAACTGCCCAACATTCCCATATATTGAGGCAACGTTTCGTTAACAGCCCCCTTTCCCATCAGAGATGTTACAAAAGGAATTCCCGTTTGGTCGATAAACTGCTCTACCAACTGTTCTGCCCCCGAGCTGATCACTCCGCCACCGATCAGACACATAGGACGTTTGGCAACGTTTATGAGCCCGACCACTTTTTCAACAGGAAGTACAGATGGAATCTGTTCTTTTTTGCACTCAAATTTCTTTATGAACCGTGTATCTATTTCCGCTCGGAGAATATTCATGGGAATGTCAAGAAGAACAGGACCTTGGCGTCCCTCCACTGCGATGTGGTATGCTTTTTCAAGTTCATATCGTATTTCAAACGGATCTTCAATCATTACGGCATACTTGGTAACAGGCCGAACTATACTCACAACATCTGTTTCCTGAAAACCAAGTTGTCGGACACATTTATCGTACTTGTACTCATACGTATTAACTTGTCCGGTAATGAAAATAGCAGGTATGGAGTCAAAGTAAGCATCGGCAATGCCGGTTATCATATTGGTAGCTCCCGGGCCACTTGTCGAGATACATACGCCGGGCTTTCCGCTCATGCGGGCATACCCCTCTGCAGCAATTGCACCGGTTTGCTCGTGATAAACCTGTATGAAATGCATGTGGGGATGTCGGGCGATAGAATCTACCAGATGGGTAATCATTCCACCTTGGTAACCAAAGATCACATCTATGCCTTTCTCAAAAAAGAATTGCACTATGTAGTCTGATACCTTCATGCAATAACTATAGCTATTTATAAGAGTGAATGTAGTATTGTACCGTTCGGCTTAGCATCTCTTCAAAATTGCCACTGTCTATATTTTGGATATTGGTGCATACTTTTGCATTAGTACCCTGCACCCACATCGGTTGCCCTGCACGATACGGTAATGCCCCAAATTTTAGGTCGAAAGAAGGATTAACCCAATCTTTGATTTTCTCCAACAATTCCCGTATGCTTATAACGTGTTCCGAGGATAAGTTGTAAACACCGCTATCGGCTGATGTCGTAAGAGTGGCAACAACCACTTTTGCCACATTACCAATGTACAGGTAAGCGTATTTTTGTTCACCCAGGGTTACATCCATCGACTGCTGCCGAAGCATGTTTTTAACGGCAGAGGGAATCAGCCAAGTGTCACCTTCCCGTTCCCCAAAACAGGAAAACAAACGGAACCAATACCATCCAATCTGATGGAGTTCGCAAAAGGTACGAAGTATATCCAGCGATGCCAACTTTACTGCACCATAAGCCGAATTCGGCTGTGCCGGATAGTTCTCATCAATGCACCCCGAAAATTCGCCATATTCTGCCTGAGAGCCAAATCCAATGAATTTTTTACATAAACTTTTTTGTGCAATATGAAGAAGGTCCTGTTGAAAGCATAAGTTGGAGATTTGTTTACCCCAATCTCCTCGACCGGTAGCATCTACGCCATCCCAAGCAGTGTGGATGATAACTTGTGGATGGAAAGAAATGGTAACTTCTTTCCAATTCTGCTCATCAGTAGATGTCCATTGTACATTGTTTAAGAACGTTTGACAACGCCACAAATTCGATTTATTTCGTTTTGTACACAAAACTATATGATTGTTGGCAATGAGATGTTCTGCAATATGAGAACCAATATATCCGGAAGCTCCGGTGAGAAGAATATTCATTTATTTACAAATTTCCCCAATTGTTTCCACCATATAATTCAGCATATCCTTAGTCATGCCTGGATATACTCCAATCCAAAATACATTAGACATGATTTTATCAGTATTTTCCAGTTTACCCACTACTCTAAAACCTTGCCTGGATGCGCGCATTTCGTCAAAACATGGATGTTTAATGAGGTTCCCGGCAAATAACATGCGGGTTTGAATATTGTGTTTTTCCAAGTGTTGCACCAGTTGATCACGCGTGAATCCTGCATCATCTTTCACGCAAATGAGAAACCCAAACCAGCTGGGATCTGAATTTTCAGTGGGTTCGGGAAGGATGAGCTTATTGCTGAATTTATTGAGTTGTTCACGCAGGTAAGCCCAATTTTTCTTACGGGCTTCAATAATGTAAGGCAATTTTTCTAACTGGGCACAACCAATCGCTGCTTGCATATCGGTTACTTTAAGATTGTAACCAAAGTGAGAATAAACATATTTATGGTCGTAACCCAAAGGCAATTCACCAAACTGTTGTGTAAAACGACATCCACAGGTGTCGTCTTTTCCTGAGTCGCACCAGCAGTCACGTCCCCAATCTCGTATAGAGTTTACGATTTTTTTTAATGTTGGATTATTAGTATATACAGCGCCACCTTCGCCCATGGTCATGTGGTGAGGCGGATAGAAACTTGATGTTCCGATGTCGCCGATAGTACCGCTGTATTTCCATTCGTTATCAATGGAATACTTGGAACCTAACGCGTCGCAGTTGTCTTCTACCAACCAAAGGTTATGCTTGGTACAGAAATCTTTAACGGTTTTCAAGTTAAATGGATTTCCCAATGTGTGGGCAATCATTACAGCTTTGGTTTTTGGGCTTAGTGCGACTTCTAATTGGGTTATATCAATATTGTAATGAGGAATGGTAACGTCGATAAAAACCGGAGTAGCACCATATTGTATAATAGGAGTTACAGTTGTGGGGAAACCAGCTGCTACGGTGATTACTTCGTCACCTCGCTTTACAGCTCTTTCACCCAAACGAGGTGATGTCAATGCCATAAAAGCCAAAAGGTTAGCAGATGAACCTGAATTAGTAAGACTGCAAAAACGCACTCCTAGAAATGCAGCCATCTTTTTTTCAAACTGGGCAGCATAGCGCCCGGTAGTAAGCCAAAATTCCAAAGAGCTATCAACTAAGTTTATTAACTCGTTTTCGTCAAAAAAACGCCCACCGTAACTAATTCTATCACCCGGATTAAAAGCTTTCTTTTTACGCTCAAATTGTTCTTTGTAGTATTCTTTGGTTAGCTCAAGAATTTTTTCTTTTGTAGTCATTGGCTATATTCTGCTATTTGTTTTAAACAAAGTTGATATACGTTTTCTTTTGGGTAGTTTTTATACCACTCTACAGTTTTGGAGATGGTCGTACTAATATCCCACCTGGGTTTCCATCCCAATTCAAAACGCGCTTTAGAAATGTCCAAAGCCAATAATTTTGCTTCGTGCAAAGCGTGCGGATTTGAAATGTCTTTTAATTCCCCTTTTTCGTAGCTTTCAATGACCATTTGTGCAATATCCCATACAGGAACAATAGCATCCATTGTCGGTCCAAAATTCCATCCTTCGGCATACTTAGTTGGATTTTCTAACATTTTTGCGCATAAAGTTAGATATCCGTTTATAGGTTCTAGCACATGTTGCCAAGGGCGTACCGATTTTGGGGAACGAATTTCTATGGCTTTATTGGTTTCCAACGCTCGAATGCAATCCGGAATAATTCTATCTAATGCCCAGTCACCACCACCAACAACGTTACCAGCTCTTGCCGAAGCAATAGATTTTCCGTGCTTTTCATATAGGGTTGGATTCATAAATGAACGACGCCACGAACTAATTGCAATTTCAACTGCACCTTTGGAAGAAGAATACGGGTCATACCCACCCATGGCCTCGGTTTCACGATATCCCCACCACTGCTCTCGATTTTCATAGCATTTGTCTGTGGTAATCATTACAACAACTTTCGTTGCCGAACATTGCCGTACTTCTTCCATAATATGGATGGAACCCATCACATTGACCTCATAAGTTTCCACGGGGCATTCATAAGACAGCCGAACCAATGGTTGTGCTGCCAGATGAAAGACGATCTCCGGCCGGTATTTTGTAAATGTTTCGTGTAACTTGTCCCGATCGCGAAGATCTCCGCGAATATCCGCATGAATTTTATCACCGATCCCGCTCAATACAAAATTATCTTTTGAGCTATGCGGATCCAATGCATAACCAATGACCTCTGCACCCAATGAGTGCAACCAAATAGCCATCCATGAACCTTTAAAACCGGTATGACCGGTTAGTAAAACCCTTTTTCCCTTATATACATTAAAATCTACCATATTTTCCAGGGGGCTTTTCCGGAATCCCACAATTGATTAAGCTCTGTATTATCTCGTAAAGTATCCATAGGCATCCAGAAACCTGTGTGTTTATAAGATGTCATCTTACCGTCTTTAGCCAACTTTTCAAGGGGGGCACGTTCAAAAATCGTACTGTCCCCGTCTTGGATATAATCAAACACCTCCGGTTCACAAACAAAATATCCGGCGTTAATCCAAGAACCGTCGCCCGTCGGTTTTTCCTGGAAAGCATACACGCTGCCATCTTGAGAAATGGCAAGAGCACCAAACTTACCTTTAGGCTGATATACCGTCACAGAAATTGCTTTCCCGCTAACTGTATGCTTTTTAATCGTGTCTGCAATATTCAGGTCTGCGACGCCATCTCCATATGTAAGTAAGAAAGTTTCGTTTCCTACGTACTCCTGAATTCGCTTAATGCGCCCCCCGGTCATGGTATTTAATCCTGTATCAATGCAGGTTACTTTCCATTTTTCATCATGGGAATTATGTACTGTTATTACGCCCGTTGCCAAATCTACTGTAATATCACTGTTATGCCGGAAATAATTGGCAAAGTACTCTTTGATTACATACGCTTTGTACCCGCAACAAATGATAAAATCATTAATGCCATAATGATTATATGTTTTAAGGATATGCCACAAAATAGGCTTACCTCCTATTTCCACCATTGGCTTGGGGATAAGGGTTGTAGCCTCCGATAATCGGGTTCCGAATCCTCCTGCTAATATTACCGCCTTCATCAATTATCACGTTTTAAGTAAATTTTGTCATTGAAAATCGTATCTATTTTGTAATATATCTTAATAATTTATTTAGGTATTCCGCTGAACTGAGCAATGAACGGCAACAGTCTGAATTGTCGATCGGACAGTATTTCAAGATGCATACCAGTTAAACAATAACATAAAATAATTCAACGTCCATTCGTGGTAATTCCCTTTCCACCGTTCACTTTTATAAATAATCACTCATCATTTCATTCTTAGGCACCAACGAATACCAAAACAAATATTGGTGATTATCAATAAATTCTTCACTTACAGACTACGTGCAACGCTCGTGTTTCCTTCATCTGTGTTTCATTTTGGTGCAGGATTTATCACTTTCAGATAACTCCGGGCCACTTTCACACTGGCGGTCAAAACTCCTTTGATACGAATCACAACGTAAGTATGATTCGCTTCGCTGGCCAATTCTCCCTCAATACCGCGGAAGTTTCCTTTTACAACCCGCACTTTGCTGCCGATGGTAAGTTGTTCGTTATCAAAACTGATCTTCTTTGGATCCAGGTCCATGATACGTATAAAATCTTCCATCTGCCTGTCGGACACCACCAACATGGTGCGCGTCTGCAAATCCTTCAGATAAAACAAGGGGATTCCCTGTTTGTTGTGCAAGTCGCAGGCATCCTGTTTCGTGGCACGAACGAAAATCAGATTCCGGATAACAGGAACCTCCACCGTCTTCCTACGATACTTAAGCTCCCGGAGCACAAACTGTGTCGGAAGAAAATAAGTGACACCGGCTTTTTGCAACGAATCACGAATCATAAATTCTTGCTTGTCGCGCGTACGGGCCACAAACCAAAATTCCTGATTGTCACACATATAGACAGAAAAAAATATTGACGTTTTCTTCCCTTCTGGGTGCGCTTCGCGGTTTGAACGGGACACTAAGCCTCTTTCAAACCACCATTATTTGCATGTTCACCTCATTTAAACGAGCGTATCTCCTGTGTCTTCAAACTGTTTTTACCGTCTGGCGCTAACAGAGTACTGCTTTTGTGAAAACAGTCATCTGAAAGGGAAAACACACAGAGAAACAACACATAATCAGTGACAACATTATTTTTATAATCTCACTAAAATTCAGATATACAAATTTATGCAAAAAAAAGTCAATCTCAAAAGTATTCAACCACTTTTGATAAAGCAAGCAACGAGAACGACACCTCCTCCGGTTATACGACCTTTGAAGCGATCCGTCGCTTTACAGATTTTTTCTTGGATAACTTGGTTTTTACCAGAACGGATTTGCACGCTTTCAAGCGGTTCAAATACCAATTCAACCCCAACCACAACAGCAAATCAATCAAAATAATCAAATTTTGATCCAAATACTTCACCAACATAATATTTGTAATGCTAAAACAAATTGCAATCAAAATCAGCAGTAGCATTGTCCGTTTGGGTGATAATCCAATGTCCAAACATTTGTGATGAATGTGGTTCTTGTCCGGCTCAAAAGGGCTTTTTCCATCACGCATTCGCACACATGCCACCCGAATGGCATCGCAAACCGGAATTAGTAAAGCGCCGAAAGCGATTACCACTGCGCCTTCCGTATAGGACATAAATTCAGAATTATACATACAGAATTTGATTGTCAGGAACGACAGAACATACCCGAGCGTCAAACTCCCGGTATCTCCCATAAAAATTTTTCGGGAGCGCGTCGCTCCGCCAAACACGTTGTAATAAAAAAACGGGCCAAGGACACCGAAAGTCGCGGCGGCGAACAAACTGTACACCCACAATCCTTTCATCAGGAAAAGGGTCCCGAACACCAGCAAGGTAGCGCCACTTAAACCGGACGCCAATCCGTCAATTCCATCGATCAGATTAATGGCGTTCGTAATCAAAACGCAAATAAATACGGTAAACGGCATGCCCACATAGGCCGGGATCTCGTATATACCGAAAACACCGTATAGATTATTGATCCACAAGCCTGCAAGTGGAAAAAAAGAAGCACATAAAATCTGTATGACAAATTTTTGGCGATAGCGCACCCCTATTAAATCATCCGCAATTCCGATAAGATATAAAAGGGTCATACCACATACCAGCATCATGAATTCCCGAACAAAGTACTCGAAGAGCTCCACTTTCTGTACATCCTGAATGAGGATGCGGACTGCCAATACAAAACAGAACGTAAAAATAATAGTCGGGAAGAAAGAGACACCTCCCAAACGAGGCGTCATATCTTTGTGTATTTTACGCTTGTCAGGCATATCAACCAGTTTCTTCCGAGCTGCAATTAATAAAATGCGCGGAATGATCATGGATGTAATCCCAGCCGAAATCGCCAATGCCAAGCCTATATACAAATAATACATTTGGAGCTTTGTTAAAACGTTGCAATATTAACCCGTATTCCTTTAAAAACCTAATAAATTCCGGAAAAAATATTGTTTCCCTACATAAATTTTGTTCGAAAAACAAACGTTTTTTTAATTTACACAACCCCGTTCTCTCCTCTGCTATATATTAAATCCACCTCCTTTACAGAGCCGAAAAACCACCCAAATCGGTCACGTAATCTTTTCGCAAGGTATGGACGGTTTCTTACATACGTCGTATATTGTCTTTATGTTTGTATTTTGGAGAAGTTAAATCCTGAAAAATACTCGAAAAATTATTCGCATTTAATGAAACATCAGAGCACGGTGATGTGCTCCTGATCGGTCAGTTTTTCGCAATAGTGGCACTTGAGGACGATCGGGGAGTCGTTGACCACCGTGAATTTGGTGCGGACCCGCTCGCTGTTGGTGATGCACTTGGGGTTCATGCACTTCACGATCCCGATGACCCGTTCCGGAACGTTCACCTTTTTCTTCTCTACAACATCGTAATCCCGGATAATGTTGATCTTGGCGGAAGGGGCCACCAATGCCAACTTGTTGACCTCATCGTCTTCCAGGAAGCGGTCCCAAATCTTGACGATCGCTTTTTTTCCCAATTTGTTGCTCTTTAGATTGGCGCCGAAGGTCATGGCATTCTCCATATCCTGTATACCCAAGACATTGATGACGTCGAACAAACGGCCGGCGGGAATGTGGTCGATGACAGTGCCGTTTTCAATGGCGCTTACCTGTAACTCTTTCTTTGTCATGATCTCCATGCATTTACTGGTTGATTCAATCCGGATTACCGGGCAATTTGCTTTTCAAGTCCCAACGCCTTGGCAATGATCGCCTGGCGGGCGAACACTCCGTTACGGGCCTGTTCAAAATAGTACGCCTTTACACTGTCGTCTACATCGGGGTCAATTTCGTTTACCCGCGGCAGCGGATGCAGGATACGCATATTCTCTTTGGTATTCGCCAGCATGGCGTTTCGCAGGATGTAGACATTCTTTACCTTTTCATACTCCAACGGATCCGCAAAACGTTCCCGCTGTACCCGGGTCATATAGAGAATGTCGGCCCGATCGACCACCTCGTCCAACTCCGTATACTCGAAATAGGGGATGTTCAGTTTATTCAGATTTAATTTATAGGCTTCCGGCATCTTTAGGGACTCCGGAGCAACAAAATGAAAGGTGGGATGGAAATGGCTCATAGCCTGCAACAGGGAGTGTACCGTCCGTCCGTACTTCAGATCCCCAACCATACAGATGTGCAGGTTCTCCAATGTCCCCTGGGTTTTATAGATCGAATAGAGGTCCAACATCGTCTGAGAGGGATGCTGATTGGCCCCGTCCCCGGCGTTGAGCACCGGATGTTCCGCTACTTCGCTGGCATAACGAGCCGCTCCTTCCACCGGATGGCGCATGATGATCAGGTCACAGTAATTGTCCACCATTTTAATGGTATCTTTCAAGGTTTCGCCCTTGGTCACGCTGGAAGAGGAGGCATCCGAAAACCCGACAATGCGCCCCCCCAACCGGTTGATTGCCGTCTCAAAGCTCAGGCGGGTACGGGTGGAGGGTTCAAAGAACAACGAAGCGGCTACTTTGCCCTTCAGGAGGTCCTGGTTGGGATTTTTTTCAAATTCGGAAGCCAGTTCCAGGACTTCCAACATCTCCTCTTTCGAGTAATCTTCGATGGAAACTAAACTACGACTGTTCATACGTTTCTATTTTTTCTCAAATGTACAATTTTGCTGACAATATCGTACGCCACTTCCCGCTTGGATTTCAATTCGAATACCTCCCGGCTTCCCGATCGGTCTATGAAGGTTACTTTGTTCGTGTCCCCTCCGAAGCCGGCTCCTTCGTCCCGGAGACTGTTCAATACGATCAGATCCAGATTCTTTTTCTCCAGCTTTAATTCCGCGTTGCCCTCCTCCCGGTCGGTCTCCAGCGCAAAGCCCACCAGCAACTGCCCGGCGCTTTTCCGGCGGCCCAGTTCGGCGGCAATGTCACGGGTCGGTTGCAATTCAAGTGTCAGATGCTCTTCCCCGCGTTTGAGTTTCGTTCCGGATACAATGACCGGAGTAAAATCCGCAACGGCAGCACAGGAGATGATCACGTCCTGCTTCGGCGCCTTGCCAATGACCTCCTCGAACATCTCTCCGGCACTCTCCACATCGATCCGGACGGAGATCCCGGCAGGCGTTTGCAGCCCCACGGGACCGGTCACCAGGGTGACCACCGCCCCCCGCCGGGCCAATTCCTCTGCCAAGGCAAATCCCATTTTTCCGGTGGAGTAATTCCCGACGAAACGCACCGGATCTATTTTTTCGTACGTCGGGCCGGCCGTTACCAATACCTTTGTTCCGTCCAATTCCCGTTTTTCAGCAAAAAACTGTTTTAGCCGGCGGACAATCTCTTCCGGCTCCTCCATGCGTCCCTTGCCGATCAGTCCGCTGGCCAACTCCCCCTCCTCCGGCTCGATGATCCGGTTACCATAAGAGCGCAACACATTCAAGTTGCGTTGGGTGGCAGGATGCCGGTACATGTCCAGATCCATCGCCGGGGCGACGAAGACCGGACATTTGGCCGAAAGATAGGTTGTGATCAGCAGGTTATCGGCTACGCCGGAAACCATCTTCCCCAACGTATTGGCCGTTGCCGGTGCAATCAGCATCAGGTCCGCCCACATCCCCAGATCCACGTGCGAATTCCAGTCCCCGTTCTCCGGGTTGTAAAAACCCACCAGGATCGGGTGCCTGGAAAGGGTTGCTACGGTCAGGGGCGTGATAAACTCTTTGGCTAAAGGGGTCATCACCACCTGTACCTCCGCTCCCTCCCGTACCAACAAACGCACCAGGGAAGCCGCTTTGTAGGCCGCAATGCTTCCGGTGATGCCCAGAATAATGTGTTTACCTTGCAGCATAATTTCGTTGACTACATGAAAAAAGCCACCCGAAAGTGGCTTTCTTTACTATTTTTCCGTATGGATATTCCGAAAATAAATTTCATCGTCCAGAAACTCCTGAGTGGCTATCAGCACCGGTTTCGGAATGCGTTCGTAGAACTTGGATATCTCTATCTGCTCCCGGTTCTCGAAGATCTCCTCCAGGTTGTCCGTATAGGAGGCAAACTCTTGCAACTTACGGCTCAATTCGTCCTTCATCTCCACGGAGATCTGGTTGGCCCGTTTTGCAATGATCGCAACAGCCTCGTAAACATTACCGGCTTTTTCCGAAAAAACGGCCGGATTACGGGTAACCGTGTTGTTTAGTGCCTTTACTTTTTTAAAATCTACCATACTGATTTTATTTATTATTCGTCAAAATCGTAATTTTCCAGAAAGAGGCTCATCAATTCGTATTTCCTCTTCAGTTCATCGGTATACCTGCTGTTGGGATATTCGTCGACAAAGTAGTAATACTCCTCCCGCGCTGCATTGTAGCGTTCCAATTGCTTGTCTTCCACACTTTGAGCGGCCATCTCGTATTTGGAGTTGAACAGCATGTACATGATCTCTTCCCGGAACTTCGAACCCGGATAATCTTTCAGGCAATTCTGCAAACTGATGGTTGCCGCCTTGAAGTATTCCCGTTGGTAGTAATTCCGGGCATTCAGGTAATCTTTTTCAGCCAATTTATCCAACAATTCATCTACGTATTCGTTGATTCTGTCTTTGCGGGCACTGTTTGGATAACGGTTCAGGTAGAGTTGAAAATCCTTGATGGCGTTCATGCTCGTTTGCTGGTCCAACCGGGGCTTGGGAGAAGCCTGGTAATTGCAAAGCCCTACCATGTACAGGCACTCCTCGCTGAAAGAGCTTTCCGGATAGAGCGCGACGAATTGTTTGAAAAGTTCGGAGGCCAATTGGTACTCCTTCATGTTGTAGGAGCAGAATGCCCGGTAATAGGCAATGGTCTGCGCCTTGCTCGTCCCGACGTAGATGGTACGAATGCCGTCCAATAGTTGCCGGGATCTCTGGTAATCCCCCTCGTTGTAATACTCTATTGCTTTGGAGTATATCAACTGATAATCATTACTTTTTATCAATTTGTGGTACTCTCCGCAAGAGGAGAATAACACCAGTCCAAGCAGAAATCCCAGAATTTTTTTCATCATAGAGTACACTCTTTTGCAATGCGCAAAGATACGGGATAATTTTCAACTGCCAACAAATTGAACTAAAAAACTTGTTAAGAGCTCGTTTAAATTCCGCTTTCGGTTTCTGTTTTTGGTTTTATTTGGTAACTTCGCACCGGCTTTTCTATGAATAGTATAAATTTTCCAAATACAACAAAGACGTGGACATTTTTGAAAGATTGAAAACACAGCGGGGAAACATCGGACAGTACGCCAAACAGGCGCACGGTTATTTTGCATTCCCGAAATTGGAAGGTGAAATCGGGCCCCGGATGAGATTCCGCGGCAAGGAGGTGTTGAACTGGAGCCTGAACAACTACATCGGGCTGGCCAACGACCCGGAAGTACGTAAAGCGGACGCCGAAAGCGCTGCTAAATGGGGCCTGGCATACCCGATGGGCGCCCGGATGATGAGCGGGCAGACCACCCGGCACGAATACCTGGAATCCCAGTTGGCGGACTTTGTCGGCAAGCCGGATGCCTTTCTCCTGAATTTCGGATACCAGGGGATGGTCTCCATCATTGACACGATCACCAGCCGCTTCGACTGCATTGTGTACGATGCCGAATCGCACGCCTGCATCCTGGACGGGTTGCGCCTATCACCCGCTAAACGCTATGTGTTTCAGCACAATGACATTGAGAGCCTGCGCAAACAGTTGGAGCGTGCTACCAAATGGGTAGAGACCACCGGCGGAGGCATTTTGGTGATCACCGAAGGAGTATTCGGGATGGCCGGAGATTTGGGTAAACTGGACGAGATCGCTGCGTTGAAAAGCGAATTTAAGTTCCGCCTGCTGGTGGACGATGCACACGGCTTTGGGACCATGGGGCCGACCGGAGCCGGAACGGGTGAACATTTCGGCGTACAGGACAAGATTGACCTTTATTTCGCCACTTTCGCCAAATCAATGGCCGGGTTCGGAGCTTTTATCGCTACGGAGGAGGATGTTTGTATGATCTTGCGGTACAACATGCGTTCCCAGACTTTTGCCAAATCCCTGACCATGCCAATGGTGGAAGGAGCGATCAAGCGGTTGGAAATGCTGAAAACCCAACCGGAAAGGCGCGAAAAGATGTGGCAGATCGCCCATGCGCTGCAAAACGGGCTGAAAGAGGCTGGGTTGGACATCGGAAAAACCAACTCCATGGTGACTCCGGTGTACCTTTCCGGAAGTGTTGCCGAAGGGATGCAGGTGGCCACCGATCTGCGGGAAAATTACAACCTGTTCTGTTCCATCGTGGTATATCCCGTCATCCCCAAAGGACAGTTGCTGTTGCGGCTGATCCCAACCTCTACCCACAGCATGGAGGATGTCAAATACACCATCGGTTGCTTCAGGAACGTGGCGGACAAGTTGGCCAACGGAGCGTACAGCAAAGAGACGCTTGTGGATGCCAACAGCCTGTAACAGTTATTAAAAATACAGTTATAAAAAAATCCCCTTTTGCAAGGGGATTTTTTTATATGATCAACATCGCATCCCCGTAAGTTCCGAACCGGTAATTCTCCTTCACTGCGATATCGTAGGCCTTCATCACCTGTTCGTAACCTCCGAACGCGGTTACCATCATCAACAGGGTGGAGTACGGCAGGTGAAAATTGGAGATAAGAGTGTCCGGTACACTGAATTCGTACGGCGGAAAAATAAATTTATTGGTCCATCCTTCGTATTCCGCCAAGCGTCCCCGGGTCGTCACGCAACTTTCCAGCGTCCGGGCCACGGTCGTTCCCACCGCACATACTTTTCGCCGCTCGTCCTTGGCTTCGTTGATGATCCGAACCGTTTCCGAACCGACAAATATCTGCTCCGAATCCACTTTGTGCTTGGTCAGATCCTCCACATCGACCTCCCGGAAATTTCCCAAGCCCGCATGCAATGTCACAAAGGCAAACTCTATGCCTTTAATCTCCATTCGTTTGAGTAACTCCCGACTGAAGTGCATACCGGCCGTAGGAGCAGCAACAGCCCCTTCTTGACGGGCAAAGATTGTCTGGTACCGCTCGGCATCCTCCTCCTCCACTTTCCGGTTGATGATCCTCGGCAGCGGCGTTTCCCCCAGTCCGTACAACAACTGCTTGAACTCATCGTACTCCCCGTCAAAAAGGAAACGGAGGGTACGGCCCCGCGACGTGGTGTTGTCGATTACCTCCGCCACCAAGCTGTCGTCCTCGCCGAAATACAGTTTATTACCAATGCGGATCTTCCGGGCCGGATCTACCAGGACATCCCAGATCCGCAAATCCCGGTTCAATTCCCGCAACAGAAACACTTCGATCTCCGCGCCGGTCTTCTCCTTGTTTCCGTACAAACGAGCCGGGAATACCTTGGTGTCGTTGAAGATAAAAACATCTTTCTCGTCAAAGTATTCGATGACATCTTTAAAGATACGGTGTTGGATCTCTCCCGTTTTTTTGTTTAAAACCATCAATTTGCTTTCGTCCCGGTTCAGTGCCGGGTGCATAGCGATGGATTCCGCAGGCAATTTGAATTTAAACTTGGATAACTTCATATCTGTGGATAAAACTACGTAATTACAACTAAGTTATATATCGTTCTCTGATGCTAAAAAAGCAACCAATTCTTCCATTTTGTGGGCCTGTTCGATCCGGTAATTGCCTATGGCCGTACGCCGTAAAGCCGACAGGTAGGCGCCGCTTCCGCACGCTTTTCCAATGTCCCGGGCCAACGCCCGTATGTATGTACCTTTTCCGCACACAATGCGCAATCGGGCCTGCGGCGGAGCAAATTCCAGCAATTCGATCTCTTTTATATATACTTCCCGGGCCGGCATTTCGGGATCTTTTCCCCGTCTCGCTTCCCTGTAAGCCCGCACACCGTCTATCCGGACGGCCGAAAAAACCGGAGGCACCTGCTGAAAAACACCGGTAAAACGCTCCAGCGCCTTCCGCAATACCTCTTCGTCGATGTGTTCCCAGGGATACCCGCTCTCTATCTCCGTCTCCAGATCGAAAGAAGGGGTGGTAGCACCCAAGGTGATCCCGGCCACATACTCTTTTTCCTGGCCCATGTACCCTTCGATCTCCCGGGTCCACTTCCCGGTACACACAATCACTAAGCCTGTTGCCAACGGATCCAGCGTGCCTGCATGGCCCACCTTCAATTTTCCCCACTTCTTCTTCAGCGCCCAGCGAATCTTGTTCACTACATCGAAAGAGGTCCATTTCAGCGGTTTGTCTACCAAAAACATCGCTCCCTCCCTGAAATCACCCTCCTCCTGATATACGATCATATCTTTACCAAATTAAGACCACCAATCCCATTGCCGCGCAGTAAACGGCAAACCAGATCAGTTTTCCCTTTGCTACCAAACGGATCATCCAACGGCACGCCGCCAAGCCCGATCCGAAAGCGGCGAGGAAACCGATCAATAAGGGGAAAAGCGGTGCTTCTGCCGTTGCTCCGGCTGCATCGCTGCCTGTCAACATTTTGACGGTTTCCAGCAAAGCTTCTCCCAAGATGGGTACCAGCACCATCAGGAAAGAGAATTTGGCTATTTTTTCCTTGTTGTTACCCAATAATATACCCGTAGCGATGGTCGAACCGGAACGGGACAAACCCGGTAATACGGCGATCGCCTGGGCCACGCCGATGACAAAAGCATCCCGGTAAGAGAGCGTTGTTTGGGGCCGGGGCCGGGCGTAACAGGCAAAAGCCAATAAACCGGCCGTTACCAACAGGCAACTGCCCACCACGACCAATCCTTCGCCGAACAGTTGTTCCACCTGCTCTTTGAAGCAGAAGCCTACCACTGCTACCGGGATCATCGACACGATAATTTTCAATATGTACCGGGTTTCGTCGTTCATGCGGAAGCGGAAAAAACCGGTCAAAAGCGTTGCGATCTCTTTGCGGAGTACCACGATGGTGCTACAAACGGTCGCCGCATGCACCATCACTTCAAATGTGAGGTCTTCCGTCATTTTCACGCCCAAAACCTCTTTGGCGATCTGCAGATGTCCGCTGCTACTGACCGGCAGAAATTCGGTCAATCCCTGTAGGATCCCCAGGATCAGCGCTTCTATCCAATCCATTCCGGACTACTCCTTGTTTTTCGGCTTTCTTATGATGGCCCAGAAAACAAAGGCAAAGCCGAACAACACCACGACCGGCGCCAGGGTGATCCTTCTGAAACTGAAAATAGCGTAACTGAACACGTTCGGGTCGTCGCTGCCTCCTCCCATCATCAATACAAATCCCAGCACTACGATTCCAAATCCGATCAGGATCATCCGGTAATTTTCCACAGGGATGGGGAAACCGGTTTTGTTCGGTTGTTCCTCTTTCCGGTTTGATTTTTTTACTTCCATTGGTCTTACTATCTTACGGTCTTATCTATACAGGTCATTCAAATCTTTGTTCAGGTATTTCACCACCGACCTCCAGGCCGATAAAAAAGAGAGGAGAATGCCGGACACGAAAACAAATGCCACCATGATGATCAGCAACTCTTTGTTCATCACATTGATCACGTTTCCGATCTCCTGTTGCAAAAAATAGACGGCCGCCAACAAAATGATATTGGCAAACATGCTCCCGAAGAAGCCAAACCAAACGCTGTTCCGGATAAAGGGGCGGCAGATAAAAAAGTTTTTGGCCCCGACCAACTGCATGGTTTTGATCAAAAAGCGCTGTGCGTATACGGAGAGGTGAATGGTATTCCGGATCAGGGTAAATGAGATGAGTACCAAAGCCGCCACTGCTACCAACAGGATGAAGCTGATTTTCCGCACGTTATCGTTGATATACTCCACCAACGATTTCTGGTAGGAGACCTCTTGGATGATCTCGTAAGCACCCAAATTTTTCTCGATCAGCGCCAGCGAATCGTTGTTGGCATAATCCGCCGAGAGTTTGATCTCAACGGACGGCAACAACGGGTTGTAGCCAAGCACTTGTTCAAAATCTTCTCCCAGTTCCTTTTTGAAATTTTTCGCTGCTTCCTCTTTGCCGATAAAAACGGACGATTTTACAAAAGGCTTGGTATCCAGTATCTTTTGCATTTTCTTGATCTCCGCTTCGTTGACATTGTCCTTCACAATGATGGAGAAGGCGATGTTCTCCCGGACGTGGTTGGAAACAGCCTTTGCATTCAGCAGCATAAATACAAGTGTTCCGACAACGACGAGCACCAAAGCGATACTGAGCGTAGATACAAAATAAGAACCGGCTACTCTTTTGTTGTTTCGGACGGACATGCTGCTCCTCTTTATCCGGCAAAGATAATAAATGTTTTATATTTTCTTTGCACAATCTAAAAAACTGCTATATTTGCACCGCCAAAGAAAAACTTTGGTCTTTTTGCGAAAATAGCTCAGTTGACAGAGCACGACCTTGCCCCGGGAAGATACAATCCGACCTTGGCAAGTTAATAGTTCTTGAAATAATATTGCGAAAATAGCTCAGTTGGTAGAGCATAAC
>DBDA01000049.1 GCA_002293375.1 Odoribacter sp. UBA944
GGATTATTCCGTTGTGAAAACATCTAAAGCGGGGAGCTATCCTCGCTTTTCCTATGGCATCTCACCCGAATCTCTTCGTTGAAAAAAATGTGACCTTACAGAAGAAAGCCATCCCCGGATACCATTGATTCGTTCAGAATCTATTTAAATTTCTCACCGAAATTATTTGAGAGCTATTCTCGTTTCTGTTTTTCTCGATTTTGAGACGATTCCGGAACGCACTAAGCTTCGGCCTGTTGATTTCCCAAAGCGTGGTCGGGAACGGCGAATGGTTTACTTGCTCCGGCTAAGCGCCCGGAATCCGCCCTGCTCGACGAAGGAGCAACGCGACTGAGGAGGTTGCGGATTCCAGCGAAAGCCGGAGTTTAGTGAACCGCCGTGGAGACCGCTTTGGGAAATCAACAGGCCGAAGCGACAGGGAAAAAAGAGAAAAAAATCGTGCATTTGCCCTGCTCCAAGAACACAGACACTTGATCATTCAACCGATTTTTCATACATTTGCCTTGTCAAAAAACCCCTGACAGCATACAAAAAGTATGCACTCAAGTACTTCGAATGTATTCCGTACGTGTTCCGTAGGTATTCCGTAGGTGTTCCATAGACAGAACACCAAAAGAAAAACGCACACAAGGTAGAGCCTGTTTAAAAACAACCCCCATACTTTAGCAAGAAAAAAACATCGTGAAGACACACTCCCAAAGGACAATACTCCGGAGCGACTGAATACACTCTATCTCAAAACACAGAAAATCTTCAGGCAATTGCCGGGCAGAAGTTACTTTTTCTCCAACCGGTAACTCAGCGCACCGGTAGGACAGTGATTGATCTGGTCGATCAACTCCTCAGTCGTAGCGTTCTCAATCCGGATCCAGGGCCGCTCGGAAGGCCGGTAAACCGCAGGAAGGGTTTGAAAACAAACCCCGGCATGGACACAAATTTCCGGTTGCCAAATAATAGTCAACTCCCCGTTCGAATACTCTTTTTTAATTCCCATACCGTTCGCTATTAGTTCATTCAGCAGCTGTAAATATACGGACAAAACACCGCCAATGTTCAACAAAGATAAAAATCCACACAAAATACAACGCATCCTTCCGAAAAAATTTTGATTCCCGCACAAAAAAGAATAATTTAGGCGGCGCAATCCGGCAGGATCAGTAAACAAAACCATTATACATTATAAAAATGAAAACGCTTTCCCATCTACCCCTCCTCCTCCTGACCCTGGCGCTCCTAAGTACCGGATGTACCGGCAAAAAAGAGCGCTTTATCGGCGAAACCACCAAAATTGCCGCGGCACATACCCGGAACATGCTGGAAACAGCCGGAGCGCCCACCGGCAAAAACTCGCCCCGCACCATGAACAAAGAGGGCGGTCTGAAAACCACCGGCATCCGGGACTGGACCTCCGGATTCTTCCCGGGATCCCTCTGGTACCTCTACGAACTGACCGGCGAAGCCTGGTGGAAAGAGCAGGCCGAAATCTGGACCGCCTCGCAGGAACCCCTGAAAACCTACACAGGCAACCACGACATCGGCTTTATGATGTACTGCTCCTACGGAAACGCCAACCGCTTAGACCCGCACGAAGAGTACAAAGCGTTGCTGGTGGAGAGCGCCCACACGCTGATGACCCGCTACAACGACACCCTTGGCGTGATCAAATCGTGGAACGGCGGCTCCAACTGGGACCGGACCGTCCGGTGGCAATACCCCGTCATCATCGACAACATGATGAACCTCGAACTACTCTTCTACGCCTCCAAAGTAACAGGAGACCCGCAATTCTACAACGCCGCCGTAAAACACGCGGACAACACCCTCAAAAACCACATCCGGGAAGACTTCACCTCCTACCACGTCGTAGATTACGACACCCTGACAGGAGAAGCAGCCGGCCGCCACACGGCACAAGGGTACAGCGACAACTCCACCTGGGCCCGGGGACAGGCATGGGCCGTTTACGGATACACCCTCATGTACCGGGAAACCAAAGACTCCGCCTACCTGAAAGCAGCCATAAAATTAGCAGACACCTTTATCCGGAACCTGCCCGAGGACCTCGTTCCTCTCTGGGACTTCAACGTAGCAGAAGAGGGATATACCCCCGGTGAAAAATCCTATGCCCTCACCTTCCGGGAAAAACTGAAAGATGCATCGGCCGCCGCCATTGTCTGCTCCGCCCTGTTTGAACTGGGAGAATACGCCCCCGCAAAAGGATACATCGACACCGGCATCCGGATGTTGCACAGCCTCGCCTCACCAGCTTACCTGGCACCGGTCGGCACCAACGCCAACTTCCTCATCATGCACTGCGTAGGCAGCATCCCCCACAAATCAGAGATCGACGTACCTTTGGTATATGCGGATTACTACTTTTTAGAAGCCTTAGTGAGATACAATCGTTTAAAAATATGAAAAGACTTTTATACAGCATAGCGGGTATACTGTTGACAGGCAGTATACAGGCGGCAAACACCATAGAGACCGGTTCCAAAATAACAGAAGCGACCGTATTCATGACAGGGGCGGAACTGACCCACACCGCAACAGCCCGGCTGCCGAAAGGAGAAAGCACCCTGCTGGTCAATGGGCTGTGTGCAGAAGCCGACGCGGGCAGCATCCGGATCAAAACCGGCAACGGCGCCCTCATCTCTTCATTCCATTTCCTGACCGGAAAAACAGAAAAACAAGAAGAGAAACCGGCGCTGAAAACAGCCAAAGCCGAATTACAGAAACTGCAAGAGCAACAACAGGAACTGGAAACCCGCATCCGGGTAAACAAAAACCTCCTGGAGATGCTCCGCAAAGGGATCGAAAAAAGCACATCCGGAGGCGAATCGGGCATCGGGCTGGCCGACCTCTCCAAAACATTGGATTACTACAAAACCCGCTCCTTAGAGTTGGAAACAACGCTCCAAACAGAGCAGAAAGCGCAAGCCGCCGTAGTGGAAAAAATCCGGGAAGCGCAACGGGAAATGGACCAATTGAAGCTGAAAGAATCCCGGCAGGGCACGCTCCGGATCAACCTCCTCTCCCGGACAGAAGGCGATTGCAACCTGGCCATCAGCTACCACATCAGCCGGGCCGGCTGGATCCCCTCCCACGACATCCGGGTGGCCGGAACAGACAAACCGGTCGTCATCAGCAGCAAAGCGCAGGTACACCAGGAGACCGGCATCGACTGGAACAACATCCGGATCAACCTCTCCACCACCGCCCCGAACAACGGGAGGACAGCCCCCCTGTTCAACGCCTGGTTCCTGAAGCCATTCCAGCCCATTCCCCTCTTGCGCTCCTCACAAGTAATGGCCCAAAACAACTTTCGGTACAACGAACCCGAAAACTTTACCGGAGCCGTGCAAACAGAGGAGACCGCAGAAGAAGACTTCGGCGCGGACCAATACATCACCCTGACGGAAAACCAGATGAACCAAACCTACCGCATCGACCTCCCCTACTCCATTCCCGGCAACGGCGAGTCCCAATACATCGAATTGCAAAGCAAAGAGATCCCCGCCACCTTCAACTACTACTGCGCCCCGAAACTGGACCCGGAAACATACCTGCTGGCAGAGATCGCCAACTGGGAAACATTGAACCTCCTGAGCGGAGAGGCCCACATCACCTTTGAAGACACCTACATCGGCACCACCTACATCAATGCCGCCAACACAGGCTCCACCCTCTCGCTGACACTGGGGCGCGACAAACAGGTAGCCGTCAAACGGGAAAAGATAACGGACTACAGCAGTCGCCGGACCCTGGGGAACGACGTGAAACAGGAGTTTATATACCAACTCACCGTCCGGAACAACCGGAACGTTCCGGTCAACATGGTGCTGAAAGAGCAGTACCCGCTCTCCTCCCAAAAAGAGATCACCGTGGAACTCTCCAAAGAGACCACCCCTCCCTCCTTCAACGTAGAGGAACTGGGCGTAGTAACCTGGGAATTCTCATTACAGGCGGGAGAAACACGGACGTTCCGGTTGGGGTACTCGGTCAAATACCCCAAATCCATGCAATTAAACCTGTAACCCATCCGGCAAAACCCTATGAAAGGATTTTTTATCATGTTCCTGTTATTATACCTGTGCGGCAACGTCTATGTTTTTGTCCGGTTGTGGCAGGCCTTTCCCGGACACAGACCGGTAGCGAAAGGACTCTTTTCCGGAGTAGCCTTTTTGCTGGCCTCGACCTTCCTGTTCTCCTTCTTCTTCCGGGATCTGCTGCCCGAACGGCTCATAGGCGGACTATATGGAATAGGCTCAAATTGGCTGATCATCTTTCTCTACCTGTTCATGCTGCTCTTTCTGCGCGACCTCGTGGTACTGGCCGACCGCTTCTTCCGGTTCCTGCCCCCGGCCGTCTGGCAGGTACCGGTCAAACCGTTTCTGACATACCTCGCCGTGGGCATAGCCGCTGTTTTGTTGATCTACGGGAACATACACTACTTCCGGAAAGAGCGGGTGGAACTGAACATCGCTACCCATAAACCGATGCCGCCGGGCGGACTGAAAATCGTTTTCCTCTCCGATCTCCATTTAGGCTATACCACCGGAAACAGCGAGATCAAACGCTGGGTGGAATTGGTCAACCGGGAACAGCCGGATCTGATCCTGATGGGCGGCGACATCGTCGACAACAACACGCGCCCATTGATAGCACACCGGATGGACGAAACGCTGCAACAACTACACGCCTCCGGGGGCGTATACGCCTGCCCCGGAAACCACGAACACCTCGGCGGGGGGCGGAACAGCGAACACTTTATCCGGTCGGCAGGCATCTGCCTGCTGGTAGATTCCATCGCCACGCCCGGGAAGTATCTGAACATCGTCGGAAGGAACGATCGCTCCAACCGGCGCCGGAAAAACCTGGAGGAGCTAACCGACAGCCTCGATACGGAAAAGTTTACCGTTTTGCTCGACCACCAACCCTACAACCTGGACGAAACCGCCCAATATCCCATTGATCTGCAACTATCCGGACACACACACCGGGGACAGATCTGGCCGTTCAACTGGGTCACCGACCACCTGTTCGAAGTCTCCCACGGATACGCCCGGAAAGAAAACACCCATTTTTACATCACCTCCGGCATCGGGATCTGGGGAGGAAAATTCCGCATCGGCAGCCGTTCCGAATACATCGTGATCAACCTGACTCACACTGACCAATAAAAAATACCATACATCATGGAAACAAACCTGAAAATTGATTTGACAAAATGCATTCGTTGCAAAAAATGCATCCGCGTATGCCCTGCACAGGTATTCAGCCTCTCCCAATCCGGAGAAGAGGTGCTGGTCCGGCACCCGGAAAACTGCATCGGTTGCGGGCATTGTGTAGCAGTCTGCCGGACAGGCGCCGTCCTGCATCCCGAATACCCGGCTTCCCGGGTGCACAGCATCAACCGGGCCAAATTACCGGCGCCGGAAGAGGTGATGCTGCTGTTGAAAAGCCGCCGCTCCAACCGGGCTTTCACGGACAAACCGGTTCCGGCAGAAGCCTTAGAGCAGATATTGGAGGCGGCCCACCGCGCACCGACCGCCAGCAACATGCAACAGATAGAATTTACGTTGGTGACCGATCCGGCCGTACTGAAAAAAGTGATCGAACTCTCCACCGGCATCTTTAGCGCCATGGCCCGGAAATTGAATAACTTTCTGCTGAAACCCTTCCTGAAACCGTTTATGCCGGAGATATACGAAAACCTGCCCCGGCTCCGGGCATTGCAAGCGGAATTCAAAGCCGGGAAAGACCCGATCCTGCGGCATGCCACCGCTCTCATCCTGATCCACACCCCGTCCGATAACCGGTTCGGTTGTCAGGATTCCAACCTGGCTTACCAGAACGGCTCCCTGATGGCCGAAAGTTTAGGGATCAGCCAGTTTTACACCGGCTTCCTCTGCATTTCCCTGCAACAGGACAAACAGAAGAAGATCTGTAAACTGCTGGGGATCCGGGGAACCATACACGCCGGCATGGCGCTGGCCGTTCCGGAATTCCCCTTCCCGAACTACATCGACCGGCAAAAGATACGGGTGCAGCGGTTCTAAAACCCTGTTGAACTCAGTTCATAAACGACACCCGGTCATTGGAAACCATTGCCGGGTCGAACAGATCGGTGAAGTGCGTACCGTATTGCGCCGTGTTGAGGACGAAGGCGATCAGGTTGGCCAGGAAGAGGCTTTTATTCGAGGTACCCAGATCAATGCCCAGAAGGGTACCGAACGGTCCGTTGGAGTAGTACCGGTTGGCATCTCCGAACAGAAGCGGTTGATCTTGCTGTTGGAACATTTGCGAATCGCCCCAGTAGATCAGTTGCCGCCCGGGATCTATCATGAGCAACACCTCGGTACCCGCATCCGAAACAATGACCGGCACGGCGCCCTGTGAAAAACCGGGCGAACCGGGATCGAGTCCGGTACTGGAAGCATCGATGTAGAACTCCGTATCCTCGTAGCCGAGCGCCAGAAAGTCCAACACATCACCTATGTCGAGCCATGACTCTTTCTTGAACGGTCCGAGAGCCAACAAATATTTCATCAACCGCGTATCAGCCACCCCACTGTTCAACTTAGCGCCCCATTGAGACGTTTGGTCGGAAGGTTGCTTGTAGCGATAGCCGAGTTCGGAGAGGATCGTTTGAAACGATCCGGACGACGGACTGTTGGCGAATATCGTATTTGCAGGTTCGTCGACAGCATAGACCAGCAGGCCGTTCCCGCCTCTCCACCATTGATTGGCCAGATCGTGGTGCGCCTGCGTGTATGTACCGCCCGTCCTATTGGGCAAACTGCCCACCTGTACATAGTTCGTGTTCGCCCCGATCGGACCGGGAAGAGTTGCGACCGTCATGGCGGTAGCCGGGTTGACAACCGTACGTACCTCCGAATTGGTGCCGGTGCCATACATCGCCGTCGCATTCATGTATTGGAGATAGTATTTAAGATGGTTGGCCGATTCCGGAGCGGTCAGCGAGCCGGGGCCGCCGGTACTCAGATCCACAATACCCAGTCGCGCCTGCAACGGATCCTGCGAAACGGTAACGCTCTCCATCATACCGGGCTGCCCTTCCAGGCCGGCGATGGAGATCTGGATGGTCGCCTGCGGTACCTGCGACGCATCGGGCCAGTCGACCAAAGGGTAATAGATCTTATCGAAACCTACGCGCAATTTTTGTGCAGACGTCTGATCCGTCAGCGTCGCACCTGCGGCAAGGGGTTGGCCCGCCGCATCAAGCAGATAGGCGCGGTGTACCATCCACGGATCGCCGGAATTGTGTGACTGAGTTGTGATCGTAGCGTTCCACCGCAGAGGGGCCGGGAGGTCGATGGTATATTCAACGTATTCGGTATAAGCGCCGGTCGCCGCATTGCGGGTTCCCGTTACGGGAACAGTGGAGAGCGTGCTGCTCCGCTCCGGCAGGAAAGACCAGTAGTCCTGATTGACAACGAGCGTCCTGCGCGTCTCGCCCTCGACCGCTTCGTCGTCTGTAACACCCTCCAAGGTGATCACGAGTGAAGCCGAAAGCGTTTCCGTAGAAAGGTTTATGCCCGGATAAGAGGAGTTGGTACCTTTGGCCGTCAGGTAAAGACGCGGATTGCCGTCGTTCGTTACCGTCTGTACATCGAAATATTGCGCGTCCGCACCCGTGAGTTCAACCCTCCATGCATTGGGTTCGCCGGTATGGATGTCCGTGCCGGACGAAACGCGGATCTCTATGCGATTGTCCAAAGAAGCAACAGGCGTTCCATCTTTGTAGAACCACACCGGACTATCGTAATCCGGCGCTATCGTGATCCGCGGCATCGCCGCCTGTGTAAGCACCAGCACCTGTTTGTATTCGGGATAATCCCGCAGCGAGAATACCACAAAACTGTGCCTGTTCTCGCGGCCCGGATTAGAACCCGTCGTGAGGATGTCAAAGGGGGAATCCGAACTCCAGGTCGGATTTAAGCCGCCGGGCGACCAACTCAACTCGGTGGTGCCGTTATTGAAGAGGAAGCCCGGATTGGAGGGATCGGCCGGGGCGGGGTTTTGCAGCGTGGCAACCCACTCGTCCGAAGCCAATACCCGCAACCACTCGCCGTCCGTAATGCCTGTCGCACCCATGGGGGCGTAGAGTGGCAGTTTGGAGCGATTGAGTTGAATAAACCGCGTTGCGTCGGGCGTCTGGATCACTTGCATCATGCCGCGCAGGCTGCCGAACCCCAATTCGATCTCTCCGGAGCGTCGATCGTTGCCCGCAGACAATGCTTCGGCGCTGATCGTGAGCAGGTTTCCTTCAAGGCTCGCCGAAATGCCCGCCGGCAAATCGCTTCGCACAATCGAGAGGGTTCCGCTGCCCTGGGTAAAGAGGTCATAACTGCGCGTCTCGGCTTTGGGTCCGAAGTAGATGGTTTTCGCGGGAATGGCCATGGTGTTTTGTCCGTCGGTTACGACCAAGCCGTCCTGATCAAGTTCCCAGTTGTTGATGGTGAATCTGAGCATCCCCTCCGGAGCGTCTTCTTCATCGAGCGAACCGGAGCCGGTCACACCTTGGATGCTCACGCGGTAGATATTGTTGCGCATCAGGTTCTGTACCGATTCGTCGGGACGGATCGGTATGCGATAATATAAAGGCAGGATCAACTCACCACCCGCCGGCGGTTTCAGTGATTTCAGGGCGACCACGATGGAGGTCGTCGACCCGGGATTCGCATAGGGGTCGTTTTCGAAGTTCCCGAACGCATAGAGCCCTCCCGTGACACTCCCGTCTACGATCCCGGCATCCGAACCTTCGTCCTCCGTACCGTAAAAACGCGCCGTGTGCGTGATTCCGTCGATCAGCGAGTCATTCCACAACATCGAGCGCTCCGCCGCATTGTATATCGCCACGGAGATCAGTTCGTACTGTTCCTGTATGGCATTGTGCACGTCTATGCGCACGACGGCCCGCTCAAGCGATATATCGACCACTTCCCGATCGGCCGTTTTGACCGTCCGTCCGCTCATGGGCAGTGCATCGGTGCGGAACATCGCCGGCAACGCCAGGAGTTGCTTCCGCGCCTGCGCCTCGGTAACGGAGGTTTCCAAGGCGTCGATGAAATCTCCCATGCCCGCATAAGCTTCCGTATTGGCTACGGCGAGTATGGCATAATCCCTGCCGTGTCTGAGCGAAGCTCCTTCCCCCTGGCCAACGGCAAGCTGCAACTCAGTGCCGATGGCCGGATCGGCAATCCGGTAGGCTTGTACAAAACGGCCGCTTCCACCCGGTTCGAGGTCGAAGAAGAGCAGGCAGAGATCGCCAACCTTCGCCTCGCCCGGCAAGAGGGCTGCGGAACGCGTACGGATCCCGGCATCTGCAACGTTTACCTGCAATCGAAACGGTTTGCCAGATGGTCCGACGGGTTCTTCGATCACTTTCTGGCAGCCGGCGGCCGATAACAAAATGCAGGCAACCATGCTGCAATACACTGCACGTATTCTATTGTTCCGTTTCATTTCTCTTCTGTTCTGTCGTTATACATTGCCTGATTCGTGGGATTTTGGCCGAGCGTTATGACACGGTTGTACCTGTCGGGCGCAACGTCGAGCGTGATCATCACAAAACCGTAGCGCACCTGTGTACTGCTCGGATTATCGCCCGTCGTGTAAACCTGAAACAGGTTCCCCAACGGATTGTCACCGGAGCGGAGCGTTGTTTGCGGATCGCCGGAGGGGGTGAACGAAAAGCCCGGGTTAGCAGCGTCCGCCGAAGTGTTGTAGATCGTGGCCGTCCAGGCTCCCGAAGCGTTGACGCTAAAGGGTATTTTATCCGCCGGACCGCTCCGCCCGAGCCCCGGGTAAAGGGGCGCCTCGTAGCGATTCAATTCAAGGGTATGGTCGTATTCGGAAGATTGCACCAGCGAGATCACCCCGCGCAACGCACCGAAAGAGAGTTCGATGCTGCCGCGCCGGATGGCCGTACCGCCAAGCGCCGGGGTCGTGATACGCAACAGCGTCCCGTCCAATCCGGCCGTGAAACCTGCAGGCAGGGTGCTCTTCGAGATCGAGAGAGCGCCTCGGCCGATAGCCTGGATCACATAGTCCCAGGTACCTCCCACGGAAGTAAGCCGGAGCACTCTGGCCGGCAGCACAAGCGTCGATTCTCCGTCCGTTATGACCAGTCCGTTCTCGTCCAATTCCCAGGTATCGATCGATACGCTGAGCAGGCTCTCACTCTGTTGCCAGGCGCCATATTCGTCTTCGGCACCCGGGCCGGCAATGCCCGTCAGGCGCAGGCGGTATACATTGTTGCGCACGAGGCTTTGACTCTCCCCTGCCGGCAATAAATCGACGCGGTAGTAGCTTGTCTCCCCACCGTCCACGGGCCGGAGGCCGAGGATGATGCAGGTGATCTGCGTGTCGCCGGGAGCAGGAGTTTCCAGAAAGTTTTCGAAGGCGTAGAGACCGCCCGTTATCCCGTTCGTAAAGTCGCCCTCTGAAGCTTTCAGACCATAGAAACGTTGCATCCGCGCAGGTGTTGCGGTCATGCCGAGGTTCCAGAGCGGTGTGGATGCGGCAGCACCCCACACCGATGCCGATACAAGCGTATGGCTTGCGGCGATGTCGTTGGCAATGTCGAAACGCACGAGTGCGCGCCGGAGTGTAATGACCACGTGATCGTCTCCCGACATCCGCACCACACGCGCACTCATGGGAATGTTGTCCGATGCCGGTGCGTGTGTATCGTCTGTCTGGTCGGTGCCTGCTCCCCCGGTGAAAAGGCGCGCCTGTGCAACGAGCTGCCTCTCGGTCAGCGTGCCCAACCTGCCGGTCAATCCGTCTGTGTGCAGGTCTCCCGTATAGGCGGAGGGATCGACGTTTGCCAATGCCAGGATCACATAGTCTCCTCCCGGCAAGAGTTCCGGATGTGCTGCAAAAGGTATTTCGTAGCTGTCCTCCATCAGGAGCGGGAAACCGAGTTCACTCCCTTCGATGGTCGCAACGTGGCGTCCGCTGCCGTCTGGTTCGTAGTCGAAAAAGAAAAGATGGAGGGAGTTGACACGCTCTTCGCCTCCTGTGGCGGGGATCTGTCCGCGCGTGGCGCTCACGATCCCTTCGACCTCAAGGCTAACACGGAGCCGTGTCTTCACAGACCCGGGATATGCCGTCTCGTCGTTCCGGCACGCCGCCGGAGCGATCAGGCAAAGGAGCCAAAGAGCGAAATTTCTTATCCGGTTTGATCTGTTTTTCATACGCTTCTATTTTCTGTTATACGCCTCCCACCGGCCACTCTCCGCCGTCTTCCCAGCCATCCGAGGCTCCATCCAATTGCCGGATGGAGAGCGTGAAGAACAGTTCGCGGAAGGTGACCGTCACCGAATCGGTACGCTCAGCGACAGCCGTGTTGTCCTGCAAGGCGGTGATCTCAAAAACGACCGTCCCGTTGCCGGCACCGTCAGAGGTTTGTATCATGACGACGCTAAAAAAGTCGTTCCGGATGCCGTCCGGGATCGCCTGCTGTGTGCCGTTCTCCGCACCGGTGAAATCGACGGAGAATTGCTCCGAACCGCCGTCCCGGACAGTATAGGTTAACTTGAGCCGCCCCGAACTGCCTGCCGTGCGTTGCAATACGACCTCCTTGCCCGGCATCGAGGCGTAATAGAGCCCCTGCACACCCATGGTGACGTCCTCCTTGTTCCAGGCGATCACCTCTACATTGATGTCCGCCACAACCCCGCGGGCCGCCTCTTCGAGCGTTGCGTACCCCGGACCTGCAACTGAGGTGACGCGGAACTCGTATTTCCAGTTCCGGATTATGGGCCGGTATACTCCGTCTTCCACGAGAAAGTCTATCGGATAGTAGGACTTCTGTCCGTCATAGATGCCGGCGACTACGGCACGCATGGGCCGGGCGCTTTCGTCGGACGTCGTTGTGAAATAATTCTCATAAACATACATCTGGTACGCTATCCCGTCATAAGCACCCTGATCCGTATTGTAGGATGCGATACCGGTTGCCTGCATCCGGGAACCCTCGACGGCATGGAGCGACGAACTCATCCCGACAGGAAGTACATACCGCACGGGGTCAGTCGCACCGTTCCCACGCGCTCCGACAGCCCCCCGATCGGCCGCGAAACAGACGAACAGGTCGCTCAGTTCAAAACCGGCGGTGGCGCTTGTCCGGGCAACGAAGAGATCTACCGATGCCACCGAACGCAGCATCTGTACAGGCCCCCACCTCTTGGGGGTATAGCTACCGGAAATGGTCCCGCGAATGGTCCCCCACATGGGGAGCGGTTCGAAGGAGGCCGAGTTGACCAACCGCTCCGGTTGTGTGTCGATCAACTGCCCGTGCACACTCTCCCACCGGAGCCCGGTACGATCGATCTCCGCCTCCCACGTGCGCACCAATGTGCGGCAGTTGGCCAGCAGGTGCACGGTCAGCGTATCCTCCGCCTCCTGCAACAGCGTGCGGAAGGTATGTTCGCTGCCGGACGGCGTAAGAGCAGTTGCTTCGCGGCTGTAGAGGAAACCACCGTCGGACCCGAATACCAGCAGATCGAGTGTCTCGACGCGGTTTTCGTTGTGGTTCCCCTCGTCCATACCGATCCCGTCGAGCGGCGCCCGTGAAGTTTGTACCGGTGCGGTCGAGAGAACGATCTCGATCTCCTTCTGCTTTCCGGTGGGGTTCGGTTCGCCTGCACGTTCTTTGCCGCAGGCGTATAATGTTGCGAAGGCGATGATGCAGTATGCGAAATATCGGCTCGTCCGTTCCATACATTTACAATTCTATTTCGCCTCCCGAATGATCCCAGTTGTCCACCGATACCGAAACAGAAACGATGGTGAAATCGGCGGCAAGGGTGAGTTCAAATTCGAAAGCGTTGTACATTTCTAATTTTTCATCGGTGTCGAAGAGGAGGTTGCCCGCCTTGTCTGTCACCTTAGCGAGTTCGGCGGCCAGGTCGATCCAAAGTGAGCGCGGCTCTTCTCCACCGGCGCGTGTTCCATCGACAGACACTTCTTCGAGATATAGTATGACCTGCCGCTGGTGGCACAAGCGCATGGTCGTCAGGCTGAAATTCAACGGAAGGTTCGTCTCCGAATCGATCTGTTGCGCCCAGTCGTAGGATTGAACATAAAGGTCTTCGGGGGTGGCGTGTTCGGAGTAGTCAAATGCTCCATTATTGCCGTAGATCCGTGCATCGAGTGCCATACCGGACTGCAACTCGTAGCCATCGTATACGATGTTAAGGGTGATGTCGTTGTTGTGGCGCAGGAGCGAAATGGTCTCTACCTGCTCCCGGCCGGTGACCGTGATAAGGGCCTCGCCGGTTAAAAAGTCGGCAGGTGGCCGAAAATTCAGACTGTCCCCCACTAAATGTGTAATGATCGTGGAGTAGTCATCATAATCGCTCGTCTGTGTATTATCGTCGCTGTTAAAGATGGCCAATACATGGTAGTCGCCCGGATCAATACCCTCGACCCAGGCCGCCATGTCTTCAGGCCGCAACTTATCCGCCGTATACTGTAACCCCGTGACCAGGCCGCCGGGGAAAGATTCGCCGGAGCGTACCGGGGTACCTGTCAGGTCGTAAAACAAAAGGCCGAAATGTTGTACCTCTTGCGTGTATTCAAGCGCCTGGTTGAGCATGTCGAATGTTATCCAAAAACCCGCCGTCGGCGGAGGCGGGAGTGGTGGACAATTTTCGATCCCTTCCCGGATGCACGAGAGCGCCGTTACGACCGGAAACAGAAAGGAGAGTATGCGCAACAACCATTTCATGGAACGTTTTATAAAAAGGGTTCCGGTCGGCGGGCGAATAGCACCGCCGCTCCGGAAACCTCTGCAAGAATTACAGTTCTAATTCGCCCGTTACCTTGTCCCAGTTGCGGACTTTCACTGTCACGTCGACTGTGGTAAGTTCAGCGATCGGTTCCTCGTAGTCGACCTCCTCTTCGGGGACGCCCAACTCCTTGATGTTCGTTACGGTAAACTCGTAGGAGTAGTTTCGCAGTACACGGTTGCGGACCACATAATCGCTTTCGCCCGGATCAAAGACGGGAAACTTGTAGTACATCACGCCGGCCGGATAGTGGGTGACGTTGATGATGTCAGCCACAAGATCGGTCGGATCCGCGCTATATATCTTGGTTACACCTTCGTGGAAACCGGCCCAGAAGGTGTTGCCGGTGAGCGTACCGGGAGTATCGTCAGCCGGATTGATGATCTCTTCCGCGTCGGGTGTATAGACCGTCCGGATCTGTATGTAGGTTACATCCCCATAGTGCTGTGCGCCATTCACTGCATCACGCGCCGCAGTGCTCTCGGTAGCGTAGAACTTCGTTCCGGGCCCTGCCGACTGGAAAGCGGTGTACTGCACAAAGTCGACGTCGTTGAACCTGGAGGGCTGGCCGTAGGTTTCAATGACATAGGGTTTTTCGTGTGTATAGCTGTATACCAACACGTTCCGATTCGGAGCGAGCGGATGCAGATCCCCCACGAAGACACCCGCCGTATGGATCACTTTGGCTAACGTCCCGAGACGATAGGTGGGAGCTGCAAAAGAGCCGTCAAAGATTTCGCTCGTCAGATTTTCGTTCATCAGCGTGACCTTCGATGCTAAACGTCCGATCTCAAGTCCGATCTCAACCGGTTCACTCGCCGTACCGCCTGCAGCGACATCGGTCAGTACTTTCCAGGACGTCCCCATCAGAAAACTGCCGTCGGCAGCTATGTCCAGCGTCCTGTTCAGGGATTCGTCAGCGCCTCCGTACGTAGCGGTAACGGGCATTCTCTTGAAAACCTCCATGGTCGTCGCCGTGGTCGGTACCGGGATCAGGTCCGACGGGTCGTTTGCAAAAACGAAAAAGTGCAACGCACCCGACGGCATTTCGAAGGGCTCCGTCGTGTAGGTACCGAGCTCTTCGCCGTCATTCAGTTGAAGAACGCCTTCCGGCTCGGAAGCCGAAGAGTATACCAATTCGCCCGCTTCGCTGAAAACGTATACTTTCAGTCCATGCGCCGGAACGATGGTGTTCTCGCCGCTTTCATCCGCGGCGCGTGTTAACGGCGATGTCGCGCTGATGGTCAACTGCGCCACGCCAATGTCGGTGTTTGACGGTTCCGTATCTCTTCCGACAGGGTCGTCTTTGCTACAGCCCGCCGCAAATACTCCAAGCATAGCGACGACGCTCCATAAGAATAAATTTTTCATGGTTGTAATTAATTTGGTGAATAAAAAATAGATGCATTTAATCGTTCACTGCCAACACCTCCCGCAAATTGTGACCGGCTTCGGAAGATCCTTTCTGTTCCGCCTCCCGGAAAAGCTGCATGGCCAGGTCCCAGTCCCCTTCCAGGAAAAGCAGGACGGCGCGGTTGTTCAGCCCTTCCATCCGGTTGTCTTCCCGAATCAATTCCCGGGCGGTTTGGATATCTCCGGTTTGCAGGGCATAGGCGGCTTTGTTCAGGACTACGTCGTCGTTTTCCGGGAACCGGACATGTGCGTACTCCATCACTTTGTGAAATTCCGGCGTACCGGGCCGGTAATCGGCTGCAACGATAAAGTAATCGTGTACTTGCAAGCCATCGGGGTTCTCCCGGACCAATGCGGCCAACCGTATTTTGTCGGCCTCGGTATCCGTCCGGTAACGGATCCGGCAATCGACCCGCCGCAAGCGGGGGTAAGCTTCTTGTAGCAACTGCCGGTAAGCGGTCGCCCCTACCATTTTCCGGATCCGCTCCTCCCGCTTGACCGGAGAAGGGGTTTCATCCAGCATCTGTCTGACGGCCCGTCCCCGGGCGCTGTTTTTGCGTTCGATGAGGTGGTAGAGCCCTTCCCAGTCTTCCGGAGTGAAATCCAACGAGATCTTGTCCCGTTCTTCGGGAAGGACGGAGGCCAGAAAATCCCGGACGACGTGCGCCCGTGTATAGGCCAGTTCGGCGTTGTGATCGTAGTTCCCCTCCGGAGAGGCGTATCCGGTCAGGTGAACGCCGGTCAGTTTCAGGTGGGGTTGGTCGGTAATTTCCCGGATGTCCTGCACCAACCGGTGCAATTCGGCGTCGTTATTGGCATACTGTACCACCAAATGGTCGTTGTTCAGCGGGAATTGGATGTCCAAAGAGATCCGTTTCTCGCTCTCCTGAAGCGGTTCCGGGATCAGGTAGGCGATCCGGAAGCGTTGTACCAAGGTATCCAACGGGATCGTTGCCAATCTGTGGCTACAATCCGCACAACTGTTCAGTTCCTGTTTCAGGACCAACCGGGAGTGAAAATAGTTCGCGTTGTAGGGGATTGACTGGTAGTATGTTACGTTCTCCCCACTGACGCTGATGGAGTAAATCTCGTGCCGGAGAGCCTTTGCGTTCCCCAAAGCCCGCTCGCGGTGGTGGATCCGTTCCCTCCTGTCCCCCGTGAACAGCATGTAAGGCAGAAAAAGAGAGTCTTGCTCCGCGTTTCCGTATACCAATACCGGTTGTACCTTCAGCTCTTTGTTTTCCGGTACATGCAAGTTGTTTCCGTCGAAGAACATACTGACGTTTATCTGGTTCCCGTGCCGGATCAGTTCGTAATTCTCTACGTGTAGTTCTCCCACTTTCTGTGCTGTCACTCCGGCTATTCCTCCCCAGCAGGCGAGCAGCATTCCCATCCATATCCGTCTCATAAGTCCCTTATTTTATAAAGTACAACAATGTCAGTCCCGCCTTGGTCGGCCCCCAATAGCCCCGCTCTCTGGTGCGGATCTTGCTTCCGCAATCCGTACAGGGGTATTTGTCGTCTTTGAGGAGGGCGTATCCGGCCCCTACCGTCAGTTCCAGACTCCAACGGTCGCTGACCACCCACTGGTATCCGTAGGAGATCCCTCCTCCGTACAACGAGCCCTGGTAGCGGTAGTTACTCATGTTTTCGTTGAAAAAGAGACCGCCGACGTTGTAATCGACATAGAAGCCGTGGATGCCGAGAAAGTGCCCGTTGAATTTTTCACAGAACCAGTAGCGGAACTCCGGCTGGGCCATCCAGTGTTTTAAACGGTATTCGTCGAATTTCCAGGGATTGTAGTTTCCGGAAACATCCAATGTCCACCGATAACCTAAGCCAACTTCCACTCCGGCATTGATCGTCGTGGTCACATCGTACAGCAGATTGGTTTTCACCGCCACCTTCTGTCCCTGCATGGATAAGCAGGAGAAACAGAGTAAAAAAGAGATCAGATAGTATTTTGTACTCATTCCTTTGGTTGTTAATCGGCTTACAAGCCTGATTTTCAAAATGTATAACGCCATTTGCATCCAAACGGTTCGTAAATGCAATATATTTTACAATTAATTACCGGACATTAAAAAAGGCTGCCGGGGTGCGGCAGCCTTTGGGTTTATCCTCTGTCCAGGGAGTTTTCGTCCGGTTGGAGCAGGTCGATCTCCGATCTCAATTCGTCGGTGATGACCGGTTTTTCACTCTTTCCCTTTTTCCGGGGAGTGTGGTTGCCGGATTTGCCGACTCTCTCTTTCCGGGGCGTTTTGCTCTTGCTTTTCATGGCATGCTTTTCCCTTTATTTGACAAAACGCAGGGCGATATCCCGGTCTTCGGAACGCGCCTGATCTGATTCGGTCACGGCATGTTTGGCATACTCTTCTCCGTATCCGTCTGTCCGGACAACCTGGTGTTCAACACCTTCCTGATCCAGCAGTTTTTCGATGGTTTTGGCCCGTTCTTTGGAGATCGCCAGGTTTACCTGCTCGGTCCCTACATGGTCTGCAAATCCGGCGATCCGTATCCTGGAATCTTTGTATGCTTTCAGGATCTCGGCAATGTTTTTTACCTGCACCATCGAATGTCCCATCAATTTTTCGGAACTGTCGAACTCGAAACGGATGTTGTCGAAAACGAACCATTTTCCTTCCAGGTCTTTCGCTGTTGCATTTTTGTATTCATCCGAGTTCAGGAAACGGATCATCTTGTCTTCGATCCCCCCTGCAAATGCGTTCAGTTTTACCCCGTTCGGCAAGGTCAGTTCCAGGGCTTCCCGTTCAGCGGCCACTTTTTTGGCTACCGTTGTATCTACCGCAGTGACCGGGAGGATGGCGACATCGTGCGCTTTGCGATCCCGGCAGGATCTCCAGAGGAAGAGTAACAGCAGCAGCAACAGGATCAAAAGCAACCAGATGATCCAGCTTCTTCCTTTTTTGGATTTTTCCGTTTTTTTGGAATGATGCGTACCACTCTTGTGTTCGACGGCACCCGACGATTTAAAAGCAGTGAATATACCTGCCGGTACCAACGTTTTGGAACAATCTTTTTGATTTTCCAATTCGGTAAAAATGGTGTGCATGCTCTGCTTTTCTTTGACCAATTGGCGCCCGAAAAATCCGGCTATAACCGGAGCCATCATGGAGACCAACCGGTTGGTGGCCGGTTTGGAGATACCGGTTTTAGTGGCTATCGCATCGGTAAAACCCGCTGCTTTATCGCCCAACAGGTGTTCCAGGAAGTTATCTCCCAGCGCCTGCTGTTCGGGAGCGACATTTTCCTGGGAGATATGCCCCACACCCGACAGGATGTCTAAGTTCCCGGCCTCTTTCCAGATGTTTTCCATTTCGGGGTTGTTCCCTTTTTTCCGGATCACCTCCAGAAACGAAGCGATAATGGTAGATACGGCCGTTGATACATTGACCTCCTTCTCTTCCAGCATAGCAGCGGATTTGGAGATCATTCCCCCCGGGAACAGGGATTGCAGAGAGTTAAAATATTTCATCATAACAAACTTGATTTAATTAAATTAATATCAATTTTTACATTCATCAGTTTGTAACGAAAAAAAACGGTATTGGGTTCCACAAAAGTCTGTTTTTCCCAAACGAAGGGGTAAATTTCTCAACTATTCTGTCTTAAAATTTGTATCTTCGCAGAAAAACCACACACCATGCATGTACTTTTACTGAACGGAAGCCCCAGAAGAGAAGGGAATACCTTTCTCGCCCTCTCTGAAATCGCCGGCGTACTGAAGACAACCGGTATCGAATCGGAAATCGTCTCTATCGGCACCAAACCGGTACAGGGATGTACCGCCTGCAGAAAGTGCTACGAACTCGACAGGTGCGTATTTCAGGATGATCTCTATAATACGGTGCGGGAGAAGTTGCAAAAAGCGGACGGCCTGATCGTCGGTTCTCCGGTCTATTATGCAGGCCCGAACGGCTCGCTGTGCGCCCTGCTGGACCGCATTTTCTATTCTTGCCCGGAGTTGCTGGAGTACAAGCCCGCCGCAGCGGTTGCGGTTTGCCGCCGCAGCGGCGGTACGGCGACCCTGGACCGGCTGAACAAATACTTTACCATTCAGCACATGCCGGTGGTCCCTTCCCAGTATTGGACTTGTGCACACGGTTTGCAGCCCGGCGATGTGGCCCGGGATGCCGAAGGGTTGCAAACGATGCGGACGCTTGCCCGGAACATGGCGTGGCTTCTCAAAAACCTGCACTCCGGCACCGCACCCGCACCCGAAGCGGAAGAACCACGCGAAAGGACCAATTTTATCCGGTAATCGTGATATGCACTTTCTTAGAAATAGAAAAGCGACATAGCTCATAAAAGAAGAATCTTTCCAATTTTGAACAAACGACGCAATCTGAAAAATTAGAAAGTTTTCCATTTCAATAATTCAATCAGTTGATTTTCTTTGAGTTGTATTTTTTAGCAATTCAAATTGTTTTCTTTTTTGAAAATCCTTTGCAAGATTCTATTTTATTTCAATATATTTGTTCCGGAATCCGTTTGCTTCCAAAACAGACGGGCTTGGATCACTCAAAGAAGGAATTATTTTTATATAAGAGATTGAATTATGGAGACTTTCATTGTCAAAAGGGATGGAAAAAGGGAGCCTTTTTCCATAGAGAAGATCAAAAATGCCATTGCAAAAGCGTTCCTTTCGGTCGGCAGTTTCGCCACCGATGATGTCATCGTCAACATCATGAGCCGGGTGAGCATCAAAAACGATACCACGGTGGAGGATATCCAAAATCAGGTAGAGATCGCCCTGATGGCAGAACGTTACTACGCAGTCGCCAAAGCCTATATGCTCTACCGCCAGCGGCATCTGGAAGACCGGGAGGTGCGGGACAAACTCAAGTTCCTGATGGACTATTGCGATGCGAAAAACGCCGCTTCGGGAAGCAAATACGACGCCAACGCCAATGTGGAGAATAAAAACATGGCGACCCTGATCGGAGAGTTGCCCAAGTCCAACTTTATCCGGCTCAACAGACGGCTGCTGACAGACAAGCTGAAGGAGATGTACGGCAAAGAGCTTTCGGACCGCTACATCGATCTGTTGAACAACCACTACATCTACAAAAACGACGAAACCAGCCTGGCCAATTATTGCGCCAGCATTACCATGTACCCCTGGCTGATCAACGGAACGGCCCCGATCGGAGGCAATTCCAAAGCCCCGACCAACCTGAAATCGTTCTGCGGGGGCTTTATCAATATGGTGTTCATGGTCTCCAGCATGTTGAGCGGCGCTTGCGCCACTCCGGAGTTCCTGATGTACATGAACTATTTCATCGGGCTGGAGTTCGGGGAGGATTACTACCTGGATGCGGACAAAGTGGTGGACCTTTCCAAAAAACAACGGAGCCTGGACAAAGTGATTACGGACTATTTCGAGCAGATCGTCTACTCCATCAACCAACCGACGGGGGCCCGGAATTTCCAGGCGGTCTTCTGGAACATCTCTTACTATGACCGCTACTATTTTGAAAGCCTGTTCGGCAACTTCGTATTCCCCAACGGCAGCGCCCCCCATTGGGACTCCCTCAATTGGCTGCAAAAACGGTTTATGCGGTGGTTCAACGATGAACGTACCCGCTCCGTACTTACCTTCCCGGTGGAAACCATGGCCCTGCTGACGCAGGACGGAGAGCCGAAAGACAAGGAGTACGGGGATTTCACTGCAGAGATGTACGCCGCCGGACACTCCTTTTTCACGTACATCAGCGACAATGCCGATTCGCTCAGCAGTTGCTGCCGACTCCGGAACGAGATCCAGGACAACGGATTCAGTTATACGCTGGGGGCCGGAGGGGTCTCCACCGGATCTAAAAGCGTCCTGACCATCAACCTGAACCGTTGCATCCAGCACGCCGCCCGGAAAGGGGCCTCTTATCACTTCTTCCTGGAAGAGGTGGTCGACCTGGTACACAAGGTGCAACTGGCTTACAATGAAAACCTGAAATACATGCAATCCGAAGGGATGTTGCCGCTCTTCGATGCCGGGTACATCAATATGGGCCGGCAATACCTCACTATTGGCGTCAACGGGTTGGTGGAAGCCGCCGAATTTCTCGGCATCGAGATCAGCGACAATCCCCGTTACGAAGCGTTCGTGGGCGAGGTGTTGGGCCTGATCGAGGAGGCCAACAAGCGGTACCGCACCAAAGAGGTGATGTTCAACTGCGAAATGATCCCGGCGGAGAATGTCGGCGTAAAACACGCCAAATGGGACAGGGAGGCCGGTTACACCGCGAAACGGGATTGCTACAACAGCTATTTTTACATTGTAGAGGATGACACCCTGAACATTGTGGACAAGTTCCGGTTACACGGTAAACGTTATATCGAACGGCTCACCGGCGGCTCCGCCCTGCACCTGAATCTGGAAGAACACCTGAGCAAGGAGCAGTACAAACAGTTGATCCGGATCGCCGCGAAGGAGGGCTGCAACTATTTTACGTTCAACATTCCCAACACGGTGTGTAACCAATGCGGGCACATTGACAAGCGGAACCTGAAAAGCTGTCCGGCCTGCCAAAGCCGGGAGGTGGATTACCTGACCCGGATCATCGGTTATATGAAGCGGGTCAGCAATTTTTCGCAAAAAAGGCAGGAAGAGGCTGCCCGGAGGCATTATGCTACGGTTCAGTAGTTTTGATATTGTCTTTCAGGAGATCCCCGGAGAGGTGACGCTGGCCGTTAATCTCTCCGGGTGTCCCAACCGTTGCCCAGGCTGCCACAGCCCGTGGCTGCAACAGGAGGCAGGCGAACCATTGAATGAGAAGAGCCTGGAGCTGCTCCTGAACCAATACGGAGAGGCTGTCAGTTGTGTCTGTTTTATGGGGGGAGACGCCGACCCGGATTCTGTCGGCCGGTTGGCGGCTTTTGTTCACGCCCGGAGCGGGCACACCCTGAAAACAGGCTGGTATTCCGGAAAAAATCAACTCCCTCCCTCCCTCCCGCTCCACCACTTTGACTACCTTAAAACAGGCCCTTATATCGAACGGTTCGGCGGACTCGCCAGTCCCGCTACCAATCAGCGTTTCTACGCTGTTGAAAACGGCCATCTGACCGACCAGACCCACCTGTTCCAGCGGCAAGCTACTCCTTTTTAACCGTTCGTTTAACGGTGTGTTCAACAGATAACAGAGCTAAGTTCAGTTTGACTGTCGTTTCGGTTTCTGTGGTTTGCAGGTCGTTACAGAGAAGCTCCGAAAGGATCTCTCCGCTTGCATGCAACAGGGATTTTTGCGTTTCTTCGTCGTGTTGATGCAGTTGGGCTATGGTGCGGGCCAGTTCCTTAACTTGTGCAAAAGTTTCAATGATAGCAATGGCTGTTTCCGTAGCTACAGGCGATTTGAGGGTCGTGGCCAACATGTATAAACCACGTTCACTGAACGCTTTAGGAGCATACTTCAAGTTATCGCCACGCTTAGGATCATTCAAGGTCGAAAAATTCGACCTTGAACCAATGGCCTCATCCATAGACAAATACAGAAATTGTTTACAGGTGCAACTTAGGGGAAACAAGGCAAAAACAGAAGAGGGGATGGGGAATAACGAGAAGAGCTCTCAAATAACTTTGGTGAGAAATTTAAATGATCTGGTTTTTGGACTGCATCGTCCGGGCATTGCCTTTTGTGCCTTTGTGCAGCCTTTGTGCTGTCTTTATAATACCGTCGTTATACCGTCGTTATACCGTCTGTATACCGTCTGTATACCGTCGTTAGACCGTCTGTAGGCCGATAATAATCCAGTTATTAGAGTGTGTACTTCCGGGAGAGTTGTTTGGGGAAGAGATTTTCCGGAATACCGGTTTTGTGGTGCAATTTTACGAAATTGGTTGCATTTTCGGAAGAGGGGACGGGTATTTTTTTTATGGGATGCTTATGGAACGTCGGGAAAATGGGGATTATTATTACAGTTTGGAAGCCCGAAGGGGTGTGAAATTGCTTTTTAACAGTTCCGGCTTATTTTTTTTAGAAATTCGTTATGACATGTTAATCTTTTTTCCTTATTTTTGCGAGCGTTGAATTGCCCTTACCTATAATAAGGAGCAGGAGAAACAAAAAAACACTATGCTTTTGTTAAAATTAAAGCGCCATGATATAATCATACATGCTTGCCCAGCATGTATGATTTATAGTGTATTAAGCAGAGAATCAACAACTAAATATGTCTAACTTAAATTTGAATTGAATGAGAAAATCAATCGGCCTACTTGCCTTCCTCGCTATCTGGGGTGTGCAGGTATGTTTTGCGCAGACGTATGAAACGAGCGGTACGGGGC
>DBDA01000028.1:0-26468 GCA_002293375.1 Odoribacter sp. UBA944
CCCGGAGAACTTCCCGGATCTTTGCCGGACGTAGCGATTATCAAGGAGTTATGATCCCGCCGCCGAGCAACCGCTCCCGGCTGTACAGGGCGGCCGGCTGACCGGGAGCAACCGCCCAGGCGGGCGAAGAGAGCCGGACCTGCAAGGTGCCGTCCGGTTGTTGTGTAACTTGTACAGGCCCTTCCGGATTCTGTCCGATCCCCCGGACCTTCACTTCGAGATCGTCGTGCCGGATATCACCGGGGTTGATCAGGTTGACACTGCCCAGCAGCAGTTCGCCGGAGAAGAGTTGCTCTTTGCTGTCCACGATCAGTTTGTTGGCGGCAGTATCCAAAGCCGCTACATACATCGGCTGTCCGTTCCGGAGCGGTACCTCTCTTTTTTGTCCGACGGTGTAGTTCAACAGGCCGGAGTGGTGTCCAAGCGAATTTCCCGCCCGGTCGGTGATCTCTCCCGGAAGAGTTCCCGCACCGGCCGGATCGGCGGAACGGATAAAATCCCGGTAGTCCCGGCCTTGCAGAAAACAGATTCCCATGCTTTCCGGTTGGCCGGAAAAAACGGGATAGCCCCGGCCGGCCACAAAGAGGCGAACCTCTTTTTTGGTGAGATCGCCCAGCGGCATAACGGCGCGTGCGAGTAACTCTCTTTTCAGGCCCCAGAGAAAATACGATTGGTCCTTTTCCCTGTCTTTCCCTTTGTAGATGTAGGGCGTTCCGTTGTAGTCCCGGACGCGGATGTAGTGTCCCGTCGCTATTTTATCTATGCCCTGCCTGTCCGCCGCCTCCTGCAGAAGGCGCCATTTGACCGCATTGTTGCAATAGGCACAGGGATTGGGGGTGTACCCGTTCCGATAGTCGCGGATAAAGGGCTGGACCACTTCCCGGTCGAAGAGCTCCCGACCATCTACACAAGCCAACTCCATGTTGCGCTCCGAGCAAAAACGAAGCAGCCCGGCAGAGGGCCCGGCGCCGGAGAGGCGCAGGTGAACGGCTGTTACTTCATAGCCTTGATCCTGCAACAACAAAGCGGCGGCGACACTGTCTACCCCGCCGCTCATTCCCAGTACTATGTGCTTCATCGTCAGGCAAAGAAGAGATAGGCCATTGCGATGGCGGCCAGGATTCCGGCCAGGTCTGCAATGAGGCCGCAGGGGATGGCGTGACGGGTGTTTTTGATCCCTACCGCCCCAAAGTAGACCGCAATGATGTAAAAGGTGGTATCGGTAGCTCCCTGAAAAATGGAGGACAAACGGCCGGCAAAGGAGTCGGCCCCGCAGGTTTGCATGGTTTCGACCATCATGCCGCGGGCGCCACTGCCGCTCAGGGGTTTCATCAGGGCGGTGGGGAGCGCTTCCACAAAATCGGTCCGCCCGCCCAATGCTTCCACGACCCAACGGATCCCGTCCAGCAAGGCGTCCATGGCACCGGAAGCCCGAAATACCCCGATGGCTACCAGTATGGCGATCAGGTAGGGGATGATCTTGACCGCGGTCGAAAAGCCCGATTTGGCCCCTTCGATGAAAGCGTTGTATACGTGAACTTTCCGGATGAAAGCCATGGTGATAAAAGAGATGATGATGGAGAAGAGAATGACGCTGCTGGCGATGTTGGAGAGGGTGGCGATGCGCTCCTTGTCCAACGTGGAGAAGTACCAGATGGCCAAACCGATCAATGCCGTGCCGCCCAGAAGGTATCCCAGGATCACCCGGTTGAAGAGGTTGATCTTTTGCCAGAGGGCTACGACGATCAGGCCGGCCAGCGTGGAGAAGTAGGTGGCCAACAGGATCGGGATAAAGATATCTGCCGGATTGGCTGCTCCCAATTGCGCCCGGTAGACCATGATGGATACGGGGACAATGGTCAGGCCGGAGGTGTTCAACACCAGAAACATGATCTGGGCGTTGGAGGCCGTCTCTTTCCGGGGGTTGCTCTCCTGCATCTGTTGCATGGCCCGCAACCCGATCGGGGTGGCAGCGTTGTCTAAGCCGAGCATGTTGGCGGCTATGTTCATGGTGATGGAGGAGTAGGCCGGGCTGTTGGCCGGAAGTTCCGGAAAGAGGCGCCTGAACAGCGGGCGGATGACCCACGAAAGGGCTTCCACAGCCCCTCCCCGCTCCCCAATCTTCATCAGTCCCATCCAAAGGGTCAGAATACCTGTCAGGCCGAGGGAAATTTCAAAACCGGTGCGGGAAGAGTCGAAAGTCGCTTTGACCAAGGCACCGAAAACTTCGGTATCCCCGAAAGCAAGTGATTTCACCACCGCCGTGGCGAAGGCGATCAGAAAGAAAAATATCCAAATGTAGTTCAGTACCATCAGGGGTTCGCTTTCTGTTGGGCAGCCAACAGGGTGTTTTGCAGCAAGGAGACAATGGTCATGGGGCCGACCCCTCCGGGTACGGGCGTAATGTAGGAACAGCGGGGGGCTACCTGCTCGAAATCGACGTCCCCGACCAGGCGGAAACCCGATGCAGTTTTGTCGGAAGGCACCCGGTGGATGCCAACGTCAATGATCACGGCGCCCTCTTTGACCATGTCGGCCGTCACAAAGTGCGGCTTGCCTATGGCAACGATCAGGATGTCGGCTTGTAATGTGTACGCTTTGATGTTTTGGGTCCGGCTGTGGCAAAGGGTGACGGTACAGTCAGCATGTTCCTCTTTGCGCGACATCAGGATGGAGACCGGTGTGCCGACAATGTTGCTCCGGCCGATCACTACACAATGTTTGCCGCGGGTCGGAATGCGGTACCGTTTCAGCAATTCGACTATACCGGCTGGGGTGGCCGGCAGGTAGGCCGGCAGTCCCGTCACCATTTTTCCGACGTTAAAGGGGTGGAACCCGTCCACGTCTTTCGCCGGGTCAATGGCTAACAAGATCCGTTGTTCCGAGATGTGGGCGGGCAGCGGCAACTGCACAATGTAACCGTCCACGTCCGGGTCGGCGTTTAACTTGCCGATCACTTCCAGTAATTGCGCTTCGGTAATCTCTTCGGAGTAACGGCATTCGGTACTTTTTATGCCGATTTCCCGGCAAGCCCTGACTTTAGCGGCGACGTAGGTTTCGCTGGCCGGGTCGTTTCCCACCAGCACCGCTGCCAGGTGGGGGATTTTTTTCCCGGCTGCCTGTATCTTTTGCACCTCGTCCGCCAACTCTTGTTTGATCTGGGCCGAAGTCTTTTTTCCGTCTATTAACTCCATGAATTTCCGTTATTTTTTACGCATCATTTTTCCGCCTCCCGCAAACGCCTTCATCATCTTTTTGGACTCCTCAAACTGCTTCAGCAAGCGATTCACCTCCTGTACGGTGGTCCCGCTCCCTTCCGCAATGCGTTTTCTGCGGGAACCGTTGAGGATGTCGGGCATTTCGCGCTCTTTCGGCGTCATGGAGTGGATGATCGCCTCTACGCCCTTGAAAGCGTCGTCGTCGATGTCCATGTTTTTCAATGCTTTACCGACCCCCGGGATCATGGAAGCCAGGTCTTTGATGTTCCCCATCTTTTTGATTTGCTGGATCTGGCTCAGGAAGTCGTTGAAATCGAACTGGTTTTTGGAGATTTTTTTCTGGAGTTTCCGGGCCTCTTCGGCGTCGAATTGTTCCTGGGCTTTTTCTACCAAAGAGACGATGTCCCCCATCCCCAGGATCCGGTCGGCCATACGCTGCGGATGGAACACATCCACTGCGTCCAATTTCTCCCCGGTCCCGACAAACTTGATGGGTTTTTCCACCACCGTCCGGATGGAAAGGGCCGCACCGCCGCGGGTATCCCCGTCCAATTTGGTCAGGACGACTCCGTCAAAGTTCAGGCGTTCGTTAAATTCCCGGGCCGTGTTCACGGCATCCTGCCCGGTCATGGAGTCAACGACAAAGAGGATCTCTCCCGGCTCGATGGCTTTTTTGACCGCCGCAATCTCCTGCATCATCTGTTCGTCGATGGCCAAACGGCCGGCTGTGTCGACAATGACTACGTCGTTCCCGTCCAAACGCGCTTTTTTGATGGCGTCCTGCGCGATTTTCACGGGGTCTTTGGAGTTTTCATCGGTGTATACGGGTACGCCGATCTGGTCCCCCAGTACTTTTAACTGTTCGATGGCAGCCGGACGGTAGACGTCGCCCGCCACCAATAAGGGCTTTTTCCCCCGCTTGCTTTTCAGCAGATTGGCCAGTTTACCAGAGAAGGTGGTTTTACCGGAGCCTTGCAAGCCGGCCATCAGGATCACGGCCGGATTTCCTTTTAACTGGATGTCTGCGTGGGAGCCTCCCATCAACTCCGCCAGTTCGTCGTGTACGATCTTGACCATCATCTGCCCCGGCTTGACGGCGGTCAGTACGTTCATTCCCAAGGCTTTTTCTTTGACCTTGTTGGTGAAATCCTTGGCTATTTTGTAGTTGACGTCGGCATCCAGCAAGGCGCGCCGCACCTCTTTCAGCGTCTCCGCAACATTTATTTCCGTGATCTTTCCCTGGCCTTTCAGAAGTTTGAACGACCGTTCCAGTTTCTCCGACAGATTCTCAAACATGGTTTCTTTTATTTTTGCGTGCAAAGTTAAAAAACTTCGCCGGAACCGCAAAAAAGGTGTTTGTCCGGACAGAGTAAATGCACGAAATTTATACTTTGCAATTGCGTTCCTTGTACCGCTCCGTGGCATTGTCCTTTGGAGCGTGTCTCCACAACGGTTGTCTATCCCTTTTCGTTCGCTGGAATCCTAACCGCCTCCCTCCCTTCGGTCAGTCGGCGCCCTTGCAGGGAGCCGGATTCCGGGCGCTCCGAAAAGGCAAGACAACAATCGTTGTTCCCGCCAATGCTCCAAAAGGATCAATACCCCTGCACTCATGCAAGGCTGTCTGTCATTCAAGCGAAAAAATGGAATGGTGTTTCCGAACATTTTCCCGGAGAGATATCGTTGCCAGGACGCACTAAGCGAAGGCGTGTTGATTTCCGAAAGCGTGGTCGGGAGCGGCGAATTGTTTACTTGCGCCGATTGAGCGCCCGGAATCCGCTCTGCTCGACGAAGGAGCAAAGCGAGTGAGGAGGTTGCGGATTCCAGCGAAAGCCGGGGCTTAGTGAACCGCCGCGGAGACCGCTTCCGGAAATAACAGGCCGAAGCGATAGCGGAAAAAGAACAAAGAAATGAAATTCGAAAGGCAAAATCTGCCATGACCTCTACTAAATACCCCTTTTCCCCTCCTAACTATTTTCCAGAACTACCCTTTTGTGTAACTTTGCAGTTGAATTGCAAATTTGCACACTCACAGTGAATATAGCAAAGAGTTCTATACAATCATAATATAAAAATATGACCTATGAAAACAATCAAATTTTTAGCTATTATCCTTGCAAGTAGTTTGATTAATGGTTGTGCACCGCTTAGAGTCGCTACGACCGTAAATAACGGCAATATTAAAGAGTATAAATATGTTTTGATTTCTCCGACAGAAACCTTAACATCAAGTACAGGATCGGTTTATGGGGGGAATTATGTTGCATATGGGTCGACAACAACTAGAAGTGTCAATCCGGGTGATATTATTGCAGGAATACTATCGAAAGAGGGATTTATTGTATTGTCGGAATTAAGGCCTGAATTAGTCGAAGAAACCCTAATCGTAAATTATGGAGAAAGCGGCAGAAGAAATCGGGGATTGGGGTATACAATTGAAGTCACAATACAATTTATTTCCGCAAAATCATATACGCTAATCTGTTCTAGCACAGCAGAAGGACAAGGAGAAACAGAGGCAGATGATATCAGACAGGCAATAACCCGTAGTTTGTCGGCCATATTGGAAAAATAGCAAAATATATCCGGTACCGGTATCTTCAATAGAGGGAGATCCATTCGTAGCTGTTCCCGGTAGAATCGAGAAAGCGGATAAAATCTTCTGTTTTGATGGCCAGTGAAGCCCGGTTGTCGTTGGGGTGGAAGGAGAGTTTCCCGGCTTTGCGCAGGTTTTCGTCGAGAAAGAGGTATACGTGATGATCAGTGTCGTTGATCAAACCGAACGGGCTGACCGAACCCGGTTGTAAGCCGAGGTAGCGCTGCATCCGCTCCGGAGAGGCAAAGGAGAGTTTTCCCTGTTTCAGGTGTTGCTCCAGGTCGCGAATGGCCAGCGTTTGGTCGCAATGGAAAACGACCAGGTAGTGGCGGTTGCCTTTGTGGTTCCGGAAAAAAAGGTTCTTGCAATGGGTGCTATCCAATTCTGTCCAGTACCGGCGGGCAATCTCAACGGTCGGGGCTTCCGGGTGCTCCAGATAATCGAAGGCGATCCCCAACGCCTCCAAAGCTGCATATACCTGTTCCTGTCCTATCATTTTCCAAAACTAAACTTAAACAAAAAACTTCCCCTGCCAACTGTCCGACTCCCGCAGCCGTTTGTCCACTTTTGCCGTAAATTCGTGGTTTTTCGCCCCCCATTTCGGGGCCAGCAACCAGGTGTCCGGCGTCTGATTGACGAACCGCTCCAGGTAGATATCCGGATGGATCCGTTCAATCACCTGCACGATAAAATCCAGGTATTCGTCCTCCGTATAGAGGCGGAACCGCTCCGGATGTTGCCGCCAGGTTTCCGCCATCGGCGTCCCGGCGATGATCTGCAATTGGTGCAGTTTCAAGACGTGAAGCGGTAAGCGTGCCAAGGCCGACACCCCTTCCAGCATCGAGGCAGGCTCTTCTCCCGGCAGGCCGAAAATGAGGTGCGCCCCCGTGCGGATACCCCGCTCCGCCGTCATTCGGATGGCCCGCTCCGCCTCTGCGTAGGTGTGCCCGCGGCGAATGCTCCGCAATACCTCTTCGTTGACAGATTCCACACCGTATTCTATACAGACGTACCGCTCCTTCGCCAAGGTTGCGATGTAATCCAGTATCTCTTCGCTGACCGCGTCGGGGCGGGTAGCGATCACCAACCCTACCACCCCGGGAAACGCCAGGGCCTCTCCGTACCGGGCCTTTAATACCTCCAACGGCGCGTATGTATTGGAATAGGCCTGAAAGTAGGCCAGGTAGCGCTGCCCCTTGTATTTCGCAAAGAAACGCGCCCCCTCCTGCAATTGGGAGGTGATGCTCCCCGCCTCCCGGCAATAGGCCGGATTGAAGCTTTCGTTGTTGCAATAGGTGCAGCCGCCGCTCCCTTTGGTGCCATCCCGGTTCGGGCAGGAAAACCCTCCGTCCAGGGAGAGTTTTTGCACCCGCTCCCCGAAATGTTCCCTGAAAAACCGGGCAAGTTCCCTGTAACGCTTCGCTTCCATAGTTGTTTCGGCCTGTTCCATTCGTGCATACAAAATTAGAGAAAATCGGGAATATCGTGTTTTATTTTTCAACATAATGGAGTATCTTTGCCCTCCTGAAAAAATTAACCCTAATCTGATACATTATGAGTACCAAGTACGTTTACACTTTTGGAAACGGTGAGGCGGAAGGCCGTGCGGATATGAAGAACCTGCTCGGCGGAAAAGGCGCCAACTTAGCCGAAATGAACCTGATCGGATTGCCTGTGCCTGCCGGGTTTTCCATTACCACGGAGGTTTGCACCGTGTACAACCAGCAAGGCAAGGATGCCGTTATCAAATTGATCGAGGGGCAGGTAAAAGAGGGGATCGCCTACATGGAAAAGCTGATGAACGCAAAATTCGGCTCCAAAGGCGAAGCCTTTCCGTTGTTGGTTTCCGTACGTTCGGGCGCCCGTGTATCGATGCCGGGGATGATGAATACTGTATTGAACCTGGGGATGAACGACGACTCGGTGAAATTGGTGGCTGAAAAATCGGGCAACGCCCGGTTCGCCTGGGACTCTTACCGCCGGTTTATCCAGATGTACGGAGATGTGGTGATGGGCGTATCCGCTGCCAAGGGCGAACACGATCCTTTTGAGGTGGAGATCGACAAATTGAAAGCAAACAAAAATATTACCAGCGATACGGATTTTACGGCAGAGGACCTACAGGTATTGGTCTGCCGTTTCAAATCGGTCGTGAAAGAACGGACGGGCAAGGAGTTCCCGACGAATCCGTGGGATCAGTTGTGGGGCGCCGTATGCGCCGTATTCGACTCCTGGATGACGGAACGCGCCGTGCTGTACCGTCAGTTGAACCAGATCCCCGAAGAGTGGGGTACGGCCGTGAACGTACAGTCAATGGTATACGGGAACATGGGCAATAACTCCGCTACGGGCGTTTGTTTCTCCCGCGATGCCGCGACCGGTGAAGACATTTTCAACGGAGAATATCTCATCGATGCTCAGGGCGAAGACGTGGTGGCCGGTATCCGCACCCCGCAGGAGATCACTATTGAAGGTTCCCGCCGGTGGGCCAAACTGCAGGGTGTTTCCGAAGAGGATCGGAAAAGCAAATTCCCCTCGCTGGAAGAGGCCATGCCGGGCGCTTACGCCGACCTGAACGCTGTGCAGGAGAAACTGGAAGAGCATTTCCGGGATATGCAGGACATGGAGTTCACCATCCAGGACGGAAAGTTGTGGATGCTCCAGACCCGCAGCGGAAAACGGACCGGCGCCGCCATGGTTAAAATGGCCGTGGATATGCTGAAACAGGGCATGATCGACGAGAAGACCGCCCTGCTGCGCATGGAACCGGCCAAATTGGACGAATTGCTCCACCCCGTGTTCGCTCACGAAGCGTTGTCCAAAGCCAAAGTGCTGACCAAAGGATTGCCTGCTTCCCCGGGAGCCGCTACCGGACGGGTGGTATTTTTTGCCGACGAAGCCGAAGAGTGGAAAGAACGGGGTGAAAAAGTGATCCTGGTCCGCCTGGAAACGTCTCCCGAAGACCTGCGCGGGATGAATGTGGCGGAAGGGATCCTGACCGCACGCGGCGGAATGACCTCCCACGCGGCTGTTGTGGCCCGCGGAATGGGTAAATGCTGCGTTTCCGGTGCCGGAGAGGTTATTGTAGACTACCACAAACGTCAGTTCACCATCAAAGGGACTACCCTGAAAGAGGGGGATTGGATCTCCCTGAACGGTTCCACCGGCGATGTATATTTAGGCAAAGTAGCCACCGTTGCCGCCTCTTTGGATGAGGATTTCAAGGCGCTGATGGACCTGGCTGAAAAACACACCCGCATGTATGTACGCACCAACGCCGATACCCCGGCCGACGCCCAGGCCGCCCGCAATTTCGGTGCGAAAGGCGTAGGGCTGTGCCGTACGGAACACATGTTCTTTGAAGGCGACCGGATCGACGCCATGCGCGAGATGATCCTTTCCGATACGGAAGAGGGCCGCCGGGCTGCTTTGGGCAAGATATTGCCGATGCAGCGGGGCGATTTTGAAGGCATTCTGGAAGCAATGGACGGCATGGGTGTGACCATTCGCCTGCTGGACCCGCCTTTGCACGAATTTACACCGAACACCTCCGCTTCCCAGAAGGAGATGGCCGAAAAATTGGGGATCACGGCGGAAGAGGTAAAACAAAAAGTGGACGCCCTGCACGAATTCAACCCGATGCTGGGACACCGCGGTTGCCGATTGGGCGTGACCTATCCGGAGATCACTGAAATGCAGGCCCGCGCCATTATCGAAGCGGCCTGTAACCTGAAACGGAAAGGGTTGAACCCGAAACCGGAGATCATGGTACCGTTGGTGGGTGAAGTGAAGGAGTTAAAAATGCAGGCGGAGATCATTCGCCGGACGGCCGAACTGGTCTTCTCCGAAAAAGGAGTGCGGGTGGATTTCATGGTGGGAACGATGATTGAGATCCCGCGGGCGGCGTTGACGGCCGACGAAATCGCCGAAGTGGCCGAGTTCTTCTCTTTCGGTACCAACGACCTGACCCAGATGTCCTTTGGATATTCCCGCGACGACGCCGGGAAGTTCCTGCCGGTGTACCTGAAGAAAGGGATCCTGAAAACCGATCCCTTTGCGGTACTGGACCAAACGGGTGTGGGCAAATTGATCCAATTGGGCGCTGACCTGGGACGCAAAGGCAATGCAAAGCTGAAGTTGGGTATTTGCGGAGAGCACGGCGGAGAGCCCTCTTCTGTGATCTTCTGCGATAAAGTGGGCATGGACTATGTTTCCTGCTCACCTTTCCGGGTGCCCATCGCCCGGTTAGCCGCCGCACAAGCAGCCTTGATGCACAAAAAATAAGGGTACAAATAATCAATAAGTTAAAGGAGTTGCCTCAAAAGTCGAGGCAGCTCTTCTTTTTTATTTTATATCAGCATAGCATTCTCTTTTGTATTATTTTATCCTTATCGCATTTATAGCAATGATGCTTAAACTTTTATGAGAGAAGTTTTAAGCAGACTCTAAGAAAAGATATAACTTTGACGGTAAGAAAAAGAAGATGAAAAAGTAGTGCAGAATCGCCGAAATACGCAGTAGTATAACAGCAAAAATGAAGCAAGGAAATCTAATAGGGTATGATTGGCGGAAACGGCAGTGCGAAACAGTAGATAATTAAAGAAATTGGAAAAATATGAAAACTATAATTGAGTTATCACATATAGAAGCAAAACAATATTTTCTGAAACAAGAAAGTTATTGCAATATTGATTTGCCAAAATACTTTGATTTTCAGCCATTATTAGATGCGTTGTCTCAAAACAAAAACATAAGCAATATTGCTTTGGGAGATGCAAAAAAATATGATGACATTAATTACAAATTTTACACAAACAAAGACGGAAAATTTGCGTGGCGACCGTTACAACTTATCAATCCATCAATTTATGCAAATCTCGTTAATAAAATTACGAAAGAAGAAAATTGGAAAATAATCGTTAATCGCTTTAAAAAATTCCAAGAAAATAAAAGAATAGTGTGTTGTAGTATTCCTGTTGTCTCAACAGAAAGCAAAAAATCAGACAAAGCAAAAAGCATACTAAATTGGTGGCAACAAATTGAACAGCAATCATTAGAGTTCGCATTGGACTTTGATTGTTTTATGAATACCGACATTACAGATTGTTATGGCTCAATTTATACACATTCTATTCCGTGGGCTTTGCATGGAGAAAGTGTTATAAAAGCGGAGTTTCTTTCACCAAGTAGCCCACGCAAAAAATTTTTAGGAAATGATATTGACACAACAATTCAAAGTATGCAATATTCTCAAACCAATGGCATACCACAAGGTAGTGTACTAATGGATTTTATTGCAGAAATGATTTTAGGTTACGCAGATGCGATACTTTCCTACAAGATTAAAAAGTATAACAGAAAAGAAACTAAATCTATAATCAATGATTATCAGATATTAAGATATCGTGATGACTATCGAATTTTCGCGACCAATCAAGAAGCATTAGTAAAAATCGCGAAACTACTGACAGAAACGCTAATTGATTTGAATTTTAAACTAAATTCTCAAAAAACATTCATCTCTAATAATATTGTTAGAGATATTATAAAACCAGACAAATTATATTGGAATGAGGTAAAGCAAGGTGAAAAAACATTGCAGAAGCATTTGTTCCTTATTCATTCTTTGGCAGAAAAACACCCAAATTCAGGGAGTTTGACAACAGCTTTGACAAAATTTTTGGAAGATAAGGTTTATCCTCTGAAATTATTCAAAGAAGAAAACTCAAAAGTTTTAGTGAGTATTTTAGTTGATATTGCGTTTAAAAATCCAAGAACATACCCTGTAATAACGGCTATTTTGAGCAAAATTTTATCATTAGAAGTTAATAGCAACATTGTAATCGAAATACTGAAATCTATTGAAAATAAGTTTGGTAAAATACCCAATGTTGGACATTTACAAGTTTGGTTACAGCGTTTGACTATTAAAACAGATAGAAATAAAAATTACACGGAGAAACTTTGTCAAAAGGTGTTAGACAGAGATACTGACATTTGGAATATTAATTGGTTGAGTAAATCTATTAAAGATGAATTCATAAACCACTCGATTGTAGATGAAAGCAAAATTGAGGAAATACACCAAGTGATTGAACCAGATGAAATTAAAGTGTTTGGCTACTAAAATGTTCTGCCACCACGTTGCGGTGGACAGAATTGTAGAATAATAACAGAGAAAAGAGAATAAATAAAAAGCAATATGAGTAATGTTCACAACTCCGCTGGGATTTTTCTTCTTACGTATAAACATGGGGAAAATTTAGCTCTTTTTTTTCATCGGGACACCTAAATTGGTGTCCTGAAATTTGCATAAAACTAATAGTCACCAAGTTCCAAAAACAACCATAAGGCTTGTCGAAAACAGGAAATAAGGGTACAAATAATCAATAAAAAGGGATTTACTTTAGGGTAAATCCCTTTTTTATGTTATAATAGTTTGTTTTTATAGCTGATAGTCTTCCAAAAGCCAATCTATTATATTGATTATCCGAATGGAGGTGGGTATTTTTTCGTTTGGAGGAGTGACTTGAGTAATAACCGTTAGTTTATCACAATGCAACTCCTTCCCGGATTCCTGCAAAGCACGGATTTCCCGATTCAGTGTTTTGGGATTGTTCAGGTCATTGCTTACCTGGATTAACTCAACGACTGTCCCTAATTTAACCACAACAAAATCAACTTCGTAATGCTGTTTGTAATAGTACAGTTCAAAATTGTACCGTTTTCTCTGGCGCATCAGGGCCAAATAAACGATATTTTCCAGCAAGAAACCGTTATTCGGCGAGAAATGAGGGGCTAAAACAGAGGCAAAACCCGTATCCACCAAATACACTTTGCGAAAACGCAGATTTTCCTGCTTTTTAAAAGAAAATTTTTGCAGCGTAAGGATCAAATAGGCTTCTTCCAAATACGAAACGTAATTCTTAACCGTATTTTCGCTGCCGATCTCAAACAAATTTTTTATTCGGTTGTAACTGATCTCATGTCCGAAATTGGCCGCCAAATAAAGTGCTATATCCCGAAAAACTTTGGTATGTTGCACCACATAACGATAAAATATATCGCGTGTGACAATGGAATTAAAAAGGTTGACCAGATAACTCTGCGGATTTTCACCCTTGGCAATTTCAGGAAATCCTCCCTGTATTAAGTAAGTATCAAAAGCTTTGGTCATCAAACCCCTGTTCTTTGTTGTCTTATTTTTTATATCTATTCGGCTATAAATCAGGTATTCCGAAAAGGAAAAAGGAAAAAGTTCTATGTCAGTGTAACGCCCTGTCAGGTGTGAAGCCAATTCTCCGCTTAACAACTTAGAGTTGGAGCCGGTTATAAAGATGGATAAACCGCTGCGTAATAATCTGTTTACAAACAGATGCCAATGCTCTATATTTTGAATTTCATCCAAAAAAAGATAGTCAAACGTACCGTAAACGCGATATACAGCCTCCAACAAATCATTTAATTTATCGGCGGAAAGAGCCGCTAAGCGTTCGTCGTCAAAATTAATATAGGCATATTTTTGATTTTTAAGTACACGGTGTGCTACCGTTGATTTTCCGGAGCGGCGAACCCCCGTGATGACTTGTGCCAAAGGCGTGTGTAAGTTCACCAAATGTTCCGCATCCCGTTTCACCCATTGACTGTCCGGAATGTATTTTGCCAACTCTTCACGTTGATCAACAATCGCCTGCACAAATAACTCATCCATAATTCCTCATTTTCTCCTGCAAATATACAATTAATCTCTATATATTGAGATTAATTCGTCAATTATTCTCAGTTCATTGAGAATAATTTGAAAAATATTCTCAATGCACCAAGAATCGGAGCACTACCGCACATCGTACCGCAGGAAGCGGACGAAACAGAGCGCCAACAGGATGCCGAACAGTGCAATCATGGCGATAAGGCTGTTGCGCATATAAGCCAGACGCTCTGCAAAACCGGCCGGTTTTTCGGTATAGACAGGTATCTGGTCTACCGCCACCGGCTGGCGCGAGGTGGAGAGGTTCTCGTATGGATTGTACCAGTGCGGGCTTTTCTCATCCTTGGCATCCAGATCTTTGAACCACTGCAGGAAAGACTCCTGAAAAACATGCAGGTCGTTCCAGTTCTTTTTAAAACGCAGGTAACCGCCGCCGAACATCCCCTCGTTCAGCTGTTCGAATTGGGCCATGGGGGAAAAGATCCCCAACAGGCGGGTGTTTTCAAACTGCCGGAACATCTGGCCGTACCAGGCATCCATCCGCCGTTTCCGGGCGTTCATCAGGTTGGTCTGGTTGTTCGCCCGCAATTCGTGCCGCGAATAGAACGGATTTCCGTGGTTTGAACTCCAGCTTCCATCAGGGGCGTTCCGGTTGATATCTTCTAATTCCCGCCGGATCTCCGCCTCTACATAAAGGTGGTCCGGTATGGGAAAGAGCTTGTTGGCCAGGAAGAGAGAGGAGTTGGGCCACACAACGGCCAGGAACACCCACACGGTTAAACAGATCAGCAAGCTGATGTTGGATTGTTTACTGAGCGTCGAGGCCAACAAACCGATGACCGCCATCAGGGAAATAAACAACAGGCCCGTTCCCAAAAATCCGCCCACAACGGTTAAGAACGCTCCGTTGACCTGAACCTCTTTGGAAAGTACCGCCACCAAAATGCTGCAAACCACCCCTACCAGCGTCACGCAAAACAGGGCGGTCACAATACCGAGAAACTTGGCGAAAAGATAACTCCCCCGCGAAACCCGGTTTGAAAAGACCAGGGAGAGGGTGCGGTCCTCTTTCTCTCCCGACACGGAGTCGTAAGCCAATAACAGCGTCATAAAACTCAACAGCATGTAGAGGATAAACGACCAGTTCAACCCCTGCGCCCTTTTCAGGAACGGATTGTTACCGCCTTGCTGTACCTCAAAGCCGGTCACCTGGTAAGCAGTGTAGGTCAATTTATTGGGAAGCATCCCCTCTTTGCAATCGTCTGCCACAAAGTAATCTTTGGGGGGCAACAGGTAATGGGAAGTACTTACAGCCACGCTGGTAATGTTGCCCGCCCTGTTAGACAGGGTGGTCGCATCCTCTTGGGAGAGTTTGGCGTAGCTCTCTCTCGTTTCGTGGAGGGAAAAGACCGACGAGAGGGTCCCGAAAATAAATACCGGAACCAGGATCGCAAACGAAATCTGAAACCGGAGCCCGTACAGGTACCCCTGCAATTCGCGTATAAAGAGTGTCGTAAACATAGTGCTAAGATAATCGGGTTAAAGTTGGTAGTTCCGGAAACGCAGCATGGTCAGCATCAGCAATACCAAGGCAATTCCCATCAGCAGGGCGAAACGCGCCAGCACAAAATTGTAGGCATCCGTACGGGTATGCGGTTTGTAGTCAAATACCGGGAAACCGACCACATCCAACGGGCCGTAATTCCCGTCATTCCACCCGGGGGGCAAAGATGCCCTAAACTGCCGAATGGCTTCCGGCCCCTGTTGAAATGCTGTTTCATAGTCTTGTATCATTTCGGAATACCTTTCATCGGAAACAAAATTCTCCGGGTCCATCCGGGTGCCCCATGTGGACGATTCGTATAATTTACGCTCCCGCACATAGTCAATAAAGGTCTGGCGGTACTCCCGCACCCGCTCCATATAGACTAAGTAATAACCGGGATCGGAGTAGCAAAGCGAGGAAGCCAACTGCCCAAAAATTTCGGAAGGCGACAACAGCGCCAGTCGCTGCTGAAAGCGCTCCTGTTTCACCAAACCGTCCAGATACTCTTTTTGAACGGCCCACTTTTTATCCGCATAATCGATCAAACGCGGGACCTCCCAGGTCGAAAAATTCAGGTGATAATCCAGCGCTTTTCGGAGGCCTCCGGAAAATTCAAGATATCCGTCACTACCACCGTTGTAATTCCAATGGGACAGACCGTCTATATCCAACATTTTGAGTATCTCCCGGCTTTTCTCCTCCCGCTCTTTCCAGTAAGGTTCCTCTACATCATCCAGCGCCAACTGCATGTTGTCGTATTGCTCCGTCTTCACGAAACTTTTGGCCGACCAGACCGCGATGTTCGGCACTAAGAACAGGAGCCAGATCCAGCACAACAGGCACACCGCTATGGAGGTTGACGACCGTTTGGACATGGCGGACACAAAGAGGCCGAACAGCACAAAAACCACCACGTACAGCACCGCCGAAAGAAACAACAGCAGTACATTTGTCCACATGGCGCCGTCCAACGCTATATCGGGCGATAGCAACAGGAATAATATTCCCGTAACAAAGCAAAACAACAGCATCGGGACTAGGGTCAGCAATATCCCCAGGAACTTCCCGATAAAGAAAGCGGAACGGTTGATCCGGTTGACGAGGATCATTTTTAACGTGTTGTTTTCACGCTCCCGCGTAAACGCATCGTAGGAGAACACCAATGCGAACAGCGACAGCACAATGGCAATCACCGTGGCAAAATCCAGGGAGAAAAAGGCGTTCAACAACGGATTGGAAAACCCGGCAACACCACTCAGTAGCAACGGGTATTCTCCGTACTGAAGCTGCACCGTATTCCCCATGTTCCGGCTGACCCCCTCGCTGAAGACGGCGAGCGCTTCGGGACGATGTATTACACTCGGCCTTACGTTCGAATATACTTTGGCCGCTTTGTACTCCGTTTCCACCTTTTCAGAAGCGGTTTTGTATACGTTAATCTGTTGTTTATACCGGTCTACGCTTGTCACCAAGGTAAACGGGATAACCAGCAGGCAAACCGCCAGGCCGATGACAAACCGGGCCGACGTGAGATTCAGTAAAAAATCTTTCCGGGCTATTAATCCGATCATTTTTTTATTTATTAAAATGAAATTTAAGTCGTGTTTTTCTTATTCACAAGAAGTGTTTCAAAAACGCTTAGCTGCGAAGCCGCTGATTTTCAGGCGGACGGGAGCATACTAACGTATGTGACCGACGACTGATAAATCAAGCAATGAAGCAGATAAATGTTTTTGGGACACTTCTAAGGCATCATCACAGTCTCCTGCATGTATTCGAGATAGAGCTGTTCCAGGTCGTCCTGTAAAAACTCTTCGCGATCGCGCAGCATCACCAACCGCCCCTCTTTCATGATACCCACCCGGTCGGCAACGGATTTGGCCCGCAAGATATCGTGGGTACACATCAGGATCGATTTACCGGCATTGCGCAGGTTTTTCAGGATTTGCATCAACTCCGCCGCCGATTTCGGATCGAGGCCGGAAGTAGGTTCATCAAGCAGGATGTTCGGCGCATCTTTGATGATGGCGATGGCCAACCCTACTTTTTGGCGCATCCCTTTGGAGAAGGTTTTCAGCTTCTTCTCGAACGCCTGCTCCTGCAACCCCACTTTCCGCATGATGGTATAGTAATCTTCTTTGTTTAAATGGGATTTACCGCCGAGTTTGGCAAAAAAATCGAGGTTCTGGCGGGCGGTAAAATTGCCGTACAGCATGACATTTTCGGAAACATAGGAGATGTAATTCTTTGTTTCCAACGGATCCTTCATAACATCGATCCCGTCAATAATGGCCTGGCCGGACGTCGGTTCAATGAAATTCAGGAAGAGGTTGATGGTGGTTGTTTTACCGGCCCCGTTGGCGCCCAGCAGGAAAAAGATCTCGCCCGGTTTGATTTCGAGGTTCAATGCATCCAACGCCAATTGGCCGTCTTCGTACCGTTTGGTTAATTCAATTGCTTGTAACATAGTCTATTGTTTTAAATTATTTTTATTCAGACAGATTCTTATCGTACATCAAAACGGGTAAAGCTGATAAAGGCCCCCACAAAAAACAGCAGGCAATAAGCAGCGATCAGCAAAATGTCCTTCAGGTTGTTCATAAACACATCCTGCAACGGAACGTACCGGTAAGCATCCATGAGCGGAATTTTTATCTCCCCCGCACCGGCTATTTGTTGAACACTGCTTGACGAAGCGCCCTTGGAAAAGTACTCCCTGAAAATGAACTTCGCATATACGTCCGTATTTACCTGTTCCTGAAATTGCTTCGCCTGGTTCAAAAAATTTTCCGCCTCCGTAGCCCCTGTGGCCGAAAATTCCGCCATCAGGTTGTTGGCAAGATTTATGACAGAGAGGGAGGATATAGCCCCGGCTATTCTGTTTTGTTTGTCCACACGTATTTTATAATCCACGGTCAGTTTGTCGACCTCCGATGCAAGCCGTTTTTCGTATTTTTCGCGTATGGGCAGCACCCTGTTATCGAATTCTACGTTTACCTCATCGTCCATATTGCCTGATACGTTTATTTCTGATTCCGGACGTAATTCCGCTTTTATCTCTTCGTACAGTTCTGTTTCTTCCGCCCGTTGTTCTTTGATAATATTAGCGATCAAATAGGCTTTCTTCCCTTCGAACACGCCGGTCGACTCCACCGGATAGATAACCCCGCTGATAATGGGGCTTATTTTCGGTATGACCAACCCTGTCAATATCCAGATCAGCAACAATACGTTGATGGATAAAGCGGAATTTTTGGCAAAAGAGGAGACCCACAAACCCAGGTTAAACAGGGTAAGCAGAAAAAGCAGGCTGACCCCCAGCATGATCAACACGGCAGGGAAAAATTGCGAAGAGAAGATGGGGACCATACCTGAAAACCAAACAATCAGCAGGGCAATCAGGAGGGAGAGCAAAAAAGGGATCAGGAAAACCAGGTAATTTCCGATCAATTTGGCCAGGAGTACCTGCCGCCGCAACACCGGATTGGAGAGTACCATGCGGAAAATACCGTTTTCCTTGTCGCCGGATATGGCGTTAAATGTAAAGACAAGGGCAAGTATGGACAATACCATCACGACGATGTAGGCAAAGTCCATTTTTCCCATCAGGTCGTATTTGTTGTCGGGCTTTGCGGTTTCTATCCGGTAACGCCCGTCACGGGAAGTCAATACCTTGTAAGGCATTTTTTCATCCATCCCCTGGGAAAAGATGCTCAACGGAGAAGGGGGATGGATCCCCTCGGCCACCATGTCGTACCACACCGATGTTGCCTCCCGGTATGTCTGTACTTCCTGCCGGTAATCGGACAGGCGTTGCGAATAGTTTTTTACCGACACATAAAAACTCAACGGAATGATACAGATGCAAAGCAGGGTGATGACCCAAAACCGGAAGTCAATGATAGAGGCCTGTATCTCTTTGATTAATAGCGTTTTAAACATTGTATCTGTTTTTAGGGTTTATCGTTTGCTTAACCGGATACCGAACCAGACAATGCCGACGATGAATGCGCCCAGCAACAATACCAACAGAATGGTTCCTATGACAGAGGTCTTTGCGTGTACCTGTATGCGGACGGTTTTGTCCTCGGTATCTACTTTGCGGTTATCGGCCAGCGCTTCGGTCTTGATCTTGACCTCCTGCGCCCCGACACCGGCATCGGAGGGAGGCAGGATGGTAATGGTGACCACCTCCTCTTTTTCCGGCTCCAGCGAACGGATCAGGTCCGGCCTTACAACGGTTTTCCATCCCAGGGGATTGTCCGTAGTTACCTTGATGTTATCAAGCCGGCGGGTCCCGGCGTTGCGGACGGTTACATCCATCCGTACACTGTCGCCGCTGCTGATCTCGTGGTACAGGTTGGTAGCCCGCACCTCTATTTTGCCCTTTCCGCGCGGGATCAGTTCCAGCATTTCGTTTCCGCAGGAGAGGCCAAGCAATGCCTCCGGGGTACGCGACTGCTCGTCCAGGGCGGAGAGGCGGGTGAACTGGTCGTTGGTAAAGGTCAGCACATAGAACTGGAGCGGCTTATCAATTTGCACCTGCTCGTCGTCACGGTCGGGCAGGAACACCCGCAACGCTAAGTTCTTAGTATTGACACCCTGCGCGTATTTGATCTGGGACACTTTGCTGCTCCCGTCTGTAAATTCGTAGGTGATCTGCTGCGGCAATCCCACCACCATGAGGCGGTAAACATCGTCGGAGGTGGAAAAACGTTCCAGCGTCAGCCCGTAAGTAGCCTGTGAACTCAGGTCGGCTTCCTGCGAAAATTGGAGGGAGTTGATGTCGATCACGTGGGTGCTGGCGTCTTTTTTGAGATAGATACTCTTCTCGTCTTTGCGACCACCGTAAGAGAGCACGACCTTCAGGTTATCGGCATCTTTCAGCAAGTCGAAATCGGCCGTCGCCTCCTCTCCCAATTCTATGGCTGGGATCCGGTATTCGTACGGAGAGCCGATAATGGTCTGGTCCGTCAAATCCACAATGGAAACGAATACATTGTATACCTTGCCGGAACGCATCTCCGGGGTAAAGACGTCAAAATGCTCCCGGAACTGGCTCAGGTACTCCTCGTTCCCTTCCAGGGTGCTTTTCAGGGTGATCTTCACCCGCCTGTCACCTTTGTTTGTTTGGTATTTGACCGCGCGTTCAATGATGATGTAGGACTGTTGCGAAATCAACTTTAAGATCAACTTCTGGTAATCCACCTCCCGGCTGAGCAGGTTGTTTTTGGATTGATTAAAATCATTTTCGGAGATGGCTTTTTCGTTAAACAACCGGGTGTCGTTCTCGTACTTCTGTTTGGCGTTTTCGTAATCCGCCCGGGATTTCTTCAAATCCAGCAGGATGGCAGCCTCATCCTGGGCAAACAGCGGGAATGCCCCACACACAAACATCCCTAATACTAAAAATAAAATTCGCTTCATTCTGTATGATCGTTTAATTGGTTTCTGTTTCTACTACTTTGTAACTGCGGTTGTTTTCAAAATCCCACATCGTTTTCCGTTTCAGGTCTGCCAGCGCCAATTGGTAGGTGATGTAGGATTTGATGTAATCCAGTTGCACCTGCGATAAGCGCTCCTGCTCCACCGACAGCTCCTGCCCCGTAATATCGCCGTTTTTATACCGGAGCTGGTTGATTCCATAGCTTCTGGCCGCATTCTCTTTGTTCTGTTGATTGATCCGGAAACGGCCTTCCGCCTCGTAAACCGTACGGACCACTTCCCGGATCTGTTTCACAATGGTGTTTTGCAGGTTCTCCAATTTCAACTCCTCGGCTTCTAAGTATATTTTTTCCCGTTCCACCAGGTTCCGGCCGCGTTTCCAGTCGTAAATGGGATAGGATAAAGTCAGGGTGATCCCCCTGTTCGGCGGACGGACCGTAAGATCGTCGAAGGAGGAGTTGAAACGGCCGCCGACGTTGTTCCCATCCATTCCTACCCCCGTCAGATCGTAGTAGGCCGATATGTTCCCTTTGAATTCCCGTTCGCGTTTGGCACGGTCCACCTGGATCTCCTGCAACTTCATATCGTATTCGGCCTCTTTGATCTCCATCCGGTTTTGCAACGCCTGTTCTATGGCCAGTTCCAGGTTGATCACGACCGGATCGAAATCGGTAGCGGCTATTATTTGGATCTCGCTCGACAGGTCAAGCCCGATCAGGAGTTTAAAATTGTCTTTTTCCGTCTCGTACTGTCCGATGCTTTCGGACAACCGGGCGTTGTTCTGGGCGACTGTGATCTCGGTGATGAGCACATCGCCTTCCGGAATATCCCCTGTCTCCAGTTTCAACCGGGCAATACGCAAAGCCTCTTCAGAATTCCGCAGGCGCTCTTCGTTGATCTGCCGCTCGTATACAGCCTGGTAGAGGCTGTAAAAAGCAGTGGTAACGCTGTACACGATATCCATCTGTGCACGGGTATAATACGCCTCGGTCCGTGCATACCTGAACTCTGCGGCTCTCAGGTTTTCGCGGAGTGTGTTTTTGGTAAACACAGGCTGGTTGAATATCAGGCCAAATTTGCTGTATGCCTGCTTGCGCTTCAAGGTCTCGTAATCGGAGAGTGCAAGGGTAGTGCGGTAATTTTCGTGGTACATCAGTCCCGACAGCGCGATATTCCCTCCCGTGGGCAATACATAGGTGAAACGCAGGTCACCGCCGAACTGCATGGAACTGTAAGAGTTGTAAACCGGCAGGTCGTTCACCTGCTGCACACTCTGCAACCCCTCGTCCCAACTTGGAGTAAATATGTTCAGGTCCAGCCGGGGTTTGAATTGGGCCTTGTAGTAGAGGTAATCGTACAAAGAGGCCTGCTTGCTTTCGTCGTGCGATTTGATCGTATAGCTTTCACGCAGGGCGATGCCGACCGCCTCCTCAAAAGTCAGCGTCAAGGTATCCTGCGCCTGTATGTTCGCTGTAAAAACAACAAAAATGAGTAAAAACAGAGTTATTTTCATACACTTTTTATTAATGCACAGAGGAATATCAATTACCGTGCCAAACAATACAACCATTTATTACACAGCAATATACAGACATTCTATTAAAATCAGAACATCCTTTTTGGGGTAAAATTTTACCCGTTTATTGGGTAATTATTTACACACATTCCGGGTAATTTTCCTATCTTTGCCTAACTCAAATCAGAAGGCCAATGCCGGAAAAAGCAAAAAAACAGCGTGCGGAGAGATCAAGCAATTGGAGTGATATACGCAACACGTTATCGGAATTTAATCGCTCGCTGACACTGATCGTCGATAAAGAGTTGCTGCTCACGAACATCGTCTCTAAAATCAAACAGATCGTGTCCGTAGAGAAAGTATCAGTATTCCTGATACAGCACGACACAGATAAATTCTTGCTGGCCGCCTCCAACCAGCCGGAAGAGGAGGTGTCACAAAATACGCTGTTTTCAGCTAAAGACAAATTGATCAATTGGTTTTCGGTAAACGAATCCCTGTTAGTCGTCTCCCAATCACCCTCCATTCTGCACTATTTCTCCCGGGAAGAACAGGATGTGATACACGCCATGCAATCGGAATGTATCTACCCGCTAAAGGTTATGAACCGCCTGACAGGTCTGGTTTTCTTAGGAAGAAAAACAGACCGTACCGATTACAGCCGGGACGAACTCGACCTGCTTGCCTTGCTGCTCGACCAGTCCGCAGTCGCCATAGAGAATGCTATCTTGTACGAAGAACAGAACGCCCGGATCAAGAAAATGTACCGCGCCGACCGGTTGGCCATACTGGGACAATTGGCTGCGGGCGCCGCGCACGAAATACGCAATCCGCTGACGGCCATCAGAAGTACGATACAATACCTCGGAAAAGATATGCAGGATACCGACAAGGCCGAAATGATCGGCGAATTGATGGAAGAGGTGGACCGCATCAACAAGATCGTGCAGGGACTGCTCTCTTTTGCAAAACCTACCGAATTGGAAACCACCCGGACCGACATCGAAACGCTGATACGGGAAACCCTCTCGCTGGTGAACAACCTGCTGAAAAAGCAATCCGTACACGTAAACTACAAAAACCTGTCGGACGATTCCGTCATCATTGCCGACCCCGCCCAACTGAAACAGGTTTTTTTGAATATCCTGCTCAACGCCGTGGAAGCGATGGCCGAAAGCAACGACAAAACAGTAAATATCGTCCTGGAAAACAGCCGCCCGGTAGATATGCGTTCCCGCTTCCTGCTCATCTCTTTTGAAGACAACGGAAAAGGGATAGAGCCGGAAAACGTGGAAAACGTATTCAATCCGTTTTATACCACCAAAAAAGAGGGTACGGGGTTGGGATTGCCCATTTCATATGGGATCATCAACAAACACAACGGGGAGATGGAGTTTTTCAGCCGGCCCGGAGCGGGGAGCAAACTAACCATAAAACTGCCGCAGGCGTTGAAATAAAGAGTTTAGCATGAAGAAGATTTTAATAGCCGATGACGAAGTAAAGATCAGAAAAGTGATGGCGATGCTGCTCCGCGACGAGGGGTATGAGGTGCTTGCCGTGGCAAGCGGTAAAGAGGCGGTCAAAGCGCTCGACTCTTTCCGGGCCGATGTGATCCTGCTGGACCAGCAAATGCCCGACATGACCGGTATGGAAGCTTTGCAACAGATCAAAACAACACATCCCGGCGCCACCGTCCTGATGGTGACGGCGTATGGTTCTGTCACGCTGGCTGTTCAAGCCATAAAAAACGGCGCATACGATTTTATAGAAAAACCGTTCGACAACGATGAATTCTTGCTGACCGTACAAAGGGCCCTGAGTTTTCACGAGATCAGCCATGAGCTCAATCACTTAAAAGAACAACAGAAGGAAAATTTCTCCTTCGGGCAAATTGTGGGCAACAGTACAAAATTGCAGCAGGTAATGTCGCAGGTGCGGAAGGTGGCCGATACGAACGTGACCGTGTTGGTACTGGGAGAAAGCGGCGTCGGGAAAGAGCTTGTTTCGAGGGCGATCCACAATTACAGCAGCCGGAAAGAGAAGCCGCTTGTGACCATCAATTGCGGGGCCATCCCCCTGACATTGATAGAAAGCGAACTGTTCGGGTACGAAAAAGGCGCTTTTACCGATGCCAAAGAGACGCGGGCCGGTACCTTTGAAAAAGCCGACGGCGGCACGCTGTTCCTGGACGAAATCGGAGAACTCCCGCCGGATGCACAGGTAAAACTGCTGCGCGTGCTGGAAGAAAAGAGCGTGACACACATCGGGGGCAAAAAAGAGATCCCCGTGGATGTACGCATCATTGCCGCCACCAACCGCAATTTGGAAGAGAAAGTCAGGCAGGGTACTTTCCGGCTCGATCTGCTGTACCGGCTCAATATTTTCACCATCAACATTCCCCCCTTGTGCGAACGCAGGGAGGACATTCCAAGCCTGGTCGACTATTTTATCGCCAAGTACAACAAAACCATGAACCTCTCAGTGAAAAACATTTCGCAAGAGGCCATTGACCAATTGTGCGGCTACGACTGGCCCGGCAACATCCGCGACCTGGAAAACGCCATCCAGAGCGCCATGATCCTCTCGGAAAACGGGACCATACTGGCGGACCACCTGCCCATGCGGGTCAAGGGTTACCCCAGGATCGGGTCCATTCTGCTCGACAACGACAGCGACTCCAACAAAATAAAAGAGGCCAACGAACACACCGAAAGAGAGTTGATCATTGCGACCTTACAACGATACGACAACAACCGCACCCTTGCCGCCAAAGCACTCCATATCAGCCGGAAAACCCTCTTCAACAAAATGAAGAAGTACCAACTGGGGTAGCCATAGCGATGAAAGGTTATCCGGCCGGTGTAAAAGAGAAAGCCAAAGCAGCCTGTCCGGCGGGAAGGCCTTTGGGAACGGTGATCTCCACCCCCTCCCCGACCTTTTTCCAACGGACCGGTTTACCGGTTTGCAAGTGGATCATCCGGCTGCCGGCCACTGGCAGGTTCCCTTGCCAACGGATAGTTGAGGGAACCGGTTCGCCCTCCTCCAAACACGTGATCGCATACAACTTTCTCCCCTCTTTGCTCCGGGTAAACCAGGTTTTCCCATCGTTGTAATGCGGGGTGGTACGGGTATGATAGATAGCTTCCCCGTTTTTCTCCACCCACTCCCCGATCTTTTCCAAACGGGCCACCACCCCTTCGGGCAGAGTGCCATCCGGTTTCGGGCCGATCCCCAACAGGAAATTCCCCCCTTTGGCCACAATCTCAGCCAAAATGTGGATAACCTGCGCCGGCGATTTGTACACATCCGTCGGCACATACCCCCAATCATATCCCAAAGTAATGCAGCTCTCCCACGGCACGCTCAATTGCTCGGCAGGGATGCCCCGTTCAGGGGTCTGGTAATTCTCAAATTTCCCCGGAACGGAACGCTCCACGATCAAAATGCCGGGCTGGTAGCGGCGGGCCATCGCAGCGATTTTTGGCATGTCGATCACCTGCTCCCCTTTGTAGAAACGGCCGGCCCGCTCTTGATCCGTCGGGCGGGCAGGCCGTACCCACCCTCCATCCAGCCAAAGAATGTCGATCTGGCCGTAATCGCCGTTTACAATCTCTTCCAATTGGTTGTAGGTAAACTCCTTAAACTTATTCCAACGCCAGGGATTCTTTTCGATACTGTAGTTGTTATTCCGGTTGGGGGTCGCATAGCGGTCCCACCAATAGTATTGGCTGTGCCAGTCCGGTTTGGAATAATACGCCCCGATCATATAGCCTTTTTCCCGGAAAGCCGTGAACACCTCTTTGGCCACATTCCGGCGGGGATCATCTTTAAAAGCCCCGTGCATGATAGAAAAGTCGCTCTGTTTCGTATCGTACATATTGAAACCGTCGTGGTGCTTCGTTGTGAACACCACGTATTTCATCCCGGCCTGTTTTCCGGAGGCCGCCCAGACAGCCGGATCAAAGCGTTCCGGCTTCAGGGAATCAATGGCGCTCCAGTACTTCCGCTTGTAATCTTCATAAGCGATCATACTGTCGCGGGGGATCCAATCCTCCTCCTCCGCACAAATGGACCAGGACTCCACCGTTCCCCAATAGGCGTACAGCCCCCAATGGATCAGCATCCCGAATTTCAAATCCTGCCACTCGTCCAACGTTTTCAATACTTCCGGCTCTTCCGGCCATACGTAGGAGGCCGACCGGCCGTGGGTAAAGGTCTGTGCCGACCCCGAAAGGGAGCACAACACGCCCGCCATACAGAGTAAAAAATAACGCTTCATATCTGTTCGTTTAAATGATCCTACTCTTCCAATAAATCCGGGCGCAACGACCGGGTGCGCTCGTATGCCTGCTGCTCCTGCCACGCCTGTATCTTGGCGTGGTTTCCGGAAAGGAGCACCTCCGGCACCCCCCATCCATTGAACTCCGCCGGGCGCGTATAGA
>DBDA01000028.1:26497-29582 GCA_002293375.1 Odoribacter sp. UBA944
AACCGCACAATAGCATCAGCCATGATGCAGGCCGGCAACTCCCCGCCCGTCAGTACAAAATCCCCTACAGAGATTTCCCGGGTCACCAGGTGGTCGCGGATCCGCTGGTCCACCCCTTTGTAATGCCCGCACAGGATCAAGATGTTCTCTTTCAACGACAGTTCGTTGGCTGTCTTCTGATTAAAAACAGGCGCATCCGGCGAGGTGTAAATGATCTCGTCGTACTCCCGTTGGGCCGTCAACTCCGCCAGACAATCAAAAACCGGCTGCACCGTCAGCACCATCCCCGCCTCTCCTCCAAACGGATAGTCATCCACCTTCCGGTGCTTGTCTTTGGACCAATCCCGGAGATTGTGCACACAGACCTCCACCACCCCTTTCTCCTGCGCCCGCTTCACAATGGAGTGGTTCAATGGACTTTCCAGCAACTCCGGAACAGCACTTACAATGTCTATCCGCATGTTACAGGTAGTCCTCAAAATAGTCCGTCACCTTCTGCATCAGGTGGATCCGGTCGCGCCCCATCACATTATGCTCGGCAACCGGATAGGGAAAATAGTCCACCGGCACCTGGTGCCGGATGCACTCCTGGATAAAATTGAGGCTGTGCTGCCACACCACCGTATTGTCAACGGCCCCCTGGCAGATCAACAGTTTCCCTTTCAGGTCCTTCGCTTTATTCAACAGGCTGGTTTGGGCATACCCTTCCGGATTCCGTTGCGGAGAGTCCATATACCGCTCCCCGTACATCACCTCGTACCACTTCCAGTCGATCACCGGGCCGCCGGCCACCGCAACCTTGAATACATCCGGATAGTTCGTGATCAGGGAGATGGCCATAAATCCGCCGTAACTCCACCCGTGCACCCCGATCCGGTCGGCATCCACCCAAGGGTATGATCTCAGGAGTTCAACCCCCTTCATCTGGTCGGCCATCTCCACCTGTCCGCACCGGCCGTGGATCGCCTTTTCAAAATCGGCGCCCCGGTTCTGCGTCCCTCGGTTGTCCTGCACATACACCACATACCCGCGCTGGGCCATATACATCTCCCAACGGCGCAGTTCCGCCTGCCAGGTGTTTTTGACCAATTGGGAGTGCGGCCCGCCGTATACATATACGATGACCGGGTACTTCCGGGCAGGATCGAAATTCATAGGCTTGATCAACCGGTAGTAGTTGTCGTACCGGCCATCCGCGCTTTTCACCGTCCCCAATTCAATCTCCCCGCAATTGTATGCCGCCATCGGGTCCGCAGCGCGGAGCAACTCGCGCGCCGGCTTGCCGGAAACCGGCTGTACGGCCACCACGTTCGGGACGTTCCGGCTGCTATAGGTATCAATAAAGTAGCTTCCGTCCCGGCTGACGCTAACGGTATGCCACCCCTCCGCCCGTGTCAGGCGCTCCTGCCGGCCGGTTTTGAGCTCTACCCGAAAGAGGTGATTTTCCACCGGGCTAACCTCCGCCGAGGTGTAGTAAACGTATTTTCCATCCTGACCGGTGTACTCCACATCCGCATCCGTAACGGTCAGGCGGCGTACCTGCTTTCCTTCCGTATCGCACAAGTAGAGGTTGCGATAGCCGTGCCGGTTGTCTGTCCGGTAAATAAAGCGAGAGGGATCATTTTTCAGGAAGATAATTTTGTTCTGCGGCTCCACATATTTCGGATGCTCTTCCTCCAGCAGGGTCTTGATAAAAGCCCCGGTCCGGGCGCAATACTTGTTCAGCCGGACATGCTTTTGGTCCCGGTTTACCACCTGGATATAGACAACATCGGAGGACGGCGACCAACTGATATTAGTCAAGTATTGCTCTCGCCCAAAATCATCCACCTGCACAAAGGTCGTTTTGCCAGAAGCGAGATCATATATTCCCAGCGAAACCTGTTCGGAAGCCATTCCGGCCATGGGGTATTTGATCTCCCGCAAAGTACCCGTGCGGGTAGTAATATCTACCAACGGAAAGGTTCCCACCGCACTTTCGTCTTTCCGGTAAAAGGCCAGTTTTTTCCCGTCGGGCGACCAGAAGATGCCGTGGGTGATCCCCATTTCGTTCCGGCTGACCGTTTGCCCGTTCACAACATTGGGATCCTTGTCGCCCGTGACAGCATATTCGTTCCCTCTTTCGTCGGAATACCAGAGATTGTTCTCCCGGGTAAAAGCAAAGGCGTCTTTTCCGTTAAAGGTGAGGTTTTGGGCTTTGACCGGCAATGGAAGGATGCGTACCGCTTTTTTATCCTGCACATGTATTTCCGTGTATTTTCCGCCTGCCCGTACACAGAATACCCCGCCGTCGACCCAGGAACAAGCCGGCCAACGCTGTAGTTTTGTTCCGAGGACGGCATTCAGTTCTTCCAGGGTCATCANNGTCAGGCTCTTCCGCCAGTAATTGATCGTCCTTAATGTATGTCAGCGTGTTACGCTCCCCCTGCCATTGAACGGCGAGGCGTTCGGGATAGAGTTCGTAACCCAGTACCGCCTCTTCCATGGTCAGTACTTTTTCCTGTGCGGCCGCCCCCAGTAAACACAGGAAGCCGGCCAGAGTGATGATCCATTTTTTCATAGCACGGCAAATATACCTTATTTTGATCAAAAAATCATGTTTTTGCCGCCGTTCAAACAGAGGCCGCCCTGAAATTACAATCCCGGCTTAGAGGTTCAACCACCGCTCCGGGGAATTGTGCCCTTGAAGCTGCTTCGCTTTTACGCTTCTTGGGTACTAATTCCCCTTCGCTCCGGTGCTTCCCTAAACACTCCCCGCCTCACAAAGCACAAAAGTATTGATCCGGCAGGCGTATTGATAGAAAAAATGATGGTTGCTTTTGTATATGAAGACAACAATAAGAAAAAGTTACAGAGATACAACTTTTTTCCAATCCACAAACTTTCCTGATAATAACAGGTTTGCCCTGTTATACGCTTACACTGTTGCGACACAGGAATTTGGGGTCGAGATCGACCTCGTTCCGCCATTCGACAGTGTCAAAACTTACCCTCACTGTGTTAAACTTTACACAATCAAATGGACAGTGTTCCCTGCTTACTCTTTCGCCATCTCTGCGGTATGGCCGAGCTGTTTCAAAATCAT
>DBDA01000018.1:0-46663 GCA_002293375.1 Odoribacter sp. UBA944
GTAAGGTACGAAGTAACCGATAATTTCCTACGCTTTTGGTTCAGATATATCGAGCGGAACAGGTCACTGATTGAGATTGGAAACTTTGAAGGAGTGTCTAAAATCATGTTAGATGATTATCCCACTTATTCGGGAAAGACATTGGAACTGTACTTTAAACAAAAGATGCAGGAGAGTTTTGCCTATCGGGCAATAGGCTCGTGGTGGGAGCCAAAAGGGAATCAGCATGAGATTGATATTGTGGGAGTATATTTGGATGATAAGCGTGCAGTTGCTGTTGAAGTAAAACGGCAGAAAAAGAACTTCAAGTCTCAATTGTTTGAAGAGAAAGTCAACATCCTAAAAACAAAGGAACTGAATAAACATACAGTAGAAGGTCTTTGCTGGGATTTAGCAGATATGTAATGTGGAAATAACCAATAATTTTGTAAAAATGAAGTGTATGTTATCTGTTGTATGGTGTGTTTCCCGTCAACGAAAGTCCGGCCGCCTGAAGGCCTTTTCGCTGCCGGTTTAGTTGTTGCAAAAGGTTGAACTATAAAGTCTGTGTAAATTTTGACGACAAGCTGAATTTGGTAGTTTTAAGTACAATCGCTATATTTGTGCAAAATAGAAATCATATTTATGATATGCAAAAATTGATCGACAGAAATATAGAAGCGTTTGTAGCTGAGAATCTACGTGTATTTCCTGCGGTTGCCATTTTAGGCCCAAGACAATGCGGAAAGTCCACTTTGGTGAAAATGCTCTATCAAAATTCGGATGCCTATCTGTATTTAGATCTTCAAAATTTGGATGACCTGAATAAGTTGAGAGAACCTGTATTATTTTTCCAGGCTAATCAGGATGTGACCATTTGTTTGGACGAAATTCAGTTGGTACCGGAACTTTTTTCGGTATTGCGAAGTGAAATAGACCGTAACCGTCGTCCGGGACGATTTATTTTGCTTGGATCTGCTTCGCAAGACCTTATACAGAAAACGTCAGAATCGTTGGCCGGAAGGATCGGATTGATTGAACTTACTCCGTTTACAATTGAAGAGGTTGAACGAAATATAAATTTTGAATTAAATAAATTTTGGCTTCGCGGCGGCTATCCGGATAGTTATCTCGCGTCCTCGGCCCAGGGAAGCATACTCTGGAGAGAAAATTTCCTCAGAACGTATGTAGAACGGGATATCCCACAACTCGGGATTCAAATTCCCGCATTGCAACTGCGTCGTTTGCTGACTATGTGTGCGCACAATCAGGGGCAACTTTTTAATTCTTCCAAATTGGGAGAATCGCTAAGTGTAACTTACCAAACTGTTCGCCGGTATATTGACCTGATGGAGCAAACCTTTATTGTTCGTTCGTTACAACCATTTGAAAAGAATACCAAGAAACGCCTGGTTAAATCTCCTAAAATTTATGTAAGAGATAGCGGACTGTTACATAGATTGTTACAGGTAGATGACTTTAATTCTCTGATGGGAAACCCTGTTTTCGGTGCATCTTGGGAAGGATTTATTATTGAAAACATCATCTCTTCTTTGAGAGATTGCAAATTTTCTTTTTATCGCAGTGCTTCGGGTGATGAGTTAGACTTGATCATTGAGAGAGGCTCCCGAAGGATTGCCGTAGAATGTAAAGCCTCATCAGCACCACAGGTAACCAAAGGCTTTTGGAGTGCTATAGAGACCGTAAAACCAGACAAAACATATATTGTTTCTCCCGTACCAGTATCTTATCCGTTTAAAAATGATGTGGAAGTTTGCGGTTTGAGTGATTTCGTGCAAAAGGTTGAACTATAGCGTCTGTTTAAATTTTCTCCCAGATACACTTGGTTTTTTAACATTTGTTATCTACATTGCGCATCCTTATGCGCGTGGTTTGTTGATTTTGTTTGATAAACCGCATTGTCTGATAACCAATAATTTTGTAAAAATGAAGTGTATGTTATCTGTTGTACGGAGTGTTTCCCGGCAACAAAAATCCGGCCGCCTGAAGGCCTTTTCGCTGCCGGAATTATTAGTGGTGTTGGTGATTATCGGCATATTGGTGTTGATAGCTCTTCCCAACCTGATGCCTTTGATCACTAAGGCCAAGTCTACGGAAGCCCAGCAACAGTTGGTGTTTCTCCATACGTTGCAGAAAACCCATTTTTATACCCATTCGCGCTATTCCTCTTCCCTGAAAGACCTGGGATTTGAACAGCAGAAGTTGGTGACGGACGAAGGAAATGCCAACTACCGCATTGAGATTGCCGAGGCCAATGAAAAGGGATTTCGGGCTACAGCTACGGCTGTTGTGGATTTTGACGGGGATGGGACCTTCAATGTATGGGAGATTAACCAGGAGAAGGAGTTGAAGGAGACCACCCAGGATTAACGCATGTATTTTCTGCCCGCTTTTCTTCCCTTGCTTGTGATGATCCGTTCCGATTTCCGGAAGCGGCAGATCGGTGTGGTGTGGCTGGTTCTGTTCGGAACGGCTACGCTTGCAGGCTGTTGTTTGGAGTTTGGCTGGCGTGAAACCGGTTCCCGGGTACTGGTGAACGCGGCGGCCATGGCGTGGATGGCGGTGGTGGTGTGGGGATACCTGCGGTTGCGCTACGGTACGGCGCAAGGGTATATCGGCCGGGGGGATGTCTGGTTTTTGGCCTGCCTGACGCCGTTCTTTGGCTTGCGGGAACTGGTAGGGTTCCTGACGGCCTCTTTTGCCTGTACGCTGATAGCCTGGCTGATGTGGAAGAAAATGTGGGCGGCCCGGGAAGAGATCCCGCTGGTGAGTACGGTGGGTCTCTGCTACATCGGGTATGTATGTTTTAAACTGATCGCAACATGACGGATATCCGGATACCGACAGAGATTGTTCAATTGTTTACCCCGGAAGAGGCTTGGGAGTACAACCTGCTGCCATACGGAAAAGAGGGGGCGGTTCTGTGCTGTTACGGGAACGCCGAACGGGACTACGCTCCGCAGGAGACGGAATTGGAGGTGGTGTTCGGCTTTCCGGTGCGGGTAGCGCCGCTTCCGGCCGAAGAGTTGCACCGCCTGCTGCACCGGTATTACCGGAAAGAAGTGGGAATAGAAGCGGGCCGCTCCGTGCGTTCCATGAACGTCGACAGCCCGGACTACATCCGGGGCCTGATTGAAGAGGGGTACCGGAACAATGCCAGTGATATCCATTTTGAACCGTACGAGCACCGGTGCCGGGTGCGGTTTCGCATAGACGGCGGCCTGATAGAGCGGTATGTGGTGGAAAAGGGGAGCTATGCGGCGTTGGTGAACCGCTTGAAGATTATGGCCAATCTGGATATTTCGGAAAAGCGGTTGCCGCAGGACGGGCGTATTCTGTACCGGGTGGGGGATCGCCCTTTTGACCTGCGGGTCTCTTCCCTGCCGACCATTTACGGGGAGAAAGTGGTGCTCCGCCTGCTGACCAGGCGTCTGGAGTTGCTTGAACTGGGGAATCTGGGATTTGACGGGAAGCAGTTGGAAGACTATACCCGCGCCATCCGGCGGCCGAACGGGTTGGTGCTGATCAGCGGCCCGACGGGTTCCGGTAAAAGTACCACCCTGTACGCCACCCTGCGGTTGCTGAACAAAGAGCGCAGCAATATTCTGACCATCGAAGATCCGGTGGAGTACACGTTGGAAGGGATCAACCAGGTGCAGTTGAAAGAGGAGATCGGCCTGACTTTTGGAAGCGCCCTCCGGACGTTTCTACGACAGGATCCCGATATTATTATGTTGGGAGAGATCCGGGACGCGGATACGGCACAGATGGCGGTACGCAGTTCGCTGACCGGCCACCTATTGCTTTCTACGATCCACACGAACAGCGCCTGGGGCAGCGTGGCCCGTATGACGGATATGGGTATTCACCCTTATCTGCTGGCCGATACGCTGGTGTTGTGCGTAGCCCAACGGTTGGTGCGTATTCTCTGTCCGCACTGCAAACAGCCGGCGGAACGGGATACGCACCTGGAGGCCCTGTTGGGCGCCGGCCATAACGAAGGCGCCTATTACCGGGCCGTTGGGTGCGAACGGTGTTATTACACCGGTTACAGCGGCCGGAAAGCCGTTTATGAAGTGATACCGGTGGACCATTATTTGGCGGAGCAGATCCGCCGTTCGGGCAACGAGGTGGACGCCCGCCTAAAACAGCAGGGAATCCGCACATTGAAGGATTCCATGATCAGCCTGTACCGATCGGGCGACACTTCGTTGGAGGAGTTGGCGCCTTTGTTGGGGGGCGAGAATAGTTAATAAAAAACAGTTACAAACACATGATACGATTTATCCGGTACCTACTTTTTTTGCTCCCGTTTTCGGGTTTACAGGCGCAACCGTCCGCAACCGATTCTTTGAAACGGGAACGCCTCCACACGGAGTTGGAGTTGTTGGGGCAACGCGACCCTGCTTTTCTCTCCGGGATCGATGTTTCGGCGGCGGGCCTGCCGTTGGCGGAACTGCTCAGGAATGTTGCCAAAGCCAACGAGGTGAACCTTTGTGTCCGGAACGCCGACCAGCAGTTGGTTTCCTGCAATTTTAAGAACATACGGGTGACGGATTTTCTGGAGTTCCTCTGCCGGGAGTATAAGCTAAACCTGGAGGTGGTCGGGAATATTGTATCCGTCTATCCGGAGGTAGCACCCCCTTTGCGGGAACCGGAACCGCAAATCCGCTATGAACGGGAGAGCGGGTTGTTCAGTTGTGATTTTACCAATGCCCCTTTGATCGGCGTAGCCCGGAAAATAGCGGGCCAAACCGGACGAAATCTTATTGTCCCCCAACATCTGTACGATGTGCGGGTATCTGCTTACATACACGGGATGCCTTTGGAGGAGGGGATAAACACACTGGCAGGAGTAAACGGGTTGACCCTTGAAAAAAGCGGAGAGCAGGGCTGGATGTTTACGGGCCGGGAAGAGGCCGCTCCGGGAAACAACGGATTGCCCCGGGGATTCAGCCACCGCCCTGCCTTTGCCTCCAGCCAGTTGGAAGTGGACTCTATGGGTATGATAACGGCTATGATCTCCTCCGGAAATCTGAGCGATATGATTGCCAGCGTCTGCGAAAAACTAAAACTCAGTTATTATTTTGTCACCCCCTTGCAGCGGAATATTTCCCTTTTTGTCCGGCAGGTGGACCTGACGACGTTCCTCCACGTATTGTTCACCGGTACGGAATACTCCTGGTACGAGAGCGGAGGGATTTACCTCTTCGGCACCGCCGGCAAGGAAAATTCCGGCTCTTTCCTGACTGTCCGCACGGTGCCCATGCGCTGCCGCACGGTGGATAAAGTGGCGGACCTGATCCCGGAAACCCTGAAAACCGGTACGCAGATCGTGGTGTTTCCGGACCAAAACAGCCTGATCCTGTGCGGAGATCAGAGCAAGGTGACCCGCATTGAACAGTTTCTGGCCTCCATTGATAAAAGTGTTCCCCTTATTTCGATTGATGTGATTATTGTGGATGTACGCAAAAGCATGATCAATGAGGCGGGAATCTCTATGGGACTGGGAGACGCGCCGGCTACTACGGGAGGTACCCTCTCGCCGGGTGTGGGGGTTACCTTGGGGGCGGCTTCTATCAACCGGTTGATAAACAGTTTTAACGGTTTCGGTTCTATTAATCTGGGCAAGGTGACCCCCAATTTTTACATGAACCTGAAGTTTCTGGAAGAGAACGGAAACATCGAGCTGCGCTCCACGCCGAGGCTCTCCACGTTGAACGGGCACGAAGCCAAGCTGAAAAGCGGAGAGACCCGTTATTACAAGGAGGTGAACACCAATATTATCGGTTATCAGAATCCGATGCAGACGGACTCGTACGTCTGGAAAAGCATCGACGCCAATTTAGAGGTGACCGTGGTGCCCTTTGTCAGCCGGGACAGTATGATCACCCTGACCATTACCCTGGAGCAGACGGAATTTACGGAAAACAACTCCAAGGTAGACGAGAAGGAGCCGGCCCCGCCGGGTACCTCCACCCGGAGTTTTGAGTCGATCCTGCGGGTTCGGGACGGAGAGATGGTGCTTTTGGGAGGGATTGAAAAGAGTACGAAGAATAAAACCTCCACCGGCCTTCCTTTTCTGGCCCGGGTACCGGTGATCAAATGGCTGTTCGGCTCTTCGAGCAACAACAAGATTTCTCAGAAACTGAACATATTTATCAGCCCGACCATTGTTTTTTAACCCGGACGTTGTATATGCTGAACAGAATTATCAACCGAATTATTTACCTGAAGGTCAGCCTGGAACAGGAGGGGGATGTCCGGATTACGGCCTGTCCGGTCCGGTATAGAAAGGGAGAGATCGAATACGGAAAGAAGCAGGGTCTTGTTTCGGCGAAAGAGTGGGCCGGGAAACGTCCGGCCCCGGTGGCGGTGGTTGTGGGTGTCACCGGACAGGGTGTCGTCGCCAAAAATGTGCGCCCGGGAGATGCCATCCGGGAGAAAGTGGTCCGCGGTACGGATTTTCTGTGGGAGGAGTACGCCGGAGAGGGGGAAGAGCGCCGGTTGGTGTTTGTCCGCAAAGAGGCGCCGGCGGAGTTTTTAGAAACGGTCCATCATCTGAAAGTTACGGTCGTCGCTGTTTTTCCGTTGGACGAAGAGGGGGGTGGAGAAGCGGAAAAGATAACGGCTGTTTTCCGGGAACAATTCACGTTCCGGAACCTGCTGAAAACCGACCGACAGGCCGGGCAATTGGCGAACCTGCTGGCGGCAAAGATACGGATTCCCGTGCTGGCCTGCCTGTTTTTGATGGCGGCCTTCAATTTCGGTATTCATCCGGGTGTGTCGGGAGAACACGACCGGTTGCGCTCGGAACTGCTGTTTTTGAAAAGGGAGTCGGAGGAGCGGCGGGGAAACGACCGCCGGCTCTCCGCTTTTTTAGAGACCTACGGGAACGGGGCCGCTTTCCCTTTCAGCCGGACGGCCGACCGCATTGCTTCCCTGTTGCCGGAACCGGTGCGCCTGACGGAGCTCTCTTTGGTTCCGCTGCAAAAAAGCCCGGAAAGGGGAAAGCCCCTGCAATTGCAGGCCAATACGGTCCGCCTGAAAGGCCGGGCGGAACGGGAGGAGGCCATAGGGCGGCTGACCCGGCTGTTGTCGGAAGATCCCTCTTTCCGGCAGGTACGGCTCACTTCGCTGGCCAAACAGCCGGAGGAGGCGTTTTTCACGTTTGAAATCCTTATTGAACCATGAAGCGGTATATCGGACACCTGAAATTGGCGGGATGGCTGGTGATAGCTCCCTGGTTGGTGTGGCAACTGACCCTGAAAAATACCCTGGCCCTGCAACGGGAGTGCGGACGGATGGAGAAGGAGTTGGAGCAGTTGCAGCAGATGCCGGAAAACAACCCGGCCGGCCTGACTCTCTCCAGCGCCGGGGCGTCGGTCAGCAGCGGGGAGATCCTGAACCGGCTCCGGGAACGGATTGAAAAAAACAGGGTCACGGTGGAACGGTACACTCCCTTTTTTACCGAAAGCGAAAAGGAGTTGGAGGTGTATACGGGCGAATTGGTCTTATCGGGGACTTTTATCCCGCTTTTGCGGGTGCTGGATTTTATGGAGGGACAGGAGTGTCCCGGAAAGGTGGTATCCGGTACTTTCCGCTTGGAGACGGACAGGAGAAGCCGGGCGGAGCGTTTGCTGCTGACGGTTTGGGTGCAGGAGGTGGAAGAATAGAGCGTGGAAGGAGAATGTAGATTATAGAAAACGACGAATATGAAGCGAATAGGATTGTTTTTGCTGGCTGTCACGGTGCTTTGGGCCTGTGAGGATATTTTTGAAAAGGATATTTCCGATGAGCAATTGGTGATCGTGGCGCCGGCGGCGGATGCGGAAACAACCGAAAAAGAGCAACTTTTTCTGTGGGAGGAGCTGGAAGGTGCAGACAGTTATCTGTTGCGGATTGTCACCCCCTCTTTTGAAACGGCGGCCCGCTGTTTGGTGGATACGGTGGTGCGGACAAACCGTTTTGAGTATGTGTTGCCCGCCGGTGAATATGAGTGGTCGGTACAGGGATGTAATTCCGCCTGGCGGACAGTTGTTCAAAAACAGAAACTGACTATTATTGAAGAAGAGGGCGGAGATGAAGGTGAATAAAGGGGTATCGGCGCTGCTTTTTCTGGCCGTTGTGGTGGTGTGGGGTCTCGTGATTTGGAAAGTGATCACAGCGCTTTCCAATCCGGCTCCCGTTTCCCCGGCTATCGGCGGGAAGGCAGCGATCGTTCCGGAAAAAGAGGCGGCCTTGCTGCTCAATTACCGCGATCCTTTTCTGGGAAGAGCCCCTGCCCTTCCCTCCCCCACACCGGCAGGTTCCGGGAAAAAAGTCCCGAGCATACCGGCTGTGCAACCGGATACACCTCCTGCTTTCCGGTATAAGGGGATTATCGGCAGGCAACGCCAAGAGTGGCTGTTGATAGAGAGGGGCCGGGAAACGCAGATGATCGACTGGAAAAAGGAGAAAAGCATCGACGGGTACCGCATAGAGCGGGTATACCCGGATTCGTTGGTGTTGAGCCGGGAGAAAAAGCGGTATGTCGTGCGACTGCAATAACTAATTGTGCAAAAAGAGGGCAAAAAAAAGGGTTTGAAGGCTTCGGTGCTGGCAACGGTGCTGGTGGCGGGAACGTTGTTGCTATTGGCTATGATGGGTGTTTTTTTGTTGTGGGACCTGCATGCGGGGCAGGCGGCGGGATACCACCGGAAAAAGCAGTTGCAATGGCACATGGAATCCGGTTTTGTGCTGTATGCAGCGGACAGTGTGGCGGGGAGCCGGATGTTGCAGGATTCCGTTTACAGGCTGTATGAAGAGGAGGAAGATGCCCGCCTGCGGACGGAACGTTACCTGTGGGGATTGTACGAAGTGGTGACGGTAGCTACAGTGGAGGACGGCGCTTTTTCCGTGCGGATGTTCGGAAAGACAAACCCCGGCCCGCAACATCCGGCCCTGTGGGTATGTAACCGCCGGAAAGCGGTCTCTTTTGCCGGGAAAACAGTCCTGTTCGGAGAGGCGTGGCTTCCGGAAAACGGCCTGCAATATGTGCAGATGCACTCCCGTTTTTTTGAGGGGAAAGCGCTGGACAAGGAACAAATCAAGATCAGCAGGGAGGAGTTGCCTGCCACGGATCCGGCTGTGCGGAAGAGTATAGAGGCGTTGTGGCAACTTCCGGAGGATACACTTTGCGCCGGCAACCTCTCAGCCGGCAGGAGTTTCCGGGAGTCGGCGTTGTGTGGGGGGATAGCGGGAGAGCGCTTAGACGGCGATGTTCGGGGGCGGATCATTGTCAAGGGGGAGCGGATTGTCATCGGCAGCGAGAGCCACCTGCAGGATGTGCTGATTGTGGCTGCTTCTGTGCGGATAGAGAGCGGATTTACCGGGAAAGTACAGGTATTTGCCCGGGATTCGGTGGTTTTGGAAGAGGGGGTGCTGTTGGAGTACCCTTCGGGTATTTATCTGCAGGGAGAGGCGCCGGAGGGGTACCTGAAAATGGGGGATGCGTGCGAGGTAAATGGGTATGTTGTCGTGGAGGAGCGCGCACCGTTGAAAGGCCGGCCGAAAGCCTGTTACATCCAGCCGGAAAGCGCCCGCGTCCGGGGATTGCTCCGGGTGGACGGGATTGCGCAGGTACAGGGAGATGTAACAGGGAGCGCCTGGTTGCGGGAGAGTTACTATTTTGCTCCGGAAGGGTTTTATTCGGATATTTTATACAATACCCGCTTTTTTGCTACGGATGAGTTCCCGTATCCCCTGTGGCAGGAGGGGGCGTATGAAAGGAGGTGCGTACAATGGCTGTACTGAAAAAAAAGATCCCTGCTTCTACACTGCCGGAAGTGGTGGTGGCTTCCGTGATCTGGCTGCTTTTCTTTTTCCTGACGCTGAATATATTGGTGTACGTGGGAACTTCCCGGACAGATAACAGTGATCTGCTTACGGCCGAGATGGAGTTGTTGACCTGCCGGGCCGAAGCGGAGCTACTGGGGGAAAATGAAACAGTGGTGCACAGCTACGAATGGGGGGAGATAGAGATCCGGAAGGAGCGGTATGGGGAGGCGATTGTCCGGGTCCGGCTGAAAGCGGTTATCGGAAAAGAGGGGAAGGAGATTGGCTATACCTATCTGGTATTTGAAAAAAACAGTAACCAACCAAAGAGATAGGAACGGATGCAGGGAAAACAGAAAGAGGGCCGGCGGTGGAAAACAGCGGCTTTTACCATAGCGGAGACCCTGGTGGTGATGGTTATCTCCGGTATCCTGCTCCTGGCGGTATACGAGGGGATCGGAACGGTGAAAAGATATTCGGAACGGTTGCTGTCCCGGCTGGCAGGAGATAACGATTTGCTGGGGGGAGTGGAGAGCCTGGAAGCCCTGTTTGCCCGCGCCGATTCTGTGTACAGAAACGGGGAGTATTATTTGTTTTACGGAGCCGGGGAACCGGTCACCGTCTGGAGGCAGGATTCCCTGTTGGGGACGGAGCATCCGGGGGGACGGGATACGTTGTTCCGGAGGGTACAGTCGGTGCGGGAGCGATCGCCGGAACGGGCCCCGGAAAGAGTGGATTCGCTTTTTATTACCTTGGAACTGCAGGGGCGCTCCGTTTGCCTGGGGTTTGCACCGGTGGTCCGGGAAGGGACGGTCGTGGAGCGGGTCCGGGAACAAGAAAAAAGATACACCGATGAATTGGAAGAATGACCGTATGGACGAACGCCGCAAAGAGGTGTTCTTTTCCGGATTGGGCTCTCTGCTGCAAGCGGGGTTGAGTTTCAGCCGTTCGTTTGAGTTGCTGACGGAAGGGGAAGGCGACCGCTCCGCCCGCCGGTTGTATGGTACGTTGTACGAACGGGTCATCGGCGGAGAGACGCTTTGGCAGAGCCTGGCGGCCGCTCCGGGGTTTTCGGCCCTGGATGCGGGTGTGGTGCGCATCGGGGAAGAGACCGGACGTTTGGACGAATCCCTGCAATTCCTCTCGGACTATTACCGTAAACAGATTGAACGCCGCCGGATGGTGAAGGGGGCGGTGAGCTATCCGTTGGTGATCCTGGGGGCAGCCGTGGCTGTGCTGGTCTTTATGCTGACGGTGATTGTACCCATGTTTGAACAGGTGTACGGCCGGATGGGCGGCGAGCTTCCCGGCATTACCCGGTCCATCATTGCTTTCTCCAAACGTTTTCCGCTCCTGCTGGCCGTTACGGGCGGGGTGTTGCTGCTGGGAAGCGGGGCGGTGATGCTGTGGGGCCGGAACGATGCCTTCCGGCTGTTCCGGGGCCGCCTGTTGCTGCGGATACCGCTGGCCGGCAGCCTGTTGCGCAAAAATTACGAGGTGCAGTTCTGCAAGTTACTTTACCTCCTCTGCTCGTCGGGCATCCCGCTGCTGAAAAGCATTGCAATGCTGGAAGAGATTATCACCTTTCCCCCCTACCGCTTTTCGTTCCGGCAGGTCGCCCGGGGGTTGCAGCAGGGAGAACTGTTCGCCGACAACCTGGCCTGTTTCCCGCAACTGTACGACCGCCGGTTGGTCGCTTTGCTACGGGTGGGCGAAGAGACCAACCGCCTCCCCGAAATGCTCCGGAAACAGGGCGACAGCCTGACGGGGGAACTGGAACACCGCATCCGGCAACTGGGCAATTTGATGGAGCCGGTGCTGATCCTGGGGATCGGGGGCATCGTCGCCCTGGTGCTGATCTCCATGTACCTGCCGATGTTTAAGTTGGGGGGAGTTGTGGGGTAGAAATCAGATGGGGAGTAGATTTTTCCCCGGTTTGCACTATATTTGCATAAAATACTGACCGGTATGGAGAATAAACCGCTGGCGGAGCGGATGCGACCGAAGTCTTTGGACGATTATATCGGCCAGAAGCATTTGGTGGGAGAAGGAAAGGTGCTGCGCAAGATGATTGAATCGGGCGTGGTTTCGTCGTTTATTTTGTGGGGGCCTCCGGGAGTGGGAAAAACGACGCTGGCTACGATCATGGCGGAGCAGTTGAAGCGTCCGTTTTATGCGCTGAGTGCGGTCAATTCCGGGGTAAAAGAGGTGCGGGAGGTGATCCAAAAGGCGGAGAGCCAGCGTTTTTTCAACACCCCGAACCCAATCCTTTTCATCGATGAGATCCATCGTTTTTCCAAATCCCAGCAGGATTCGCTGTTGGCAGCCGTGGAGAAGGGAACGGTTACCCTGATCGGGGCTACGACGGAAAATCCCTCTTTTGAAGTGATCTCCCCCCTCCTCTCCCGTTGCCAGGTCTATGTGTTGAAAGCTTTGGAAAAAGCGGATCTGGAGGAGTTGGTGGACAAGGCAGTCGGCAAAGATTTTTACCTGAAAGAGAAGCAGATCACGGTGCGGGAGAAAGAGGCGCTGATCTCTTTCAGCGGAGGGGACGCCCGAAAGTTGCTGAATATATTGGAGTTGGTGGTCAACGCCCAGTCGGGAACGGAGGTGGTCGTGGACAACGAAACCGTGCGCAAAGAGTTGCAGGAGAATCCGTTGATGTACGACAAAGACGGTGAACAGCACTATGATATTATTTCGGCGATGATCAAATCGGTCCGGGGGAGCGATCCCAATGCCGCCCTCTACTATATGGCCCGCATGCTGACGGGGGGAGAAGATCCGAAGTTTATCGCCCGGCGGTTGGTGATCCTGGCGGCGGAGGACATCGGGTTGGCCAATCCCAATGCCCTGCTGATGGCTAATGCCTGTTTTGACGTTGTGCACAAGGTTGGTATGCCGGAGGCGCGTATTCCCCTGTCGGAATGCCTGATCTATCTGGCTACATCGCCCAAAAGCAATTCGGCTTATCTGGCGATCGACGCTGCCATGCAGTTGGTCAAAGAGAGCGGCAATGTAGCAGTACCCCTCCATTTGCGGAACGCCCCGACGCAGTTGATGAAACAGTTGAACTACGGCAAAGAGTACAAATACGCACACGATTTTCCGGGTAATTTTGCCGATCAGGAGTACCTGCCGGAAGAGGTCAAAAGCGCCGTATTCTATAAACCGCAGGCCAATGCACAGGAGGTGAAGATCCTGGAACGTTTGAAAGTTTGGTGGAAGAAAAAATACAAGTAATACATGTTTACGGAAAAAAGGAGAAATTCGGAGATGTTCTTTCTGTTGGCCGGCCCTTGTGTGATCGAGGGGGAAGAGATGGCTATGCAGATTGCGGAGCATGTGCTCCGAGTAACGGAAAAGTTGGGTATTCCCTATGTTTTTAAAGGTTCGTTTAAAAAAGCCAACCGGTCGCGCTTAGACTCTTTTACGGGGATCGGAGACGAAGAGGCTCTGACGATTCTGCGGAAAGTAAAGTCGACATTCGGCATACCGGTGGTGACGGATATTCATTCGCCCGAGGACGCCCTGTTGGCGGCGGAGTATGTGGATGTTCTGCAAATCCCTGCTTTTCTCTGCCGGCAGACCGATCTGTTGGTGGCGGCTGCTCAAACCGGCAAGACGGTGAATGTCAAGAAGGGACAGTTCCTGGCGCCCGAATCGATGCGTTTTGCTGCGGACAAGATCCGGGAATCGGGCAACAAGAATGTATGGGTGACGGAAAGGGGCACGACCTTCGGTTATCAGGATTTGGTGGTGGATTTCCGGGGGATCCGGGTCATGCAGGAGACCTGCAACTGCCCGGTAGTGGTGGATGTGACGCACTCCCTGCAACAACCGAACCAGTCGTCCGGCGTCACCGGCGGGCGGCCGGAGTTGATTGAAACCATTGCCAAGGCCGGCATTGCCGTGGGGGCCGACGGGCTTTTTATCGAAACGCACGAAGATCCCTCCGTGGCAAAATCCGACGGAGCAAATATGCTGAAATTGGATCTGTTGGAAGGGTTGCTGGAAAAAACGGTGCGCATCCGGGAGGCGATCCTGTAATATAGAGTCTGTTTAAATCAGATGTCTAATCGGATGACGGTTATGCCGGCCCCGCCCAACTGGAGTTGTTCGTCTGCATACTGCCCTACAATGGGGTTGGTGCCGAGGTATTGCCGGATCATCTGGCGCAGCGCGCCGGTCCCGGTCCCATGCAACACCCGCAGTTGCTTTACATCCAGCATCACGGCTTCGTCGATCAGGTCCGTCACTTTTTGCAACGCCTCCTCTCCCCGCATCCCCCGGACGTCGATGTCGGGTTTGAAGGTCAGCCTTTTCCGGCTCACCTCTTCCCGGAAAGCGCTGTTGGTGCGGAACGCCTGTGCCTGTTTGCGGGCCTGATTGGCAGAAACCCTTTGCAATTTTTCCAACGCCACCTGGGTGCGGATGTTTCCCAAAGCAATCACGGCGTTTTTCTCCTTGATCTCCAAGATTTCGCCGATGGCTTCGTTGGGAAGTTTGACGTAATCCCCTTTGGCCAAAGGCGCTTCGGGGGTTTTTTTCTCGTTGGAAACACTTCCGGCGGGAGCGCTTTTCCGCTCTTTTTTTCCGCTTTCCCGCTCCCGGATTTTCTCCATCTTGTGCCGGATCCGTTCCTCCTCTTCCGCCCCGGCAAGCAACCGCTCTTTTTCGGCCTCTAACTGCTTTCGCAATTCCCGGGTCTTCTCCTTGTTCGCCTGCCCTTCTTTGATTTCCCGGATGGTGTTCTCGATGGTTTTATTGGCCTCGGCCAGCATAGTTTCCGCCTCCGCTTTTGCCTCCCGAATGATCTCCTTGCGCAACCGGGCCGCCTCGTTCAGTTCGTGGCTATACTTCTCCACCACCTCGTCCAGGCGCTTCTCGTTTTCCCGGATCTTTTTCCGTTTCTCCTCCCAGTAGCGTTTGTCCCGGGCAATGTCTTTCAGGTTTTTATCGTAGTTGATATGCCCCTCTCCGATCTGTCCGGCAGCCTCGTCGAGGATATCTTTGGGAAGGCCGATCTTACGGGCGATCTCGAAGGCGAAAGAGGAGCCGGGTTTGCCGATCTGCAATTCAAAGAGGGGCATCATCCGGTGGTTGTCGTAGAGCATGGCCCCGTTTTCGATGCCCGGCGTGGAGGAGGCAACGTGTTTGAGGTTGGTGTAGTGGGTGGTGATCACCCCTTTGGCTTCTAAGTCGTTCAGCCGGTGCAGGATGGCTTCGGCAATAGCCCCGCCCAGCATCGGTTCGGTGCCGGTACCGAATTCGTCGATCAGGATCAAGGAGTCCCGGTCCCCATACCGGAGGAAGTTTTTCATGTTGATCAGGTGGGAACTGTATGTGCTCAAGTCGTTTTCGATGGATTGTTCGTCCCCTATGTCGATCAGTATCTTGGTAAAGATGCCGAATTTGCTGGCTTCGCCGACCGGAACGGGCAGGCCGCACTGAAACATGTACTGCAACAGCCCGGCAGTTTGCAGGCAAACCGATTTTCCTCCGGCGTTCGGCCCGGAGATGACAATGATCCGCTGCTCCTCGTTGATCTCGATGCGGAGCGGTACCAATTGTTTCTCCGTGCCCCGGAAGGCCAGGTAGAGCAAGGGGTGGCGGGCTTCGAACCAGAGCAGTTCCGGCCGGGATCCAAAGAGCGGGACAATGGCGTTAATACTCTGCGAAAATTGCGCTTTGGCCTGGATAAAATCCACGTAAGCCAGAAAATCGTAACCCGGGATCAGGTCGTCGATGTACGGGCGGATATCGTCGGAAAATTTTCGCAAGATCCGGGTGATCTCGCGCTTCTCTTCTAACTGCAATTCCCGGATCTCATTGTTGGTTTCCACGATTTCCGCCGGTTCGATGTAGGCGGTTTTGCCGGTAGCAGATTCGTCGTGAACAATTCCGTTGATCCGGCGCTTGTAGGCGGAAGGAACCGGTATCACCATGCGGCCGTCCCGGATGGATACGGCGCTCTCTTTTTCCGCCCACCCTTCGGCTTGCGCCTGTTGCAACAGGGATTGCATCCGCCGGGAAATGCCGGCCTGTTTTTTTTGCATCTGTTTCCGGATCTCCGCCAGTTCGGGAGAGGCGTTGTCCCGGATCGTACCGTATTTGGAGAGGATCGCGTCCAAGCGCTGCAATACGTAGGGAAAGATCCGGATGTTGCCGGCTTTGCCGGTCAGTACCGGATAGCGTTCCGATTTCCCGTTGAAAAAGCGGATAATGGCGTACAGTGACTCCAGGGAACTTTTCAGAGCGATCAATTCCGGTATTTCCAGAAAGAGTCCTTCCAAACGGATCCGGTGTAAAAACGGCCGGGCGTCAGCGTAGCTGTTGCCGGGAAATTCCTCTGCCTGCAGGATACGCATAAATTCCGCCGTCTCTTCCAGCCACTCGCGGATCTTCTCTTCCCGGACGGACATAGAGATGCCTGCCACCAATTCCCGTCCCATCTCTCCCCGGCAATAGCGGCTTAGCAATTGCCGGATGCGGTCGAACTTGATCTTGTTTTCAAAATTATCCGGATAGATCATCTTTCAAATGCTTGTAAATTACTTTAAATGAGCCGCTGTTTCCGGGCCTGTGCAAAAAAGCAGGTCCAGGATGCTCAGGTTTGCTTCGAACGGAAAACGTTCGGCGAATGTTTGGGTGTACGGATGGGCGGTAAAAAGCAGGTCCGGCGCTTTCCGGCGCGCCTCTTTCGGGTGGATCACCTCCCGGAGATCGAAAGCCTCCGGAAGGGAGGTAATATAATCTTCAGTCAGATGGATTTTCCGTTTTAAACCGATAATTTCCAATAATTTGGAGAGAATAGCGTTGTTCAAATCCAACAGGTATTTCTCTTTTTTTTCAAAAAAAGGATGCAATTCGTCGATGTAGTAGTCGTAAAAAGGCGAATTTTTGTAAGCAGAAACGATGGTGCGCAGGTGGAGGCGCTGCCAGTTTTCCGAATAGTCGATCTCCGCCTCTTTGGTCAAAAATTTTCCGCCGTTTTTTTGGCTGACCGGAACGGACAAGGTCAACACTCCGTTAGCGGACAAAATCCGGCAACGGTTGCGGTAACTTTGCTTCCCATAACTTTCGTATTGTTCAACACAAATAGACGAATGCCGCCCGATGTGGAAAAAATATTGCACAGGCGGGTAATAAGCGGTTGTTACACAAAGAGTTTTTGACATTGTCCCGTTTTTTCCCTGCAAATATACAAATCCGAAGAAGCATACGCAAAACGGATTTATTAGAATCTGGTTAAGATTCTTAAAAAATAAATGCAAATTATTTGCAAAAACGTTAAATATTGCTGTAATTTGGGAAAAGAGAGCGTACTATACAATTTTCGCTTACTAAAACGTATGCGTAATTAATTCGCTCGATAATGGTAACGATTTGATTAAAAGTCGTTAAAATAGTGTATTTTTGCCGAAAATAGAGGTATTATGAAGAATAGTTTTGCAGATAAAGATCCATTGTTGGACCCCTTCCGGTTTACCATCCGGCGGCGTTACGAGAATTTTATTCTGCGAGAGGTGGGCTTCACCGAGGCGAAAAGGCCGCTATCAGATGCATTCAACTCTTATCTCTATTACGGACTGCACTGTTTGGAAAACGGCTGGGTATTCCGGGAGTGGGCGCCCCACGCAACGGCGATCTATCTGATCGGGGATTTTTCCGGCTGGCAGAAACAGGAAAAATTCCGCCTGCAACCGGTAGAAAACGGCAATTGGGAACTTTTTATGAACTTCGGGGAGTTGAGGCACGGCATGAAATACCGCTTGCTGACGGAGTGGAACGGAGGATCCGGCGAACGGTTGCCCAGCCACGTCCGGCGGGCGGTGCAGGATGAACAGACCAAGGTGTTTTCGGCCGAAGTATGGGCGCCGGAAATTCCCTACCGCTGGGAGCACACCTACCGGAAAAAACTGAAAAATCCGTTGATATACGAGGCACACATTGGTATGAGCACGGAACGGAGCCGGGTATCCTCCTTTGAAGAATTCCGGCAGGAGGTGCTGCCCCGGATCGATGCACTGGGTTACAATACGATCCAGTTGATGGGTATCCAGGAGCATCCCTATTACGGATCGTTCGGTTACCAAGTCTCCAATTTTTTTGCCGTCAGTTCCCGCTTCGGCACCCCCGAAGAGTTGAAACGCCTGATAGACGATGCCCACGGCAGGGGGATCGCAGTGGTGATGGATCTGGTCCACTCCCACGCGGTCCGGAACGAACTGGAGGGATTGAGCCGGTTCGACGGTTCCGATGATCTCTATTTTTATCCGGGAGAGCGGGGAGAACACAAATTGTGGAATTCCCGCTGTTTTGATTACGGTAAAAACGAAGTGTTGAATTTCCTGCTCTCCAATTGCAAATATTGGTTGGAAGAGTTCCGGTTCGATGGCTTCCGGTTTGACGGGATTACCAGCATGCTTTATTGGGACCACGGATTGGGCCGGGATTTTACCGAATATAAATATTATTACGACGGGAATCAAGATGAAAACGCCATCATCTACCTGACAATGGCTAACCGTTTGATCCACCAGGTCAATAAAAACGCCGTGACCATTGCAGAAGACATGAGCGGCATGCCGGGGTTGGCAGCTCCGATTGAGGAGGAGGGGATCGGGTTCGATTTCCGGATGAGCATGGGTGTTCCCGACTATTGGATCAAGCTGATCGAAGACCAAAAGGACGAAGAGTGGCACGTCGGGGAGCTTTTTTACCAGTTGACCAATAAACGGGAGGACGAACACACCGTCAGTTACGCAGAGAGCCACGACCAGGCCATGGTGGGGGATAAAACGATCCTGTTCCGGCTGCTTGATAAAGAGATGTACACCTCCATGCATGTTTTCGGGCGAAACATGATCGTGGACCGGGGAATGGCCCTGCACAAAATGATCCGCTTATTGACTATTACGACGGCCGGAGACGGATACCTCAATTTTATGGGAAACGAATGGGGGCATCCCGAATGGATTGATTTCCCCCGGGCAGGGAACGAATGGAGTTACAAACACGCCCGCCGTCTCTGGTCGCTGGCCGGGGATACAAATCTGCGGTACCGTTTTTTGAACGAGTTTGACCGGGCTATGCTGGCAATGGTGAAAAAGGAGTGTATTTTCAGAGAAAGGCCTGTTCCGATGGTCCGGGATAACGAGCGACAGGTACTGATCTTTTCCCGGGGAGACCTGATACTGGCTTTCAATTTCCATCCGCACAACTCTTTTGTCGATTACCGCTTCAGAGCAACTCCGGGGAAATACAAAGGTATTTTGGATACGGACAGCTCCGAATTTGATGGCTTCGGCCGGATAGATGCAAAGACGGAGTATTTTACACAATACAGCCAAACAGAGGGCAATATGCTGAGTATTTACTTGCCGGCTCGCTCTGCGTTGGTATTGAAATTACAGGACAATTAATAAAATGACATCATATGGCTTATTTAAAATTCAACAAGGATGAGTTGGTGAATCTGGAGTATTCACTCAATCGGGAAATATTGGCGACAAACCGGGCGGGAGGGTATACCTCTACTACGATCGTTGGCTGCAATACACGCAAATACCACGGGCTTCTGATCGTGCCGATCGAAGAGTTCCGACACGAGAACCATGTGCTCCTCTCCTCTTTGGATGAAACCATCGTGCAGCACGGGCAGGTGTTTAATCTGGGTATTCACAAATACCCGGGCAATTATGAACCCCGTGGTCACAAGTATATTGTTGATTTTGAATATGAACCAATATTTACCCTGACCTACCGGGTGGGTGGGGTTTCACTGAAAAAGGAGATTGCCTTAGTGCACAACGAGGCACAAGTCATGATCCGCTATACGCTGTTGGACGCCCACTCCGAAACTTTTCTGCGCCTGAAACCTTTTCTGGCTTACCGGAACGTGAACAGCCTCGGAAAAGCCAACATGGCGGCCAATATCCACTACGAGAAGGTGGACAACGGGATCCGCTCCAAATTGTACAACGGCTTCCCCTACCTGAACATGCAGTTGAGCAAGGCTGGCGAATTTATCCCTGTTCCCGATTGGTATTACAACATTGAGTACGCCGAGGAACAGAGCCGGGGATACGATTTCCGGGAAGATCTTTTTGTACCGGGTTATTTTGAAGTGCCGATCAAAAAGGGAGAGAGCATCGTTTTCTCCGCCGCTGTCGCCCCCGCTGTTCCGGGTCGCCTGAAAACCAAATTTGAGAAGGTGGTGGAAGCGCGCGCCCCCCGGAACAGTTTTGTCAATTGCCTGAAATATTCGGCTTCCCAGTTTATCGTAAAAGACGGGAAAGATACGGAGGTGATTGCCGGATATCCCTGGTTCGGAGCCTGGGGAAGGGATACTTTCATTGCGTTGCCCGGCATCACGTTGGCTGCGAACGGCGATGTAAAGACCTGTAAAGAGGTGTTGGACAGTATGTCCCGGCAATTGCACAACGGGCTCTTCCCGAACCTGGGTAAGGGAGAGTATGCCGCTTATAACTCTGTAGATGCGCCGATGTGGTATTTTAAAGCGTTGCAAGAGTACGGCGAGGCGATCGACGATACCGCCCAGGTGTGGAAAAATTACGGCGCGCGGATGAAAACGATCCTGGCCGCTTACCGAAACGAGGTTACGCCTTATGTATGGATGCACGACAACGGATTGATCTGGGCGGACGAACCGGGCAAGGCCCTGACCTGGATGGATGCTGTGGTAAACGGGCAGGCAGTCACTCCCAGGGCTGGTTATCAGGTGGAGATCAATGCGTTGTGGTACAACGCCGTCTGCTATACCTTGAAGTTGGCAGAAGAGGCCGGGGACAAAGCATTTGTAAAAAGCTGGGCCGGGATGCCGGAAAAAATACGGGACAATTTTGTACAGACATTCTGGTATGCGGAGAAGAGCTACTTGGCCGATTATGTGGACGGAAAGGGGCAGAACATCTTTGTCCGCCCCAATCAGGTGATCGCCTGTTCGCTGGAATTCAGTCCGCTGACGGAGGAACAGAAGAGCGGGGTATTGAATGTTGTACGGAAAGAACTTCTGACCCCCAAGGGATTGCGGACGTTGTCACCCAAAAATCCCCTGTATAAAGGATTGTACGGAGGCAATCAGGAGACCCGGGACGAGGCATACCACCAGGGAACGGTATGGCCGTGGCTGATCGGGCCGTACATCGAAGCGAACTTCCGGCTGTACGGCACATCTTTTGCGGAGAAAGCGAAGGAGCTGGTCGATCATTTTGAAGAGGATATGACCGTTTACGGAGTTTGTTCCGTTGCAGAGGTGTACGACGGGAATCCTCCTCACCTGCCGAACGGTTCCATCTCCCAGGCCTGGAGTGTCGGAGAGGTGCTCAGAAGCATCGCCCTTATTGAAAAATACGGCAAAACCGCTGCCAAGGGAAAGAAAAAAACAAAAAACAGTTAAAAATATGAACACAAAAGTATTAATGTTCGGCTGGGAGTTTCCTCCTCACATTGCGGGAGGGTTGGGAACAGCCTGCCTGGGGCTGACAAGAGGGTTGGCTAAACAGGATGTCGAGGTGCTGTTTGTGATGCCGAAGGCTAGCGGAGACGAGGATCAAAGTGCGGTTAAAATCATCAATGCCAGTGATGTGGAAGCGTTATACCACACGACCGATATTGAAGAGTACTGGAAAAAGATCCGGTTCATGGAGATCGGTTCCAATCTGATCCCCTATATGGATCCGGAACATTTTGAACGGGAAGTGAGTGCAAACCGGAAAAACGGCCGGAAAGAGGAGAGGATTGGATTCCGGAACAAATACACTTTCTCCGGCAAATATGGCGCCAATCTCATGGAAGAGGTGGCACGTTATGCCATTGTGGCGGGAACCATCGCCCGCCAGTACGATTTCGACGTGATCCACGCCCACGACTGGCTGACGTATGCCGCCGGCATTGCAGCCAAACGAGCCACCGGCAAGCCGTTGGTGATCCACGTACACGCTACCGAATTTGACCGAAGCGGAGAAAATGTCAACTCATTTGTCTATGATCTGGAGCGACAAGGTATGTTGGAAGCCGACCGGGTAATAACGGTGAGCAACCTGACACGGAACATTGTGATCAATCGGTACGGGATTGATCCGGCCAAGGTGTTTACCGTTCACAACGCTGTGGATTTCCAATCTTATTCAGAGATGGAGGTAGAAAGAGGGATTAAGGAAAAGGTGGTGACTTTTCTGGGACGCATCACGTTTCAGAAAGGGCCGGAATATTTTATCGAAGCAGCCAATTTGGTGCTGAAAGCTTACCCCAATGTGCGGTTTGTGATGGCTGGCAGTGGAGATCTGATGAATCGTTCCATTCGCCGGGTTGCTAAACTCGGAATAGCCTCCCGTTTTCACTTTACCGGTTTTCTCCGGGGACAGGATGTTCAGAAAATGTTCGCCCACAGCGATGTATACGTGATGCCTTCCGTTTCCGAACCGTTCGGGATCTCTCCGTTGGAAGCGATGCGATCGGGTGTTCCGACCATTATTTCCAAGCAGTCGGGCGTAGCTGAAGTGTTGAAACACGCCATCAAGGTGGATTTCTGGGATGTATACGCCCTGGCAGATGCCATTTACGGCTTGCTGAAGTATCCCGCCCTGCACCAAATGGCGGGACGTTGCGGTTTGGATGAAGTGAATACCCTGAAATGGGAAAATGCCGCCTGTCAACTGAAAGATATCTACAAAGGAGTAACCGGGAAATAGGCCGGAGTCGGAATTCAAAAAAACCATAAAACATACAACCATGAACAACAAGAAAACCTTATGTTTGTACTTTCAGGTACACCAACCGGTGCGCTTGCGGAAATACCATTTTTTCGATATCGGGAAAAGCCACGACTATTTTGACGATTTTGCCAACCGGACGATTATCCGGAAAATCGCCGAACGCTGCTACCTGCCGGCCAACCGAGTGATGTTGGAATTGATCCGGAAATACGGGAAAAATTTCAAGATCAGCTTCTCTATTTCGGGCCTAGCGCTGGAGCAACTCCAGCAATACGCCCCGGAAGTCATTGCAAGTTTCCGGGAGTTGGCCAAAACCGGTTCGGTGGAGTTTTTGGCAGAGACTTACTCCCACTCGCTGGCTTCGCTGGCGGATGAGAAAGAGTTTGCCTGGCAAGTGAAACAGCAGGCAGCCCTGATCAAAACTCTATTCGGGTATACGCCGGTCACGTTCCGGAATACCGAGTTGATCTACTCCGACCGGATCGGTGAAATGGTGGCCAGGATGGGATACACCGCTATGCTGACGGAAGGTGCCAAACATATTTTGGGGTGGAAGAGTCCGAACTATGTATATACGAATGCGTTGAATCCTAAATTGAAATTGTTGCTGAAAAATTTCCGGCTGAGTGACGACATCGCTTTCCGCTTTTCCGACCGCTCCTGGAAAGAGTGGCCGCTGACAGCCGGAAAATATGCAAGTTGGCTGGCCAATACTGCCAAGGACGAAGAGGTCATCAACCTCTTTATGAATTACGAGACGTTCGGAGAACACCAACGGGTGGAGAGCGGCATCCTGGCCTTTCTGGCTAACCTGCCCGAGCATGTATTCGCCCAAACGGATTTTGAGTTCCTGACGCCGAGGGAGGTCGTTGCGAAACACCAGCCAGTGGCGCCGCTGAATGTACCGTTCCCCATCTCTTGGTCCGATGAAGAACGGGACCTCACAGCCTGGCAGGGTAACGAATTGCAGACGGAAGCGTTCCGGGAATTGTACGCTACCCGAGAGAACGTAAAAAAATCGAACGATCCGGAACTGGTGAACGATTACAACAAGTTGCAAGCCAGCGATCATTTCTATTACATGAGTACTAAGCATTTTTCGGACGGTGCGGGGAATCGTATTTTTAATCCGTATGAGTCTCCTTACGAGGCCTTTATCAATTACATGAATGTACTGAGTGATTTCATTGTCCGTGTTGGCGAAAAAACAGAAAAACCGGTACAGGAGAAGAAGTCCGGGAAAACGGCTCCGGCAAAAAACGCAAAACCGAAGGCGGTCGTTGCAAAGCCGGTGAAAGAAAAGCCGCTCAAAGAGAAACCGGTGAAAGAAAAGCCAAGGAAAAAAGCCGGGAAAACTGCAAAAAAATAGTATACGGCAGCGGGAACGTTTCTACAACGTTCCCGCAGTTGTGTTAGCGTCTGTTTAAATTTTTTCGTTTGCGAGCAATTTATTATATCTTCGCAAATCCAAAATGACTAAGTAATATCGTTAAAGAGCAGAGTATGGATAATAACAAGATGATGAATCCCGCCTATTTGTTTGAGGTGAGTTGGGAGGTATGTAACAAAGTAGGCGGTATACATACCGTTATTTCGACGAAGGCGTTGAATATGATGAAGGAGTATAGCGACAGTCATATTTTGATCGGGCCGGATGTGTGGAGGTATACAGAACAGAATCCGGAATTTATAGACGATCCCCGGCTGTTTCAATCGTGGCGGATACGGGCGGCTCAAGAGGGTTTGCGGATTAAGGTCGGCCGGTGGAACGTTGCGGGCCAGCCGATTGTCATTTTAGTGGATTTTACGCCCTTTATCACCCAAAAAGATGCCATTTTCTCCTCTTTTTGGGAAAAGTACAAACTGGACTCCATCAGCGGGCAGTGGGATTACATTGAACCCGCCCTCTTCGGATATGCTTCCGGAAAAGTGATCGAAAGTTTTGTCCGTTTCAACACGACCCTGCGGCAACGGATCATCGCCCAATTCCACGAATGGATGACGGGAACCGGCCTGCTCTACCTGAAAGGCGCTCTGCCCCAAGTCGGTTGTGTATTCACTACCCACGCCACGGTACTGGGGCGTTGTGTGGCCGGTAACGACCTGCCTTTGTACAGCCAGATGAAAAATTACGTACCGGAAGAGCTGGCCCGCCGGTTCAACGTGATCTCCAAACAATCGTTGGAAAAGACAGCAGCTCAGAACGCCGACTGCTTTACCACCGTCAGTGAGATCACTGCTATGGAGTGCGAACACTTTTTAGATAAAGAGGTGGACATTGTGACCCCGAACGGTTTTGAGAATGTATTCACCCCCAAAGAGGAAGATTTCGACGGGAAGCGGAAAGCCGGCCGGGAGAAATTCCTCCAGGTGGCCGGAGCGATCTTGGGACGCCCGGTAGATAAAAACGCGCTGATCATCGGCATCAGCGGACGGTACGAATTTAAAAATAAAGGGATTGACGTATTCCTGAAAGCCCTGGGTAACCTCAACCGGGAAAACGGCCTGAAAAAAGAGATACTGGCCTTTGTATTGGTACCGGGAGGACAGGAAGGTCCCCGCAAAGAGGTGTTGCACAACCTGGAAAATCCCAAACAGTTGACGGAAACGGGGAACAATTATCTGACTCATTACCTGTCAAACGAAGGGAACGATCCGGTGATGCAGGGCATTCACGAACAACGGTTGGCCAACCGAACGGAAGATAAGGTGAAGGTATTCTTTGCCCCCAGTTACCTGAACGGGAACGACGGCGTGTTCAACATGCCTTACTACGACTTGTTGATCGGGATGGATATGACCGTATTTCCTTCGTATTATGAACCGTGGGGATATACGCCGTTAGAGAGCCTCGCTTTCCGGGTACCGACGGTAACGACTACGTTGGCGGGCTTCGGCTTGTGGGTGAAACAACACTATAACATGGAGCATCCCGGCATCGAGGTGATCCACCGGGACGATACCAACAGCGGTCAGGTCATTCTGGCGATCAACGAAAGCATTCGAAATTTCGCCCTGTTGAGTGCGGCGAAAACAGCGAAACACCGGGAGAATGCACGGGACGTATCCCGGATCGCCTTGTGGGATAACCTGATCGTCTATTACAAAAAAGCCTACCAGATCGCTATGCACCAAGCGGATATCCGTCTCAAAGATATACAGGTGCCACAGAACGAGCAGGTCTCCTACATTGAAAAACAACTATCCGTCAATAACCCGCACTGGATCAGTGTGATGATCCACCGCTCCATTCCGGAAAAATTGCAAGCGCTGGAAGAGATTGCAAAGAACCTCTGGTGGAGTTGGAATCAGGATGCCCGCGAACTGTTCCGCGAAATCGATATCAAACAATGGCGAACCTGCGGACACAATCCGATTGCGCTGTTGGATAAAATCTCCCTGAACCGCTACAAGGAACTGGAGAACAATCCGGAATTTGTAGACCGGTTGCACAGGGTATATAACCGGTTCCGGGAATATATGGAGGGGAAAAAGAACATGAGCGGCGCCGGAGTGGCCTATTTCAGCATGGAGTATGGATTGCATACCTCCTTGAAAATTTATTCCGGCGGCCTCGGTATCTTAGCCGGGGACTACCTGAAGGAGGCGAGCGATAAAGGCACAAAAATGACAGCGGTCGGATTGTTGTACCGTTACGGCTATTTTACCCAGAAACTTTCCGCTATGGGAGGCCAGGAGGCGGAGTACGAAGCGCAGGACTTTATGAAATTGGCTGTAACGCCAGTACGGGACGAAGACGGGAACTGGCAGTTGATCAGCCTGGTATTTCCGGGACGTACCGTATATGCCCGTATCTGGCGGGCGGATGTCGGACGGATCGAACTCTATCTGTTGGATACCGATTTTGAAGACAATCTGGAAGAAGACCGCTCCATTACGCACCATTTGTACGGGGGGGATTGGGAAAACCGCCTGAAACAGGAGTTGTTGCTGGGATGCGGCGGTATCCAGGTATTGCGCAAGTTGGACATTGAGGCGACCACCTATCACTGCAACGAAGGACACGCAGCCTTTACCGGCCTAGAGCGGTTGAAAGAGTACATACAGGAAACGGAACTCTCTTTTTCGGAAGCCCTGGAAGTGGTTCGTTCCTCTTCGCTCTTCACTACCCATACACCGGTACCTGCCGGGCATGATTCCTTTTCGGAAAATATGTTGCGTACCTATATAGCGCATTATGCCGACCGGTTGAAGATCAGTTGGGAGCAGTTACTCGGCCTCGGTAAGATCAACATTTCCGATCCGAACGAGAAATTCTCCATGAGCTTCTTAGCCGCCAATCTTTCGCAGGAAATGAACGGCGTAAGCTGGCTGCACGGCGAGGTTAGCAGGGATATTTTCAAAGGGTTGTGGCCAGGTTATTTCCCCGAAGAGTTGCACATCAGCTATGTAACCAACGGTGTCCACTATCCGACCTGGGCGGCTCCCGAATGGAAAGAGATTGAACTACCGCTGTTTGGCCAGGATTTCCGCGAACACCGGTACGATAAAAAATGCTTCGACGAGATTTACAAGGTTCCGGATGCAACCGTGTTCGAAGTGCGGAATAAATTGCGCAAACGCCTGATCGACCACATCAAGAAGATGTTGTCGGAAGGGGTGGCGACCTCTTATTTCACGCCCCGCCAAGTCGTTGAGATCCAGGATACGTTGCGGGACGACATCCTGACCATCGGGTTCGCCCGCCGGTTTGCGACCTACAAACGAGCCCACCTGTTGTTCCGCAACTTAGAACGCTTGAACGAAATCGTCAACAATCCGGAACATCCGGTGCAGTTTCTTTTTGCCGGCAAGGCCCACCCGGCGGACAAGGCAGGACAGGATCTGATCAAACGGATCGTGGAGGTTTCCAAATTGCCGCAGTTCCTCGGAAAAGTGCTTTTCCTGCCGAACTACGATATGGACCTGGCCAAAAGCATGGTGCAGGGGGTAGACGTGTGGATGAATACACCGACACGGCCGCAGGAGGCATCCGGCACAAGCGGAGAAAAAGCGGCCATGAACGGGGTGATGCATTTCAGCGTATTGGACGGCTGGTGGGTGGAAGGATACCGCCCCGATGCCGGCTGGATGCTGCCGATGGAGCGTACTTACGAAAATCAGGGATACCAGGACGAATTGGATGCGGAGATGATCTACAACATCATTGACGACGACATCGCTCCGCTCTTTTACGACAAGGGCGAAGACGGAATGTCGCACAACTGGATCGATTACATCAAGAATACCGTTGCCAAAGTAGCCTCCAATTTTACGACGAACCGGATGTTGATGGATTATGAACGTCAGTTCTACATTCCGATGGCGGAACGGTACAAGGAGATGATCGCAGATAACTATGCCAGGGCGATCGATATCGTTTCCTGGAAAGCGAAGGTTTCCCGTGAATGGGACACCATTGAGGTCGTCGATTTGGATATACCGAGCCGCTCTAAACAGATCATCGCATTGGGCAAAGCGTACTGGGGAAAGATCACGCTAGAAATAGGCACGCTCTCCATGAATGACGTCGGTGTGGAGTTGGTCGTGTCCGAACAAAAGAACAACCGATTGACCATCAGGGAGAGATACGATTTCACCCCGGTATCGCAGGAAGAGGGAAAAGCGGTGTACCATCTGGATATAACAGCGAACGAACCGGGCGTATTGAACTTGGCAATCCGTATCTATCCGAAAAATGAATTGCTTCCTCATCGCCAGGATTTTGCTTTGGTGAAGTGGTTGTAAAAGGCGAAAAAGGCAAGTACATTACTAAATTCTAATCATATAAAATTTATGTCAGTAGAAAACAGTGTTGAAAGAGTAAAGTGCCTGATCATAGGCTCTGGGCCGGCCGGATATACGGCCGCTATATACGCTGCTCGTGCAAACCTGAAACCGGTGTTGTATACGGGATTACAGATGGGGGGACAGTTGACGACCACGACTGAAGTGGAAAATTTTCCGGGCTATCCGGAAGGGGTTACCGGGCCGGTCCTGATGGAAGACATCCGGAAACAGGCGGAACGGTTCGGGACGGATATCCGGTTCGGACACGCGGACAAAGTGGATTTCTCCGGCAAGGTACACCGGGTATGGGTGGACGGCCATAAGGAGATCGAGGCCGACACTGTGATCTTGGCTACGGGGGCTACAGCCAAATACCTGGGATTGCCCGCCGAAGAGAAGTTCCGGGGAGCAGGCGTGAGTGCTTGCGCTACCTGTGACGGATTTTTTTACCGGGGAAAAGATGTTGCTGTGGTTGGCGGAGGAGACACGGCTTGCGAAGAGGCCACTTACTTGGCGGGCCTTTGCCGGAAAGTGTACCTGATCGTACGCAAAGACTATTTAAGGGCGTCTAAAGCGATGCAGGCACGGGTGTTTAAGACCGAAAATATTGAGGTATTGTTTGAACACAATACAATTGACCTGTTCGGAACGGAGATGGGAGTTGAAGGCGCCCGCTTGGTCCACAAAATGGGTACTCCGGAAGCCCGGGAACACGACATCCAGATTGACGGCTTCTTCTTAGCTATCGGACACCACCCGAACACCGACGTATTTAAAGAGTATATCGCTTTGGACAAGGAGGGGTACATCGTGACGGAAGGAAAAAGTTCCCGCACCAACGTACCTGGTATCTTTGCCGCAGGCGATGTCATGGATCCCGTTTACCGCCAGGGAATCACTTCGGCCGCCGCCGGGTGCCGGGCAGCCCTTGACGCAGAGCGTTACCTGTTGGAAAGAGAGTAACAGAGACAGTTGTAATAATTCTCTCAGACAACGAATAGCCGGAAGAAAAATTCTTCCGGCTATTTTTTAGTTTGATATTACCACAAATGTTTTCAAATTTTCAGTATATTGCCTACACATTAAAAATAACAGAAACATGAGTTACGCCGGACATGTATTGGATGCAATCAACAGAATGAAACAAAACAAAGCGCTGTTGGAAAGCAAACGGAAACGGCTTCTCCTCTCTCCATCGCTCAATCCGTTTTAGAAATTAGTTGTTCCCATCCAATCTGCTTTTCCGCTATTTTTCCAAATTTTCGATTCTGCTTTCCAAAATCGATTGAAATAGTTACTTTAGCATTTTGGAAAACAGTGACAATGTATCATGACAAATCAAGAATTTCAACAGGCTATCCGGCAGGGAATTCCCGCCGAGCTGCCTGCTCCCAAGCAATATGATCCGGCGATCAACCACGCGCCTAAGCGGAAAGAGATATTGAAGCCGGAGGAGAAAAAATTGGCTGTGCGGAATGCGCTTCGGTATTTTGAGCCGAAACACCACGCGGTGTTGGCACCCGAATTCGCGGAAGAGTTGGAAAAATACGGCCGGATTTATATGTACCGGTTCCGTCCGGATTACGAGATTTACGCCCGGAACATCGGAGAATATCCCTGCAAATGCGAACAGGCTGCCGCCATTATGCTGATGATCGACAACAATTTGGACAAAGCGGTGGCGCAGCACCCGCACGAATTGATCACGTACGGCGGCAACGGGGCGGTGTTTCAAAACTGGGCGCAATACCGCCTGACCATGAAATATTTGTCAGAGATGACCGATGAACAGACACTGGCGATGTACTCCGGGCACCCGATGGGGCTTTTTCCTTCCCACCGGGAGGCGCCCCGGGTGGTCGTGACCAACGGCATGGTGATCCCGAACTACTCCAAACCGGACGATTGGGAAAGGTTTAATGCCCTGGGCGTATCCCAATACGGCCAGATGACCGCCGGATCGTACATGTACATCGGGCCGCAGGGCATTGTGCACGGGACTACCATTACCGTACTGAATGCCGGCCGAAAAATTGCCAAAGCGGGAGAGAGCCTGGCAGGCAAACTGTTCGTAACGGCGGGCCTAGGCGGTATGTCCGGCGCGCAACCGAAAGCGGGGAACATTGCCGGGTGCGTTAGTGTAACGGCGGAAGTGAACCCCAAAGCTACGGCCACCCGCCACGGGCAGAAGTGGGTAGATGAGGTGGTGGACGATCTGGACCGGTTGATGGAGCGGATCCGGCAGGCGAAAGCAGCCAAAGAGGTGGTTTCCATTGCGTACCAAGGGAATGTGGTAGATCTGTGGGAGCGGTTGGCGGAAGACAATGTAGCCGTCGAACTGGGATCTGACCAGACTTCCCTGCACAATCCGTGGGCCGGGGGATACTACCCGGCGGGCTTTTCTTTGGAGGAAAGCAACCGGATGATGGCGGAGGAGAGCGACATCTTCCGGGAAAAGGTACAGGAGTCCCTGCAGCGACACGTGGCGGCGATCAATAAATGCGTAGCCCGTTTCGGCACCTACTTCTTCGATTACGGAAATGCCTTTTTGCTGGAGGCTTCCCGAGCCGGAGCGGATGTGCTGAAACCGAACGGGGAGTTTAAGTACCCTTCTTATGTGCAGGATATTATGGGGCCGATGTGCTTTGATTATGGCTTCGGTCCCTTCCGGTGGGTGTGCACCAGCGGCAATCCGGCCGATCTGGCCCAAACTGACCGCCTGGCGGCGCAAGTACTGGAAGAGATGGCGGCGGAATCCCCGGCGGAGATCCGTCAGCAGATGCACGACAACATCCGTTGGATCCGGGCGGCCGGAGAGAACCGGTTAGTGGTTGGTTCCCAGGCCCGCATTCTGTATGCCGACGCCGCCGGCCGGGCCCGGATTGCCGAAGCATTCAACAAGGCTATTGCAGCCGGAGAGTTGTCGGCACCGGTAGTGTTGGGACGGGATCACCACGACGTCTCCGGCACCGACTCACCTTACCGGGAGACATCCAACATTTACGACGGTTCCCGTTTTACGGCGGACATGGCCGTACAAAATGTGATCGGGGATGCTTTCCGGGGCGCTACCTGGGTCTCCCTGCACAACGGCGGCGGGGTCGGCTGGGGGGAGGTGATCAACGGCGGTTTCGGTATGGTGCTGGACGGCAGCGAAGAGGCCGACAGGCGATTGAAAAACATGCTATTCTGGGATGTGAATAACGGTATCTCCCGTCGCAGTTGGGCGCGAAACGAAGGTGCGGTTTTTGCCATCAAACGGGCCATGGAACAAAATCCCGCTTTAAAAGTAACCTTGCCCAACGAGGCAGCCCCTCACTTATTAGAGAAACTGTTTAAAGCGTAGGCAGGCAAAATAATCACGTTACTTAACGTCAATTCGGGGTATTGTGTGCAGAAGCTGCTTCGCTTTGAGAGAACCGAGAACTACCGGCCCAACGCTTTCCGCAAATTTTCCAGGATCGGTTCCACTGTCAACGGGTTTCCGGTCGCTTCCCGGATCCAACTGTTCGGGGTCAGGCGTCCCAATGTGTAGATACGGTCTACCTCGGTGGCAAAATCTTTTCCTGTAAAATGATCCTCTAACTGGAATTCGATGATTTGGCCGAAGGCATACGCCGACAGGTAGAGTGGATACCCTATCATGTGCGAATAGATACCCAGAACGGTTTCGTCTTTGGCCCCGAATACCGGGAAGTAATATCTGTTCCACACCTCTTTTGACAAACGTATAACGGCTTCCTGCAACTGGAGGGACGTAGCGTCCGGATGGGCGTACAACCATTTCCAGACAGAAATATCCAGCATGGAAACACCGGCGATCTCATAGAGGCTCCACACCTTGTCAAGCAGGTCCATCTTCACCTTTTCGGGATCATCGTTCCCAATCCCGAGCAGTTCCAAGTCCCGTTTTTGAAAAACAAAGGCAAGCGCTTCAGTAAAGGCTGTATTAGGCACTCCGTTCAACAGGTAATAGTCGACGTCGTACAACGAGATCGTCTGCTCCACATTGTGCCCGAATTCGTGAATGGCGATATTATACCCTTTGTAATCTATACCTCCTGCAGGAATACGGGTACGCAACCGGGATTTCTGCCCCTTCATGACCGCACCCGCCGCATGGCCCGAACCACGGGCACCGTCGACCGCTATTTTCTCCGTAAGGTAGCGTGCCCGGTCGGAAGAGTACCCCAATTTAACCAAAATATCCGGCAGATCTTTCTCCAGGGACGTGGCATCGGGATAGCGGGAACGGATCTCCTTGTCCAACTTTTCGATATCCAGGTCGGCGCGGGGTTTAAAACCGTCATACCAAATATCAAACGCCCGTAATTTACGCCCCATGCGTTTGGAAATCAGCTTTCCGACCTCTTTCAGTTCAGGCGCCGAAAGAAAACGGTCAAACAGCGCCTCCACATCGGATAAGGCCATCTCCATGTCGTCGTTGAATTTGCGGTCGATATAGGTATCTCCGGTGTATCGGTCCACGAGCTGCTGCGCACGAAAATTATTCAGCATCTTTTGGTAACGTTCCGGGGATTCGGAGGTAAAGTCTATCTGTTTTCCGGCTCTGTACAACGTATTGGCATACGGGTCCCAATCGCTATCGTCCGAATTGATCACATGTTGGGGGATCTCCTGGCTGATGATCCGTTTCATCACTTCATAGACCGTTTGCTGTTTACCCAACCCCTCTTTTCCCTTATTATAATTAGCCTTGATCTCATCACGCAGGTTCCAGTGGCTAAGCAGTACCATATCCTCCGGAAAAGTCTTTATTCCCTTGGGATCCAACAAATGTCCCATATAAATATTATAGGTATCGATGTACCGGTCAGCATCATTGCTTACCAAACTGTTCTGTTGCTGTACATGGGCCGGGATACGGGTGGTAAAGCGGTCTCCCAACCGGGCGTAAGCCCAGGCCAGGCGGTCATCGCCGAGCGCCTCTTTTTCTTGTAAGGTCAGTTTGGGAAAATTCAACGCAATGTAAAAAGCAATCTTGGTATTGTACAGGTCTTCCGTCAGGTGCGCCTTCGGCGACAGGGAGGAAAACAGATAATCGATCTCACGGATCGGTCCGGTAGAAACCGTTACGTGCCATCCCAACCGCTCGGACATCCGGTTAAAATGGCCATCTATCGCTTCCAGGTAATCGCTGATCTTGAGGAAAACCTCTTTTTTCTCCACCGGATCTGCGATGTACTCTTTCAAGCAAAAGGATGTAAACGCAGTATCGTCGCCGTCTTTCTCCTGCCAGAGACGAGCCATCCCACAAACTCCTTTTTCAATTCCCGCCTTGTCGGAAGGATACTTTTGAACCAATTTACGGACCGTTGCCTCCACAATCTCCGGCTGAACAGCATACGCCGGAGAGAACACGGCCACTGTCATCAAAAAGCAAATCCCAACTATTTGTTTCCTCATGCTGTTATCTCTTTTTAAACAGGCTTTCCAACCCTTTTTGGGCTTGTTTTTTCAACTCCTCTTTGGCTTTGTTCTTCAACTCCTCTTCGGCAGATTTGGTAAGGGCCTTGATCGCTTTGCTCAAATCGGGCGTTACCGTCGGCTTGTCTATGGTGCCTCCAATCTTTACGTCCAGGTCTACACTCTGCACCTTATCAGATCCGGGGATGTTTTTTAACAGGTTGTTGATATCCCCTCCGAACTGATCGCGGGATACATTCATGGAGATAGTGTAATCCATCTTGCCGTCTACGCTCTGGGTTCCGGAAAAAGTGGTCGGATTTCCGGCCAGGGTTGTCTGGAAGGGTTCTACGATCACATTTCCTTTCTCGATCTTAAAATTCACGTTCAGGCTGCTGACACTGAGCCGGCTTAACTCTTCATTTTTCAAAATGGATGAGAGTTTTTCCAACGTAGGATTTTCGTTGATCAGGAGCCCCTGCGACGAGATGTTCCCGCTCCCGTTCAGGGTATTCATTACTGGCGACATGGTTTTGTCCAAACGGGAATCCAAGCGGATGTCGGCAGAAAATTTGCCTTGGCAATTCAGGGCTACCGGTACCATCTCTTTGACAACAGAGAAGGAGTTGTAAGCCGAATGGATGTCTAAGCCGGACATCTTTAACCGAAAATCGAAGCCCGAATCATCCGGCTTGCTGCTGTCGTATTTTCCGTTCATCACCATATTCCCTTCCAACAGGTCCATGCTCAGGTTCGAAAGGTCTGCCACTCCTTTCAAGAGCCGGATATTTCCTTTGATCCGGTTGATCTCCAACCGATCGTACAATACTGTCTGAATGTTGGTGGTCAGTTGCAGGTCGATGTTCGCCGGAATAACGACAGCTTCCATCGGCGCGGTATCTGCGGCAACATCTGTCACGGCACTATCCTCCGCCGGAAGATCCTGCAAAAACTCGTTGGCGTCGATCCGGTTGGATACCAATATAAAACTGCCTTTCAATGTTTCATTTTTCAAGACGTACGGCAGGTAGTTCGCTACATATCCCTTCAACAGAAAATCCGAAGAGTTGATCTTGGCCTTCAGGTCATTCAGATTCAATCGGGCCGGAGTGATGGTGACGGAACCTCCCGGAACGGAGATCCCTTCCGGGAACCCCTCATTTTTAAAGAGAATATTGTGGGCACTGATAGTGCCTTTGGCCATGAACTTCTCGTACTGCTCTTTTTCGATGTATTGGTATTTTCCGTCAAACACCAGATCTATGCCAATGCCGCCTTCTAGTGTAATTCCCTCCATAGGGACTGCTTTTTTCAGGCTGCCAAAATCAATGCTTCCCTGAGCACCCCCTTTGAGGTCCGGATCGCTCAGGTTCGCCACTTTCAGGTGCATATCGAACGGATTGCCGGCAACAACAAAGGATAAACGGCTCAGATCAATCAGGGTGTTGTCGCTGCTGCCCCCCGGATTGGTAACATTCAGGTCCACCCGGATTTTGTCGATGGCTTCCGGCAGGTCGGGATATCGTACGCTGGCGTTGTTTATGCCGAACTTCAGGTCAAAGGCCGGCAAGTGGTTTTCGCAATACTCTCCCGCCAACTGCATGTTCAGATTAAAATCTCCGGCCATTTGCACTCCTTCCATCTGTTGCCGGAACTCTTGGGGGATCAGCGCTAGCAGGCTTTCAAAACGGGTATCCGGAGCTTTCAGCAACATGTCCAGTCCGATCTTTTCGCCTGTCATGGCAATCTTTCCGGTCAATTCCAACAACAGGTCGTTAAGGCTTAGGGTGCTTTTCCGGAATTCAAACGCCATATCTGCAAAATTGGCAGCAATATCCGCGTTCCAATCGGCATTCAGGTTGTTCAGCCAAACCGTATTCCCCTGTCGGAAGAAAATTTTACGAAGAGCCAACACAAATTCGATACTGGTATTGCTTTCGGCGAAATTTCCATGCAGGTTCAGGTCAATCGGGCCGGCACCGGCGTACATGTCGGACGGTTCATCGCTGTAGCGGAGCGTCAATTGTTCCACAACAATGCTTTTCAATTGAATGCTCCCGGAAGGAGCGCCTACCGTATCCGATACCGCTTCCGGTTGCAGCTCTTCACCTCCATCGCTTTTTACAATGTCCCAGTTCACCTGGCCATCGGCGGCTATCCGAGCATCCAACAGGGCCTCTTTCAGCAGCACTTTGTTCACTACGATTTCATCTCCCCGGATCACCGACATCACGTTGACCGACGCTTCAAACAGAGGAACGGCCACCAAGGTATCCCCGGAAAATTGTTCATGTCCTGTGACAACTACGTCTTTCAGGGCTACATTCAGGTCGGGAAAACTGCTGAACATATTCAGGTCCAAGCTCCCGATTTTCAGGTCGGCTTTCAGGTATTTGGCCGATTGTTTTTCAATAATGCCAGTAATGTTCCCTTTCAGGAAAATCGGCAACAACAACAGTATGATCAGGAAAAAACCGATAATACTCGCCAGGATGATCAAAACTTTTTTCATACGCCGTAATTTTTGAGGATTTCCCAATTTTACGGGCAAAGATAAAAAATTTATAAAACTGTTTCTAATAAATATACGGCTTTATTTTGCGCAGTTTGTACTCCGCCAGGATACCGTTCCGGCGGAGTATCTCGTAACTGACCGATCCGAATTTCCGGCGGGCGTTGAAGATGAGTTGCACATCTTCGTATTCCAGGTAAGGGTGTCGCAACACCTCTTTAAATGCCAGCTTATTCAGATCCATACGCCGGATTTTTTGCGCATCCGCCGAAAAGCGATGTTTATAAGAATCCACCTCCAAGTAGGTCAGTTTTAGCTCTTTCAACTGATCGACCGAATGAAAACCACCCAACCGTTTCCGGTATTGCACGATCCGGGAAGCATAGTAAGGGCCGATCCCCTTTACGGTGGTCAACAGGCTGCTGTCTGCACTGTTCAGTTCAATGACAGGTTCTTGCAGACGCCTGATGTCTGTTAACAGAGAATCGGGAATCGCCTCCGCTACCGACAGAAAAAACAGGCGATGCTGACGGGTCTTAAACTGCCGGGGCAGCACCAACAGGCACACGATCAACACCAATAACAGGGCAAAACCTTTCCGTTCGTAGTAATAGAGGTACATAACAGGCAGAGATTAAAAATGAAACAATATCATGTGCAATATTCCATTTTTTCTTCGGAAACAGAAACGTTTTAGTAAAATAATTCTGTCCGGTATTTTGTTTTCAATAAAAATACCCTACCTTTGCCCGGCAAAATTTTATCCCCAGGGGTCATATAAGCGGAATTGCTCCCACCCCATGGTCTAACAAGTAAACAAGTAGAAATGTACGCAATTGTTGAAATCGCAGGACAGCAGTTCAAGGTTGAAAAGGACCGGAAAGTGTATGTCCACCGGCTTGAGGCGGAAGAAGGAGCCCAGGTTGAATTTGAAAATGTACTTCTGATCGAGAACGGAAGTGATGTAAAGATCGGTACGCCCAACGTAGCAGGTGCCAAAGTGACCGCTAAAGTGCTGAGCCATCTGAAAGGCGACAAAGTGATCGTTTTCAAGAAAAGGAGAAGAAAAGGGTACCAGAAGAAAAACGGACACCGTCAATACCTGACCCAGATCCAGATCGAATCGATCCAGGCTTAATTAGTTTGTAACCTCTAAATTTATCATATATGGCACACAAGAAAGGGGTCGGCAGTTCCAAGAACGGCCGCGAATCGGAAAGTAAACGACTGGGAGTGAAAATCTGGGGCGGACAGTTCGCCACAGCCGGTAACATCATTGTACGGCAGAGAGGTACCAAACACAATCCCGGAGTAAACGTAGGCATCGGCAAGGATCATACCCTGTATGCCTTGGTAACTGGAAAAGTCGTGTTCACCAAGAAAAAAGACAACAAGTCATACGTATCTGTAGACCCGGTGACCGTTGCTGAAAACGCAGCTGAATAAAACATCCGGATCCGAAATTAAAACTCCTGTATCGCTGCGGTACAGGAGTTTTTTGTATTTTTGTACGTCACGATACGAGAACACACAAGAAAAGATCATGCTTAACCTGAAATTCCTTTTAGAGAACAAAGAAACGGTCATCGAACGGCTGGCGGTAAAAAACATAGATGCGAAGGAGACCGTAGAAAAGATCATACGATTGGACGGAGAACACCGGAAACTGTTGCAAGGATCCGAAAGCAAACAGGCCCGGATGAACCAGATCGCCAAGGAAATTGGGACGCTGATGAAAGAGGGGAAAAAGGAGGCTGCGGAAAAAGCGAAGCAGGAGACCTCGCAACTGAAAGAGGAGATCGCCTCTCTCGGCCCCCGTGTCGCTTCCCTGCAAAACGAATTGACGGAAGCGTTGCTCCGGTTACCTAACATGCCCCACGCCTCCGTAAAATCCGGAAAATCGGCAGCGGACAATGAAATCGTCAAACAAGTTAAAACAGTCCCGCAGCGCACTGAAGGCGATCTACCCCACTGGGAACTGGCCCGGAAATACGACCTGATCGATTTTGAAACAGGCGTGAAGATTACTGGAGCAGGTTTCCCCCTATACAAAGGATGGGGTGCCAAACTGCAACGGGCGTTGATCAACTTTTTCTTAGACGAAAATACCAAAGCCGACTACCGGGAGGTAATGCCCCCGCTGGTGGTCAACGCGGATTCCGGATACGCAACCGGGCAACTTCCGGACAAAGACGGACAGATGTACTTTGTAACGGAGGACAATCTATACCTCATTCCGACCGCCGAAGTACCCGTTACCAATATTTACCGGGACGTTATTCTGGAAGGCGAACAGTTGCCGATCAAGAACACCGCTTATTCCGCCTGTTTCCGCCGAGAGGCCGGTTCCTACGGCAAAGAGGTGCGCGGCCTGAACCGATTGCATCAATTCGACAAAGTCGAGATTGTACAGATCACCAAACCGGAAGCCTCCTATGCCGCTTTGGAGGAGATGGTGAAACACGTAGAAAACCTCTTGGTGCAATTGGAACTCCCCTATCGGATCCTTCGCCTGTGCGGAGGGGACATCAGCTTCACCTCTGCACTGACCTACGACTTTGAGGTCTACTCCAAAGCGCAGGAAAAATGGTTGGAGGTCAGCTCTGTTTCCAACTTTGAGGATTTCCAGGCCAACCGCTTGAAACTGCGGTACCGCAACAAGGGAGATAAGAAAACAACGATAGCGCATACCCTGAACGGAAGCGCCCTGGCGCTCCCACGCATTGTGGCTGCCCTGCTCGAAAACAACCAGACGGCGGAAGGGATCACCCTCCCCGCTGCCTTGCACGCATTTATGGGAACCCGGATAATTCACTGAAAATGATACGGATCTTTTGTATTCTGTTTTTGGTTATTTACCTGCCGGTCATAGCGCAACAAAGCGACTCACAACTGGCATACAGCTACTACCAGAATAAAGAGTACGCTAAAGCGGCCGAACTGTTCCTGCAACTGTATGAACGGACAAAAGCTGCCCAATACCTGGATTACCACGTCATCAGCCTGATTAACGGCAAAGAGTATGAAAAAGCGGAAGAGGTGTTAAAGAAATACCTGAAAACAGACAGTAAAAACCGGGATTTCTTGGTCAACTTAGGATTTATTTACGACCAGCAGGGAAACCGGAAAAAAGCGGAAGCGTACTTTGAAGACGCTCTAAAAACCCTGACAGGCAACCGCAACGACATCGTTGTTTTGGCCAACAAATTTCGCAGCATCCGGGAGTATGACTGGGCTATTCGGACCTATCGAAAAGGGCGGGAATTGTTGAAAAATCCTTCGGAATTCATCATTGAAATTGGTGACAATTACCTGATGGAGAGGGATTTTGAAAACATGTTCCGTCTCTATACCGAAGGGTTGGAAACCAATCCCGCGCTCCTCAACAACATCACCTCCATGCTGGGTTTCGCCCGCTCCTACGACGTGAACGGAAATGCAGACAATGTGATCCGGGAAGGGTTACGGAAGATCTTCCTGCGAGAAGCGTATCCGCCGGTGTTTGACGAACTGGGGATTTGGTACGCCTTGCAGACCAAAGCATACGACGAGGCGTTCCAGCGAGCGCTTCGATTGAACCAACTGCAATCGGATAAATTGTACACCTACCAAACCATCGCCCAAGAGGCGTTCCGGGAAAAAGAGTACGAAATAGCCATCCGCTCCTGGCAGCAACTGCTGAACCGGGAAAAAGAAAATCCTTACTATCAGACAGCCCGGCGAGAGATCTTTCACAGCAAATACGCGCTGGAACGCTCCCGGCCCGGCGAACCGGAACGCTTCCTCGCTTTAGCCAAAGAGGGTGAAGCATTTCTCGCCTGGAACGGGTATACGCCTGTCAATGTCGAAACCCTGCTGATGCTGAGCGACCTGTATGCGTATGATCTACACCTTCCGGACTCTGCAAATCGCATACTGGAAAAAGGGATTTCCATCCGCAACTTAGACGTTCTGCGTCAGAACCTGCTGAAAAGCAAACGGGCCGATCTGCTGGCCTACATGGACAACGCCTGGGAGGCCGTGATCCTCTACACCCAGATCGAAAAAGCCAATCCGAACAACGACATCGGCTACGAAGCCAAATTGAAAAAAGCCTTCTTAGCATATTATGCCGGAGATTTAGAATGGGCCAAGGCGCAATTCGACGCCCTGAAAGGCTCCACCACCAAATTGACCGCCAACGACGCCATCCGCATGAGCCACTTTATCAACATGCACTACGATGGAGAGGAGGAAAATTCAGCGCTCCGGGAACTGGCCAGGATGGAATATCTCATCTACCGGGGAAAAACGGCCGAAGCTATTCCCGGATTGGACAGCCTGATAGGCCTCTCCGACCAACCGGCAATTGTGGACAATGCTACCTTGAGCAAGGCCAATTTGTTGCTGTCGCTCTTTCGCACGGAGGAAGCCGAAACGTTGTTTGAAAAACTCCGTACAAATTCGACAGAAACGTTCATACGGGCCGAGGCCTTGTTCAGATTGGCCGGACTGGAAGCCGAAAGAGGCAATCTGCCCGAGGCGCTCCGACACTATCGGGAGTTGGTGTCCGAATATCCCGGCAGTATATACAGTGTGGAAGCCGGTAACCGGTATCGCGAATTGGAAAAAGCCACTCCCTGATAAGCAAAGAAAAGATGCGCATCGTCCACAACACCACCTACGTGATCGACAAAGCGGCCGAGCAGGAGTGGATCGGTTTTGTCCGAGGAGAGTACCTGTTACAGATCCGCGCCACCGGCCTGACGGAAGATATGCTGTTCACCCGCATCTCCGTAGACCAGCCGGAAGGGACCAACTACTCCCTCCAACTGGTATTCCGGGGAGAGGAAAAGCTGCGTGCATTTACGGAACACCACCTGCCCACCCTCCGGGAACGGATGCATACGTTGTATGGCCACCGCTACCTCTGTTTCAACAGTATACTGACAGAATTGTAAACTACCAGTCCGATGGAAAAACTGATCATGGGCATCGACCCCGGTACCAACTTCATGGGATACGCCATTATCCGGACCACGGGAAAAAACAAAAAACCTCAATTACTGGTTTCAGGGGTGTTAGACATGGAAAAACTCGAAGATCCGTACCTGAAACTGCAACGGATTTTTCAACGCACCCTGCAGGTCATTGATAGCTACCACCCGGACGAACTGGCGATCGAATCCCAATTTTTCGGGAAAAATATCCAGGCTATGCTGAAATTGGGACGGGCGCAGGGGGTCGCTATTTCCGCCGCCCTGCAACGGGAAATCCCAATCTTTGAATACGCGCCGAAAAAAATCAAAATGAGCGTAACGGGCAGCGGAACCGCTTCTAAAGAACAGGTCGCCCTCCTCCTCCGGAAATTCATGGAGATCGATACCAGTTCCGAAACCCTTGACGAAACAGACGCCATCGCTATTGCCTACTGCCACCACCTGCAAGGCTCCCTCCCCTCCGCCGGCAATGCCAAAAGCCGGAACTGGAAGGATTTTGTCAAAAAAAATCCCGATAAGATCGTATGAATGACAGGTTGCAGCCGATCCATTTGGAAGAGATTTTCCAAAAGAAGAATCCCAAACTGTTCCGCTGGATCCCCGGATTTGTTTTTTCCGGGATCAAGCGATTGGTTTGTTTGAAAGAGATCAATGATTTCATTGAAAAATACGGTAACCGGAAAGGACTGGATTTTGCCGACGCCGTTATGAAGTACTTGCACCTCTCCTTTCGGACAGAAGGAGAAGAGAACCTGCCACCCGCCGGAGGAAGGTATATTTTTGTCTCCAACCACCCGCTCGGAGGACCGGACGGGATCGCCCTGATCTCTTTTCTGGGGCGTTACTACCCCGAATTGAAATTCCCGGTTAACGATCTCCTGATGAACTTGCGGAACCTGAACAACATCTTCCTGCCGGTGAACAAACACGGCAGGCAGGCGAAAGAGGCGGTCCGGGATATTGAAAAAGCCTACGCTTCCGACGCCCAGATCATCATGTTCCCAGCCGGATTGTGCAGCCGCAAAACCAAGGGGGTGATCTGCGATCCGGCCTGGCAAAAGAATTTTGTCACAGAAGCCGTCAAACACCATCGGGAGATTGTGCCGCTTTTTATCAGCGGACAAAATTCCAACCTCTTCTACAACACGGCTAACCTCAGAAAAAAAACGGGCATCCGGGCCAATCTGGAGATGATCTTACTCCCCCGCGAAACCTTTCGGAAAAAGAACGCTTTCCTGACCATTAAGGTCGGCCGACCCATCCCGTGGCAATCTTTGGACAAAAGCAAAACTCCACGGGAATGGGCCGAAACGATCAAACAACTTGTTTACCAGTTATAAAGGATAAGCTCTAAATACTACTCCTGAAAGTATGTGGAGTAAGTATTCCAGAAATTCCGGTTCGTCGCTATATCTTCGTAATACATCCGGCCGGTATAAGGCTGCGGAGTATTTCTGTTGATCCGCGTAGTGATGTATTGCATCCGTCCCTTTACCTCCTTGCCGTTTTCCCGGTAGCTGTACTGAATCGTGCTGCCGCTCAGAAAATAGAAACCGGAAACCTTTTTGTAGTTGGAGGTAACAGTCATCCGAACCTGCTCCCGGGGCGTATCTCCCACCCGGATCAAGTTACGGCCTAATGCGGTAAAATCGCCTGCTGTGATAAACATGGTATTTTTCAGGACAGCCATATCTTTCAAATGAATGTAAATCTCTCCGCTAAATCCTGTAACCGAAGTAGAACCGGAGGTAGAAAGGGCCGGCTTTTTTACTTCGTAAGCAATGACCTGCACCGAATCCCCCTCGTACAGAATCTTTCCTTTGCTGCTTAATACATATTCATTTGATTGCCCGATATCCAGGACATTCCGGGTATGCCGCACCACATCGGCCGTCAACAAGTCGTCGAAATAATTCAGTCCGTCAAATACGGAGGTTACTTCCCGGTTTCTTCTCACCTGCGAAAAGCGGTAATTCAACTCTTTGAAGGCCGTATGCACATCGCTCCGGTGGTATCCTCTGCTGTCGTATATATTCACGGTCGCCTCCTTGGAAAACTCCACGGAATCACCGGAATAAACCGTATACTCAAAATAGCCTTCGTAATTGTACGGAAGAGAGGGGTAGTTTTTGGGGATGTTCCGCACCACATCCTTCAACATCTTTTCGTACACCAGGGATTTAGCGTATGCATGGGCACTCTGCAAGGTAAATATTACCGGCTTCAGGGCTACCTGCAACCAAGCCGACCCGGCCGCCTCACGGACAGACATCTCCACATGCGCATACCCGACAACAGATACCCGCAAACGCATATCGGCCGTATGGGTCGGTAATTGCAGGGTAAACTCCCCGTTGATATCCGAAGCCACACCGAGAGGCTCCCCCAATACTCCTATATTGGCAAACGGAAGAGGCTCCCCCGTCGAGGCGTCCGTAATCATACCTCTGATCTCTATTCTACCGGTTTCCTGTGCCTGTCCGCACATCATCACTCCCCAAAACAGGACAACTGACAAGAGAAGTTTCTGCTTCATACGTAAAATCTGTTTTTTATTTCTATCTTTGCAAAAGTAACGAATTATATGGAATAAAACGCAATATGAGAAAGAGTGTTTTCTGTTTCTGGGGATTCCTGGTCATCCTCGCTCTGATGACCTCCTGTGTTTCCAAGAAAAAATACGACGAACTCGCCAGGGCCAAGAACCGGGTGGACCGGGAAGCATCCCAGTTGAAAAAAGAGAACAAAGAGTTGGAAAAGAATTTGCAGCAAACCAAAGATGATTTCAACAAGGTCCGGTACGAATTAACGGAAAACAATGCAGCCAAAGACAAAACCATAGACGAACTGCATGGAACGCTCCGGAGTTTGGAAGGAAAACAGACCAAACTGCAGGCCGATCTCAACGACATGAACAGCCAGATGCAATACTCCTCTCAAAGCAGTGAGCAACGAATTGTCTCCATGGAAAACAACTTGAAACGGATAACGAACGAGCGGGATGAGCTGAAAAAGGAGATCTCGGAAGTACAGAACAAGCTGGATTGGGAAAACCGACAATTGAAAACCGACATCGAGACAGCCAAAGGGAACCTGTTAACCCGCAACAATGAAAACGCCAAATTGAAAAAAGAGCTGGAAGAGGCCTCCCAAAGCCTCAGCCGGATCCGGAAACAGAAAACCGAATCTGATGCAGAGATTGAAAAATTGACCAATCAGGTGAATTTGTTGAAAAAGGAACTCTACAAGTAAATCATGGTCTGGCTTTTAACAGGCATTGCAGGGCTTCTGGTGACAGTGGCCCTGTTCACTTTTCTTTCATGGACAAAAAAAGAAAAATCCGGCTTTTCTCCAGTTCCGACTCCGGAAAAAGATTGTTGCGGAGCGCATGCCATCTGCGAAAAAGGGTTGAAAAAAGCAGATGAAACCATCCTTTACTATGAGGACGAAGAGTTGGATCGATACCGGAATACCCGTCCGGACCAATACTTTCCGGAAGAAATCGACCTGTTTAGGGAAGTGTTGTACACCCTGAAACGGGAAGAAATTCCCGACTGGTTGATCAGCCTCGAAAAAAGAGGTATCTCCCTCCCCGATCTGCTCCGGCCGGAAGCGTTCGATCTGCTCCGGGACCAGGAGTAAGTCAAACCTCCTCCCCGGCTTTATAGTGAATCACCAACAACGTCATGTCGTCGAATTGTTCGGCACCTTTGATGTGTTCTGCCACCCGGTGCGTAACGGTTTCGACAAGTTCTTTAGCACGCATCCCAGCGGTCTGCCGGATGCTGTTGATCAGGTTCCGCCTGCCGAAAAATTCACCTGATCGGCTTTCCGCATCTGTAATCCCGTCCGTAAAAAGTACTAATTTGCTATCCGGATGCAGGGTTAAACAGTACTCTTTGTATTTATAATCCTCCAGAATACCGACTGGAACATCCGTATCCTCCGAGAAGGAGGTGAGGTTTCCCGATCCGTCGAGCAAAAGCGGATTGGGATGTCCGGCATTGCTGAACGTCACCACGCCGGTATCCAGCTCCAAAATACCGGTGAACAGGGTAACATACATGTCATCCTCCGTGGAATCGCAAATATGGTTGTTGATGATGTTGCATATCTGCGCAGAAGATCTTTCGCGCACTGCCACATACCGGAACAGTTTGATGATGGAAGCCATGTACAAAGCAGCCGGAACTCCTTTCCCGGAAACATCTCCTATAGCAAAGTAGAGTCTGTTGTCGATGATGAAATATTCGTACAGATCTCCTCCGACACTTTTTGATTGTTGCAATTTTCCCTGTACTTCGACTTCCTTGGAAAGTATGACAGGTTGAGGAAGGAAACGGTTTTGTATTCTTCTCGCCAACTTAATCTCCGTATTCATCCGTTCGTTCTCCTCCGTGGTATTTTTCAACTGATCCACATAGACCAGCATGTTGTGCTGCATGTACTTGAAAGCATTGTGCAACTCGTTTAACTCTTCGGCGGTGGAACGGATGTCGGACAATTCGATATCCCAATTTCCATCCGCGATCGCCCGGACATTGGCGGTGAAATCCCGCAAAGGGCTCATATGCCTCCGGGTAATCCACAAGACAGTGACGAACAGAAAGATAGAGCCGATGAGTACAACGATCGACAGCAGGAAGCAAAATCGGTTGCAGGAAAAGCGGATCTCCGAAACAGGAGAAATTATTCCCATCCGCCAGTTGAACAACGTGATGGGAGTGTAATAGACACCGTGCCGGATCCCGTCTTTATCCAAATAACCGTATCCGGTATCCCCGTTCTTGAACCTCCTGACCAACTCCGGCAGAAAGGAGGCACTGTGCCGGAATTTTTCCACGTACCGGGCCACCGATCCCAGCGCTTTTATGGCCGGATCCGGATGAGCTATCCAATCTCCGGTGTGCGAAGCGACAAAGGCATATCCGGAATGAAATGGTTTGATCTCCTGCAGGAAACCCAACAAGCGGTCTACCTGGATCTCCATTTCTATAAACTTCAGGCTCTGAGGATTTCCGGCAGACAGAAAAGGTTCGCTGTAACAGAGCAGGATACTATCCGGATTGAAATACTTCAACCGCCAAAGGCCGACAGCGGATGTTCTGCGAACAATACCGGCAGTATCTATCCGACGATCGGTTTGTTTCCGGCAAATCCGGCGATTTTCCCAGTACGCTTCCTGACAACCGTACTGCTCCGGTACAGCAGGATCAGTGTAGATCCTACAGGCATTCAAATAAGGATAACTGTTCAACACTCTCAAAGGAAGCTCATTTTCCGCATGGCTATCCATCTTTCCCAACAAGGCAAAGATACTCTTCGGAACCCGTTCCAGTTCGAAGATTTTACTTTCGAGCCTCTTTACGATGCCATCACTCAGCAGGCTTGCCTGC
>DBDA01000018.1:46669-46873 GCA_002293375.1 Odoribacter sp. UBA944
GAGAAAAACAGACATCGATACGATCAGAATGGCCAGTAAGACGTAAAGAGTCAATTGCTGAGTGAAACCAAAATGTCGTTTTTTCATTTCTTAAATTGAATTAGTTAAGTTAGTTTAGTTCTGCAATTTAAGAAAAATTTTCAAATATTCTAAATATAAATGTCAATAATATTTTATAATACATTAAAAATACATCTAATATTA
>DBDA01000013.1 GCA_002293375.1 Odoribacter sp. UBA944
GAGAGTAGGAAGACGCCGAATTTAGAAGAGAGACCGCAACAACATGTTGCGGTCTTTCATGGCGAGGTAGCTCAGCTGGTTAGAGCGCATGATTCATAATCATGAGGTCGGCGGTTCAAGCCCGCCTCTCGCTACATGAAGATCAGAGGCTTGCAAGCAATTGCAAGCCTTTTCTGTTTTATTTGCAGGTAATCGGAGAGACATCATAAAAAAAGAGGCTGCGTAAAGACAGCCCCTTGTTTCTTTTTAGATAGAGATCAAATTTGATCGAAGTCGACGTCAAATTCGCTCTTTACTACAGATGTGGACGGTGTAGCCTCTACGATATCTCCAATGGTCGCTTTGATATAATCTACCGCTTCTTCCAACCCTTCGCTGAATTTTTCGAAATCTTCCTTATACAGGAAAATTTTGTGCTTTTCAAAATTCTGAGCCCCACTTTCATCAAATTTCTTTTTACTCTCTGTAATAGTCAAATAGTAATCATTGTTCCGGGTTGCCTTTACATCGAAAAAATAAGTTCTTTTTCCTGCACGCACAGCTTTGGAATAGATTTCTTCCCTATCATTCAGTTCCATACCTTCTTTTTTTTCGTATCCTTCCATCTTTTCCTTGAGTTTAATTTAGATTTTAGCGCTTCAAATATAGCGAAAAGAAAGCCAAAAAAACGCACGTATTATTAATTATTTTTTACCAAAGGTCGGAACTGTTAAAAAGCACCGGCTTTTCCCGCTCCGGAAAATCGAAAAAAGTGAAAAAAGCGGAAATAGAAGTCTAATAAAAACGTATCTTTGCATATAAAAATCAATAAAATGGAGATTGTTGTCAGCGGGATCCGGCCGACGGGAAATTTGCATCTGGGAAATTACTTCGGTGCGATCCGGAATTTTTTAAGACTGCAGGAAGAGTACAACTGTTTTTTCTTTATAGCCGATTGGCATTCGTTGACAACACATCCCAAACCGGGAGATATTACCGCCAATGTCCGGAAGATCCTGGCCGAATATCTGGCGTGCGGGATAGACCCGGAAAAAGCGGCCATCTATGTACAGAGCGATGTGAAAGAGGTGCTGGAATTATACCTCTACCTCAATATGAATGCTTATCTTGGCGAATTGGAGCGGGTGACCTCTTTCAAGGAGAAGGCCCGTACGCAGCCGGATAATGTAAACGCCGGCCTGTTGACCTATCCGACCCTGATGGCGGCTGATGTGATCGTACACAAAGCGGTGAAGGTGCCTGTCGGCAAGGACCAGGAGCAGAACATGGAGATGCTCCGGAAATTCGCCCGCCGTTTTAATACGATTTATGGGGTGGACTATTTTCCGGAGCCTGCTTCTTACTCTTTTGCTGGCGAGGCGACGAAGGTGCCGGGGTTGGACGGTTCGGGGAAAATGGGAAAATCGGAAGGGAATGCGATCTATTTGGCAGATGATCCGGACACTATTCGGAAAAAGGTGATGAAGGCGGTGACTGACAGCGGCCCCACCGTGCCGGATAGTCCCAAACCGGAAGCGATTGAAAACCTCTTTACCTTGTTGAAGATCGTCTCTTCTGCAGATACGTACAACTATTTCAACGATCGGTACAATACCTGTGCCATCCGCTACGGTGATCTGAAAAAGCAGTTGGCCGAGGATATCGTTGCCTTTACGTCTCCTATCCGGGAGAAAATCCTGGGGGTTGTTTCCGATACGGTTTACATGGACCGGGTGGCGGCGACGGGGGCGGAGAGGGCCCGCGAAAGTGCCGCCCGGACCATCCGGGAAGTAAGAGAAATCATCGGTTTCAGGGGATGACCCGGTTACCGGTTTAATTGCAAATACCATGTACGAATACATACAGGGAAAATTGGTGGAAGCGACACCTGCCTATGCCGTAGTGGATTGCGGAGGGGTCGGATTTCATCTCCACATCTCCGTAAATACCTATTCCGGGATAGCGCAACAGGCGGAGATACGGCTCTGGGTGCATCAGATCGTGCGGGAAGACGCCCATCTGCTGTATGGCTTCGCCACAAAGGAGGAGCGGGCGCTTTTCAAGTTGTTGATATCGGTTTCCGGGATCGGCGCCAACACGGCCAACGTTATGTTGAGCTCTATGACGGTAGATGAAATCACAACCGCCATTTTGACCGGTAACGTGAACGCTATAAAAAGCGTAAAAGGGATTGGGTTAAAAACCGCTCAGCGGGTGATCATCGAGCTGAAGGACAAAGTGGGAGTATCCGGATCGGCCGAAGAGTTTGTTTTTTCTGCCGGCACGTTCAAAGAGGAGGCATTGTCTGCTTTGGTTATGTTGGGATTTGCCAAAGCTCAGGCTTCTAAAGTGTTGGATAAAATCACAGCCGGAGGGAAAGTGAGCACGGTAGAGGAGTTGATCAAGTTGGCTTTGAAGCAGCTTTGACGGTAAACCGTCGCTGATAGAACCGGGAAATACAGGTGATGATGCGATTTTTTTTCATTCTGCTATTCATAGTGTTGGGAGGCTTTTCAGCGTCCGGAGCCATCCGTCCGGCGGCAGACAGCCTGAGATTTCCGATCCGTGAAGGGACAGATCGCGACATCCGGACCGATATCCCGCCCTCCCCGCTGTTTATGAGTCCGCCTTCCAACGTGACGGATTCTGTTGTGTACGATCCTGTTACAAAGCGCTACATATTCATGAAGTTGGTAGGGGGAAAGTACAACTATTCCCGGCCCTATTCCATCACCTTGGATGAATATGTCCGGTCGCAGAACCGGCTCTCCTTGTATGAATACAACAGACGGCAGCGCCAGGAAGGTGACCAATACGATTTCAAAGAGCTGGTTTCCCAATTGCAGTTTCTGGACAAGATACTGAGCCCTATTTTCGGGGTGAACCAGGTACGGATCAATGTGCAGGGATCGGTGGAGTTGACCCTGGGGGCCAAGACCAGCAAGGTGGACAATCCGACTTTGCCGGTGGACCTGAGGAAGACGACAACCTTGGACTTTGATGAAAAGATCCAGTTCAACATCAACGGAAATATCGGTGACCTAATCAATTTGGAGTGGAGCTACAACACGGATGCAACCTTCGATTTTGAAAACATGTTGAAACTGCACTACGAAGGCAAAGAGGACAATATTATCAAAAAAGTGGAGGCGGGAAATGTCTCCCTGCCCCTGCCCGGAACGCTGATCACGGGCGGACAGAACCTCTGGGGGTTCCGGACAGACCTGCAATTCGGGAAGCTTTCGGTCTCCTCTATCTTCACCCAGCAGAAGAGCGAATCTTCGGTGATCCACCTGGACAAGGGAGCGCAGAAGCAGGAGTTTGAATTGTCTGCCCACAATTACGAAGCGAACCGGCACTTCTTTTTATCCAATTATTTTCGAAAACATTACGACGAAGCGCTGGCCAAACTGCCCATTATCAACAGCGGGGTAACCATTACCAAGATTGAGGTATGGGTAACCAATAAGGTTTCCAATTTCGAACAGGCCCGGAACATTGTGGCGTTTACCGATCTGGGGGAAATAGCCGGAGATATCTCCAATACTGCCGTAGTACAGGGATTGGGAGGGAGCTATCCCGACAACCGGCGCAATACACTGTACGGACAGTTGGATGCGGCGCCGCTGAATGCGATCCGGGACATCAATCAGGTGACCACTACTTTTTCGACCTATTTGCCGGGTTTTCTTTCCGCCTGGGATTACGAGAAGATAGAGAATGCCCGTTTGCTGGACCCTTCCGAATACGTGCTGAATGCGCAATTGGGGTATATCTCCCTGAATCAGGCGCTGAATACGGATGAAGTGCTGGCTGTGGCTTATGAATATACGGTTCGCGGAGAGCTGTTTACGGTGGGGGAACTGACCTCCAATGCCCACGCAGCACCTTCTGCATTGTACGTGAAAATGCTGCGCAGCACTACCCAAAGCCCTGCAATGCCGACCTGGAACCTGATGATGAAAAATATTTACAACATCGGGAGCTACAACCTGAAACCGGACGATTTTGTGCTGGATATTTTATATCAGAACGACAAGGCGGGCACCAAGGTGAATTACGTTCCGGCCGGTAAGATCAAAGACAAAATTCTGCTCTCAGTCCTGAACCTGGACCGCCTGAATTCGCAGCAGGATGCCACGCCGGACGGACGATTTGACTATGTAGAAGGGATCACGGTATTTCCGTCGAGGGGACGGATCGCCTTTCCGGTGCTGGAACCTTTCGGATCTTATTTGCGGACGAAAATAGACGATCCCTCTGCCGGAGAGTATGTGTTTGAGGAGCTCTATACGATGACCCAGAGCGATGCTGAAAAGAACGCCGAAAAGAATAAGTTTTACCTGAAAGGAAATTACCAGTCCTCCTCCTCTTCGGAGATCTCGCTGGGCGGCGGGGATGTGCCCCAGGGCTCTGTGAAGGTGCTGGCCGGGGGTGTGGAGTTGACGGAGAACATCGATTATATTGTGGAGTATACAATGGGGGTGGTCAGGATTATCAACCAGGCGTTGCTGGAATCCGGCACTCCTATTACCGTGAAGAGTGAAAACCGGGATATACTCGGAATGCAGACCCGTTCGTTGGTAGGTGCACACTTCAACTACCAATTCAACGAAAAATTCAGCCTGGGGGCTACGATCATGCACATGAACGAAAAGCCGTTCACCCACAAAGTCAATATTGGAGAAGAGCCGATCTCCAATACCATTTGGGGACTGAATGCCTCCTACAATACGGAGTCCGGTTTCCTGACCACCTTGGTGGATAAATTACCCTTTGTAAATACCAAAGTGAAGTCGCGTCTGAATATTGATGCCGAATTTGCCCAATTCAAGCCCGGTGTAAACAAGGGGGCGGGCGGAAACGCTTACATTGATGATTTCGAAGGGAGCAAAATGTCCTACGATATGAAGTCGGTGACCCAGTGGAAATTAGCCTCTACGCCGCAGGATGACGAATTTCCGGAAGGAAAGCTGACGGACGACCACGCCAGCGGTTTTAACCGGGCCCGGATGACTTGGTATGTAGTGGATCCGCTTTTTTACCGGATGTCGTCGGCTACGCCGGGACACATCCGGACAGACCGGGAGCAGCGCTCCAACCATTTTGTGCGGGAGATCCGGCAGACAGAACTCTTTCCGAACAAAGACCTGGCCGTTGGGGATGTGAACATCGTTCCGGCCCTCTCCCTCGCTTACTATCCCAAAGAGAAAGGGGCTTACAACTTTGATGCGCTTCCCGGAAGCTATTCCGGCGGGCTCAATGCGGACGGAACCCTGAATGATCCGGCCTCCCGCTGGGGTGGGATGATCCGCTCCGTACAGACCAATGATTTCGAAGCGGCCAATGTGCAGTATATTGAGATGTGGATGCTTGATCCGTTTGTGTATGAACCCGATCATAAGGGAGGAGATTTGTATTTGGATCTGGGAAATATATCTGAAGATATTCTCCGGGACGGCCGGAAATCTTTTGAAAACGGTTTACCGGTTTCGGCAACTGTCGTGAATGTGGATTCGACTGAATGGGGGCGTATCCCGACGGTACAGGCCGTGGTAAACGGTTTTGACAACAACAGCCAATCCCGCCGCTTTCAGGATGTCGGATTAGACGGCTTGAACGACGAAGAGGAACGGACCTATTTTGCCGCCTATTTGGCGGAGTTGCGGAACCGGTTCGGAGAAAATTCGGAGGTGTACCGGCGGGCTTGGAACGATCCGGCCGGAGATAACTACCACTATTTCCGCGGATCCGATTTCGATGCGCAGGAGACACCGATCCTGGAGCGGTACAAACGGTACAACGGTACGGAAGGGAACTCCCCGACTACGGATATGTCCCCGGAGTCCTACGCAACGGCGGCCACCAATCTGCCCGACGTGGAGGACATCAACAATGACAATACTCTGAACGAAACGGAATCCTTTTTCCGGTACAAACTGAGCTTGCGTCCCGAAGATATGCGGATCGGGCACAATTTTATTACGGATATCCAGACGGCAGCCGTGGAGTTGCCTAACGGGACGACGGAAGAGGTAAAATGGTACCAGGTACGCATCCCGTTGAATGCTGCGGACAGGAGATCGTACGGAGAGATCAACGACTTTAAGTCCATCCGTTTTATGCGGATGGTGATGAAGGGTTTTCAGGACAGTATCATTTTGCGTCTGGCCAGCCTGGACCTGGTGCGCGATAATTGGCGGAAGTTTGAAGGAAAGGTGGATGGGCAACTGGCGGGGAGCGATCAGGCGGTGTTTGACGTTTCGGTAGTTAACTTAGAAGAGAACGCCAGCAAAGAGCCGGTCAATTACGTCATGCCTCCGGGCATCCAGCGGGTGGTTGATGCGACCAACCCGCAACTCCGGGTATTAAACGAACAGGCGATGTTGTTGAAGGTGATCAACCTGGAAGAGGGAGATGCCAAGGCGGTGTACCGCAATATGTTCTACGATATGCTCCGCTACAAAACTCTCTTGATGGATGTCCATGCGGAAGCGATTGAAGGGTATCCGGTAGCGAATGAAGAGTTGACGCTTTTCCTGCGGTTGGGGAACGATCACCTCAACAACTACTACGAATACGAGATCCCGTTAGCCCTGACCCCTCCCGGTTTTTATATGGACGACGAACAGGGGCGGTTGGGGGTATGGCCGGCTGTCAATAAAGTGGCCTTGCCGTTGCAGTTGTTGCAGAAGATCAAACAGCAGCGCTCGGCTGGCGCCCGCCAGGAGGGAACGGAGGTGAACCTGACAGAGGTGTTTGAGCGGACGGTGGCCGAACTGGGAGAGGTTTCCAATTCCGACATGATGAAGCACATCGTCAAAATCAAAGGAAAACCGAGCCTGGCGGAAATTCGGAGCGTGCTGATCGGCGTCCGGAATCCGGAATCCGCTTCGGGCGGAAAAGGCGAACGGTCGGCTGAGGTTTGGGTGAATGAGTTGCGTTTGTCGGATTTCGACACCAAGGGCGGGTGGGCTGCCAATGTGCGGATGACAGCCAAACTGGCCGACATAGCGACGGTAACCTTTGCTGGTAGCCGGATGACGCCCGGCTTTGGAAGCATCGAACAGCGCGCCTCGCAGATCGCCCGGGAGGATTTCCGTTCCCTTGACTTTTCGACCAGCGTGGAGTTCGGTAAGTTTTTTCCGGAAAAGTGGCGGGTTCGCTTGCCGATGTACTACGCCTATTCCCGCCAGACCACCTTGCCGGAGTACGATCCGTTGGACACGGATGTACCGCTTGATCTGGCGTTGGACAATGCGGAGAGCGCCCATGTACGCGATTCCATCCGGCGGAGTGCGGAAGATTACACCGAACGGCGGAGCCTGAACTTTACGAACATCGGTATTGCCAGCAAAGACGGTAAGTCGAGGTTGTTGGATATTTCCAACCTGAACCTGACCTTTTCCTACAACAAGGTGTTCTCCCGGAATGTGAACACCGAACGGGACCTGGATAAGAATTACCGCGGATTGCTCAGTTATGTCTACAATGGGATGCCGAATTTGGTGGAGCCGTTTAAAAATTCCCAGTCGCTCCGTTCTCCCTATCTCCGGATCCTGAAAGATTTTAATTTCTATTATCTGCCGTCGATGGTCTCCTTCACGTCGGACATTACCCGTACTTACCGGGAGATCAAATTGCGGAATTTAGACAATCCGGACATGCTGATTGAGCCAACAGTGGATAAGAATTTTATGTGGAACCGAGATTACGCCCTCAAATTCAACCTGACCAAAAACCTGTCGCTTGATTTTCTGGCGTCGGCGCAATCGCGTATCGATGAGCCGGAAGGCATTGTCGACCGGAACCGCGATCCCGACCGCTACCAGGAGTGGAAGGATACCGTTTGGCACAACATTCTGGACGGCGGACGGCCGGTAAATTACCACCAAGACCTGAACATCCGCTACCGGGTGCCGGTAGACAAACTGCCGGGGCTGAACTGGATCGGGGTAGAGACGATGTACGGCACCAATTACGATTGGCAGGCCGGGGCGCTCACAGACGATTCTACCCGGCACGGGAACGTGATCCGGAACCGGAACACCCTCCAACTGAGCGGGAATTTTTCACTCTCCTCGCTGTACAATAAGTCGAAACTGATCCGGGACCTGCTGAGTAACCGGCCGCGACGGAACGGGAAGACCGTCAATTTTGATACGGAGGTGGAACGGGTGCGAAAAGGGAGAAGTTTTACGATCAACCACAAACTGAAAACGAGCGACATCCGGGTACGCCTGCAGTCGTCTACCGGTGAGCAGTTGAACGCGGGTTTTGAGACCATCGGTAAAAATAAAGTGCGCGTTACACCGTCGCAGGACATGGAGGTTGCCAAAGTACTCATCACCGGTACGGAAAATCCGGCCGGTTCCGGTGTGAGAGCAGTCGGCCGCTTTCTGTTGGGCATTGTGACCGGTTTGAAAGACATCAACATCTCGTATGCGGAAGACCGCGGTACTACCTTGCCCGGGTTCCTTCCGGAAGCCCGTTGGTTGGGGCAGCAACGTTACAATGGCAGCTCGGCTCCCGGCTTCTCTTTTCTGTTTGGGGGGCAAAGCAAGAATTTCGGTCTCCGGGCGGCAGAGAAGGGATGGGTTACGACGGATACTACCCTGAACAGTCCCTATCTGATGGACTATACGCAAAACATCTACCTCCGGGCCCGGTTCGAACCGGTGAAAAAATTACAGATCAACCTGACTGCTAATCGAATGCGTTCCCGGAACAGCAGCGAATATTTGGTATACGATGGGGAGCATTTCAGCTCGATGAATGCTGTACAGACCGGAAGTTTGAGCATGACGACGATGGCGTTGAAATCGGCCTTTTTCAAAGTGGGGAACAACGTTGGTTCGTCGGCGAAGGTATACGAAGAGTTTCTGGAGCACCGGAAAGCCGTTTCGGAACAGATGGCGCAGGAGCGGTACGGCGAAACATATCAGGAGCATGCTTTGGAGGAGGAGGGCAAACAGACCGGTTTTTACGAAGGGTACGGGCCGACCTCCCAGGAGGTGCTCATTTCCGCTTTTAACCGGGCGTATGGGGTCGGGGAGTACTCCGGGCTGATCCCCAAGATCCTGATGATGCGTCCGAATTGGCGGCTTGCATATACCGGTATGATGGATATTCCGTTTATGAAAAAGGTGTTTAAGTCGTTCTCTCTGAACCACGCATACACCTGTAAATATACGATTGGTTCCTATTCCTCCAATCTGAAATACGAAGAGCAGGACGGTTTGGCCTCTATCCGGGATATGCAGGGGAATTGGATGGCGAAATTCGATGTAAATACGGTTTCCCTGAACGAACAGTTTAATCCCTTGATCAGCATGGACATGGTTTGGATAAATGACTTGACTACCCGTTTTGATATCAACCGACAGCGGAATGTAAACCTGAATCTGGTCAATGCGCAGGTCTCTGAAACGTCCAGCAATGAGCTGGTGGTGGGGGTTGGCTACCGATTTGCGAATCTGCCGATGTTTTTGAATAGTAAGAAGTTGGATAACAGCATCAATGTCCAGTGCGATTACTCGCTTCGCCGGAACAATACCATTATCCGCCGGATCTCCGAAGCGGTGGACCAGTTGACGGCCGGGCAGGAGGTGCAAACCATCAAGTTGTCGGCGGACTATACGTTTAATAACCGCTTGAACCTGCGTCTCTTTTACGACCGGGTGGTGAATACGCCGTATGTCTCCCTGTCGTTTCCGACCACCAATACCAATTTCGGTCTAAGCGTCCGCTATACATTGACCCAGTAAACAGGAAGAACATGAAGATAGAATTGTTTGTAAACAATCCGTTCCGGGAGAGTACGATCCTTTTGTATGATGAAACCGGCGAAGCGGCTATTGTGGATTGCGGTTGTTATACACTGGCCGAAGAGGAGGTGTTATCGGCGTTTCTTCGGGAGCAGGGACTGACCCCGGTTGTGTTGCTGAACACCCACCTGCACATTGACCATATTCTGGGGAATCGCTTTGTGAAGGAGCGTTTTGGGTTGCTTTCCCGGGCGGCGAAGGAGGACGAATATCTCCTTGCCTGTGTGCCGGAACACGCTGTCCGCTTCGGTATGAAAGGGGTGAGTGCACCGCCTGCCTTGGGTTCCTATTTGAAGGAGGGGGATATGGTCGCTTTCGGGCATACGGAGTTGCGGGTGATCGCTACGCCCGGCCATACGCCCGGCGGGTTGTGTTTTTATCACGAAGCGGAGCACCTGCTGCTTAGTGGCGATACCCTTTTTGCCGGCAGCATCGGGCGTACTGATCTGCCCGGCGGGGACACTGCGCAGTTGTTGGATTCTATTCGCGCCAAACTCTTCGTATTGGACGAAAAGACGCGGGTAATCCCCGGACACGGCCCGACTACGACGATCGGCCGTGAAAAGAGCAGCAATCCTTTTGTAAGACCGTAAGGGATGTATCATTTTTTGAGAACCAGACAGATGAAGATAGGAGTTATGGTAGCCATGGAGTCTGAGTACGGACTGGTCCGCCGGTTGCTGGAGCACGGCGAGGAGAAAAAAATAGCCGGAATGGTCTTTGGGGAAGGTACTGTGGGCGGAAAAACAGTCGTAGTGGCCCGTAGCGGTATCGGCAAAGTATGTGCCGCCGTGGGGGCGGTGGAACTGATCCGGAACTTTGCCCCGGATTGCCTGATCAGTACAGGGGTAGCCGGTGGAATAGACCGGTCGTTGCAGGTAATGGATGTGGTGGTGGGCCGGAAAGTGGCGTACCACGACGTTTGGTGCGGGGAAGGGAACCAACCGGGACAGGTGCAGGGATTTCCGCCCGTATATGCCGGTGATCTGCGGCTCTACCGGCAGGCGATGGAGTTGCCGGGCCGACTGAAAGGCGGCCTGATATGCAGCGGAGACCGTTTTATCACCGACCGTTCCGAATTGGAACAGATCAAAGCGACCTTTCCGGATGGTTTGGCCGTTGACATGGAATCAGGCGCCATCGCCCAGGTATGCTACCTCTACTCCGTGCCTTTTCTGAGTTTCCGCGTCATCAGTGACACCCCCGGTGTGGAGGGCCACTCAGCGCAATACAATAACTTCTGGCAACAGGCGCCGGGTACTACTTTTGAGATCGTTCGAACTTTATTAACCCACCTTTCACTCAACTGATATGGAAAAAATACCGAGTTTTACCATCGACCACCTGCGCTTGGAGCGGGGAATCTACGTTTCCCGCAAGGACCGGATCGGGTCGGAAACGGTTACTACTTTTGACGTCCGGATGAAATTAGCGAACCGGGAGCCGGTGTTGGGGGCCGGCGCATTGCACACCCTGGAACATTTGGTAGCCACCTGGCTACGCAACAATGATACGTGGAAAGAGCGGATTATCTATTGGGGGCCGATGGGATGCGCTACCGGAAATTACCTGTTGGTAAAAGGGGATCTCCAGCCGGAAGATGTTGAAGGGGTGTTGCTGGATGCATTCCGGTTTGTCCGGAATTTTGAGGGAGAGGTGCCCGGCACCACGCCGAAAGATTGCGGGACCTGCCTGTTGCACGACCTGCCCATGGCAAAATACGAAGCCGCTAAGTACGTGGAAGTTTTGGAGAACATGGAAGAGAAAAACAGGCGTTATCCGGTCTGATTGCGTTTAAACAGACTCTTCCTCCTCTTTTCTTTCCTGTTTCTGTGGTTTCACAGGACGGTAGTTGCGGCGTTCGAGGGCGTCGGTGGTATTGGCGCAGTGAATGCCCCGTTCTTTCATCTGTTGGTTGCGGCCGATGTGGGTCTCCGGAAATTTTCCTTTTTTGCGGATCAGCATGCCGATGCCTAAGCCGGCCAACGCTATGGTTGTCAGGATAAGTACAAGAAAAAACAGTTTCAGGAACATTGTCGTTTTGTTTAAATGGGTATGATCGGGTATTTCACTCCAGCATCAGGCTGATACAAGCGGGCCGGGGAAACAGAAAACCGGCTAACTCTCCGATCTCCATTCGGGAATCGGGTTTTTCGGCGTTTTCAACCAACTGGTGACAGAACCCGTTTCGGAGCCGGAACCAACCGTTGTTTGCGGGCAGCAGCGGATCCCGGAGTTCCAGCAGGAAATTTGTTTCCGGGTGTTTTTCCGCATATATTCTCAATGCTTGGGGAGCGTTCAGGATTCGGACCATGCCTCTTGTAAGGAGCGGTTCGTTTCCGGGAGGGAGGCAGCAGTCGATGCGCCGGCCGGGCCAATGGCTGCCGATGCTCTTTAACAGTTCGTCTTTGATCTCTTTGGTCCGGTACAGGATCTCCGGCACTTCCGTCGCTTCCCGGCCGGGACGGGCGAATGCCATTCCGCCGATCGTTTCGTCCGGCTCCCGGAATACAAACAGCCGGCCTTCCGACAGGTAAAGATCCTCCAGTATCCATGTGAAATCCGTTTCCATGTGCTGGACACAATTCGGCCGCTTCCGCATTTCGCGGTTGAAAAAGGCGTACAGTGCGGAAGCCTCCCGGAGGCACGCCGGAAAGCCGGGTTTCTCCACAACAGGGGAGGGAACGACGGAGGGAAATTCGCAGCATTCGGGCGTACACGCAAAGACAGGTGCATAGCCCGACCGGGCGTAGTAATGGTACAGCCACTCCTCCTGGGGGATCAGGATGCTGAACATACCGTTTCTGGTATGCATTTCTCCGAATGATTCCGTCAGCAGTTTTTTCATGGTCCCTTTTCCCCGGTGTTCCGGAAGGGTAGAGGCTCCGGAGATGTAATAAACGAGCGTTTCCGTTCCGAACCAGGTCATCGGATAGGGAAGCATCTGTAAGGCCGAAACGATTTTTCCCCCTTCCCGGGCCACCCGGGTATTTTCGGGCCGGTATACTTTGTCAAAGTAGAAGGAAACGAATTCCTCCGGATCGTCAAAGCACGTTTTCCACAGCCGGCAGACCTCTTCCTTCATACCTTTCTCTTTTTGTAAGAAGCTGTTTTTGAGCGATGCACTTTTCCAGCAGGATGGCAGGATGGTACGAGAGTTTGGCTTGTCGGAGCCCCGGAATTCCCAAATCTTCTTCCCTGTTCAGATAGAGATAGTCATCGGGAAGACCGGCGGCAAATTCCCGGTTGATCATCGTATAGGCCCCTTCGATGTAAATGTCGGCTTTTTCGATGTTGACGTTGAAAGTATCGGCTGTCAACCGGGAACCGAATGTAAAAGCGGCGATCTTTCCCTCCACCCACAGGACGCCTCCGGCCAGGTCCAGCGCCTCGTAGTGTTGCAGGGAGAAGCGAATGGCCTCTTCTTCCGCTGCCAAACTCTCCTGTTCCAATTGCAGATGGCTTTTTTTCCAGTTGGCTTCGAACTCCAAACAGAGCGGTATCAGCTCCGGCGTTAACGACGTGTATTCGTACCGGTACTCTTTTTTGAATTTATTGATGTGGTTCCTTTTGGGCTGGTAATTCTTCCCTTTCAATTCTACCAGATCCTGCCGCCGGTAAATGTAGTTGGCGTAATCCCGGTATACGGTGTACCGAAACAGGGCCGGGAAGCTTTTGTCCAAGATCTCCCTGAGTTCCTGTGTGGTGCCCTGTAGGTAAAACGGAAACCCCTCTTGCAGGGCTTCTTCTTCCAGCCGGTGCAATACGGAGAGCATGTCTCCTTTTCCCAACGGCAGTAAAAAGAGCGGCCGGCCGTTCGGCATCCGGAAACGGATACAGAGAAAACCGTCGATTACTGCGTAGCTGCTTTCGTTCAGAAAGTGCCAGGAACACAGGTTGTTGAACGAGAAATCGCAGTCCCGGGGAGCGTAAGAAAAGGTGTAAGAAGTGATGATTTGCTTATCGTTAACCGTAATGGGTTTAAAATCAATCATAAATATTGTTTGAAATAAAACTGCTGTCTGTTTCGCTTTCTTGTACGAAAGTATCTTATTTTTGGTTTAGATGGCTATGAAAAGAGAAAATATTTCGAGCCGATTGTTTTTCCGTATCAAAGCGCGTATCTTTGCCCGTTATGAGTACGCTACTGTCATACCTGGCATACGGAGGGATTTGGTTGCTAAGCCTTCTTCCGCTCCGGGTTCTCTATCTCTTTTCGGATTTGTTGTACCTGTTGCTGTATTATGTGGTGCGTTATCGGCGGAAGGTGGTCCGGAACAATTTGAGCGGTTCTTTTCCGGAAAAAGGGATCGGGGAGATCCGGAAGATCGAAAAGAAGTTTTACCGCCACCTGTGCGACGTTTTTGTTGAGATTTACGCCCTGATGCACTTGTCGGAACAGACTATCCGGCGCCGTTGCGTCTTTAAACGGACGGATATTCTGCAGCGGTATTACGACCGGGGAAAAAGTGTGATCGGGGTGACCGGCCACTTGGGGAATTGGGAGTGGATGTCTTCCTATGCTCTTTGGACCGAAACGGATATCGACTACCTGACCCTGTACAAACCGATACACAACCGCGTATTCGATAGGATGATGCTCCAGATCCGTTCGCGTTTCGGGGCAGTTCCGATGCCTAAAAATGATGCGTTCCGCCGCTTGGTGTCGAACCGGAGAGCCGGGCGCCTGTTTTTGGCGGCTTTTATTGCAGACCAGACTCCCAGTGCCGGGAACCTGAGTTTTTGGATGGAGTTCCTGCACCGGGATACGGCTGTTCTGTTGGGGCCGGAGCGAATAGCTACCCAATTGAAGCTTCCGGTGATTTCGCTCTATATGAGGAAGATCCGAAGAGGGTATTACAAAGTGGAATTTGTGGAACTGTGCGAGGAACCGGAGAAGTTGGCGCCGGGTGAATTGACCCGGATGTACATGCAATTTTTGGAACAACAGATCCGGGAGCACCCGGAATATTGGTTGTGGTCGCACAAACGCTGGAAACACAAGCGGGAAAAAATATGAACGATCCGGCAAGTAAAACGAAGGGGCCCGGGAGTAATCCCAGGGTATCCGTACTTATCCTGAACTGGAACGGGGAGAAGTTGTTGCAGGAGTTCCTGCCTTCCGTTATTCGTCACACCGATCCGTTGCTGGCGGAGATTGTGGTTGCCGACAACCATTCGTCCGATGCTTCCCTGGCATTGCTGGCGACGGAATTTCCAGGAGTTCGGCTCCTCTCTCTGGAGGAGAACTACGGTTATGCCGGAGGATATAATCGGGCGGTGGCGCAGGTAAACAGCGAATACGTGGTGTTGCTGAACAGTGATGTGGAGACGGGGGAAGGGTGGCTGGAACCGTTGATTTGCCTGTTGGACAGGGATCTGCACGTGGCGGCGGTTCAACCGAAGATCCGGTCGTACAGGGATAAGGGCCGTTTTGAGTATGCCGGCGCTTGCGGGGGGTATATAGACCGGTACGGTTTCCCTTTTTGTCGGGGAAGGATTCTTGGTGTTACGGAAACCGATGCGGGTCAGTACGATGAGGAGGCGGAGGTGTTCTGGAGTACCGGCGCCGCTTTTTGTATTCGTCGCGCCCTGTATCTGGAGGCCGGAGGATTGGACGAGCGTTTTTTTGCCCACATGGAGGAGATTGATCTCTGTTGGCGGCTCCGGAACAGCGGATATAGCGTGAAGGTGGCGCCTGCCGGTGTCGTTTATCACTTAGGAGGGGGAACCCTGCCGATGAACCATCCCGGCAAGTTGTTTTTGAATTACCGGAACAGTTTACTGACGCTGTATAAAAATACGACTCCCGCCCGGTGGTGCAGGATCTTTCCGGTCCGCTGGTTGATGGATCTGTCGGCCCGGATGCTTTTTCTTCTAAAAGGGGAGTTTGCCAATGCCCGGGCGATAGCCCGAGCTTACCGGGAGTTCAGGCAACTTAAAAAGTACTACCGGGGGCCCGCTGTAGCTTATCAGGGTCCCTGTATGTTGCGCTCCAGTATCCTTTGGGCCTTCTATTTGCGGAAAATAGATCGTTTCTCGCAACTGACTTCCAGTATGTGGGAGCGAGGGGGGGAAATTTTCAAATAAGCTCTAAACCTTCGCGAAATGAATTTGTCATACGGAAAGTGGAACAGGTCAACCATATCGGATGGACAACGGTGATAAAGAGATCATAGAGTTATTTCATGTTCAGGGAAGAAAAGAGGATGCCTTCCGTTTGTTGGTGAACCGGTACAGCGAAAAATTGTATTGGCACATTCGTAAGATTGTCCTGGATCACGAAGACAGCAACGATATCCTGCAAAATATGTTTGTAAAGGTTTGGCAGGGATTGGCGGAGTTCCGGTACGAGGCGAAACTCTATACATGGATGTACCGGATCGCTACGAATGAATCCCTGAACTTTTTGAACGAAAAAAAGCGAAAAGTGCATGGATATTCTACGGAGATCACCGAAATGCTGGAGAATACGCTGGAAAGCGATGTCTATTTTAGCGGAGACCGAATCCAATTGGAGTTGCAAAAGGCGGTTTTGCGTTTGACGGAGCGGCAGCGCTTGATCTTTAACATGAAGTATTTTGACGACATGACTTACGAGGATATTGCGGACGTGTTGGATGTGGCGGTAGGGACGTTGAAAGCAACTTATCACAATGCTGTGAAAAAAATTGAGGAGGATATGCGCATTACGGACAGTTTGGCTTTGTAGTGCAATAAAAGGAGCAGCAGATGGAAAATTTTGAGAACAAATACGAAAAAAAGAATCCGTTCACGGTACCCGAAGGTTATTTCGACCGGTTGCCGGAAGAGGTGATGGGGCGGGTAGAAGCAGAGCGGAAACCCCGGAAGGTTACCTTGCTGAATGCGATAAAACCATATCTCGGGCTTGCCGCCATGTTTGTTTTTGCCTGGGTGATGGTGCAGTTGATCGCTCCCCGGTTCGTCGACTACGACCGTATGCTGCAACAGCAACCGGAGGAGGTTTTGTCCGAAAACGGAGAGGCAGAGCTGGATGTTGATTTTAATCCTACCAGCGACGAGATTCTGGAGTATCTTGCCGATGATGTGCATGATTACGAATTGCTGTACGCAGACCTTTACTGATAAAAATACGACGTATGAAATTTGTAGTAACAATTGTTGTTTTGTTGCAGAGTTTTGCGCTTTTTGCGCAGGCAAAGTTGAGCGAAGAGAAACGCAGCGAATTCGAGGCGCAAAAGATCGCGTTCTTTACCCAATCGCTGGAACTTTCTCCGGAGGAAGCTGCGGTGTTCTGGCCGTTGTATAATGAGATGCACAAGAAGATCCGGGTGCAGGAGGAGGAAAAACGGAAAGGGATTAAGCGTTTCCGGGAGAGTAAAGAGACGACTGAAAAACAGTCGAAAGATTTGATAGCTAAATTGTTGGATTATGAACAGCAGGTGCTGAACATTAAGAAAGAGTATTATAACAAATTAGCCGGAGCCATCCCTTCCCACAAAGTATGTAAATTGGATTGGGCGGAACGCCGGTTTCATCAGCAACTGTTGAATAAGATGCGGCAACAGCCTTCGTCTGCTCCGAAAAAGTAACAAAACTGCCACTAAAGTAGAATAAAAGTTTGCATCTTTGAATTAAACCGCTACTTTTGTGTCCGCATTGATATATTCAGCACACCAGGAGAGATGGGTGAGTGGCTGAAACC
>DBDA01000044.1:0-1908 GCA_002293375.1 Odoribacter sp. UBA944
TTTTCGAGGGCGGCCATATACTCTCCGCGCCTTTCGAGTGGAACCACCGTCCAGTCGTAGCCGCCGGATATGAGCATCGCATTCATCAGGAAGCGGGCAATGCGGCCATTGCCGTCCATATAAGGGTGAATATATACGAACACAAAGTGCCCCAGTACGGCCCGCACCCCCGCATCGGGTTCGCAGCGCAACAGCTCGAAAAAGGCTGGCATCGCGTCGCGTACCGCATCGGGATTTAAAGGCGTATGCAGTGACTCGCGGATGTAAACCTGCTGGCTTCGGTATCCCGCCAAGTCGGAAGCACGGATCAAACCGGCGGTTACGCTCGGGGCAAACAACTCACGATACCATGCACGATGGTCGGCCTCTACAACCTCGCCCGGAATCGCCCCTTCGAGAATACGCTCGACACTCTGTTTGACCGCCTGAAAAGTTTGCCAATAGCCGCGAGCGGCCATAGCGTTGCGCTGCTCGGCATCCGAAAAATTCCGGTCGGGCTGCCAATTTCCACTCCGCACCTTTTCGATCAACTCGTCCGTTACGCGATAGCCCTCGATGGAGAGCGAGTTGTANNGTACTTTGCCTCGATATGCTTCAAACACGCCTCGACATCGGTAAAGGCGTTCTTGGAGCGTGGGAAATTCTCGATCACCACATCACGCATCTTACCCCACATCAGGTTCAGGCGAGTCACATAAGGTGATACAGCACGAACGGAAGGCACGACGATCTTATCCTCGAACGGATCCTCTTCGCGAATGTCGTACCCCAGCCCTTTCATTGTCGAGACGATCTCATCGGCGATGGTCGTGTTACCGATATTTCGGAACGCTCCTGCCAATCGTCCCGCTTTGGTGGTCTGACCTTTTTCGAGTACGATCTTCAAAATATCGGAGGCATCGGAAACCATCGACAGGCACGTTCGTGCTGCAATGCTGTCCCGCCGAAAAAAGTCGGGACCACACTCCACCAATGCTTCCGGCAACGAATAGAGATGAAGCCCGAACTGGGGTTCGGTAACGACAGGGTTGGCAACCGCTGCCTGATAATAGAAAATAGAAGTGTTGTGCGGCAGATTGACAACGCCGTCGTGTCCTTTGCCCCAACGTATGATGACCTGTCGTGGGACGGTACGATTACCGCTATAAATCAACAGAGACTGATCCGCTGACAGGCACCAGTCCGCGCCGAAGCGTTTGTTTGCATAGGCCGTAACGAAAAACCAAAACGACGTGTACCAGTTCGTACTGTCGCCCGCTCTGCCATCAGGGCGCGAGGAAATGTACCACCCTTTCATCACCTCTTGGAGATAGCCGCCCGCGACAAGCCGCTCCAAATGGGTGCGCGAAATGTCGCCGGACTTGACCACTGCAAGTCCGTTCTTGTTCTGCAATTTTTGCAGTTCCCGAAGGGAGTCTGCCAATCTTTCCTGGGGTGTTGCCATCTTGTTTGCCTGTTTTTATTGTCGTGCGGACACCTGAGTATTCTGCCGTGCGATTACCTGATTATTATGCAAAGATAATCATTTTTTGATTACTTACGCACAATAATCAGTGGTTTGACACTTTGTACCGACTAACAGCTAAGACCCGAGGTAAGCAGGAAAACCTGGACAAGTGCTATGCAAAATAATGTAGTTCAGTACATTAAATCCTAATTCGTGGTACATTTCTGTGGCTTCGGGTTTGTACCACGAACTGGCCACTACCGGAATGTTCTATGTCTTCGGAAATTACAGCGGACAGGATTCGTCGATGTGCTGCATTTTATTGATAATCAGATTTGTTTGCGTAGTCTTTCAACTTCTGCCAAACAAAAAAGGCCTCCGAAAGGAAGCCTTCAGAGCGGAAAACGAGACTCGAACTCGCGACCCTCAGCTTGGGAAGCTGATGCTCTACCGACTGAGCT
>DBDA01000044.1:1923-79888 GCA_002293375.1 Odoribacter sp. UBA944
GGCAAGGTCGTGCTCTACCAACTGAGCTATTTTCGCAATTCCTTTGAAATATGCGGCAAAGATAATGGGTTTTTTGGTAACGGCAAAAAAAAGATAAAAAAAGCACTTCTCCGGTTGAGTAATGAGGTTACGCTACTTTAGCGAGGGGGTATTGATGTGCAAGAAGCGAAAAAGCGAAGCAGCTTCAGCACACAATACCCCGAAGCGATCAGGTGAGTCCGAATATAAAAGAACAAATTTTCGAACGTTAGCTTTACTAAAAAACTGAAAAAGAAGCAAGCAAAAAAACGGTCGGTTCCGAAAAACCGACCGTAGACCGAAGTTCGACAACTTACTTCACCTCAATTGTTTTGTGCAATTTTTCCGTCTCTGCATTCTTGGGCATGGTTATCTCAAGAATTCCATCCTGGTAAGCCGCCTTCGCTTCAGCCACATTGTACTTATCTTCGGGCAATTCCAAAGCCCTCCGGAAAGAATAAGAAGAGAACTCCCGTCGGAGGTATTTCCCTTTTTCCTCCTTTTCCTCTTTCTCCTCCTGCACCTCTCCGGAAATGGTCAGGATGCCGTTTTTATACTCTAAGTGCATATCCTTCTTTTTCATACCGGGGATCCGAAGCTCCAGGATCAGTTGCTTATCGTCCTCCTTCACATTCAGGGCGGGCATATTGTGATGCTCTCCGCCGGCGGGCCACATACCGGAAGTGAAAAAATCATCCAGCAATCCGGAATAGAAAGGCCTGAGTTCTGTGTTTCTCTTTATAATAGCCATAATGCAAAAAATGGTTTAGTTACAGAAAGGTATACGCCGCTTGATTTTCAACGGTTACAGAGTCTACCATTAATTGGAGTTAAAGTTTGTACACCGCTGAATATTTTGTATCTTAGCCAATCGGAAATAAACTTTTAAAGTCTAAAAAAAATGGCGATCATAAAAAAATTGAACGGACACATGCCGGTATTCGGAAAAAACTGTTTCTTGGCCGACAATGCGGTGATCATAGGGGATGTGGAGATGGGAGATGATTGCAGCGTATGGTTTGGAGCCGTGTTGCGGGGTGATGTCCACTTCATAAAGATTGGAAATAGGGTCAATATACAAGACAATGCAACCATACACGCCACCTACCAAAAATCCCCGACGACGATTGGAAACAACGTTTCCATTGCGCACAACGCAGTTATACACGGCTGCACCATCAAAGACAACATCCTGATCGGGATGGGAGCTATCGTGTTGGACGATGCGGTAGTAGAAAGCAACGCAATCGTGGCGGCAGGCAGTGTGGTCACGAAAGGAACCGTCGTGGAATCCGGCTGGATTTACGCAGGCATTCCGGCCAAAAAGATCAAAGAGGTAGGACCCGAATTACTCAAAAACGAAATAGAACGGATTGTCAATTCCTATTCAATGTATGCCGGTTGGTACCAAGAGTGAACCTGGAGAAGTGAAATTTTTTGTAACAGATCCAAAGAAATAGCAGTCCGAACACCAGCAACACGACGACGTCCGTCCAGGAGGCACTGGGGTTTGTGTCTTTAAAGAGAGCGTGTGTCCGGAGTGCCGACGAATCGGAAGTGATCAACAGGGCTGAGAGCAGGTTGTTCCCGAAGTGCATACCAATGGCTAACTCCAATCCATCGTCCCAAATAACGAGAAGGCCCATAATCAGGCCCATCAGGATATACTGGGACATGGCCAATCCAAAACCAAACCGCTCTACTTCCGGATTGCTGCTGTGCATCAGTCCGAACAGCAGGGATGTGACAAGCAACGCCCCCCATCTGGAGCGGAACAGCAGATAACCGCCTTGCATCAGGTAGCCCCGGAACATGATCTCTTCGAATCCGGCCTGAAAGGGGAGCAGGAGAAGGGCCACTGCAACCAAGATCAAAAAGTTCAACGGATCGAACTGAAATACCAGATCGGAGGTATCTTCAAACAGCAGGGAAACCGACAGGCCGGCCAGCGACAAGAGTATCCAGACACCTGTGCCGAAAAAGAAGCGTTTACAGTCAAAACGGGGACGTCCGGTCACCAGATCCAACGGCTTTTTTTCCTGCAACAGGCGGGCGAACCAAAAAAGAGTGAGCAGTCCGATCGCAAAAGAGAGCAGTCCGAGTGCCAATCCCAAATTGGTAGACATGGTTTCGCTGATATTCCCTTGTAGAAAATTTTTCGAATCCCGGAAAAGAGCGTACGCAACCAACGGCATGCTGCCCAATTGAATACCGATAAATACCAGGAGTGTTACGCTTAGGTAGAGGTACCAGCGATTTTTTCCTCGAAAGGCTTTGTAGAAAAACATAGTTTTAATTTTAGCGGTTAATCGTTTAAAGAGCGGAGGATGCTTTCCAGACTGTATTCGTCCGAGACAAGCACCTGTCGGGCTTTACTTCCTTCGAACGGGCCGACGATACCGGCCACTTCCAATTGATCGATGATCCGGCCGGCCCGGTTGTATCCGATGGAAAATCTTCTTTGTATGGAAGAGGTGGAGCCCTGTTGCATATTGACAACCAACCGGGCGGCTTCTTCGAAGAGCGGGTCTTTCACGCCCAGATCCGCTTCAGAGATGCTTCCGCCTTCACCCTCCGGCACGTATTCCGGCAGAGCGAAAGCGCTCGGATACGATTGCTGTCCGGCGATAAAGGTTGTGATGGTTTCGATCTCCGGCGTATCTACAAAGGCGCACTGTACGCGGGTCATTTCGCTGCCCACGGACATGAGCATATCTCCGCGCCCGATCAATTGATTGGCACCGGGAGAATCAAGAATGGTTCGGGAGTCGATCATGGAAGCCACTTTGAAAGCGATGCGCGCCGGGAAATTAGCTTTGATCACCCCGGTAATGATATTGGTGGAGGGGCGCTGGGTGGCGATGATCATGTGGATCCCCACTGCCCGGGCCAACTGGGCGATGCGGGCGATGGGCTGCTCTACCTCTTTGCCGGCCGTCATGATGAGATCGGCGAATTCGTCCACGATCACCACAATGTAAGGCAGGTATTTGTGCCCTTTTTGCGGATTCAGCGACCGCTTGACAAATTTGTCGTTGTACTCCTTGATGTTCCGCACCTGTGCCTCCTTCAGCAGGTCGTACCGGCTGTCCATCTCAATACAGAGCGAATTGAGGGTATTGATCACCTTGGACGTTTCCGTGATGATCGCCTCCTCCTCTTCCGGCAGTTTGGCTAAAAAGTGCTTCTCGATAATCGAATAGATGCTCAGTTCGACCTTTTTGGGGTCTACCATGACAAATTTCAACTGGGCCGGATGCTTTTTGTATAGCAGGGAGGTGATGATGGCGTTCAGGCCGACCGATTTTCCCTGCCCGGTCGCACCGGCCACCAACAGATGGGGCATTTTGGCCAGGTCGAACGTAAAGGTTTCGTTGGAGATGGTGCGTCCGAGTGCAACAGGTAAAGCGTATTTCGACTCCTGGAACTTTTTGGAGGCGATGATGCCCCGCATGGAGACCACCTCCGGGTTCTGGTTGGGCACCTCGATCCCAATGGTTCCGGCACCCGGAATGGGAGCGATGATGCGGATGCCCAGCGCCGCCAGACTGAGCGCAATATCGTCTTCTAAATTCTTGATCCTCGATATCTTAACCCCCGGAGCCGGAATAATCTCGTACAGTGTCACCGTCGGGCCGATGGTCGCTTTGATCTTGACGATCTCTATCTTGTAATTTCGCAGGGTCTCTACGATTTTGTCTTTGTTTTCGGCCAACTCTTCCTGGGTCACCTTGGGGTGCCCGCTGGAGTGCTCTTCCAACAGTTCGAGCGGCGGGTATTTGTAATGAGAGAGGTCCAGGGTAGGATCGTAATCGCCCTCCGGCTGGAGGTTAGTGGAGACAGTCTCCTCGTTTTTTTCCCGGTTAATGGTCAATTCCACCTCATCTTCTGGGAACTCTTCCTCTTCGAAACCTTCGGTATTTTCCCTGTTTTCGGGGGAGAAGGTGAAATCGGTAAGGGATACTGGAATATCGCCAAAATCTGGGTCCAGGATCTCCGGCGGTGCGATCTCTTCCGGCTCTTCCCCGAAATCCGGAAATTCAAAGATTTCCGCAGCTTCCACAGTCGGAGCCTCTTCGTTCTCCGGCAACTTCTCTGCCGGTTCTTCCGGTTGCAGGGGCAACTCCCTTTTCTTTGGGAACAGCCGTTTAAAAAAGGCGACACATCGATAAAACGCCCGCTCAAATCCGAAAAAAAGCAGAATGGAGAAGGAGAGGATCAGAATAAAAAAAGTTCCGATCTTGCCGGTCAATGCATTGAGCCACTGAGCTACAAAGTAGCCGTGAGCCCCACCGGGGTATAGGTAGGACTTCTGCAGCCCGAACCAGGAGTCGGCCAAATCGGAGGCATATCCCAGGAAAAGAGAGATCCAGACAATAAACAGGAGCGAGAAAAAGAGTTTCCGGGGGAATCGGGCGATCTTCTTGCCGGCGATGCGGATACCGCACAGAAGCAGGATGTAACAGAAGAAAAAAGAGGCGACGCCGAACCAGCGGTTGATCAGCAGATCGGATATCCAGGCGCCTAATTTCCCGGCCGGATTTTCAGCCGTTACGGTGGGATTGGCGATCACTTTTCTCAGCCCTTTGTCGATCAGACTCTGGTCGATTCCGCCCGTAAAGAAGAAGCCGATCAGGGAAAAAAGTATATACAGCGAGATCAATGTCAGCGCTATCCCCAAAACAGCGTGTACCCGGGAATCTTCCCAGAAAGAAAAGTCCGGCGGCGTTTTTTTTGAAGCTTTCGTCGGCTGAGGGGTACTCCTTTTTTTCATGTTCGAGCAAACGGTCTTTAGCTGTTCCGCGGGCGAAGATACAAAAAAAAATGCATCCGGGAAAAAGCCCCTGCCGATATAACAAGGAACCGTTTGAACCTGTTTTGTTTTAAAAGGAGGATTTGGGTTGGTACAGGTAGCGTTTGATGCTTCTCTTGGGGGTTTTTTCAAACTCCTCTTGCCGGATTTGGATCCGGCTGATCTGGCTGTAGCAGGGCAACTCTTTGTTCAGTACTTTCCGGCTGTGATCCAATTGTTTATATACCTCTTCCGGGGATAAACGGGAGCGTTTGACCGCTTCCGTTTCCGGATAGATCAAGGCGATCAATTTCCCTTTTTCACTGATTACGAGGGACTCCGATACGTAGGGCATCACGTTGAGTTTGTCCTCGATCTCTTCGGGGTAAATGTTCTGTCCGCTGGAACCGAGGATCATGTTTTTACTTCTTCCTTTGATGTACAGGTACCCTGCCTCGTCCATCACCCCCAGGTCACCGGTGTGGAGCCATCCATCCGGATCGATGGCTGCGGCCGTGGCCTCTGGGTTTTTGTAATACCCCTTCATCACATTCGCCCCCTTTACAAAAATTTCTCCGACGGTTTTTCGGGCATCGGGCGAATCGATTTTTACCTCCATCCGGTCGACGGCCTTTCCACAGGATCTTGGCCGGAAGGTTTGCCAGTGATCAAAGGATATCCCCGGCCCGCACTCCGTCATACCGTATCCGACGGTGAATGGGAAACGGATGGCGAACAAGAAAGATTCGACTTCGTGATTCAGAGCGGCGCCGCCCACAGCCAACAGCTTAAAACGCCCTCCGAATGCATCCAGCACTTTTTGGCGAATCCGGGCCTGTACCGGCTTGCTGATAAAGGGGATTTTCATACAGAGCCGGATATGAGGGCGCTTTACTTTTGGGAGTACCTGATTCCGGATGATCTTTTCAATGATCAACGGGACGGCAACGATCAGGTGGGGACGGACGGTAGAGAATACCTCCGCAACGATCCGGGGCGAAGGGATCTTGGAGAGGAAAAAGATTTGATTCCCACTTGTAAACGGGTAGATAAATTCAAATGCCAGACCGTACATGTGGGCCATCGTCAGGATAGAGACCAGTTTTTCTCCCGGATTGTATCCTAGTTCGTCCAGGGCGAACCGGAGGTTTGACCAGAGGCTGAGGTAGGGGAGCATCACCCCTCTGGAAGCGCTGCTGGTGCCGGAAGTGTAGTTGATCAGGGCGATCTCTTCCGGCTCTTCCCGCCGGTACCGGATATCATCCTGAGAGAGACGGCCGGGATGTCGTTCTTCGTATAGCCTGGCGGCCTGTTCTTCCGCTGTAGCCATCTGTTCCGTCCGGGTATGCCGGGTCGTATAATCTTCCATTCGGATAATCCCGTCTAATGCAGGCATGTGTTTGTGGTCGATGATCTCCCAGATGCAATCCCCTACGAACAGCAGTTTGGATCCGGAGTGGTTGATGATGTGGTGGATGTTGTCGGCCTTGAATTCATGTAGAATGGGAACGGCGGTACCCCCGTAAGTTAAGATGGCCAGGAAGGCGATTCCCCAATTGGCACAGTTGCGGCTGCAGAGGGCGATTTTATCACCTTTTTTTATGTCTCCTTGTTCAAATAAAATATGCAACGTTGCTATTTGCCGGGCTACATCTTTGTAATGATACGTTATTTTCTTGTAATCGGTAAGTGCGGGCAGATCCCAGTAATCCCTGATGCTGTTTTCGATCAGTTCAATAAAACTTTTTTGCATAACGAAATATTTCTATACACTCTGTTATAGCGAAAAAATTCGGAAAAAGTTCGGAAAAAAGGAAAAAAATGTGTATTTCTACATACATTTCCGGGAGACGATTATGATGCGTTGGGCAGGATTAACAGTAGTGGCGAAGAGATAGTGGTCGCCGCCTTCTGCGATGCCCGAACGTTGGCGGAGTTCGGCGACGGAAAGCGGAAAGTTGCGGACGGTGATGTTGGCTTTGGGGATCTCCTGTTTGAGCACTTTCTGGTTCTTTCCGGAGAAAGGAATTGTTTTTTCCACCCGAAACCGCCGGCCCGGAAAGGTCGGGATCCATCGATCGGAGGTGTACAGGTGGCTGTTTTTGTGTAATTTATAAACCTTGAACTGTTCGGCTATGATTTTGAAAGCACCTCCTTTCAGTAGGGCGACATGAGGTTCATAGAGGAATGCGGAGATGCCGTTGACCGGGTGTTCCTTACAGGTTTTTTCTTCCCGCAGAGTGAACACAAAGGGAATGGTTTCTTCGCCGGATTTCAGATTTACACAAGTGATTTTTACCTCTTCGGCTGGAAATGTCCCATTTTCCAATACGAACAGGAGCTCTTTGCATTCGTTGTGCAGGGCCACGACGTGCACTTCCCGGGTTTCGGGCAGCAGGCGGAGCGTCTCTCCGATGTCCGCCATTGGGGAGGTTTTCACGATCAGGCGCGTGCAGCGGGGGAGCAGGAGGGATTTCAGGGCGAGTATGTCCGGTTCGCAGTCGGAGAGAGCGAACAGGCGACGGTTGCCGGTTGCCCGGCGGGCAGGGTCTATATAAAACGTATCAGCCGACAACTCTCCGACCAAAACGGTGGCATCGGCCTCCACGATTCGGATATTTTCCGCACCCAGCATCCGGAAATTTACGCCAGCCGCCCGGCAGTAGTCCGGGTTCCGTTCAATGTAGGTGACGGAGGCCGCTTTTCGGGAAAAATACCAACTGTCCACCCCCAATCCACCAGTCAAGTCGCATACATTTTCTCCTCTCAGCAAAGATTGTTTGTAAGCGGCACAGGCCTCCGAAGAGCACTGTTCCGCTGCGAGGCGGGAGGGGAAGATCAGGCCGGAGTTCGCGTACCACTCCGGCAATTTTTCCCGGATCTGCCGGCGGGCAGCGATCTGTATGGTAGCGGCCGGTATGTCAATGCTCGGATACCTGCCGGCCTGCAATAATAATTTGTCCGTGTCTTCGTCTGCATGTTGTCGGACAAACTCACGTAATTCGTCGGAGAGCGGATGGATCATATTTGTTTATTTACAACGCAAAAGTATAAAATGTATTTTCTTAAAAAAATGTATGGTGGAACAGAGAATTATTGCTACTTTTGCGCCGTGTTTTAAAATAATGTCTAACTTATTGGTTTAGAAACAATTTAATTTTATCATGTCTGAAGAACAAAAAGAGTTGCAACCGGAAGTTGCAGAAAAAGAAACTAAAAAGGCGGTCTGTGTGACAAGTGCAGAAGCCGACGAAAATTTTGATTGGGATGCGTATGCCAACGACGAACTTGTTTCGTCGTCCGAGAAGAAAGCGTTGGAAGAGAAGTATGCCGGAACTCTTTCCCAGGTGGCTGAGTGCGAAGTGGTAGACGGGAAGGTGATCTCTATGAACAAAAGAGAGGTGGTCGTAAACATCGGCTACAAATCGGACGGTATTATCTCCATGAACGAATTCCGCTACAATCCGGAGTTGAAGGTAGGGGATACAGTAGAGGTATATGTAGAGGTACAGGAAGATAAAAAAGGGCAGTTGAACCTGTCGCATAAGAAAGCCCGTGCACTGCGCAGTTGGGATCGTGTGAACGAAGTGCTGGAAAAAGACGAAATTATCAAAGGATTTGTGAAGTGCCGCACCAAAGGCGGTATGATTGTAGATGTATTCGGCATCGAAGCGTTCTTGCCGGGTTCCCAGATCGACGTGAAACCGATCCGTGATTACGATATTTATGTGGGTAAGACCATGGAATTCAAGGTGGTGAAGATCAATCAGGAATTCCGGAATGTAGTAGTATCGCACAAAGCGTTGATCGAAGCCGAACTGGAACAACAGAAAAAAGAGATCATCTCCAAATTGGAGAAAGGCCAGGTACTCGAAGGAACGGTGAAGAACATCACTTCGTACGGGGTATTTATCGACTTGGGCGGTGTGGACGGTTTGATCCACATTACCGATCTCTCCTGGGGCCGTGTGACCCATCCGAACGAAATTGTTCAGTTGGACGAGAAATTAAACGTGGTAATCTTGGATTTCGACGACGAAAAGAAACGGATCGCTCTGGGATTGAAGCAATTGACCCCGCACCCGTGGGATGCATTGGATACCGAATTGAAAGTAGGCGACAAGGTAACCGGTAAAGTAGTAGTTATGGCTGACTACGGGGCTTTCGTAGAGATCGCTGCCGGTGTGGAAGGCTTGATCCATGTTTCCGAAATGTCCTGGTCACAGCACTTGCGTTCCGCTCAGGATTTCATGAAAGTGGGAGACGAAGTGGAAGCCGTGATACTGACTCTGGATCGTGACGAACGGAAGATGTCTTTGGGTATCAAACAATTGAAAAATGACCCTTGGCAACAAATCGAAGCAAAATACGGTGTTGGTAGCAAACACAATGCTACCGTGCGGAACTTCACGAACTTCGGTGTGTTCGTAGAGATTGAAGAGGGAGTGGACGGATTGATCCACATTTCCGACCTCTCTTGGACGAAGAAGGTAAAACATCCGGCAGAATTTACCCAGATCGGTGCTAACATTGAAGTGGTGGTGCTGGAAATAGACAAGGATAATCGTCGTTTGAGTTTGGGACACAAACAGTTGGAAGAAAATCCTTGGGATGTATTCGAAACAATCTTCACCTTGGATTCCATACACGAAGGGACCATTACCGAAATATTCGACAAGGGCGCTGTGATCGCTCTGCCTTACGGGGTGGAAGGGTTCGCTACTCCCCGCCATTTGGTGAAGGAGGACGGAACGCCTGCCAAAGCCGATGAAAAGTTGGAATTCAAAGTGATTGAATTCAACAAGGGTGCTAAACGGATCATTTTGTCGCACTCCCGCATTTTCGAAGATGCTCAGAAATCCGATGATAAAGCGAAGAAGAGCGCCGATGAAAAAAGCACTAAAAAAGCGGTGAAACAGGTAAAGGACAAATTGGAAAAAACGACGTTGGGCGACATCACGGAACTGGCTGCTTTGAAAGAGCAGATGGTAGCCGAGGAGAAACCGAAAGCGCCGAAAGCACCGAAGAAAGTGCAGGAAGCTCCCGAAGTTACCGAGGCGCCTGCCGAAGAGGCTCCGGAAGAAACCACCGAAGCGTAACCGGATGATCGGTGAAATTTGAACTGACCATATTGGGGTGCGGCTCTGCCGTCCCCACTTCTAAGAGAAACTGCGCCGCTCAGGTACTTCAGGTACTTGAGCGGTACTTTCTTATAGACTGCGGAGAGGGTACGCAACACCAGCTTCGCCGTTTCCGCATCCCGTACAATAAGATCAACCACATCTTTATTTCCCACCTGCACGGGGATCATTTCTTCGGTTTGATCGGCTTGCTTTCGACCCTTTCGTTGCAGAACCGCCGGGGAGCCCTGCACATCTATGCCGACAGCCGTCTTCAGGAACTTTTGGAGTTTCAGTTGAACCTGCTGCACAGCCGCTTGGGCTATCCGTTGGTGTTCCATTCGTTGGGCCGGGAAGAGGAGGTGATCTACGAAGACAGGGTGCTGACAGTTACTGCTTTTCCGTTGTTGCACCGGAAGGAGGCGCCGGTATCCGGTTTCCTGTTCCGGGAGAAAGAGCGGGAGAGGAGTGTCCGGAAAGAGATGACAGACGCCTGGCAGGTGCCTGTTTCGTTTATGCAACACCTCAAGCGGGGGGAGGATTTTGTCACGCCGGAGGGGGAGCGGGTACCCAACGAACGGTTGACCTTTCCTCCGCCGCCTGTTCGTTCGTATGCTTATATGACGGATACTCTATACCGGGAAACTTTTGCAGAATATGTGAAAGGGGCGGACTTGCTGTACCACGAGGCGACCTACGGAAAAGAGGCGGAGGCTTTAGCCCGGACCACTTTTCACAGTACGGCCGGACAAGCGGCCTTGCTGGCCCGAAACGCCGGGGCCGGCAAATTACTGTTGGGGCATTTCTCGGCACGTTACCCCGATCCGGCCTGCCTGTTGCCGGAAGCCCGAGTCCTATTTCCGGATACGGAGATCTGTACGGACGGGGATGTTTTCTCCGTTCCGTTGAAAAAAAGAAGTAATTTTCTATCTTTCTAATGCATTGAAAACAAGCATACTAAAAAAATAATACCTGCTTTTTTCAAAAAAAGAAGAAAAAGGTGTAACCCGTTGTCTGTTTTCTCCGTTCAACCCTATGTAAATGATGATTGAAATTTTAGATTTTAGTAGCTGTTATTTAGATTGAGTTATTTAACACACTGAGGGAGGAGATAGCTTTTACAACAAGCTGGTTTTCGAAGTAGTTCTTTAACATGTTGGAGCATAGTCTACGGGACAAATTACACCACGCACATACATACACCACGCACACACAGACGCACACATACAACATCTTTTCAAAAAGTCCTATATGCTTCGCAGTTATCGAATCTGAGGGATGCCTCCCTTTTTTATTAAAAAATATCTGATCGTACATTATACAGGTCTTCCGGACACATTCATCCCGGAAGATTTTTTATTTTGCATACTTTAATTTGCGTACATCGTCTCTCTTTTTGTTGTAACTTTGTAAGTTATTTAAACCGTTTCTTATGAAGGAGTATCAGGAAGAAGAAGGTGTGATCAACATTTACGGGGCGAGGGAGCACAATCTGAAAAATATCGATCTGTCTATTCCGCGGAACAGCATCACTGTGGTCACAGGATTGAGTGGGAGTGGAAAGTCTTCTCTGGCGTTCGATACGATCTATGCAGAGGGGCAGCGGCGCTATATGGAGACCTTTTCTGCATACGCCCGGCAATTTCTGGGCGGATTGGAACGTCCGGACGTGGACAAGATTACGGGGCTCAGTCCAGTCATCTCCATTGAACAGAAAACCACCAACAAAAATCCGCGTTCTACGGTTGGGACCACAACGGAAGTGTACGACTTTCTGCGCCTGTTGTTCGCCCGGGCGGGAGAGGCCTATTCTTATGAAACCGGAAGCCGGATGGTCAAATACACTGACGAAATGATTGTGGCGCTGCTTCAGAAAGACTTTGCCGGAAAGAAGATCCTGTTGCTGGCGCCAGTGGTCAAAGGCCGGAAAGGGCATTACCGGGAGCTTTTTGAAAACCTGCGGAAAAAAGGGTTCATGACCATCCGGGTGGATAGTGAGATTCGGGAGATCGGGATGGGAATGGCTGTGGATCGCTACAAAATACACGACATAGAGGTGGTGGTGGACAAATTGATCATGGCGGATGTGGATATGAAACGGTTAAAAGCATCGATAGCTACAGCCATGAAGCACGGCGACGGGATCCTGACAGTGAAGGAGTATGACAGCAATGAGGTGAAGTATTACAGCCGTCACCTGATGTGTCCGGATACCGGCATCTCTTACAAGGATCCGGCACCACACTCGTTTTCGTTCAACTCGCCCCACGGTGCCTGTCCGAAATGCAAGGGGTTGGGATATGTCACCGCGGTAGACATCGATAAGATTATACCGGACAGTTCACTATCCATATACCAGGGGGGGATCCTGCCTTTGGGCAAGTACAAGAATACCCTGCTCTTCTGGCAGATTGATACCGTATTGAAAAAGCACGGGGCAGACCTGAATACCCCGCTCCGCGACTTGCCGGAGGAGGCTTTGTCCGATGTGCTGTACGGTTATCCCGGACAGATACGATTGGAAAACAAGGAATTGGGGGTCTCTTCCAATGCACTCTATACCTTTGAGGGCATTATCAAATACGTGATGATGCAGGAGGAGAATACCACCTCCAAAAAAGCCAATAAATGGGCTGAGCAGTTTATTTCGGTGGTGACGTGCGATGCCTGCGATGGTCAGCGTCTGAACAGGGAGTCTCTCCATTTCCGGGTGGCCGGGAAAAACATCTCGGAGTTGGCGGCTATGGAATTGACAGACCTGTACGATTGGGTCTGCCGGATAGAGGCGGGTTTGGAGGAGAAACAGCGGCAGATCGCCGGGGAGATCTTCAAAGAGATCCGGTTCCGGTTGAAGTTTCTGTTGGATGTGGGATTGGAGTACCTGTCGCTGGACCGGCAGTCGATGACCCTCAGCGGCGGGGAGTCCCAGCGGATCCGGTTGGCCACCCAGATTGGTTCGCAGTTGGTCAATGTGCTCTACATCTTAGATGAGCCGAGTATCGGTTTGCACCAGAAGGACAACCGCAAATTGATCCGGTCGTTGCAACAACTGCGAGATGCTGGGAATTCGGTGATCGTAGTGGAACACGACCGGGAGATGATGGAGCAGGCGGATTACATTGTGGATATGGGACCGAAAGCTGGGCGCAAAGGAGGAGAGGTGATGGCCACCGGAACCATCCGGGATATCTGCGCTTCCGGCAGCCTGACCGCCCAATACCTCAATGGCAGCAAGCAGATTGCCATACCGGCCGAAAGGCGGGAAGGAAACGGAAAATTTCTCCGTCTGAACGGGTGTACCGGGCACAACTTGAAAAATGTGGATGCAGAGATCCCGCTGGGGATGCTGGTGTGTGTCACCGGCGTAAGCGGTAGCGGGAAATCTTCCCTGATCAACGGTACTCTGCACCCCATTCTGAGTGAAAAATTTTACCGTTCGCTGACCACTCCTTTACCTTACGGATCGTTAGAAGGGGCGGAGCACATCGACAAGGTGGCGGTGGTGGACCAAAGCCCGTTGGGACGTACTCCGCGTTCCAATCCGGCTACCTATACCGGTATTTTTACGGAGATTCGGAAAATCTACGAACGATTGCCGGAGTCCCAGATCCGCGGCTACACAGCTGGCCGTTTCTCTTTTAACATGGCGGGGGGAAGGTGTGAAGAGTGCAAGGGGGCCGGGGTGAAGACCATCGAGATGAATTTTTTGCCGGATGTCTATGTGCATTGCGAAGCCTGTGACGGGAAGCGGTACAACCGGGAGACGCTGGAGGTCCGGTACAAGGGAAAATCCATCGGGGATGTATTAAACATGACCATCAACCAGGCGGTGGATTTCTTTGAAAATGTTTCTTACCTGCAACAGAAATTGAAGGTACTGCAGGAGGTGGGACTGGGATATATTAAGTTGGGACAGCCGTGTACCACCCTGAGCGGGGGAGAGTCCCAGCGGATAAAGTTGGCGACGGAGCTTTCCAAAAAAGATACGGGCAAAACCCTGTACATTTTAGACGAACCGACTACCGGCCTTCATTTTGAGGATATCCATATATTGTTGGAAGTTATACAGCGATTGGTAAACAAGGGAAATAGTGTGATCGTTATCGAACACAATCTGGATGTGATCAAGGTGGCTGACCACGTCATTGACATGGGGCCCGGAGGCGGAAAAGAGGGAGGCCGCATCGTTGCTGCCGGTACTCCGGAAACCGTCGCTCAAACACCGGGTTCGGAAACCGGGCGCTTCCTGTTGGAAGAGCTCCGGTAAAAGATTGTTCCGCTCTTTTTTCAGACGACTTCGGCGACGACAAAGGTGCTTCCGCCGATGTAGATCATATCTTCCGGATAGGCTTGTTTCCGGGCGGCAGCATATGCTGCCGCCACAGTCGAGTAGGTGTTTCCCTGCAATCCGTACCGGCCGGCTTGTTCCGCCAGACTGTTTTCGTCCAAAGAGCGGGGAATGGATGCTTTGCAGAAGTAGTATACAGCATCGGTTGGTAGTAGCGAGAGAACGCCGGAGATATCCTTGTCATTTACCATACCGAACACCATGTGGAGTTTCCGGTAAGCAGAACTGTTCAGTTGCGCTACAATTTCCCGGATACCGTCCTCGTTGTGTCCGGTATCGCAAACGGTCAGCGGCCGTTCGTTCAATTGTTGCCAGCGTCCCAAAAGCCCGGTATTCGGGATGACCTGTTGCAGTCCGGCGCGAATATCCCGTTCGTGTACGGCGAATCCTTTGCGTTGCAGTATTTGAGCGGCTTCAAGGACTACCGGGATGTTTTTCCGCTGGTAATTTCCTTTCAACCCGCACGCCAGGTCCGGATAACGGGCGCCGTTCACCCCGGTTACATCGTACCGGTCCGCCTGGTTCCTTTCCACACTCCATTGTTGCGAGGCGAACGTCAACGGGGCGTTATATGCCGCGGCTTTTTGCATAAAGACAAAATCGTAAGCCGGGTCGTATGTCCCGACAACAACGGGCGTATCCGCTTTGATGACGCCGGCCTTTTCCCGGGCGATCTCCGGAAGGGTTCCGCCAAGCAAAGCTGTGTGATCCAGAGAGATATTGGTGATAATGGAGAGTTCCGGCTGAACGATGTTGGTGGAATCCAAGCGGCCTCCCAAACCGGTTTCGATGACGGCAATCTCCACCCCGCAATCGGCGAAATAGCGGAAAGCCATCGCCACCGTCATTTCAAAAAACGACGGTCGGATGCGCTCGAAAAGTTCCCGGTTGGTTTCAACGAACCGGGTCACATACGCTTCTGGAACCATCTCTCCGTTGATCCTGATCCGTTCGCGGAAATCTTTCAGGTGCGGAGAAGTGTAGAGGCCCGTTTTGTATCCGGCTTCCTGCAGAATAGAGGCCAGCATGTGCGATACGGAGCCTTTGCCGTTGGTCCCGGCGATGTGGATACTTTTAAACGCCCGGTGTGGGTAGTTGAAACAGCGGTCCAACTCCAGGGTATTGTCTAAATTATTCTTGTAAGCGGCCTGTCCTATGCGTTGGTACATGGGCAGTTGGGCAAACAGCCAGGCCAATGTTTCCGGGTAATTCATCTCTGTCGTGTTTGGTTTAAACAAACTCTCGACAAAGGTAAAAACAATAAAATTGAAAAACGGTGTCATCCATACGGCTTCTGAAAAAAAGTATTAACTTTGCAACTCCTTATAAAAGAAGGATTCGTATAGAGTATGAGCCAGGAAAAGAACGTACCGGTACCGGTGTTGAGGCGGATGCCTTCTTATTTGTCGTTTGTCAAGACATTGCAGAAGCAGGGGGAGAAGTACGTTTCATCGACCCGGATCGCCGAATACATGGAGATCGACTCCACCCAGGTGACAAAGGATCTGTCGCATACCGGCATCACAGGAAAGACCCGTGTGGGGTATGAGGTGGATGATTTTGTGCAGATACTGGAGGAGTTTCTGGGATTTAGCCGAACGGACAGTGCTTTTTTGGTGGGAGCGGGTTCCCTGGGGAGTGCACTGTTACAGGACAAAGGGTTGTCGGCTTTCGGTCTGTGCATAGAGGCGGCTTTCGATACGGACAAGACCAAGGTCGGCACTAAGGTGAATGACATCGAAATTTGCCACATCGACCAGTTTCGGGCCATGGCGGCCGAACGGCGCGTTGTGATCGGGATCATCACGGTTCCGGCGGAGCATGCACAGAATGTGGCCGACCTGATGGTGGCCTGGGGGATCAAGGCCATCTGGAACTTTACACCCGCCCGCATCAAAGTGCCGTCCCATATCGTGGTGCAAAACACCACCATTTATACGAATTTGGCAATTTTGTTCAATAAACTGTATCATCCGGATCGTTCCTGATGGCTCTCAATAATGGATATATTTACAACATGATAAAAATTACCTTTCCGGACGGAAACACCAAAGAATTTGAAGCCGGGGTGACCGGTATGGACATTGCCGCTTCCATCAGCCCGAAGTTGGCCAAAGAGGTCTTGTCGGTAGCGGTGAACGGAGAGACCTGGGATCTGATGCGCCCCATCAACGGGGATGCTGCGATCAAATTGTATACTTGGGACGACGAAGAGGGGCGGCACGCCTTCTGGCACTCTTCTGCACACCTGATGGCCGAAGCGTTGCAGCAACTCTGGCCGAATACCAAGTTCGGTATCGGGCCGGCTATTGAGAATGGTTTTTACTACGACGTAGAGCCGGGGGACGGCGTGGTGTTAACAGACAAGGATCTGGAAACCATCGAGAAAAAGATGTTGGAACTGGCCCGCGAAAAACAGGAGTTTTGCCGCATAGATGTCAGCAAACGGCAGGCGTTGGAGCATTTCGGTTCATTGAATGAAAACTACAAAGTGGAGTTGATCAATGACCTGGAGGATGGGACCATTACGTACTATAAGCAGGGTACCTTTACCGATCTCTGCCGGGGGCCGCATTTGCCGGACAGCTCTTACATCAAAGCCATCAAGTTGACCGCTCTGGCAGGTGCTTACTGGCGGGGGAACGAGCACAACAAGATGCTGACCCGTATTTACGGGATTACCTTCCCGAAGCAGAAACAGTTGGAAGAGTGGTTGGTGCTGATGGAGGAAGCCCGTCAACGCGACCACCGCAAAGTGGGAAAAGAGATGGAGCTGTTCGCCTTTTCGCAAGAGGTGGGAGCAGGGTTGCCTTTGTGGCTGCCGAAAGGTGCCATGCTGCGCGACCGTTTGGAGGCTTTTCTCCGCCGGGTGCAGAAACAACACGGTTATCAGCAGGTCATTACGCCGCACATCGGGAATGTAAACCTCTACAAAACTTCCGGGCATTTTGAAAAGTATGGAAAAGACAGTTTCCAGGTGATCACTACACCGCAGGAGGGAGAGGAGTTTATGCTGAAACCTATGAACTGCCCGCACCACTGCGAGATCTTCAAGGTGAAACCCCGTTCCTATAAAGACCTGCCGATCCGTTTTGCCGAGTTCGGTACGGTATACCGGTACGAACAGAGCGGAGAATTGCACGGCCTGACGCGGGTGCGCGGCTTTACGCAGGACGACGCCCACCTCTTCTGTACGCCGGACCAGTTGAAAGAGGAGTTTACCAAAGTGATCGATATTATTTTTATCATTTTCAAGGCGTTGAATTTTACCGATTTCACAGTACAGATCTCTTTGCGGGACCCGAATGACCGGGAAAAATACATCGGTACAGACGAAAACTGGGAAAAAGCCGAACGGGCCATCATCGAAGCTGCCGAAGAGAAAGGACTGAATACGGTCGTAGAGTTGGGTGAGGCGGCCTTTTACGGCCCGAAGCTCGATTTTATGGTCAAGGACGCCATCGGCCGGAAGTGGCAGCTCGGAACGATCCAGGTGGATTACAACCTGCCGGAACGTTTTCAATTGGAGTATACCGGAGCCGATAACCAGAAGCATCGGCCGGTGATGATCCACAGGGCGCCTTTCGGTAGTATGGAGCGTTTTGTGGCGGTACTGATTGAACACACAGGCGGAAAATTCCCGTTGTGGCTGACACCGGACCAGGCTGTGATCCTGACGGTGAGTGAAAAATCCAACGAATATGCTCGGAAGCTTTCGGATTTACTAAATAATTCCGATATTCGCACCGTTTTAGACAACCGAAATGAAAAGATCGGCCGGAAGATCCGGGACAACGAATTGAAAAAAATTCCGTATCTGTTGATCGTAGGCGAAAAAGAGGCTGAAGAAAACAGGGTTTCAGTGCGCCGCCAGGGGCAGGGAGATATGGGATCCATGACGGTCGAAGAGTTTATTTCATATATACACAAAGAGGTGGACGCCCAATTGGCCTCCATCCACAATTATTAATTTTTAAAGGGAGGATTTAATTATCGCACAGAGAATGGAATTCAGAGGTCCCAGAAACCGACAGATTAATCTCGAACCTCAGCACAAGATCAACGAGTTGATCAAATCGCCGACTGTGAGGCTTGTTGGCGACAACATCGAACCGGGAGTGTATCCTTTGCGGGAAGCTTTGGCCATGGCGGAAGCGGCCGGGGAGGATCTGGTAGAGATCTCGCCGAACGCCGAACCACCTGTATGCCGGATCATCGAATACAGCAAATACCTTTATCAACAGAAGAAAAAGCAGAAAGAGATTAAGGCTAAAAGTGTCAAGGTGGTGGTGAAAGAGATCCGTTTTGGCCCGCAGACCGATGAGCACGATTTCAACTTTAAGTTGAAACATGCCAAAGGGTTTCTGGAAGAGGGCGCCAAAGTGAAGGCCTATGTGTTTTTTAAAGGCCGTTCCATTCTGTTCAAGGACCAGGGATCGGATCTGTTGGCCCGTTTTGTTTCGGAACTGGAGGATTACGGAAAGCTGGAGTCGGCGCCGAAGTTGGAAGGTAAAAAGATGATCGTGATGATCGCTCCCAAAAAATAAGGATTTTTTATCGTTACATATTTTTTGAAACACAATTAAATTTAGAGCAAATGCCAAAGATGAAGACAGTGAGTAGCGCGAAAAAGAGGTTTACTCTGACCGCTACCGGCAAGATCAAAAGAAAGCATGCTTTCAAGCGTCATATTCTGACGAAGAAGACGACCAAGCAAAAGAGAAACCTTACACACATCACGACGGTTGCCGTGGCTGACATCAAAGCCGTGAAGACCATGTTGGCGATGTAATTGGTAGGTAAACGAATCTCTATTTATTAACCGGGATGTCATGCCTGAAAAGTTTCCGGTAAGCCGGAACGCTGACATTCAAAAAACAAAAAATTATGCCAAGAGCTACAAACGCGGTTGCTTCAAGAGCCCGCAGAAAAAAGGTTTTAAAGCAGACCAAAGGGAACTTTGGTGCCAGAAAGAACGTTTGGACGGTTGCTAAAAACACATACGAAAAAGGTTTGACGTATGCGTTCCGTGACAGACGCAAGAAGAAATCGGAATTCCGAGCCTTGTGGATTCAGAGAATTAACGCTGCCGTAAGAATGGAAGGCTTGTCCTACTCCAAATTTATGGGCTTGGTACACAAAGCTGAGGTGGATATGAACCGTAAGGTTCTGGCTGACCTGGCAATGAACCATCCGGAAACTTTCAAAGCCGTTGTGGCCAAAGTGAAGGAATTAGCGAAGTAAAGATAAAAAAATCAGAAAAGAGGCTGTTCAAGATTTTGAGCAGTCTTTTTTTTATCTGATAGGGCCTGTTTTCTCCCAGTTCTCCTGTTTTGCACAGATTCGGATAAATTGTGCAAGATTTTTTTTGCTTTTTAAGCAAAACCTGTATTTTTGCACGCTATAGAAACAAATTATAAACGTATGCAAATTGAAAAGATCAGTGATATTTACGCCGCTTTGAAAAAAGAGGTGCGTAAAAAGCGTTTAGTTGTGTCATACGCCAACGACAGTCACTCCATAGAGGCGGCTCACCTGGCGGTGAAAATGGGATTGGTGGAGGCAACCCTGTTCGGGGACCAGCAAGAGATTGAAAAAGTGTGCCGGGCCGAAGGCTATCCCATATCCGATTTTGAAATCGTGAACGAACCGGTAGATACACAGAGCGCCCTGAGGGCCGTAGAGTGGGCCCGAGAAGGAAAAGCCGACCTGATCATGAAAGGATTGATCAGCACGGATAAATATATGCGGGCCATTCTGAACAAGGAAAAAGGCTTGGTAGGACCGAATGCTACCCTTTCACACATAACGGTCATGGAGAGTCCAGGATACCACAAGCTATTGGTTATAAGTGATGTGGCGGTCATTCCTCTGCCGGATCTCAACCAGAAAATAGCCATCATTAAATACGTGGCGGAAACAGCCAAAGCGTTGGGGATCACCTGCCCGAAAATTGCCTTGCTATCCGCGACGGACCAAGTATTGCCTAAAATGCCTTCTACGGTCGAAGCAGCTATCCTGACTAAAATGGCGGAGAGGGGGCAGATCTGTCCTTCTATACACCTGGAGGGTCCAATGGGATTGGATGTAGCCATAGACCGGGAATCTGCAGAGATTAAAAAGATCTCTTCCCCGGTGGCCGGAGATGCGGACGGATTGGTGTTCCCCAATCTGGAAGCCGGAAATATATTCTACAAAGCCAACACCAAGATCGGCCAATCCAGCGTAGGCGCTATCTTGGTGGGCGCGAAGGTACCCAGCGTTCTCTCTTCCCGGGGGGACAGCGTGGAGACCAAAATAAACTCCATCGCCTTAGCTGCCCTGTTGGCGCGGTAAACCGGGCAAATTGCATAAAAATAAGCTGCCGGAATTTCCGGCAGCTTATTTTTATGGGGTAAACCGATTATTACTTGAGGGTACCGGCTTCTGCTTGCTGGATCATGTTCGCGTTGGCGGTGATGTACACTTCTACGCGGCGATTCAGGGCGCGTCCGGCAGCCGTGCTATTATCGGCGATGGGATCATCAAAGGCCAAGCCGTAAGAGGTGATCCGGTTCCCGGGAATGCCATGTCCTATCAGGAAGTGAGACACGGCTTCCGCCCGTTCCTGGGATACTTTGTCGTTTACTTCGCGGGTTCCCGTATTATCGGTGTGGCCGTAAATGGTTACGTCCGTATCTGGGGTGTTCTTCAACGAATTGGCAAATTGTGCCAATGAATTCTGGGAAGCCGTACTTAGCGTACTGCTGTTCGTGGGGAACAGGATCGCGTTGTCAAATGTCACTTTTAACGCTTGCAGGTTATTTTTGTCGGTGACGGTTTCTACCTGCGCTCCCTGTATTTTTTCCAATTCCGCTTTTTGCTTGTCCATTCTCCGGCCGATCAAAGCGCCAGTCCCACTGCCTACGGCACCTCCGATGGCGGCTCCGATGGCGGCTCCTTTGCCTTTACCTACCAGAGCTCCGATCCCGGCTCCCAAGGCAGCTCCGCCACCACCGCCAATTAAAGCGCCCTTTCCCGTATTGTTCATACTGGCACAGCCCGGAAAGGCCATTCCGCCCAAAATGATGCTTCCACTCAGGAGCAACAGGACAAATACATTTCCTTTTTTCATTTTTTCTCTGTTTTAGTTTTATGTATCGATTTTCTCTTCGTTGTACGGATTTTCTTCTTTGGAGGTACCAAAATCCGCAATGAAATTAGTAAAAACCGGAAATATTTTTGTGTAAGTTTGTGTTTTGAATCTAAGAGTCTGAGCAGATGGCAGTTTATTTTATTAGCGGTATCGATACGGATGCGGGAAAATCTGTAGTAACAGGGGTCTTGGCCCGTTCGTTACACCGGAAGGGAGTGCGGGTGATTACCCAGAAATTTATCCAGACCGGCTGTCGGGGACTCTCGGAAGACATCGTTACGCACCGGAAGATCATGGGGATCCCTTTGCAGGAGGCGGACGAGAACGGAACGACTTGCCCGTATGTGATGAATTATCCGGCTTCTCCCCATTTGGCTGCGGAGATAGACGGGGTGGAGATCCGGCCGGAGGTGATCCGGCAGGCGACGGAGCGGTTGGAACAAGCGTACGACGTGGTTTTGTTGGAGGGGGCTGGTGGGTTGTATGTGCCGGTGATGCGGCGCTATCTCACCGTGGATTACATCCGGGAGAACAACTATCCGCTGATTTTGGTCGCCTCTTCCAAATTGGGCAGCATCAACCACACATTGATGAGCCTGGAATTATGCCGACTGCACAAGATCCGGCTGACTCATTTGGTATACAACGACTTTCCCAGTGACAGCGAAGAGATCCGGCAGGACACGCTTGGGGTGATCGGCGATTATTTAAAACGTTGTTTTCCGGATTGTCAATTGCTGGAACTACCTGTTATTCAAAACAATGAATACCCAGACTTACATCCGGAAATCCTGTACTGAAAACAACATGCGTAAAGTAGAACTGTTGGCCCCCGCCAAAGACTTCCGAACCGGGATTGTAGCGATCAACAACGGGGCGGATGCCGTCTACATCGGCGCCCCTGCCTTCGGCGCCCGGCAGGCGGCGGCCAACAGTGTGGAAGACATTGAACGATTGGTACGCTACGCCCACCGCTTTTATTGCCGGGTATATGTGACCCTGAATACATTGTTGTACGACAGGGAGTTGCAGGAGGCGGAACAGTTGGCACACCAGCTGTACCGGATCGGGGCGGATGCCCTGATCATCCAGGATCCGGCCTTCCTGCAGATGGATTTGCCGCCCATTCCGTTACATGCCAGCACCCAGATGCACAATTACGAACCGGAACGGATTCGCTTTTTAGACCGTTTGGGATTTCAGCGGATCGTACTGGCCCGCGAACTTTCGTTGGAGCAGATCCGAAAAATCCGGCAGGAGGTGAAAGCGGAACTGGAAGTTTTTGTACACGGTGCGTTGTGTGTCGGTCTGAGTGGGCAGTGCTATCTTTCCTGCTGCATGTCGGGCCGTTCTGCCAACCGAGGGGAGTGTATGCAGGCTTGCCGCTTGAAGTGGCGGGTAGAGGATGGGGAAGGAAAACCCGTGCTTCCGGAGGGGTATCACCTGTCGCTGAAAGACCTGAATAATACCGCTTCCCTTTCCGGATTGCTGGAAGCGGGAGTGAGCTCGTTGAAGATAGAAGGGCGGCTGAAAGATGTGAACTATGTGGCCAATGTGGCCAACCACTACCATTCGAGGCTTTCCGGGATAAAAAACATCGAACGGGTGGGATCCGGTGAGGTATTTTCCGGTTTTCAGGCGGATCCGGAAAAGAGTTTTAACCGGGGATTTATCACCTATTTTTTGCACGGGCGCGAGCCGGGATTGGTAAATTGCCACACGCCGAAATCGATGGGAAAAAAGCTCGGGACAGTACTCCGGGTGCAGGAGGAACGGTTGTTATTACAGGCAACGGAGGAGGTACACAACGGCGACGGTCTCTGTTATTTTGAACAGGGGGAGTTGAAAGGTATCCGGGTCAATCAAATGGAAGGAGGGTGGTTGGTGTGCAACGAACGGCTCTCTTTAAAGCCTGGAAGTGTGGTTTACCGCAACTACGACCGTTTGTTTGCGGCAGAGGTGGAAAAAAACGGATCGGAGCGGCGGATAGGGATTCACGTGCAGGTGTTGGCTTCCGGCGGGAAGTTGCGGTTGTCGGCGACGGACGAAGACGGGAACGAGGCGGTTGTTGCGCCGGAGGAGTGTTTTCCGGCGGCGTTGAAGGAGGAGCAACGGGAGCGGGCCCGGGAACAGCTCTCCAAGTGGGGAGGTTCCGGTTTCTATTGCCGGGAGGTGGCGTATGAAGGGGAGGTATTGTTTGTACCTTCGGCCCGGTTGAATGTTTTCCGCCGCGAATTGCAGGAGCGGCTGGAGCAACTCCGGGAAGAGAACCGGAAGGTGGTGTTGCAACCGCCCTTTGACCGGACGCTCTTTTACCGGAAACAGATCGACTGGAAACACAACGTCGTCAACAAATGGGCCGCCGGTTTTTACCGGGAACACGGGGCCGAAGAGGTGGAAGCGGGTTATGAAGTGATTGCTTCCGATGCTGGCAGGGAGTTGATGCAGTGCCGCTATTGCCTGTTGTTTGAAGCGGGTATGTGCCGGAAGAAGCAGGGGAAAGGAGCGCCGTCACCGCTCTGGTTGCGCCACGGACAGCACCGCTTCCGGTTGGAATTTGACTGCGTAGCGTGTTGCATGAAAATTTACTCCTGAATGACAGCCCTCTATTGCTTCAACCCCGATTGCGAAATGGCGGTAGCTAACGGCAGCCCCTATTATACGCCTCCTGCGAATATCCAGAAAATGTCGGATGAATTGGCGTACCTGCCGGTTTGGATGGGCAGCGGTGGGAAGGAGGCCGTGTTGCTGCCCGAACTCCTGGATCCGGATTTCCTGCGGACAAACCGGGAGTTGTTCGGGATGGATCCACAATTGGTGTTGTGGGAGGCGTATCAACCGAACCCGGTTTTTCGTCCTGTTCCTTGGGGATGGAGCCCGCGTATGGACCACTTGTTACAAAGCACCTGTTGGAAAGAGCAGTACCGGGAGTTGATGAGCAGGCTTACCGCCCGGGCTTGTCTGGAACGGTTGAGCGGTGAAAAGTTGCCGAAACTACTACCGGAGGTATGCCGGACGGTAGAGGCGGTCCGGCAAGCAGCATACCGGAGAGCGGTGGTGGTAAAGGCTCCCTGGTCTTCTTCCGGCAAAGGGATACTTCACTTAGGTCCGGGAGTGCTGTCAGAGAAAGAGGCGGAGTGGGTGAACGGTATTCTCCGCAGGCAGGGGTACGTGATGGTGGAGAGGCGTTTGGATAAAGTGTGCGACCTGGCCGGGGAGTTTCTTTTGGCCGACGGAATGTGCTGTTTTGTGGCCTGGTCGCTTTTTGCCACCGGAAGCCGGGGAGAGTATCAAGGCAATTTTTTAGGCAAACAGAGCCGGATAGAGGCGTATTTATTACGCTATGCGGAGGCGTCTGTGTGGGAGGAACTCAAACAGCGCGTAACGGATGCCCTGCAGGTTTTGATAGCGCCCCGGTACGAGGGAGTGTTGGGAGTGGATATGTTGGTATATAAAGATGATAACGGAAAGTATGCCATACAACCTTGTGTGGAGATCAACTTGCGCTACACGATGGGCTACCTGGCGCACCACTTCAGCGACCGGTTTGTGGCGGAACAGAGTTCCGGCCGGTTGACGCTGGATTTTTTTGCCGGGAAGGGGGAGGCGCTGCAACACCACCTGCAACAGTGCAGGGAGTTTCCGTTGGAAGTCGTGTCCGGTAAGATCGTGTCCGGTTACCATGCGCTGACGCCGGTCGGCGAAACGACCGGCTTTACCGCCTCCGTCCGGGTATCGGCCGGGGAGGGGTCAGTGCATGATTTTAAAAACCAGCTCTTTTAGCAACTCGCCGTCCGGTGTGCCGGCGTTGTTCACCCCTTTGGATTTCAGGTCGTACTCCCGCAGCAACGAGATGACGGAGGCGCATTTCCCGGCGCCGTACACACGGGCGCCGTCCGTATAGTCCTTCAAAAAGAAACTGTGGATGCCCAACAGACGGGCCATCTCCTGCTGGTTGGGCGTCGCCCCTTTCTGGTAGTGGTAGGTCAGCAGGTTCAGAAAGTATTTAAATAGGGTCGATATGGTCAACACCAACGGGTTGTTTTTGGGATTGGCCTCAAAATAGTTGACAATCCGGTTGGCTTTCAGGTAATCCTTGCGGATCAAGGCTGCCTGTAACTCAAAGGTGTTGAAATCCTTGCTGATGCCGGTGTGTTCCTCCACCAACTTTTCCCCAATCTCGCCTCCGGGCGGGAGCAACAGGGTCAGTTTATCGATCTCGTTGGCCACCCGGCTCAGGTCGGTCCCCAGACTTTCGGCCAGAATGGCGGCGGCTTTGGAGGTAACGGCATACTTGTGCGCTTTGCAATACCCCATGATCCACTCCGGAATTTTATTGTCGTACAGTTTGTTGGAATCAAACCAGACACAATCGGGCGAGCCGCCCAATTTTTTGAATACGTTTTTCCGTTTGTCCGCCTTTTTGTTTTTGTAGGCAATCAACAGCAGCGTGGAGGGCTGTATGTGCGAAATGTAGGGGATCAGGTTATCAAAATCTTTGATGTTCTGCGCCTCCCGTACAATCACCACCTGCCGTTCGGCCATCATGGGAAAGCGGCGCGCCGTGTCGGTGACGGTGGTCATGGAGACTTCGTTTCCGTACAGCACCGTCAGGTTAAAGGCTTTCTCCTCCTCCGGCAACACCTCCGATTCAATCGCCTCCGTGATCCGGTCGATAAAGAACGGCTCTTCTCCGTTCAGGAAATAGATGGGCTTGTAACGTTTGGCCTTGATCTCCTGGGTAATCTCTTCAAATGTCATCGGAAATGTTTTGTGGGCGAATATAGTGAAAGCCGGGAGAAAACACAAACCCTCCCTCGTATTCTTACTATCTTACTGTCTTTCAAAGCGGAAGCAATGCGCCGTTCTCGATCTTCCGGACGATCTCTTCGATGTCGTAGTCCTCGCCGTAGGGATCGTAAGCGGCTTTCAGGTTGTTGCCGAACAGAAGTGCCAGCGATTGCCAGAAGTAAGCGTTGACACCGCCTTTGTATTCACGGATGTGGCCGAAAGCGCTGCTTTGGGTCTCCCGGTATATCAACCGCACCAAAATACGCCCCTGGGTAATGCTTAGCTTCATCAGCGGTTTTTTAAACGCTCTCATCAACTCATTGTACTCCTTTTTGATGACCTCGTTCCGCCGGGATTTATTCGATATGGATTGGAGGCGGGTTTCAATTTCCGTAATTTTTCCGGCGGCGATCCGGGCGTACGGGTAAACTTTCCGGACATTGTACTCCAAACGGGCCTGTTGCCTGGTATACCGGTTGTATTTCCGGGCAGAAATCCCTTTTGCTTTGACCACGACCTCTTCCAGCCGGATAACAGGGACCGTATCCGTGCCGATGATCAGGGCCTGGAGAATTCGCTGTTGTGCAGAGAGGAACTCTGCGCAGAGCAGCGATAAAAGTAACAGCAAGGTTCTCTGCATACCAAATAATTGTTTACTTTTGCATCCTATCGGAGAGTAAAAATACGAATAATTACGGACGAACAGGTATAAAGTTCAGATAGATCCTAAAAATAGCAGGCCGTTCTATCGCTCTCCCTCCGGGGAGGGAGGAAAGTCCGGGCAACACAGGGAGCCGTACTTCTTAACGGGAAGATGTCCGTAAGGGTGTGGGAAACGTAACAGAAAAGAACCGTTCCTTCGGGAATAAGGGTGAAAAGGTAGGGTAAGAGCCTACCGGTACTGCGGGTGACTGTGGTAGCCGTACGTCCTGCGGGTTGCAAGACCATGTACACCGACGTTTTAAGCTGTCCCGGCTGAGTCGGGGGGTAGGTCGCTGGAGCGGCGGAGCGATCCGTCGCCAAGATAAATGATAGAAGCCCTCCGTAAGGAGGGTACAGAACCCGGCTTACAGGCCTGCTATTTTCATAAATACAACGCATGAAATCGATCAGGGAAATTTTCAGAATGGGCTACGGGCCCTCTTCCAGCCATACCATGGGGCCTTCCCAGGCGGCTATGTATTTTAGTGAAAAACATCCGGATGCAAGTAAATTCCGGATCACGCTGTACGGCAGTCTGGCCCTGACGGGAAAGGGGCACGGGACGGATACTGCCATTCACCGGGTGATCGGCCGGTCGGCCGACACGGAGATCGTCTGGAAACCGGACATAACCCTTCCCAGGCACCCGAACGGAATGTTGTTCGAAGCGTTTAAAAACGGTGCGAAGATAGATCGTTGGGAGGTGTATAGTGTAGGTGGTGGTGCACTCTGGGACGAGAATGGTACATTTGATACCGAAGATATTTACCCGCTCACGACCATGATGGATATTTTGGCGTGGTGCCACAAGGAAGGATGTACGCTGGTGGATTACGTATCCAAATACGAGCAAGAGGATATTTTCGAATATTTGGGAGAAGTATGGGCGCAGATGCAGGTGACGATCCGGAACGGCTTGGAAAACGAAGGAGTGTTGCCGGGTACGCTGAAACTGGCCCGGAAAGCCAGTTCATACAACATCAAGGCACAGCAATCGGCCGGCTCCTCCCGGCCGATGGGAATGCTGTTCGCTGCTGCACTGGCTACCTCGGAAGAAAATGCCGGCGGAGGGCGTGTCACTACAGCTCCAACCTGCGGAGCTTCTGGCGTGGTTCCCGGGGTGATGTATTTTCTGAAGCACGACCAGCACATTGGTGATCACCGCCTGATCCGGGGACTGGCTACCGCCGGCCTGATCGGGAACATTGTGAAAACCAATGGATCCATCTCCGGAGCAGAGGTCGGCTGCCAGGGAGAGTTGGGAACGGCCTGTGCCATGGCGGCCGGAGCGGCAGCCCAGGTGTTGGGAGGAACGCCCCGGCAGATCGAATACGCTGCGGAGATGGGTTTTGAACACAACCTCGGGCTTACCTGCGATCCTGTTTGCGGATATGTACAGATCCCCTGTATCGAACGGAATGCCTTTGTGGCGCAAAAAGCCAGAGAATGTGCTATTTTCGCTCTGTTTTCCGACGGTGATCATCTGGTCTCTTTCGATGACGTGGTGGCCACGATGATGGAGACCGGACGGGACATGCAGGCGAAATACCGGGAAACAGGGCTGGGAGGATTGGCCAACGTCTATAAAAAGATAAAAAAATAGTGAACTATGAAGAAGATCAGTTTTGATTACGGTCAGACGGAGCGTTTTGTATCCGCTCCGGAGATAGAGAAATTGTTTCCGGAAGCGGAAGCGGCCTTAAAAAGTTTGTACGACGGTTCTTGTAAAGGAGCTGATTTTTTGGGCTGGTTGGATTTGCCGGACCGTATTACGGAAGCGGAACTGAAAGAGATAGAGCAGGCGGCGAAGTCGCTTCGTGAACGGACGCAGGTAGTGGTGATCATTGGGATCGGGGGGTCATATCTGGGTTCCAAGGCAGTGATAGAGGCGCTTTCCGATAGTTTCCACAATTACGATCCGGCCGGTATGAAGATCATTTTTGCCGGGCAAAATATCGGGGAAGATTACTATTATGAGTTAGAAAAATATCTGCAAGACAAGGAGTTTGGTATTTGTGTGATCTCCAAATCCGGCACAACCACCGAACCGGCCATTGCCTTTCGCATTCTAAAAGAGTTGCTGGAGAAAAAAGTGGGAAGGACGGCGGCATGCGAGCGGATCGTCGCCATTACAGATGCACGCAAAGGAGCGCTGCGGACGCTGGCGGACCGGGAGGGGTACAAAACGTTTGTCATTCCGGACAATGTGGGCGGACGCTTTTCCGTGCTGACTCCTGTCGGTTTGTTGCCGGTCGCTTTGGCTGGTTTTGACATCCGTTCGTTGGTGCGGGGAGCTGCGGAGATGAGTCAGGAGTGTTTGGAAAACAGCAAAAATGCCGCTATCCGGTATGCGGCAGCCCGGACGGCCTTACACCGGAAAGGGTATACGGTGGAGTTGCTGGCCAATTTCCACCCGAAACTGCACTACATTACGGAGTGGTGGAAACAGTTGTACGGAGAGAGTGAAGGAAAAGAACACAAAGGAATATTTCCGGCCGGAGTGGATTTTACCACCGACCTGCACTCCATGGGACAATACATCCAGCAGGGACCCCGTTTTATGATGGAAACAGTCATCTCCGTGGCAAAACCGGATCATACGGTACCCATTCCGGCCGATGCCGACGATCTGGATAAATTGAATTTCTTAGCGGGGAGAAGAGTGGATGAAGTAAACAAGATGGCAGAATTGGGAACGCGCATCGCCCACGTAGACGGAGGCGTTCCCAATATGAAGATCACCCTGCCGGAACTTTCCGAAGCGAGTATCGGGCAGCTTTTTTACTTTTTTGAGCTGGCGTGCGGGATCTCCGGTTGCATGTCGGATATAAATCCTTTTGACCAACCCGGCGTGGAGGATTACAAAAACAACATGTTTGCTCTGTTGGAGAAACCCGGTTACGAAGAAGCGACTCAAGCGATCAAATCCAAATTTTAAAACACCGGGATCTGGTAAGCAACCCCTCCGAACAAGTGTTGCGAATTGCGGTTCCCGGCTCCGAAAGCACGGTCTGTATATCGATAGGAGCGCCCGACGTAACTGAGGAAAAAATGGAGGGTGCTTTTGGTGGGGAAGTATTCCAATGAGCCGATGTATCCCCAGGCTGTGGAGTACTTCCCTTTGGTATATTCATTGTTCGCTTTGGCGATGCCGGCGGTTTCGTACATCCCTTTCAGTACCAGATTGACCTGCGAACCGAGGCGGATATCGGTTTGAAGGATCCAGGAGCTGTACCGGGTATCCATTGCCCGGACAGTGTGGCCGGCGTCATACGCCAATTGGGAAATGATCCCTTTTTCGTCCAACTCTTCCCGTGCATACATGTAATCCAAAAATGCTTGGAACTTAGATAAATACAATCCTGTTCCTAAAGAAAAGAAATACCTGTTCTGATCCACGGCATCGTGAAAGAGAGAGGCAGACCAGCGGGTGTGAAGCTTGTTCTCGGCGAATCCTCCGTTCCAGTTCAGCGTATACCCCAAGGGGGATTTGGGCGGCCGGACGGAACGATCCGTTTCTCCGAACAACTCTTCGAAGGAGCCGTTGCGGGCATTGACAATCTGGAATTGCAACTGGTGGTTGTGAGTCACCCAGTAAGAAGCCACTACGCCCATTCCCGCTCCGTGCAGACGAGAACCCAGGTCGCTGTACTCATAGGCATCAATAGCGTTCTGGTCGAACTCCATCCCTCCATAGGCGATGGATTGTTTCCCCCCGAACACAGAAAACCGGTCGGTTATGTTGTAGCCAATAGCAGCGTAATCGACGTAAAGAGGAATGTTATCCAGCGATTCGGAAACATCGTCCCGGTTCAGGCGTTGCCGGTAGCGGTAGAAGATCCGGTCATTAACATTGCCTTTGATCTCTAAGCGGAACTGGTTCATTTTGAATACCGGCTGTTCAGTGTCGCTGTTACCCGGATAGGTGTTAACACTGGCCTGGGTATGGAGGAAAAGATTCAGTTTATCGGTCCGTTTTTCAATCTTACTGATTCGCTCGTACAAGGTACGGGCGCTCAAAGTGTCCACTCGGGAAGTTTGGGAACTCAGGTGCTGTGAAAACAGTTCGTGGCAAAGCAATACCCCGAAAAGCAGAAGGATACTTTTTTTCATATGTTTGTTTTATTCTTTTAACCTGTTTTTACTCCGTTTAACTTACAAAGTTACACATCTTCACCAAATTTCGGTTAAAAAAGGAAAATAATCGTTGATCTCAATTTTCCACCGGGGAAATTGTATATTTGCGTTCGGATAAGGTTTCGTTATTATAGAGAGGTCAAATGAAAAAATGTCAACATTGTAGCAGTCCGTTCGGCCGTTTGGGTATCTTCTTGTTGTGTATGCTCTTTTCCGGTCATGCCGGAATAACTGCCCCCTCCCCGGTAGGTTATCATTTTGAGCAACCGGCGCGGATGTGGGAGGAGATGCTTCCTTTGGGGAACGGACGCATCGGGCTCATGCCCGACGGAGGAGTGGAGAAGGAACGGATCTTGTTGAACGAGATTACCATGTGGTCTGGCAGCCAACAGGATACCGATAATCCGGATGCCTTACACGCCTTGCCTCATATCCGGGAACTGCTGTTTGAGGGGCGGAACGACGAAGCGCAGCGGTTGATGTACCGGACGTTTGTCTGTAAAGGGGCCGGGAGTGCTCACGGGAACGGGGCCAACGCACCGTACGGGAGCTATCAATTGGTCGGACATCTGTTGCTGGACTATCGGTATGATACGGATCCGGAAGAGGTATCCGCTTACCGCCGGGAACTCGATTTGGAAGAGGCTGTTGCCTCCGTGTCCTTTCAAAAAGGGAAGACGCGTTATCGGAGAGAGGTTTTTACCTCCTTTTCGGGTGATTTGGGTGTGATCCGGTTGACGGCCGACCGGAAGAGGGCGCTTAACTTTTCCGTGGGCCTGCACCGTCCGGAATATTGTACAATCTTTACGGAAGGGGATGATCTGGTGATGCAGGGACGGTTGCCGGACGGGGTTGATACGGCGGAAATGAAGGGGACACAGTACGGTGTACGTGTCCGGATCCTCCTTCCTCGGGGCGGAACATTGACGCCGAATGGCTTTGCGTTGTCGGTTGCAAATGCTTCCGAAGCCATTCTCCTTGTCAGCATGGCGACGGACTATTTCGATCGGAAAGGGCCTGAAGGGGAAATTATGAAGTTGCTTGCTGCCGCTGAACAAAAAGAGTATGCAGCATTGCGTAGGGAACACATTTCGGATTACTGGGAGTTGTTCGGGCGCGTTACGTTAGATTTGGGCAGTTCGGAAAGAAGCCATTGGCCGATCGACCGGCGTTTAAGGGATTTCCAAGAGGACGACGGGGATCCGACGTTGGCGGCGTTGTACTTTCAGTTCGGTCGCTACCTGCTCATCTCTTCAACCCGGCCGGGCGGACTGCCTCCTAATTTACAGGGGTTGTGGTGTAATACAATTCGTACACCGTGGAACGGGGATTATCACTTGAATATCAACTTGCAGATGAACCTGTGGCCTGCAGAACCGACGAACCTTTCAGAGCTTCACCTCCCTTTGATCGAATGGACGAAACAACAGGTTCGCAGCGGTGAACGGACGGCGAAAGCGTTTTACGATGCGCGCGGGTGGGTGACCCACATTTTGGGGAATGTCTGGGAGTTCACCGCGCCGGGCGAACATCCGTCGTGGGGGGCGACCAATACCTCCGCAGCCTGGTTGTGCCAGCATCTTTACCAACACTATCTGTATACAAAAGATACGGCTTATCTCCGGGAAGTCTACACGGTATTGAGAGGCGCCGCCCTCTTCTTTGCCGATATGCTGGTGCGCGACCCGCGGAACGGCTATTTAGTGACGGCACCGACCACCTCTCCTGAAAATACATTCCGGATGGCGAACGGAAAGGTTGTGAGTATTACCGCCGGTTCAACCATGGATAACCAGATCATCCGCGAACTCTTTACCCATACGATCGAAGCGGCCGGGATCATCGGTACGGATAGTGCTTTTGTCGCGGAACTCAAAGAGAAACGGTCGGAATTAATGCCGACGACAATCGGCCGGGACGGCCGTATCCTGGAGTGGCTGGAGCCTTTTGAAGAGGCGGAACCGACGCACCGGCACGTATCCCACCTGTATGGGCTCTATCCGGGCGACGAGATCTCCGTGGAACGCACGCCCGAACTGGCGGAAGCCGCCCGTAAAAGCCTCGTGGTACGCGGTGATAAGAGCACAGGGTGGTCAATGGCCTGGAAGATCAATTTCTGGGCGCGCCTGCTGGATGGGAATCATGCTTACAAATTATTGAAAGATCTGCTCCGTCCTTGTGTGCAGAAGGGAACGAACAAGGTTTCCGGAGGCGGTACCTATCCGAACCTTTTCTGTTCACATCCTCCGTTCCAGATTGACGGGAACTTTGGAGGATGCGCGGGTATTGCAGAGATGCTGGTGCAAAGCCAGAGCGGGCAGATCGAATTGTTGCCGGCTTTGCCGGATGCCTGGCCGACAGGAAGTTTTAGCGGATTGAAAATACGTGGAGGAGGAGAGGTGTCCGTCAAATGGGAGAACGGCCGGTTGAAGGAGGCGACTCTGAAAGCGACTACACCCGGAGATTTTTGCATCAAACTTCCGGAAAATTCGGAAAACCTTCGGGTAGAACAGAACCGGAAAGTTGTTCCGATACCTGTTACGGACGGATTGCTCCGCCTCTCGATGCGAAAAGGCGAAGAGTTTTTATTGAAATTTTGATCGAAATAAATAGGAAAGTACGTATGCTGAAAATTGTCGTTTGGGTGTTTTGTATCGCCTTGGGTACACCTCTGTTTGCACAAAGATCGAAGAGCAAAACAGAACCCGTTCCGGACAGGACCTATTGGGTGGATATACTGTACCGGCTTTCGAGTCCCATACTCAGTAACATGAGCAAAGGGGAACTGAAAAAAAACATGGTGCTGGAGCTGAGCCCGACCTGGGATAACCGAAACAAAGAAGTGGCCTATCTGGAGGCTTTCGGCCGGTTGATGGCAGGCGTAGCCCCTTGGTTGAATTTGCCGGATGACGATACGCCGGAAGGTATCAAAAGAAAACAGGTCCGGGAGTGGGCTTTGCAGAGTTACAGGAATGCCGTAGACCCGGAGAGTCCCGATTATCTGCTTTGGAAAGGAACAAACCAGATCCTGGTGGATGCTGCATATCTGGCCGAAAGTTTTATGCGGGCACCCGATGCCTTGTGGGCGCCGTTGGACCCGGTCACGAAAGCGAGATATGTAACGGTTTTTAAGGGCCTTCGCTCCATCCGGCCGGCGTACAACAACTGGTTGGTGTTCCGGGGAATGATCGAAGCGTTTTTGGCAAGTATCAACGAGGAGTACGATGCGTATGCGTTGGACGTGGCTGTCCGGAAGATGAACGAATGGTATCTGGGGGATGGGTGGTACTCCGACGGGCCGGAGTATTCGTTGGATTACTACAACGGCTACGTGATACACCCCATGCTGGTGGAGATCACGGAGGTGATGGAACAGAAAAAAATATCCGGTTCCTTGAGTTTCGATCTGGCGCTCCGGCGTATGCAGCGGTACAACCAATTGATCGAAAGGCTGATCTCTCCCGAAGCGACCTATCCGGCCGTCGGCCGTTCCGTCACCTACCGTATGGGAACGTTTCAAACACTGGCCCTCTCTGCCTGGAAATACGGCTTACCGGAAAAGATGACCAACGGGCAGGTGCGAAACGCCCTGACGGCTGTCATGAAAAGAATGTTTTCCGTGGAAGGGAATTTCGGTAAAGAGGGATTTTTGCAGTTGGGTTTTGTAGGACATCAGACCGGTTTGGCCGATTACTACACCAACAACGGCAGCTTGTACATGACCTCTTTGGTATTCATGCCGCTCGGACTGCCTGCCGAACACAATTTCTGGACAGCTCCCGCTGAGGAGTGGACATCGCAAAAGGCGTGGAGCGGAAAACCTTTTCCCAAAGATTACCACGAATCGATCAAAAAATAAATCGTACATTTGCAGGGATGAAGATAGCTTTGTTGGGATACGGCCGAATGGGCCGGACAATCGAAAAGATCGCGGAACAGCGGGGACATACGGTGATCCTGCGGATCGACGTAGAGAACCGGAGCCGGGTTGCGGCCGGTGAGTTGCAGGAGGCGGAAGTGGCCATAGACTTCTCCGTTCCGGCCGTGGCTGTAAATAACTACAATTGGTGTTTTGACAACGGGGTTCCGGTAGTGTCCGGTACGACGGGCTGGCTGGAGCATTGGGAGGAAGTAGTGGCTTGTTGCCGGGAAAAAGGAGGCGGATTTTTTTACGCCTCCAATTTTAGTTTAGGGGTCAACCTGTTTTTCCGGTTGAATCGGGAACTGGCCCGGATGATGCAGCGCTTCCCCGACTACCGGGCAGAGATGGAGGAGATCCACCACATTCACAAATTGGATGCCCCCAGCGGCACCGCCATTACCTTGGCCGAAGGCATTCTGTCGGAACACAGCGGGTACGATACTTGGCAACTGTCGGAAGCCGGCGGAAAAATCGAAGATAGGATCCTGCCGGTCAAGGCGGTCCGGGAGGGGGAGGTGCCGGGTACGCACATCGTCTCCTATCGTTCTCTGGTGGATGAGATCCGGATCTCCCACGAGGCATTTTCCCGGGAAGGATTTGCCTACGGAGCCCTCTTAGCGGCGGAATTTATGCAAGGAAAAACGGGCCTTTACGGTATGGAAGACCTCCTGGGGACCGCCTAAAAATAGTCAATAAGTATACAATATGATAAAAATCAGGGAATTGTTGCGGAACAAGTGGTTCCGGTTCGGATGGGTGTTTTTGATCTACCTGTTGTGGATGATCTGGGTAGGCAGTTGGTGGTTGTTGCTCCTGGCACCGGTGATCTTTGATATATACATCACGAAAAAGGTGCATTGGGCGTTCTGGAAAAAGCGGGGAGTAGAGAAGCAGAGCAAGGCGGTGGAGTGGATCGATGCCCTGATCTTTGCCGTGGTGGCGGCCACTTTGATCCGGATATTCCTGTTCGAGGCCTACACCATTCCGACCTCTTCCATGGAGAAAACAATGTTGGTAGGGGATTACCTGTTTGTCAGCAAGGTCGCTTACGGACCGAAACTGCCAAATACCCCGCTTGCGGTGCCCTTTACCCACCACACATTGCCGTTCACGCAAAGTACCAAAGCCTATTCGGAACTTATTCACTGGCCCTATAAACGGATCGGTGGATTATCGAAGATCAAGCGGAGCGACATTGTCGTATTCAACTTTCCCGCAGGAGACACCGTCATTATGGGTAGCGAGAACCCGGACTACCTATCGCAACTCCGGGGACAGGCTCACATCTACCGGCAGAGCGAGGCGGGCAGAGGAAACATCATTTCCGAGGCGGATGCCTTCAAAACGGTACGGGACTATATGCACCAACGGATGAAAATCATCACCCGTCCCGTCGACAAACGGGAAAACTACATCAAAAGATGCGTCGGTATGCCCGGCGATACGTTGGAGATCCGGCACGGCCAACTCTATGTGAACGGTCTGGTCTCCGACGATGCGGAGGGAGTACAGTACGACTACGATATCCAGACAAACGGAACAAAGTTTAACGAAAAAAGATTGAAGGAGAACGTAGGCATCTCTTACGACGATATGCAGGTAGAAGCATACAGCGCCCGGTTTCCGTTGACAAAAGCCATGGTGGAAAAAATAAAAACATTTCCGAACGTAGTCTCCTGTCGCAAATTGGAGGAACAGGGGGAAAATCCCGCTATCTTCCCGTACAGCCCGGATTATCCCTGGAATGTGGACAATTTCGGCCCGCTCTATGTGCCGAAAAAGGGGGATCAGGTCACATTGAACCTCACCAACCTGCCTTTGTACGAACGGATCATCGGCACTTACGAAGCCAATCGATTGGAGGTGCGGGATTCTGTCATCTACATCAACGGCTTGCCCGCCGGCCACTATACCTTTCAAATGGATTACTACTGGATGATGGGCGACAACCGGCACCGGTCCGCGGATTCTCGCTTCTGGGGCTTTGTCCCGGAGGACCACGTGGTTGGAAAAGCCAGTTTTATCTGGCTCTCATTGGACAAAGACCGCTCCTTCCTGGGAAAGATCAGGTGGAACCGACTTTTCCGGTTTGTACATTGACAGGGTTGTATGATTAGTTAGATACGATTATGAAGGAAAAAAAGCGCAAAAAGACCTTTGTTTTGGATACCAATGTGATCTTGCACGATTACAAAGCGATTTATAACTTTCAGGACAACGACATTGTGATCCCGATCGTGGTGCTGGAGGAGTTGGATAAGTTTAAAAAAGGGAACGATCTGATCAATTTTCACGCCCGGGAATTTGTCCGGGAATTGGATAAGATATCCAGCAGCGACTTTTTTGATCAGGGTGCCGAATTGGGAAAGAAACTGGGACGGTTGTTCATACAGGTAGGGGTACCCTTTCCGCCGAAAATGAAAAACTCATTTAGCGAGGACACTCCCGATCACCGCATTTTGGCAATTACCGATTTTTTGACAACAAAACGGGATGAAAATGAGAAAGTAATCTTGGTTACCAAAGACATGAACCTGCGGATGAAAGCCCGTTCCATGGGATTGTTGGCGGAAGATTACAAGAACGACCAGGTGGAAGATCTGGACTTTGCCATAAACCGCAGCGTACGGGAGATCAACGACTTTGATGTGGCGATGATCAACCGGATCTACGAAACTGCCGAGGGAATCCCTGTGGAGGAAATTTTTCCCGGCAAAGAGATCAAAGGGAATAACTACTTTATCCTGAAAAATGGAAATACTTCCGTCCTGGCTTGTTACGACCCGCTTCAGCGCACGGTACGGAAGGTGGATAAACCCAATATATTCGGCATCTATCCGCGAAATGCGGAGCAGGCTTTTGCCGTGGATGCCCTGATGAATCCGGAGATACAACTGGTAGCGATCAGCGGGAAAGCGGGAACCGGTAAAACCCTGCTGGCGTTGGCCGCAGCCTTGCAACAAAGCAGGAAATACGAGTTCATCTACTTAGCCCGTCCGATTGTTGCGCTTTCCAACAAAGACCTGGGATACTTGCCGGGGGATATGAACGAGAAAATCGATCCCTATATGCAACCGTTATACGACAACCTGGGCTTTATCAGAAGGCGTTTCAATTTGCGCAGTCCCGAAAGCCGGATTATCGAAGATCTGCAAAAAGACCAGAAACTGCAAATATCAGCGTTGGCCTACATTCGCGGAAGGAATTTGTCCGATGCCTACTTTATTGTGGATGAAGCCCAGAACCTTACGCCGCACGAAGTAAAAACCATCATCACGCGGGCGGGGGAAGGGACAAAAATGGTTTTTACCGGAGATATCGAACAGATCGATTCACCCTATTTGGATAAAAATTCGAACGGCTTGTCCCATTTGTTCGACACCATGCAGGGGCAAGACCTATTCGCCCATGTTCACTTGGAAAAAGGAGAGAGAAGTAAACTGGCGGACATTGCCAGCGATCTTTTGTAAGCGAACGGTTACCTTCTTCTCCACCCCAGCACCCGCGGGATATAGGTAGCGACATGCCGGGCTTTTTTGGTTTCGTATACATCGGCAATGTTGATCAGAATAGCGGTCTCTTCCACCCCTCCGAACCCCGGATTGACGGAGGTTCCGAACATCTTCATGGAGGGAGAGAGGCTCATATAAGCATTGACCAACGGAGGAATGTTTTCCCCCAGATCGCGTACATGCCGGGATAAGATACGGTAATCCTCTTCGTAGGAGTTTCCGGTAAAGATGGCTTGCAATTTGTTTTCGTCCAATTTGATCCGGACCGGATGGATCGGAGAGACCAACGCTTCCGTATCCCGGAAATACTTCCGCATAAAGAAAAGGATCAGATCGCGGGCCTGTATGTTGAAGCTTGTATACATGGTGACTTTTCCGAAAAAGTATCTTACTTCCGGATATTCTACCGTCAGCGCTCCCAATCCGTCCCAAAGATTGTCCAAAGCATACAGGGATTTCCGCCCCATCCGGGTGGACTGGTACAACGGGTGCACAAACGAACGCCCCAGTTCGATCATCCAGGGCAGGTAACCGGTTTTAAAAGCATCCGAAAAGCGGAACAACTCTGTCGTTGCCAGGTTCGGTTCTCCGTCGTTGTTCAGCGACAGCTTGTCGCACAGGATGTAGCGATATCCGCCGATAATCTCCTGCTCTTTCGGGTCCCACACGATCAACTGCTGATAGGGTGTTTTCTCCTCTGTATCGAACTCGTCAATGTCGATCTCCTTGCCGGTTCCGCCCCCGGCGCTGCGAAATGTCAACTCCCGCACACGCCCCACTTCCCGCATCAGGTTCGGTGCGTTTTGTGCGGTAAAACTGTATATTTCGTTTCCGGCTTTGTTGGTTTTCCGGATAAATTTATCTTCCGTCAGTTCGGCCAGCAGTTTCTCTTTCTCAACGGGATAAATAACAGGTTGCATCTGTTGTCAGGGGTTTGTTTCGGTTCTGTTTGTTTCTTCGTGAAAAAACAGGAACAAATATAGTATATTTAAGCGGTTTTTAAAAACCGGCCGGAAATCGGGCTAAGGCAAACTCGGAAATCAACAGGCCTTCGCTTAGCAGGTATAGCCAACAATACCTCTCCGGGTAAATTATTTAGGATAGTTGTGAATTGCTTTCAAAATTGTATCTTTGACATATCTGATCCAGCTCGTCGTAATTTTATACTTTTGCACGATACGGAACAGATAAAACCCAATCCTGATTTTTTATGAAACCCGCATGAGCTGATATTCGCCGGAGAGAATGAAAATACCTGCGGGTTCCATACGACCTTGATGTTAAAAATAAAATATTTACGTATGAAAATAGCTTATCTTATATCGGCGTACAACCAGCCTGAATTGCTCGCTGAATTTATTGCAGTCCTCGACCAACCCAAAGAACATATGTTTGTCCACGTTGATAAAAAAACGGATATTCAGCCGTTCAGAAAATTATTACAAGACAGGTGTATTTTTATTGCGGAACGGGAAAAGGTTTTTTGGGGCGACATCTCATTTGTGAAAGCGATTATTAAACTGATGAAAACTGCTTCAGACACAGGAAAATTTGACTACTACAGTTTTCATAGCGGCGTTGACTTTCCGATAAAACCGATTCTTGAATATGAAGCATTTCTTGAAAAGAACAAAGGCGGCGAATTTATTACTTTGTCCGATTGTTGTCTAAATCGACAGATGCAAAAAAGATATGCCGGTTATTATTTATTTAAAAACCGATCAAAGTTTTTTCTTTATTTGAATTATGGCACGACAAAACTGCAACGTTATTTTTATAAACGAAAACCATACAAAGGAGAAAAAATGTTTTTTGGTTCTACCTGGTGGACATTAACACACGATTGTATAAAATATATTTTAAAAAGCGTTGATGAGGGAAAAGCGATTTTAAAATATTTTAAGTTTGTTTTTATTACTGATGAAATGTTTTTTCATACGATTATCGGGAATTCCATATTTGCCGGCAACGTTAGAAATAACAATTTGCGCTACATTGTATTTGCGCCTAATCACTCTAATCCTAATGTAATTACCCTTAAAGATAAGGAACAATTAGTAACTTCTCCTCATTTTTTTGCCCGTAAATTTGAAATTCAAAAAAGCAGGGAAATTATTGATGTTTTAAAAAAACAGATTGAAAAATAAAAAATATCAAAGAAACTTTTGTGATAGTTCCATTTATGTCTTTTTGTTACTAAACAATGAAAAAATATCATTTAAAACGCGCGATCCTAATAACTTTAATACACCGATATAAAAAACGGCTATCACTGCCGATTGAGTAAAAACAGTAAGATACAATCCTATATTCATCCACTCAATACCCTTGGCAATCGGGTAAATCATCAAAGAGACCATTAAGTAGGGGAAAATATCTTTTGCCTGTTGCAAGACCTTATAACCGGTCTTTTTTTGCACGTAAACGGCATCTGCCATATACGAAATAAACGCGGCTAAAGAGTAGCCGATTAATATTATTTCTATACTTGAGGAAAATAGTTGTGAATTACTTTCAAAATTGTATCTTTGGCATATCTGGCACAGTTTTCCGTTCATTCATATCTGTTTGTCATGAAAATATTAGTTTATTGTATTTCTTTATCATATGTATTTATCCTGTGTAATCCTGTCCTGGCTCAAAGGGTTAAATTCAGTCCGGAAGTTTCATTTTCCCAAGATACCAATGTAATAAACATTTCCAAAATTTGGAGTAATTATGTAGATTCTTATAGTATACAGCATACTGATTCTTTGCGGAAATGTCTATGGTATCAAGAAACAGCAGACATACTGACATATTCCTTGGGAGCAAAAGCGATATTCTACAATAGCTGTTCGCATTTTACTTTTAGTATAAGAAAAATTGATGAGCGTTTATACGAGATTAATTCCATTGCACAAAGCGAATCACTGCCAGAAACCGAGCCAGTAATCTTTAAAATATATAAACTGTTAGCTATTGAAGTCAATGGGAAATATAAATTATTTAACTATTTTGACTGGAAAAAACAATCTCTTAATCATTATGACGGTGGTAGTATCGTGTTCTATTTTTCTCCTTTGTTGAATTTTGACGAGAATAAGTTCCGTGAATCCATTCAATTTGTCGAGATGTTCAAAAAGTGCTATGATATTGATGATAATGAGTTGATTACCTATATAATAGCAGGCTCTATGGATGAATGTTGGGCACTTTTAGGAGTACCGTATACGATTGTTCATAGTGAAAAACGTTATGCAGGATATACAATATATCCACGAACTGTATTATCATCAAGGCCTGACCATATTCATGAATTGGTACATGCTATTATGCTTCCACATTATCAATATGCCAGCTCCTTTATGCACGAAGGAATTGCTACCTATTATGGAGGTACTTCCAATTATAGCTTCGAACATCATGTACGCAACATGCAGCGGTACATCAAAGAGAACGACATTGATTTTTCTAACATTGAGGAGTTACGTATGATTGATAACATATATGGTGAGACCCCGCTTTTCAATACCGTAAGTGCTCTTGTTGTCGAATATGTTATAAAAGAACAAGGTTATAAGAAATTGTTATCTTTATTTGAATGTGACAATTCGCAGGCAGTATTCGAAAAGTTGGGTATGAGTAACAGTAATACTAACAATTGGATCATTCAATTAATCGAAAGAAATGAGTAGGAATGCGGTTGCCTTGGAAATCGGATCGATAATTCCAAAGGATAGCTATCTTTGTAAAACGATCGAATTACAACGGAATTGAATATGCACATCCTGGTTACCGGCTGCGCCGGTTTTATCGGTTTTCACCTGACGCGGAAATTACTCTCCCTGGGATACCGGGTGACCGGAGTAGACAATCTGAATGCCTATTACGATCCGGAGTTGAAGTTGGCAAGACTGCGGCAATTGGGGGTGGAGGCGGCCGGTATGCCGGCGTATGAAACCCGCCGGGATCCTTCCGGTGACTTTCTGTTTATCCGTGCGGATATGCAGTCCACCCGCCTGTACGAAACGTTTTTGGACACAACCCGTTTCGACTACGTGTGCCACCTCGCGGCACAGGCCGGTGTCCGGTACAGCCTCGAAAATCCCGGACAGTATGTCGATACCAACATCACCGGTTTTTTCCACCTGTTGGAGTATTGCCGCCGGCAGCCGGCCAAACGGCTGGTGTTTGCCGGCAGCTCCAGCGTATACGGAACGGGGAATGTGCCGCCGTACGCAGAGGATGCCTGCACGGATGCTCCGGTCAGCCTCTATGCGGCTACCAAGAAGTCGAACGAACTTTTTGCCTGCTGCTACGCCTCCTTGTACGATCTGGAGATCGTCGGGCTCCGCTTTTTTACGGTCTACGGCCCGTGGGGACGGCCGGACATGGCTCCTTTTCTCTTTACCCGGGCTATTTTAGAGGAGCGGCCGTTGCAGGTATTCAACAACGGGGAGATGTTGCGGGATTTCACGTATATCGACGATGTGATCGACGCCGTTTGCCTCACCCTGTTCCGCGAACCCGATACCACAGAGAAGAAAAAGTACCGGGTATACAACGTCGGTTGTTCTTCGCCAGTCGTGCTGAACGAATTCATCGAAGTCTTGGAGCGTCTCATCGGAAAGGTGGCCAACTGCATCCACAGGCCCATACAGCCCGGAGATGTAAAGGAGACATGGGCGGACATCACCCTGCTGCAAGCGCACTACCACGATACTCCCCACATTCAACTCCAACAAGGTTTGTCCGCATTTGTCCGCTGGTACCGGGAATATTACCGGTGTTAATTTATAAGTNNATTTATCTTCCGATGGAAATTTTTTTTAACTTTGCCTCGCAGGCGACTTTCCGAAAAGCCTTTAACAGAGTAGGAAATAACTTTAAAACTTTTATCCTTATGTTGACAAAAGTATTTAAAATTAAAGACACCAAGACTAACGCCTACGGTTGTTGCGACCAATGCGGCGGTTGCCAATGCAACAACTAATGTGTCGCTCTGAAATCGGCATCTCCGGGTGCCGATTTTATTTTTTAAACAGACTCTTAGACGAGAGGAAAAAAAATACAACGCATGCAACAGGAGGGATTACAAAATAACTACCCGGGATTAGTAAAGAACGACATTTTCGTGATCTCAGTAGGGGAGGATTTTGGAAAAAACAGAGACGAGATTGCAATCGCATACTCTCCGTTTACGGATAACGCACTCATCGTTACAAAAAATTTTCTGTCGGATATGCAGGCATATTGCGAAGAGCCTTCCGGCGTTTATCAGGAGGGAGTGGCCGACGTGATGGAATCGCTGCTTGATTTCGACAACCGCAAAAAATGCGCTCCGCTGGCTCGTTCGGCGGATGGATATACCCGGCTGGCACTATTGCCTAATAACGTATGCAACTTCAAATGCAGTTACTGCTATTCGGCGCAGGGGCGATCCAATAAAGTCATGACCAGGGAGACACTGAAGGCCGCCATAGATCATTTCATCGATCCGCAACGGATGCCTGTCGATCAGAAATTGGGCATTTCAATACTCGGTGGCGGCGAACCGCTGCTCTCTTGGGATTTGGTAAAATTCGGGATCGAATACGCACAGGAAAGAGCCGCCCAGTCCGGTTATGCCCCGATAGATATCAATATCGTTACAAATGGCTCCGTATTTACCCGGGACATCATCGATACGATAAAAAAATACCGCATTCCGGTATCGGTTTCATTCGAAATACTGGAAGATATACAAAATCTCCAAAGGGGAAATTACGACAGGGTGGCTGCGAATATCGACCTGATCATATCCGAGGGCATCCGTCCGCAGCTCCGGGCAACCATTACCAACGACAACGTCGGATTGATGAAACGCATGGTCGAAGAGGTACTGACCCGTTTTCCCGGCACAAGAGAGATCATGATGGAATATGTCACCGACCCGGAAAAACTGACCACTCCGGAACAGGTGTGCGAATTCTATAAAAAATACCTTGACAACTTCTTCGAAGCGCACGAATATGCCGCTCAACACGGTATGCTGCTCGATTGTTCGGCCTATCGGAATTTCAATTTGCTTATAGAGCGATTCTGCCCCGGCGACAACACAATAACGCCCGACGGCGAAATAAGCGTTTGCAGTCGTATCGGCGCGCCCGACGATGTCGGCTATCAGGATAGCATCTATGGCCGCGTGAATGCGGACGGAAGCATAACGGTAGATGAAGATAAGTTCCAGCGATTAATAGGGCTGAATGTCCATCATTATGAAAAATGCAGGGATTGTTTTACCCGATGGCATTGTGCAGGCGGTTGCATGGTTCATAAATACACCTATCCGGAAGCGATCAGGGAGGAGATATGCAACTACAACCGGGAATTCACAAAACGGATGTTGCTGCGCAATCTCGATCAGGAATACCGGCGTGAATCTGGTATTTCGTTGCACGAGGCGGTAGCGCAATTGTAATGTGTGAGATGGAGTGCTTTGCGGATTTTCATGCGCTGGATATATACCCCATACCGTTACCGGCACCAAGCAGAGGATCGGACCGGTGGTTGCTTTATTCGCCGCTTGCAGGTAGCGCCGTTCTCGCTGATAGACAAGACCTAAACCTCCTTGCTGAGCAATTAAAAGATCAGGGCCGGTTAGACGAAGGTCAATTGCAATCCATGCTCATAGAAAACCGGGTCATACCGCAGTTTGGTTATGCAAGAACGCCATACGATGTATATGCGCTGACCATATTGCCCAACAATATCTGCAATTTTTCATGCAACTACTGTTATGCGGCAGCGGGACACGGCAAAGAACAGCTTGACGAGCAGACGATCCGTACGGTACTCGATTTTTTTGTCGACCCCGCCCGGCTTAAACGGCGGGATCTGTATATCTCATTCGGCGGGGGCGGAGAACCGTTCCTCTCGTGGGAGTTGGTAAAATTCTCTGTCGATTACTCTGCCGAACTGGCCGCTAAATACGGTTTCACGATCGGCTATTCATTCGCATCGAATGGTTCCGTCATCTCTTGCGAGATCATAGATACCATCAAAAAGTACGGCATAAAGCCCAACATATCATTCGATATTCTTGAAGAAGTGCAAAATCTCCAGCGCGGGAATTATAACACCGTTTGCCGTACACTTGATATACTGCTGGAAGAGAACATCATCCCGACCATAAATACAGTCATAACACCTGCCTGTGTCGGTCTGCAGGAGAAGATGGTCGAAGCAGTGCATAACAGATTCCCCAAGGTGCGCAGGCTGAGTTTCGATTCAGTGGTCAACGGAGAGTTGTTCGACAATTCCGGAGACCTGGCCGCTTTTTACGACACCTATATAGAGAACTTTTTCAGAGCCCGCAAGTTGGGGAAACAGTACGGGATCGAGGTAAGTTGCATAAAGTATCATAATTTGGAAATTCTCAAATCAAGGGCATGTGCAGGCGGTTTCGACCTGACACCACAGGGAACATTGAGTATGTGCTTTTTTGTATCTTCTCCCAAAGAACCGCTATATGAACGCTTTATCTATGGTAAAGTCGAGGACGGCGGGATCAAGTTCGACTCGGACAAATTCGGAGAACTTATAAACTATCGAACCGAACGCAACGAACGGTGTGAACATTGTTTTTTAAAGTGGCACTGCGGTGGAGGCTGTCTGTTCCACAGCGAAACCTACAGCGATGAAATGCACGGGGTTATGTGCGGTTTTTTGAGAAAATTCTCGACAATGGCTCTGCTCGAACGGTTTGAAATAGAATAATGGCCGGAATATGCACTACGATTACCTATCTTGCAATGAAATACAATTTGCACCGCTCAATCCTGTTGTAGGGATACCAGGCTACTATATAGTCTATTCGCCGCTGACCGGGACAGCCTTGATCGCATCGAACGCCGATCTGGCCGTGTTGGAGGGTGCATTGAAATGCAAAGCGCAGGACGGAGAGTTGGAGGAAGGATTAAAGGAGACGGTCGAATTGCTTACAAGCCCTGGTGAGCATGCTCCGCAAACAGTCGTTATCGATGCTCCCGAAAAATATACCAAACTGTCGTTATTACCGAACTTTACCTGCAACTTTTCGTGTTCTTACTGCTACTCGGCCAAAGGCCGGTCGCAGCAGGTGGTGGATCGGGAAGCGCTTGCGACCATGATCGATTTTTTTGTAGACCGCAAGCGTACCGGCGATTCTCCGCTCTCGATATTTATATCCGGCGGCGGCGAGCCGTTGTTGTCGTGGGACAAAGTCGAATTTGCCGTTTCAAGGGCGCGGGAACTTGCCGCCGGACAGGGCATACAGCTCGAAATATGGTTGATGACCAATGGTTCGCACCTGTCCGATCAGATCATCCGGGGGTTGTTGGAACACGAAGTGAATGTTGGTGTCTCTTTTGAACTGCTGGAGGATGTGCAGAACAGGCAGCGGGGAAAATTTGCGGAAGTGGCGGAAAATATCCGGACGATGCTCCGCAACGGGATCACCCCGTCGATCAGTTCGGTCATCACTCTGGAGAATGTGAAACGTATGGAGGAAATGGTCGATGTGGCAGCGCAGGATTTTTCCGGAGTAAAGCACTTGAATTTCGATCCCGCCATGACTTCCGATCTGTTTTCCGAATCCGGCAAAGCACACTGGTTTTATCAAACGTTCCTCGATGGTTTTTTCAAAGTAAGACAAAAGGCACACGCTCACGGCATGACCTTCGACTGCAACATGATACGCAAGTTCGAGGGCTTGTATCCCCGCTACTGTCAGGGCAAACTGTGCCTGACACCGGAAGGCAAGATCTCCGTTTGCCACAGCATCTCCTCACCAAAAGAAAAAGATTACGAAAAAGTGATATACGGCGATATCCACGACGGAAAAGTCCGGTTCGATCGCACCAAATTTGCATCATTGATCGCACCGCAGGCTAATTTCACGGCAGGGTGTTACGATTGCATCGCCAAATGGCACTGCGGCGGCGGGTGTTTGATGTACCGTGCGAATTATGACAACAGGCAGATGGAACTCTTTTGCGATTTTACCCGCAATATGGTGATCCGGCTGCTGCTGCTGCGACTGGATATTCAATACAGGGAGAATATGGGCCTGTCATTGGAGGAGTTCTTGCAACAACAAACGAATACGCACGAAGATGTTTCCCGAACTGAATAAAAAAGAGATATATCCCATTTCGAACGGATCGGGGTGCTATCTGGTCTATTCTCCTCTCTCCGGCGATATGTTGATAGCGGACGGGGGAGATGTCGCCCGTCTGGAGGCTTGTGCCGCGGGAACGGGGAGCGACGAAGAGGCGAAGGAACTCGTAGATCGTCTTGTTTCAGAGCAGACGTCACGCCGGACCATACCCAAAAAGCGAACGATGGCCGCTATTCATAAAATGTCGATCCTTCCCAACTACAGTTGTAATTTCCGGTGCAGTTACTGCTATTCGGCGGAGGGGCGTTCTGCCAAATACCTCGAAAAGGAGAAGGCGCAGGCTGCGATAGACTTTTTCATCGACCGGGAACGAACCTCGCTGCCCGATCTGTGGTTGGCGATACTCGGCGGCGGCGAACCGCTGCTCTTTCCCGAGTACGTCGGCCAGACCATTGATTATGCAATGGATAAAGCTCGCAAAGGAGGATTCAACCTCGGCATAGGGCTTACCACCAACGGGTCGATATTCGATGCGGGATTAGCTGAAGTGCTGGTGCGAAACAAAGTGGGGCTGGGCGTCTCTTTCGAAGTGTTGAAAGAGATACAGGAAAAGCAGCGGCAGGACTACGACAAGGTCTGTTGCGTGATAGACCAATATATCGGGCGAGGGGTGGATGTTTCCATCAAATCGATCATTACGCCGGCCAATGTCCATCGCATGGAAGAGATGGCCGTGGCATTACACAAGCGGTTCCCTGTCATAAAAAGCTACAAATTGCAGATCGTCGAAGATACCGCAATATTTGCCGACATAACTGTGATGCGTGATTTCTACAATACGTTTACCGAAGAATTTTTTAAGGCGCGTGCGGTAGGAGAGAAGTATGGTGTCGACGTGTATGTGCTGGCGTTCAGGTATATCGACTCTCTTATCGACCACTATTGCGGCGGCGAGATGTGCGTGACGCCCGAGGGAACGATATCCGTATGCCACAGGGTGTCATCGCCGGCGGAGAGAAATTACGACGATTTTATGTATGGCCGCATAACAGACAGCCTGGCCGTCGAGATCGACACCAAAAAACTGTCCGGTTTGCTGGCCCATGACATAGATGCCGGTGAGCGATGCCAACGATGTTTTGCCAAGTGGCACTGCGGTGGAGGCTGTCTGGCACAGGCATGCACATACGACGGGGAACACCTCGATGTAATTTGTCACTGGACCCGCGATTTTACCCGGCGGATATTGCTTCAACGCATCGAGCGAATGCAGGAGCGGGATTACTAATTTCAGAATATGCAAGCGGAGAAAATACCGGTGTATCCGTATCGTTTTATCGGGAGCCGCGATAGCGGTGAACAGGGTCTTTTCAGCGAGATCGCCGATTATGCTGTCGATGCTGTCGACCTGGGCTGCGGAAATACGGTACCCTATACGTTCCGTTCATACCGTTATGACGGCTTTCTGTATATCACCGATATTTTCCCGAGCGCATGGGACAACGATCCGTTGTGCTTCAAACGCATTATAAGCCGGGAAGGCACTCCGGTCAATATGCGGCGGGTGTCGGTCACATGCCTGGTGCTGTTCACGGAGCAATATACCTCTCGCGATAAAAATGCGGTAATGGTGGTCAGCGGCAGTTACGCGCCGGGCGAGAAAGAAGAGGGCCCCTCCCGGAAACTCAAACTTTACCGGGCCTTTTTTGAGCCGCTGATCGAGCGCTTGGGGCTTCGTATCCTCCACTCGTCAACCATGAACGCCTTCATGCTTATGGACAGGCGGGCTTGTGTAACCGATGAACAGGTGGAGAACAGCTATGCCGAATTTAAGAAGAGAAAGGAGGAGCAAAATGGAAGACAATAGGAAACGTCCGCCCCTGCCGGAATTGTACATCATTCCGGCAGGAGATTATTTTGGCACGACAGACGACCAGGTCCGGATACTGTATGCCCCGCTCTCGGGCTCAATGCTCCTTGCCACTGGAGAAGATATACGAAATGCAGAAAAATATATCTCGGGCGAAGAGATAGACGATACGAGCCGTGATTTTTTCGTACCCCTTACCGGAAATAAAACACCTGAAGACTTTTTCGGCAAAGTAAAAACGGCACGCGACCTGCAAAAAATGTCGGTACTGCCGAATCATACCTGCAACTTCAGTTGCTCGTATTGCTATTCGGCAAAAGGGCGCGCCAACGTTGTACTCGAAAAAGAAAAACTCAAAACCGGACTCGATTTTTTTATCGATCCGGAAAGAACCCGACATCGCAGTCTGACACTCTCCTTTATTGGCGGCGGGGAGCCGTTGCTGTCGTGGAATTTGGTGCGATGGGGGATAGAATACGCATACGAGAGGGCTGAAAGACAGGATTTTACACTGGGTATAACACTGATAACCAACGGCTCGATCATGAACAGTGAGATCATAGATGTGCTCAAACGTTACGGTGTTTTGCCCGATGTGTCGTTCGATATCCTCGAAGATGTACAGAATAGCCAGAGAGGGCATTTTTCGAAAGTATGCGACACCATAGATGTGTTGTGCCGCAACGGACTGCCGCCTTCTGTAAACGCGACGATAACCCCGGCAACAGTAGACCGGATGGAAGAGATGCTTGCGTTCATGATCGATCGTTTCCCAAAAGTTACCAATATAGTGTTGGAACCGGTCGTTTCCCCCGAACTGTTTCCTGCAACGGCCGACATGAAGGATTTTTACGGCCGTTATCTCGAAAATTTCATGAAAATACGCAGAGATGCAGAAGCCGGTGGGCGGTTTGTGATGTGCCGCATCTATAAAAATATAGACTCCATCCTCGACCGGGGATGTCCAAGCAAATTCGCCCTCACGCCTCAGGGCGATGTTTCCATCTGTTACTGCACCTCTTCGCCGAAAGAAAAACACTACGCCAAACGGATATACGGGACGGTCGGCACAGCGGGTGTGGATATCGATGACTTGAAATTCGCAGAGATACACGGCATCAATGTACATTCGATGCCCAAATGCACCGATTGCTTTGCCAAGTGGCATTGCGGTGGAGGATGCATGTGTCCGAACGACCTGTACAGCGAACCCTATTTGGACGAGATCTGCCTGTTTACACGGGAACTTGTCAAGCGCGTGCTACTCGATCGTATGGAGCGTCAGAGCATGGAAAATGACGGGAAATCCCTCAAAGAACTGATATGAAAAACATATTTATAACCGGGATATCCAAAGGATTGGGGCTGGAGTTATGCCGTTCGCTTTTACGGAACGAGGAGATGATCCTGTACGGTGTAAGCAGAACGATGACGCCGGAGTTAGAGCAACTTGTGAAACAATACGAAGGACGATTGCATTGGCAAGCGTTCGATCTGGCGAAAACCGGGGCGATAGAGGCCGAACTTTTCGACGGTTTTATCACTCCGGGTACCATACTTCATGGCTTTATCGATAATGCGGCGATTTTATACAAAGACCTGGTCGTACACATCAACAGTTCCGGTCTTTCGGAGCTCATGAAAGTCAATGTAGAAGCCCCCATGATACTGACAAAGTGTGTATTACGCAACTTTATGCAACACCGGACAAAAGGCTCCATCATTCATTTCTCATCCATATGCGCCCACGACGGGTTTAACGGATTGGCCATGATGGGGGCGAGCAAGGGAGCATTGGAATCTTTTTCCCGGAGCGTGGCTTGCGAATACGGGCGTTACGGCATACGATCCAACGTAGTGGTCATAGGGTTGCTTGAAATGGGGATGGGATTCTCCGTTAACGACCGGCAATCCACCGGCCTCAAATCCCGTTCTCCGTTGGGGATAAATACGCAATACAGCTCCATCGAACAGATGGTCGAATTGCTCTTGTCGGACGCTTCTTACAGCATTACAGGACAGAACATACACATCAATTCCGGAATACGGTAAGCCATGGCATTTACATACGAATTTACACAGGAATCCAAAGAGTTGTTGCAAAAATTTTTGGAATGCGACTCCCCCTCGGGATGCGAAAGCGAGGCGACACATTTTTTCGCCGATACGGTAAAATCCTGTTGCGATGAGATGCGTCGCGACGCCATGGGAAATGTAACGGCTATTCTCAATCCCGGCTCCGATGTCCGCACCATGATCTCTGCACATGCGGACGAAGTAGGTCTCCAGATAACATCTGTAACTGCCGAAGGCATGTTGCGGTTCAGGCCTGTAGGCGGCATAGATCCCGCCTCTCTGTGCGGCCAGCAAGTCAGAATACTCTCTTCACGGGGCGGAAAAATAGAAGGAGTTGTAGCACGTAACCGTGCCCTGGCAAACTTCGATCAACACGGAAATGCGACTGTCAAAACATCCGAAATGTGGATAGACACAGGGGGCAAAAATCGGGAAGAGGTTCTGCAACAGATAGAGATCGGAGATTGGGCGGTATGGGGTTCGGAAACGCTATTCCTGAGTGATAACGTAATAAAAGCCAAAGCATTGGATAACAAAGTCGGCCTGTTCATTCTATCGGAAGCGATGCGGTCACTCGCGCGGCACCGGCCCGCGCAAGGGATCTATGCGGTAGCGACGGTGCAGGAAGAGATCGGCCTTCGGGGAATGGCGGTAGTTGCGCAGGCGATAAAACCCCGAACGGGTTTGGTGGTCGATATGGCCCATGCCACAGACATACCCGGCGGGGATGCAGCCTGCTCCGGCGAACTTTCGCTCGGAAAAGGTGTTGCCTTGACAAGGAATGCGGATAACACCCCTGAACTGGCTTCTATTTTGCGGAAAACTGCTGACAGGAACGGCATACCATACCAGATCACAGTCGGCAGGAATCCGACAGGAGGAACAGATGCCTCGCGCCTGCAACTCTTCGGAGGAGATACCATGGTGGCTGATATCTCTGTCCCCTGTCGCCACATGCATACCCCGACAGAGTGCTGTGACATAAGGGATATTGTTTCGGCAATTGAACTTTTAGTATCAGCCATATTGGATCCGGCGAAATAAAATGATCCTTGAAGGCAACATAGCTGTCGGCTTTACAGACAGGCTCGCTCCTTTTCTCGACCGCCATTCGACTTCGGTGTTGGATGTAGGGTGCGGAGAGGGGACGATGGGCATGGAGTTGTGCAGGAAAGTCAATAAGTTGATCGCCGTAGACACCTCCGCCGAAGCCATCGAAACCATCGGTGCACGGGTGCGCGAACACAACCTTGAAAACATAGCTATCGTTCACGGCGACATCTTTTCCGTGGCCTCCGACAACAAGTTCGACATCATCACCTTCTTCCTGTCGCTGCACCACATCACCCATATAGATTCCGTATTACGCAAATGCCGGGATCTATCACATGCCGAAACCAAAATAGCCGTTGCGGAAATCGCTCCGGGAAGAACAGCCTTCCACCGGTACGATGCCGTTCCCTACGATACGTTAAGCCTTGACTTCCTTGTAAAAAAGTTCCGTGAAAATGGATTCCGGCTATTGCTTCAAGCTCCCCTGCCGTCTCTATTCAGGATCGATAAGCAGGACATCCCGAACCGCTTTACGGTGTACATGGCTTTGTTCGGACAATAGCCCGAAGCGTTCTGTATTAAATACTTTTTCCGGATGTTGTACGATTTATGAAAATTTATACCTTTGTAGCATAAATTAAACCCTATTATCTATGAAAAAATTTCTCATGTTACTCAGTTTTGTAGGATTAATTGCCTGTTTCTCGCTGAGAGCGCAAAACAACGACAGTGTACAGGTAACCGACCAGACAGAGCAGGCTGTTGTTGCCGAACCGGAAACAACGGGAACCGTTTCCGGTTTTTTCAGTGACATGGCAAGCGCTTTGGTCGCTATGGTGTTCGGATTAGTGCTGTTCGTAGGCCCCCTTGCCATGATCGTCCACATGCTTTTCGTAAATTGGGAAACCAGAATGTTGGAAAAACCGGTGACTGTAGAGCATTTCATTGACAAAAGGACCCGGAAAGGAGTGTCCGGAGCCATGAACGACGACGAAGTCGAGTTGGGATTCCAATTGTTGGACGAAGCGTATAATGAACTTACGTTCGTCGAGACAGACGAATCCGGTAATGAATCGCACAAACCCGCAACAATGAAAGAGTTGCTCCGGGCGCAGAAAAAAATAGACGAAGTCGACAAACTCATGCCGACCGATGCAGCTTTGCTGGAACGCTACAACGAATACAGAAGTTTTCTTTACGACTATCTGCGTCGCTCCTTCTTCGCTTCGTGGAAACTGATCATTTTGTGTGTAATAGTGGCTGTTGGTATAGGATTTATCGGCGATGGTTCCTTTTTGAAAAACTTTTTCACGACAGGCGCCTTCTTTTGGTTCCCGGCCCTTGTGTACTATGTTTCCAGCCACGTTCCGCAGTACATGATCGACCGGAAGAACGAGCGTGGCGGCGGCAAGGGATGGTTCTCTACGGCTTTGGTCGCTTTGGGATTGGGTGTATTGGGAAGCGGTTACACCGTACGCACCAAGTGGAGCGACGGGTCGGTGACCGAAGACAACTCCAGTCACTTGATAGCACTGTTCTTAGGCCTTTTAGTACTGATAGCCGTAGCAACAACCATTTACATCTGGGCGATTGTTAACTACCTCCGCAATTACGTGCTCTATTGGTAAAACGGCTTTCGATTATTTACTTATAGAAAAAACGCTAACAGGCAAACTTGTTAGCGTTTTTTTATAGCTGTCTCAACCGGATCATTGTAACTACTTATTAAAATACCACCAATCGCTATAGGTGAGATTACAGAATCACAGAATTTACATATCATCTGTACAGTGTAACGACGACAGTATCTTGTCAATTTCTTCGAGTTTTTCATACCCCAAATAAAATCTTTCCTTATGTGTATAAATATCAATTTCATAATAGGAGGCATACCCCACAAATCCAAATTTATGAAAAAAGAAATCTCTCCACTCTTCTATTTCGGAAATAAAGATTTTATCGTCGTCTTCTAATTTATGATCTCTAATGTATTTTTTCATGATGTCAAGAAATCTCACCAATTGTTCTTTGTTCACATTAAAAGATCCACCATGAACATAGTGACCATTATGATCATCGTGAGTATAGGAAATACGAAAAATTTGTTTATCCGTCATTTTTACTCTTCTTTTAATGTATTATTATCAGTTCAACAAGACTTTCGAAGATACGGAAATTATCCTACATTTGCAAACTCATGATTGTGATTATTAATAATACTGCAGAGTGCTATTACTGATTTTATAAAACCCGTAAAATAGTTTGAATAACAGTCACCCTTGGTTTGTACAATGTTTTTTTATTACTACATTTGTTCCGTTGCTAAACATTAGCAACATACATGTTTTAATGAAGCGTTAGTCTTATCCTTTACGGAAAAATCGCCAGTTTTTAAGTTACGGGGATAGACAGTACAAACGTTCATGCTTGCCTCTATAGATTCTCTATATGTCGGCTAAGCGTGGGGTGGCTGTTTATTCGTAACTGGGTATCTGGCGATGCCTTCCGTATGATAAACTAAAATCCTCACGCTTTTTTATTAAATGGCCTTTTAGAGGATTTAAGGTATTAACAAAATTAGTTATGAAAAAACTGTTGGTTTTGGCTATTTGTGCAATAGCTTTAAGTTCTTGTTTTAACACCAGGGTTCTGGTAGGCGATGTGAAACCCACGGAACCGGTCGTGGAAATCAACAAAGTGTGGAACCATCACCTGATTTACGGATTGGTTCCGTTAGGAAATGCAACCATGTCTGCTGCTGATTATGTTGGACAGAGGCCCAACTATGTCATCAAGACAAACCAGAGCTTTCTGAATCAGTTAGTTACAGGTATTACATTTGGTATATATACGCCCAGTCAAACAATATACTATATGCCTGTAAAGGATGCGGAGAAATAGTATTGTCTGTTGTCTGTATTAAAAAGAGGCTGTCTAAAAAATGATATTAGGCAGCCTCTTTTCTTATTTACACCCTTCCCCTCTTCTAAAAATGCAACAAATCTCGTAGATTGTACACAAACCAATGTCACTGTATGAAACTTTATACGTCGATCTCCTTTCCGATAAAAATCTCCTACTGCACATCGTGTAGCGTCGAAGATAAAGAATATCTTCTCCAAACATATATCACAGAAGTATAACGCGCTTTCAGCCGGTTTACAACCGACCTTCGACCGGTCTACAGCCGGTCTTCGGAGCGTATTAGTCAGGTTCAAAAAAGAATGCGTAGACTATGACCTGTAGTATTTCTACCGCAGTCTCAACCGGAAAGCGAAGAAAGCGAACAGCAACAACAGAGGCAGGGAAGCGGCGGGAACAGCCGGCAGGGCCAAGAACCAGATCGGGAAGCCGATCAGCACTACCACGCCATACGCCAAAAGATAGCCCCGGAAGATGCGCCCCGGTGTTTTCCGGAACAGGGCAAATGCTGCCGGGAGGTTGAGCGGATTGGCCCAGATCAGGTTCAGGTTGGGGGCGGTGATGGGGTGCTCGGTAAAATAACCCAAAAAGACCAGCAATACACCGATGACCCCCGAGGCGACAAAGAGCAGAAAAGCCGAACCTTTCAGCAGTCCGGGCGAACCGGTCAAAACAATTCCGCCGGCCAATAGCAGCGTACAAAGCGTAAAAACAAAAAGGGGAGAGGTATACCACGGGTGCCGGACGGATGCTTCCGGAGCTTCGTACAGCGGACAGGTTTCCGCTACTACCGGATGACCCTCTGCCGTAGCGGCCGCCAACCCCTTCATCAGGTAATCCGGCAAGAACATGTACTCGTATGGAGTGGCCCGGCGGGTACCGGATTGCCCGAGAATGGTATGGATCCCCCATTTTACCCAGGGCATTCGGACCAAATATTCGTCCAACAGGTTCCAAAAACTCTTCCCTTCCTCCGGGCTGTTCCATTGAATGGTGTGCGGAGCAACACTTTTTTCCAGGATGTCGCGGATCCGGGTAGAGCAGTTGTCGAACAGAAAATTGTAGAGATAGGTCCGGTTAGCCGGTCGGTAATTTTCCAACAGATTATCGAACAACTCTTGCCGGCCGGCGGAATCCAACGCCAGTACCTGGCTCAATACGCTCCGTTTTTCCTCCAAATAAGAGGCGATGAAGTCTTCATAAGCCACACAACTCAGTTGGTAGGGCAACAATCCCTGTGCATATTTGAGGTAGAAATATTCGGTGCGGAAATCAAAAGTACCATAATTGAATACAAGATCCATTCCCCGTTCCGGGTCAGTGACCCGGATGGCCGAGTGTCCGAACAGGGAGTACAACTCTCCGCCGGGTGCGCAGGTCAAGATGCTAACGGAGGCTTCCGGAGAGAGCCGGACCGTTTGGGCGGACAGGGACCCGACAGTATACAGCAGAGAGAGAAACAGGAAAAACTGTTTCATAATCAATGATTTATTATGTTTTTCGGATATTCGATTCCGCAAAGAAAGAGGCCTTTTCCCGGCACGGACATACCCGCTTTGCACCGGTCTTTGGCTTCGATGATCGCCCGGAAACCGCCGGTATCCACTTTTCCCTGGCCCACTTCCACCAACGTGCCGACAATGGCCCGCACCATATTCCGCAGGAAACGGTCCGCCCGAATCGTAAAAACCAATTGTCGCCCCGTATCTTCCCAACCGGCTTCCAAGATCTTGCAGAGGTTGGTTTTCGTGTCGGTGTGGAGTTTGGCAAAACTGGTAAAATCGGCGTATTCAAACAAAACAGCGCAAGCTTCGTTCATTCTGGCGATGTCCGGCAACGGGAAAAAGCGGGCGGCATAATCGCAGGTAAAAGGATCTTTTTCCTTGTCTACAAAATATTTATACGTTCGGGAACACGCCGAGAAACGGGCGTGCACCTCCGGTGCAACAGGATAGATCCGGTATATGGCGATCCCTTTTCCGATCATGCTGTTCAGTTTCCAGACCAGCAGTTCCAAGTCCGGGAGCGCCTCTTCCGCATCAAAATGGGCAACGAAAAAGGAGGCGTGTACGCCGGTGTCCGTCCGTCCGGCCCCGACAACCGCCGTCTCCTGCCGGAGATAGCGGGAGAGAGCGGAGTTCAGTTCTTCCTGTACGGAGGGAGCGTCCGGCTGTATTTGCCAGCCGTTGTACGCACTTCCATTGTAAGACAATTCAATAAAGTAACGCTGCATCCCGGATTCTATCGTCAAAACAATCGCGAATATAGTGAAAAAAAACATACCTTTGTCGAATGAGGAGTATTGCTGAGAACATTGAACGCATTACCGCCTCTTTGCCCCGGGAGGTAAAGTTGGTGGCCGTTTCCAAACAGCAACCGGTTGAGTATATAGCGGCGGCGTACGAGTGGGGCCAGCGCCGGTTCGGAGAGAACAAGGCGCAGGAATTGGCAGCCAAGTACGAATGCCTGCCCAACGATATCCAATGGCATTTTATCGGCCACCTGCAAACCAACAAAGTAAAGTACATTGCGCCGTTTGTCTCCCTGATCCACGCGGTAGACAGCCTGAAACTGTTGCAAGCCATCGATCGGGAGGCCGGAAAGCAGGGACGGATCATCGAATGCCTCCTGCAGTTTCACATTGCAGAAGAGGAGAGCAAGTTCGGGTTGGATGAACGGGAAGCCCGGGAGATACTGGAAAGCCCGCTGTTCAAAGCGATGCGACACATACGGATCGCAGGGGTGATGGGAATGGCGACGTACACCGAAGAGCGGGAACAGGTTAAAAAGGAGTTCCGTCACCTGAAAGAGATTTTTGAACGGTTGAAACGAAACCATTTTGCGGGTGATCCTGTATTCCGGGAGATCTCCATGGGGATGTCGGGAGATTACGAACTGGCGGTAGAGGAGGGAAGCACCTTGGTGCGTATCGGAAGCTCCCTGTTTGGTGAACGGAATTATAAGCAGACAATAGAATGAAAACAAATCATTTACACGTACAATTTGCCGGACTGTCGTTGAAAAGCCCGATCATTGCCGGAAGTTCGGGCATCACTTCCAGTCTCGAAAACCTGAAAGAGCTGGAGGCCAACGGAGCCGGAGCGGTCATACTAAAATCGGTCTTTGAGGAACAGATCCGGCTGGAAACCCAACGTACGCTGGAAGCCGGAGAGCTGGTCTCGTCCGAAGAAGAGGAGTACATCCACACCTACATGCGGGCGCACGAACTGAACAAAACGATCGCACTGGTAAAAGAGGCCAAGGACGCACTGAACATTCCGGTGATTGCCAGCATCAGTTGCATCCGGGACGGGGAGTGGGTGGATTTTGCCCGGAAACTGGAAGCGGCGGGTGCCGATGCATTGGAATTGAACGCCTTTGTGTTGCCTTTGGATGACTTTACGGAGAGTGCGGAGATCGAGCGGATCTATTTCGATGTAGTAAAACACATCCGGCAAGAGGTACAGATTCCGTTGATCGTAAAAATAGGGCGTTTTTTCACCAATTTACCGTCGTTCGTCGACAAACTGAAAGCGTACGGTGCCAATGCGGTTACGCTCTTCAACCGTTTTTACGAGCCGGATATTGACATTGAACAGATGACCCTGAAAGCAGCTCCTGTGTTCAGCCTGCCGACCGATTTGCGGACCTCTCTGCGCTGGACAGGTATCCTCGCAGGGAAGCACCCCGATCTGCAGATCTCCGCTTCTACCGGTGTATACAGCGGGGAGGCGGCGATAAAAATGATCCTGGCCGGTGCAACAACTGTTCAGGTCTGTTCCGTGTTGTATGAAAGCGGTTTATCCGTCATCAGAGAGATGAACCGCTTTTTATCCCTCTGGATGCAGGACAAGGGATTTACTTCCGTCGGACAATTCCGGGGAAAACTGTCGTATGCCGACATGGCGAGTGCCGCCCGGTACGAACGGGTGCAGTTCCTGAAGTATTTTGGAGAGCATAAAATAGGTTGAGAATCTGTTTAATTTTAAAAGGATAAAGATGATGAGATTTCTGCTGTTTTTATTGGCGGTGAGTTTTTGCTCCTGCATGGGGAGCAACCGGTACGAAGGGATTCCGGAAAAGTATCACAAAGGATTGGATCAGGCGCTGAAGAGGGCGGGGGAGAACGCCGGAGAATTGACCCGTGCGCTGGACTCCTGTGACGCCCGGTACAAGGAAGGAATGGCTTTTCTGATCGTGAACATGCCCGAACGGGACCTAAAAGAGTTAAAAGCCGGCTTTTTGGTAAACAACGTAGATTACGCTTATATGGCCCGGGAGCGTTTTCCGTGGGCGCAGAACGTACCGGTGGAGATCTTCTTCAACGACGTGCTGCCGTATGTCAGCCTGAACGAACCGCGGGATGAGTGGCGGGCGGATTTTTACGGCCGTTTCTCAGCATACGTGGCCGATTGCAAAGATATTTTCGAAGCGATCGATTCGGTCAACCGGAACCTCCGGGACGAGGTACGGGTGGATTACAGTACCCGCCGGAAGCGTCCTGACCAGAGCCCGTACGAGTCCATGGCGCAGGGGGTGGCCTCCTGCAGCGGGCTTTCCATACTGCTGACGGATGCCTTCCGGTCGGTAGGGATCCCGGCCCGGGTAGCCGGCACCCCCAGTTGGCACGACAACCGGGGAAACCACAACTGGGTGGAGGTTTGGGCCGATGGAAAGTGGTATTTTACGGAATACTATCCCAATAAATTGAACCTGGCCTGGTTTTTTGCCGATGCCGGAAAGGCAGTAAAAGGGGATACGAACTATGCCGTATACGCCTCCTCCTTTCAACCGGCAGGCACATACTTCCCCTTGGTGTGGGACAGTACGATCCGCTATGTACACGCCGAAGATGTAACGGACCGTTACGTCGAACTGTACAGGGAGTACGCAGCCCGGATCCAGGCCGACGGGAAGCACGTTCCGCTGAAAGTAGTGATGTTTAAAAAGGAGCAGAAAGAGCAAAATTCCGATGACCGTGAAGCGGTAAACGTAGATATCTTCTGCGGAACGGAGCAGGTGGGAGGCGGCCGGACGCCCGGCGTAGAACGCGATATGAACGATATGCTGGAGTTTTGGGTAGCGAAGAACAAGACCTATACATTTAAGTATGCCGGGGGCGATGGAAAACCCCGCGAGGTGGATGTGGCGGTAGGTGAAACGCCGTTGACAGTCCGCTTGTTTATGGAATAGGCGTTGTTTCTTCCACCGGGATGGGCCCGCTTGAAAAGATATCCTCTTTTTGAGCGGGTCTTTTTTCAATGAGCCACATAAAATCTTTCAGGAACCGCTCTTCGGGTGTGACCAGAAAAGTCGGGGTCAGATTACCCTCTATACTGTTGATAAAGACGATGTCCTTCACTTTCCGCTCCCGAAGGTAGATCTTCAGGTAGGAACTGGTGGCTTTATTCAACCCGATGATCACGCCTTTATCGTCCGGATAGTAAAGCGTCTCTCCGTTCCCGTTCACATCGACCAGGTAGAGTTCGTTGTTCCGCATATACCCAACCATATCTCTCCCTTTGATCTGGTTGTATTGGGTGGTATCCAACCGGTTGACGATCATGGCTTTCTCAGTCAGGTAAAAGCGATCAATCTGGTTGTTGCTCAACAACAGGCGGATGGTAGTAGCAGTCATCTGGTTGCCGGAAGCCCATACAATAGGAAACTCTCCGCTTTTGGCATACAGCCAGATGGTGGAGTCAGCCGTCGGAAAAGCCATAGAGTCTGCAACTCCCTGCAATTCGGGGTTGAAAAATTTGACCCGGTGGTACGCTTTCATGATGTTGTTTCCGGCCGTGTCCTTGACCACAAACAGGGTGTCGCTGTGCAGGAACAGTGAGTCCTGTTTGCCGACCAGCGTCAGCAGGGCGCGGACGGTTACGTAGGCGGAGTCATTGTTCCGGTACACCTCACCGTAATGCCCCTCCACAATGACGTTGTTGACCGTGTCGTAAAGGTGGATGTGTTGTTTCATCACGACAGTAGCAGTGATGCTGTCGATCAGCATGGTGTCTGCTTTCCCCAGGTATTCGTTGTAGGTCAGGGTGTTGTTTTTGTACAGTTCCGCATGTGAAGTGAGAGAGCTGTACCATCCGTCTTCCGAATAGAGGGTGCGGTTTTCCCCGTAGATAGTCGTCGGGCCTACGATGGTGTTTATTTTGTTTTGCGTGTTGTATTTCAGGGTGTCCGAATGCAGATCGTATTCGGCTGTATGTACCCGTACGCTGTCGCGGAAAAAGGCTTCATCCCAATCAACGTAATAGTAACCTGTCCGGCTGACCAGTGTAGAGGCGTTGTCTTTCAGCGTCCCTTCATTGAAGTAATGTCCGATTCGCCCGAATGCATCATAATCCAGAAAATCGGTGGTCAGGACCACCTCCTGATTTTGCAGCGTGACATTTTGCCGGATCTTGACCAGACGGATGTTCCCGTCGTAGGTCATTCGGTCACCCCACAGGTTCAAAGTGTCGTTCTGTACAATATGAATGCGCCCGAACGCTTCGATGTAGTTCTGTTCGGCGTACTGGTAGAGCGTATCGCACGTCATGGTGAAGTCATCGTGCCGCATCCGGACATTGCCCAACAGGATGTTCCGGTGACCTGCCACATCCAGAACGGCCGAATCGGCATGCTGGATCTGGATGCTTGCTTTCTGCTGTGAAAAGAGAGAATCGGATACGAGGAGGCACAACAGCAACAAACCTGTCGCTTTCAAATACGATACGGAAGAAAGGTATAGGGACGGTTGGTCGCTCATGGTACCGGAGGTAAAAACCGTTATTTCAGTAATTCGCCGATCAGCGATTCCAACGCAATGTGCTCCGCTTCGGCTTTGTAATTTTTGAAGATCCGGTGCCGCAGGATTGGTTCCGCCACGTATTTGACATCTTCGATATCGGGGGCGTATTTACCGTTCAGCGCTGCATATGTTTTTGCTCCCGAAATCAGGAACTGGGACGCCCTGGGACCGGCTCCCCAGTTCAGGTACTTCTCTGCCAGGGGGTGTACTCCGGGCTTTCCGGGCCGGGTTTTAGCCACCAGTCGGACAGCGTATTCTGTCACGGGGCGCGGAACCGGCATCAAGCGGATGACGGATTGGTAGGAAAGCAACTCTTCCCCGCTGATCACTTTTGCCAATTTTTTCAACCCTTCTCCGGTGGTATTCTCCACGATGCTGATCTCCTCCTCCAAAGCCGGGTAATCTAACGTAATGCTGAACATAAACCGGTCCAGCTGTGCTTCCGGCAGGGGATAGGTGCCTTCCTGTTCGATCGGGTTCTGGGTCGCCAATACAAAAAAGGGCTGTTCGAGCATTCGGGTAACGCCGGCCGCAGTCACTTCGCGTTCCTGCATCGCTTCCAACAAGGCGCTCTGCGTCTTGGGAGGGGTACGGTTGATCTCATCGGCTAAAATGATGTTGGCAAAGAGCGGCCCCTTGATGAATTTGAACTCTTTGTTGTTATCCAGAATCTCCGTCCCGATGATGTCCGAAGGCATCAGGTCGGGAGTGAACTGGATCCGGTTGTATTTTAGTTCCAGGGTTTCGGCGATGGCCGTCACCAACAGGGTTTTGGCCAATCCGGGAACTCCGATCAGCAGACAGTGGCCGTTGCTGAAAATGGAGATCAGGACTTTGTCGATCACCTCCTGCTGGCCGACAATCTTTTTACCGATCTCCTGTTTCAGTTCATCGTATTTATTTTTCAACCGGTCGATCAATTCGCTATTTTTTTCCATAATCTCTTGTAATACGATTTATTTTACCCAGTTTTTATACCTGAATTTGGAATTTTTATACGCATCGTCTATACGGATGTAGGTCTCCACCTGTTTTTCCTGTATCCATTTTTCGAGCAAAGCCATCCTTTTTTCGTTTTCCAACATCGTCTCGAACTCTGTCCAGTCATCTTCCAAATTGGCTTTGTGCTGTGGATACAACGCTTTAATTTTGATAATTTTATACTCCTCTTTTCCGTTGGATCTATCCATAAAAGGTTCCGAGATTTCCCCTACTTTCAATTGGTTGACCTGCTTCGCCATGTCTCCCTGGATCTCCGCCTTTGCCAGCCGGGAATCCAAACTGTTGGGAGAAGCGATCAATCCTCCATTGTTCCGGGTCTTTTTGTCCGATGAGAAAAAGAAAGCGGCCTCTTCAAAAGTCATTTTACCCTCCTGCAGGTATTGGCGGACGGTATCCAACCGCGCCAACGCCTCTTTTCGCTCTTCGTCCGACACTTTCGGTTGCAGGATGATGTGGCGGACATTGACCTGTTCGCCTTTCCGGTCGATGAGTTGCAGGATATGAAAACCGAACTCCGATTCCACAATTTTGGAGATACGACCCGGTTTCAGACTAAAGGCGGCCTCTGCAAAGGCCGGATCCCAGCCGCTTTTGGTACTGTATCCCAATTCGCCGCCGCGGACAGCGCTGCCGTCTTCCGAATACTGCACCGCTAAGGTCGTAAAGGTTTTTTCCCCGTTCTGGATCTGCTCGCGGAATTCCCTCAACCGTTCGCGGATCCGTTCCTTTTCCGCTTCGCTGACGGTGGGCTGCACCACTATTTGCTGGATTTCGTATTTGTCCGGTATATCGATCAGGCTGTCTTTGGGAAATTTTCGGTAAAACGCCCGAACCTCCGAAGGAGTCGTCCGGACTTTTTCCACGATCTTTTGTTGCATTTGATTCGTGATCAACCGTTCCCGGAAAGGTGCACGCATGTCGCTTTTGATCTCTTCGATGTTTTTCCCGAAATAGGTTTGCAATTTTTCAACGGAACCGATGTTGCTGATCAGCCCCTGTACCTGCTGCTCCACATCAGCTTCCACTTCGTCTTCCGTTACCGAGATACTGTCGACTTTTGCCTGTGCCAGCAACAATTTCTGGATCAGTAACCGTTCCAGTATCTCCACCCGGTAATCGGCAGCAGAGGAGGAGATCAGCCCTTGTCCCTGCCCTTGCATATATTCGTTTTCGATGTCCGATTTCAAAATGATCTCTTCTCCGATGACAGCAATGATCTTGTCAACGGAATTGTTCTGGGAAACCGCCAGGTATCCACAAAAAAACAGAAAGAACGGTAGTAAATAGTATTTCATGTTCATACAAGGTATTGTTTCAATTTTCCGGTTACTAATTCTCCCGGCTTGCGGCCGGAAGCGACAAATATAATCCGTTTTCCTCAGAAAAATGGGATATAATCAGTATATCTTTACGTAGTTTTTAGCTTTGGCCTCTTCATTGATATTCTTGTCCAATTCGCTTTCGAAATGCAACTTTTCTTTGTTTTTCAGTATCAGGACGATCTTCTCCCGCACATACTCCAGCGGAGCGATAGTCTGTTCCCGGCACAACTCCTGGATCCGCAAAAAATAGAAATTCTCTCCGTCCTCCTTTTCAACGTAAGATTTAGATGTCAGTTCATTCTCCAGGGTAGTGAAATTTTCCGGGATCATATTCAGTAAAAATTTGATCTCGATCCATTTGTCGTCGAAATTGTCGAATTTACGCGCATTCGTCAGGCTGTACTCTTCTAATTTCGTCCAATCTTCCGGTTTGTCCGATTTAAACCACTTGCGTACCTCTCCGATATTAGAGGCCGATCTGGGCAGAATCAGGAAAAGTGCTTTGGCAATCGGGGTATTCAGGATGAAATTGTCCCTATTCTCGGTGTAATATTGCTCGATACTGCTCTCTTTGATGTTGCTCAACAGTTTTTGGTCGATCAGTTTTTGTTTGTATTGGTGGATCAACAGAGAGATACGGTACTCTTCCACCTGTTTCTGGATGTTTTTTTCGTCATCGGCCAGGTTCTCCTGAGCTTTCCGGAGCAGCAGGTGTCTGGTCACCCAGTTCCGGATGTAGTTCTGAGCCATCAGAATGCTGTCTTCCGGAGAGACGCCCGAAGGAATAAAGGCTGCAACTTCGGAACGCATCAATTCGGTATCGAATACTTTGGCTATTGGAACATCACCGGTGTAGCCTGTTTGTTTACAACCCCAGAGGAAGATCAAAAAAAACGGAACAAAGTATTGCATGCGTATCGTCATATCGGGCGAAATTACGAAAAATCCCGTTAGGATTCCTGTTTTTAGCGATTTTTATGTAGGTTTGTATACGTGAAACAATCAGCCGATATACACGAAATTCTTCAGAAATACTGGGGCTACGAAACCTTCCGGAGTTTACAGGAAGAGATCATTCTCTCCGTGCTGGGTGGAAAGGATACGCTGGCCCTGATGCCTACCGGCGGTGGAAAATCCGTTACATACCAGGTTTCTGCCATAGCCCGGGAGGGGATCTGTATCGTGGTGACGCCGCTGATCGCCTTGATGAAAGATCAGGTGGAAGATCTGAAAAAAAGGGGGATTCCGGCCGAAGCGGTCTATACCGGCCTGCCACACGACCAGGTGGATTCCGCTTTGAACAAAGGGATCTGCTCCAAGCTGAAATTCCTCTACCTTTCGCCGGAACGTCTGGCTTCGGAGCGCTTCCGGGCCCGGTTGAAACAGATGCCGGTCAACTTGATCGCCGTGGATGAAGCACACTGCATATCCCAGTGGGGCTATGACTTTCGCCCTTCGTACCTGCAGATCGCCGAGATCCGGAGCTGTTTTCCGGAGGTGCCGGTACTGGCTTTGACGGCTACGGCTACCCCTTCCGTTGCGGAGGACATCCAACGGCAACTCGGTTTTCGGGAGCACTGCGTGTTGGCCAAGAGTTTCCGGCGGGAAAATATTGCTTACGTGGTGCGGGAGGTGGAGGACAAGACAGGCGAACTGGTGCACATCCTCTCTTCTTTGAGCGCCAGCGCCATTGTATACGTCCGGAAACGGGAGACGGCGGAGCAGTTGTCCCGCCTGCTGGAACAGAAGGGGCTGAAAGCGAATTTCTACCATGCCGGGCTGACGGCGCAACAACGTTCCGCAAGGCAGGAGGCTTGGAAAAGCGGAGAAGTTCCGGTGATGGTAGCGACCAACGCTTTCGGCATGGGCATCGACAAGGCGGATGTCCGGATCGTGGCGCATTTTGATATACCCGACTCGCCCGAAGCCTACTTTCAGGAAGCGGGACGCGCCGGACGGGACGGAGAGAAGGCGTATGCTGTCCTGTTGTACAATCAGGGGGCGTTGACCGGGCTCAAAACCCGTCTTACCAAGAGTTTTCCGGATAAAAAAAGCATCCGCCGGGTATACGAAGCGCTCGGCAATTACTTTCAGATCGCGGAGGGAAGCGGACAAGGCTATGCGTTTGAGTTCGATCCCGACCGGTTTGTGCGGGATTTTGGTTTTGATTATCTCCAGGCGCTTTCCGCCATCGATATTCTTCAAATGGCCGGCTACATAGAGTGTACAACGGAGATCAACTCCTATTCCCGGATCGGTTTTACGCTCTCCCGGGAGCAGTTGGATCATTGTGAGCCGGATTCCGAACTTTCCGAACAATTGCTGGTTTTATTGATGCGAACATACCCGGGAATCTTCTCCGGTACGGTCCGGGTCAGCGAAAAATACCTCGCTGACGAAACCGGTCGGGCGCGTCACGAAGTGTACGAAACGTTGTTGGCATTGGCCCGCCGGAAAGTCATCGCCTACGTACCGGGCAACGACCGTCCTTATATTTTGTATCACCAGCCCCGCCTGCCTGTTTCTTACATTACCATCGGAAAAGAGGCGTATGAAGAGCGGAAAAAGCTTTATGCAGGGCGACTGAAGGAGATGATCCGCTACGTGCGGGAGGGAACTCCCTGCCGGCAACTCTTTTTGATGCGTTATTTCGGACAGCCCGAAAAGGAGCCTTGCGGCATTTGCGATCTGTGTTTGGCGCGGAAAAAAGAGACCGGCCGGAATGAACGGCAGGAGGCGGAAGCGGCTGTGCGTTGTGCGTTGTCGGAAAAGCCGGAAGAGGTGCAGGCATTGGTGCGCCGACTCGAAACGTTCGGCCGGGAAGAGGTGGTCCGGGCGGTTCGGAGATTATTGGATGAAGGGATACTTTATTACAGTGATGATACGTTTCTTACTATGAAATAATTATCTACGAAATTTCGATCAGTTTCTCCCACCATTTATTGTTTTTCCACTCTTCCCGGATCCCTTCGGAGAAACGGACCTCGTTCGCTGTAAAGTGCACCCATTTCAGATCTTCCCGGAATGCTTCCGCATACCCGGTAGCGGTTTCGTGCACCCGGACGGACGAAAGGGTAACCTTACCTTCACCGTTCGTATAGATCGTATGGCTTAATAACCGATCAATCAGAAAAAAGAACAGCAGGGCAAACCCTTCGGACGTGGGAGAAACAGGCATCTCCACCACCCGGCAGTTGCAACGGCGGATCCACTCCTGGATCTCCGGATCTTCGCCTTGCCAAAGCGTGCAGGCATGGTCAAAACTGTCGATCAACTCCCGGACCTCTCCCAAGAGGCCGAAATCCAGTACCATACAGCCGTTGTCCAACCGGTCGGAAGAGAGGAAAACCTCTACCGTATACGAATGGCCGTGCAGGTTTTCCCGGCAACGGCGGGAAGAGCAGTTCCGGACGATGTGCGCCCCTTCAAAAGTAAACAGTTTGCGGATGATCATATACAGTTGTGTTTTTTAGAAGCATTTACTACCTGTCGGCTTCCGGATCCCAGCCCAGCACAAACACCGGGTCGGAGTAGTCGGTTATGATTTTCACATCTTTCACCGGGTCCAATTGGCCGGAGAGCGGGTTGCGTTTCGAAACATCCACCGGGCGACCGTCCGGGGTTCGGCTGTTGTATTCACGGAAAAACGTGGTGCCCTGTTCGTCATATATGTCACCCCAACCCGACAAAGGGATATTATCAAGCGTACAATCTATCAGCACGGCCTCGGCGTACGGATAAGATTTACCCTGATTTACAGGGGAGCGGGCAAGTACGCTTTCGGCATCCCGTCCCTTGAATGTGCAATTTACAAATACATTACCGTGGTTGGCGTCGGTGTTGCGGATCCACATAAAGGGGCCGCCGCTCGTAAGGGTACAGTTCCTGTAAAATCCGGGGCCCCGGCCGAGTATAGAGTCTCCGTCTCCGTCGATGATGCAGTCGACCAGATAGACCGATCCGTTTGCCTGCAACGCATCCCCCGAACCGACGATGTGTACATTTTTCAGGCAGTTCCTCGCTCCCATAATCAGCAGGCCTTCGGCTTGTCCCTTCAGATCGGTCCGAATGGTGAGGTTCTCAAAATACAGATCATAGCAATTGTCCGCCGCGAAAGCCGCCCGGCGCGAAGGGAAAGTTCCGGGAACTTCGTTGGTCTTTATATTGACAGGATGTGGGTTAAAGGTTTCATTATTGGGGTAATGGATCACAACCCCTTCGCGGCTTTCACCGATGATCGAAACACGACATTTGTTGCGGAAATAGACGAGTTCCTCGTAATCGCCGTTCCGGATAAAAACCTCCCATTTTTCTTCGCTGAAATCAGGGATAAAATCCATGGCGCCCTGTACCGTGTTGAAATCCCCGCTGTTGTCGCTACTGACAACCAGCCTCCTCACGTCAGCAGCGGGAGCTTTATCCTTTGTCGAGAAACACCACTGTTTCGGCCCGGTTCCTGTAAAAACACCTGACACTGTAGTAAGTACGCCCCGATCTATCGTTACGGAATAGCTCTTGCCGTACTCCAACACATTGTTGTGCAAATAGACGGTTGCTGTGTTGCTGTGTACCCGGACCGGATGGAAGCGGAAAGCGTCCGAAAACCGGCCGATGATGGTCAACTGGTAGTTCGAAGTGTCGCGTACCGCCTCGCCGGAAGGGGTTCCCGGAATGGTATTTACGTTGGTCACATCGGTCGTTTCGTATTTGTACGGTACGGGCGTATAAACAGCCTGCTGTTTCCGGAGCATATCGGGTTCTTTGGGGCCTGCCGGAATGCGGAGGTCGAGGCTGTCCACCACCTTGCCTGTGGAAAGATCCCGGACCCGTATCATACCGACCTGTCCGATAGACGGCGCTTCGTTGAAAGTCAGCACCAAATGGGTATCGGGATTGACATCTTTCGCCCCGTTGGCCGGGAAAAGCGCCACTCCGGCCGGGCTGCCGGAAGGACGACACGAAATGGTCAGCACGAAAAGTGTGGCCAGATAAAAACCTTTCCAGTGTCTGATTTTTTTCATGATGTTCATTGTATGGAAAATCTTCCCAAAGTTAGTAAGAGTTGTTTTAATATCTGTTTTCGTTGACTTGTTGAAACCCGGAATTCGGTAAAAGAGGGTCGCTGACACCCGCCTCTTCAAAAGCCCTGGCCCGGAGCAGGCAACTGTCACAGCTTCCGCAGGGCTTTTCACCACCCCGGTAACAGCTCCAGGTTGTTCCGTAATCTACGCCCAATTGCAACCCCCAACGGACTTCTTCCGCTTTGGTCAGGTGCATAAAGGGCGTGTGGAGGGTGATCCTGCGTTTTTTTTCCGCACCCAGTATGGTACCTGCATTCACGGCCTCCTCCATCGCCCGGATAAAGGTTTCCCGGCAATCCACATAACCGGAGTAGTCCGTTTCGCTGACCCCGATAAATATATCCGGGATATCCAATGCATCCGCGTAGGAGGCGGCTACCGCAAGGAAAATCATATTACGGGCCGGTACATAGGTAGCGGGGATTTCGGTACGCTATGCCTGTCCGTCTTCAATCTCTTTCTCCGCATCAATCAGAGAACTGTGGCCCCATTGGTCCAGCATCAGTTGTACGACCTTGTGTTCTCTGACTCCCGCAATCTTGGCGATTTCGATTGCGGCCCTCAGTTCGCGACGGTGTTTTTGTCCATACTCAAACGTCAACGCATGCAGTTCGTTGTACCCTTCACTTTTGGCTACGTACAGAGCCGTTGCAGAATCTAACCCGCCCGACAACAACACAATGGCTTTTTTACAATCCCCCTTTTCCATCTGTTTAAAATCTGCCCAAAATTAGTAAGAATCTATTTAAATTTTCTTACCAAAACAGGCATAAAACACCCTTCTCCTCTTCCAAAAATGCAAAAAATCCCGTAATATTGTGTCCCAGACCGGCATCTTGGGAAAACAACTAAAAAAGTTGCAAACGATGTTATCCAATGAAATGTTGCACAAACAAGCGCAGCACTCGTTTGAAAATATGCCCACAGTGGACTGTAATACACGTGCGTGTTCCGTGCGTGTTCCGTGCGTGTTCCGTAGGTATTCTGTAGGTGTTCCGTAGGTGTTCCATAGGCAGAATAATAAAAGAACACAACGTATATCTCCTCGTCGCGAAGCTCTCTCAAACAGCGCTCAAATAACTTCGGTAAAAAATTTAAACAGACTCTCAGTTTTTCCTTACCTTTGTTTGCTTGTTTATTGAGATCAGATGCAGATAGAGGAACTGAAAGAGCGGGTGTTGGCAGGAGGGATGCTGAGCCGCGAGGAGGCCTTGGAGTTGAGCCGGGCGGAGGATAAATCGTTGTTGTACCGCGCGGCGGGAGAGATCCGGGATAGAATATGCGGGAAGAGTTTCGATACCTGCTCAATCGTCAACGCCCGTTCGGGGCGCTGTTCGGAAGATTGCTGCTGGTGCGCCCAGTCGGCGGCTTTCCCTGCGCAGATTGCCGAATACGACCTGATCGACGAGCAAACCTGCCTGGAGCTGGCCCGCAGCAATGCAGAGTTCGGTGTGGACAAATTTTCGTTCGTAACCAGCGGCCGCTCCCTGTCCGATCGAAATATTGAACGTTTGTGTGGGTACGCCGTGAAGATCAAAGCGGCTGTTCCGTTGAAACTTTGCGCTTCCATGGGGTTGCTGAACAGAGAGCAATTGCAGAAGTTAAAAGAGGCCGGAATACAGCGCTACCATTGTAATCTGGAGACAGCCCCGGCCTATTTTCCCTCGCTGTGCAGCACGCATACCGTCGAAGAGAAGACCCGGACCATCCGGGCGGCCCGGGAGGTGGGGCTGGAGGTCTGTTCCGGCGGGATCATCGGCATGGGAGAGAGCACGACCGACCGGATAGACTTGGCGCTGGCGTTACGGGAACTGGGGATCCTCTCCATACCGCTGAATATACTGAACCCCATACCGGGTACGCCATTGGCGGACACGCCTCCTTTGAGTGATGAAGAAATATTGACCACCATAGCCGTGTTTCGTTTCCTCCACCCGGCGGCCTGGATCCGTTTTGCCGGCGGTCGATCGCTGATCCGGCACTTGGAAGCAGACGCCATCCGGGCCGGGATAAACGCCGCCATTGTCGGGGACCTGCTGACGACTGCCGGCTCCGCGGTGAAAGAAGATATCCGGAAAGTAACGGAGATGGGATATACCCTCAATCAAGATAGTATACGATGACAACGGAAGAGTTACTGCAATACGACCGGGAGCACATCTGGCACCCGTATACCTCCACTACCGATCCGCTACCGGTCTATCCGGTCCGGCGGGCGGAGGGGGTCTATATCGAATTGGAGGACGGGCGGCGCCTGATAGACGGCATGTCCTCCTGGTGGTGCGAGATACACGGTTACAACCATCCCGTCCTGAACCAGGCCGTCGAAAAACAGTTGAAAGAGGTTTCCCACGTGATGTTCGGCGGGTTGACCCACCGGCCGGCCGTGGAGCTGGCCAGGCGGATCCTCTCGGTGGCGCCGGCCGGACTGGAGAAGATCTTTTTCTGTGACTCCGGTTCCGTAGCCGTGGAGGTGGCCATGAAAATGGCGATCCAGTACTGGCATGCCAAAGGCAGGGAGGGGAAAAACCGGTTTGTCAGTTTGTACAAAGGCTACCACGGAGATACCTGGAACGCGATGTCCGTATGCGATCCGGTAACCGGTATGCACTCTATTTTCCGGGGATGTTTGCCAGTGCAACAGTTTATTCCTTCTCCGGAGTGCCGCTTCGGGGAACCTTGCCGGGAGGAGGATATGGTCCCCTTGGCCGCTTACCTGGAAGAACACAGCGAAAGTACGGCGGCTGTGATCTTAGAGCCGGTTGTGCAGGGAGCGGGAGGGATGCGTTTCTACTCTGCAGACTACCTGCGGAGAGCCCTGGAGTTGTGCGACCGGTACGATGTTTTGCTGATCTGCGATGAGATCGCTACTGGATTTGGACGGACCGGTAAACTGTGGGCGGTAGACCATGCCGGGATCTCTCCGGACATTATGTGTATCGGAAAAGCCATTACCGGCGGCTACCTGAGTTTTGCCGCTACGTTGGGCACCAACCGGGTGGCGGAAACGATCTGTTCCGGGGAACCTTACGTATTTATGCACGGCCCCACATTTATGGGAAATCCGCTGGCCTGTGCGGTAGCGAACGCTTCTGTCGGCTTGCTGTTAGAGTACGATCTGGAACAGATGATCGGAAGGATTGAGCGCCAGTTGAAAGAGGAGTTAGCCCCGGCGGCTTCGTTAGATTCGGTCCAAGAGGTGCGTGTATTGGGTGCTATCGGGGTTATTGAACTGAAGGAGCCGGTGGATATGGGGAAGATTCAGGCGGAGTTTGTCCGGGAGGGCGTATGGGTGCGCCCGTTCGGGAAATTGGTCTACATCATGCCCCCCTTCGTCATCCGGCCGGAAGAGTTGCGGGTACTGACGGGCGCCCTGATCCGGGTGGTGAAAAAGATGTAGAACTTGTTTGGATGTTTCCGCCGAAGCTATTTTTTAGTCATTTTGGCCTCATTTTTCGGCGGAAACGAGGCGCATAGTGGTGCTATGTAACGAGTTTTCGATATAAAATGAGGCCCAAAGGGCAAAAAAGAGCAAGTGGGGAAAAATTCAAACAAGCTCTAACTATGGGAGAAGAACGGTATAGATACAAATTGGAAAAGATCCGGGAAGCAGGCAATTACCGGTTGCTCCGGAATTTGGAACACAATGGTTTCCTGATCAGCGACGGAGAGCGGGAGATGCTGAATCTTTCGTCCAACGACTACCTGGGGTTATCTTCCAACCCGAAGCTGTTGCAGGATTTTTACGCCCAAACGGACGTTAAAGCGTTGCCCTACAGCGCAGTCTCCTCCCGGCTGCTTTCCGGAAACCACGAATACTACGGCTTGTTGGAAAACGACCTGTGTGATTGGTATGGCAAGGAAGCAGCTTTGGTGTTTAATTCCGGTTACCACGCCAACATCGGCATTTTGCCGGCTTTGGCCGGAAAACGGGATTTGATCGTGGCCGATAAGCAGGTACACGCCAGTCTGATCGACGGCATGCGGCTCAGCGAAGCGGAGATGATTCGTTACCAACACTTGGATTTGGAACAGTTGCGCAGCATCCTGTTGCAACACCGGGAGCAGTATGACCAGGTCTTTATTGTGACAGAATCGGTTTTCAGCATGGATGGGGATGTGGCTCCGCTTCAGGAGTTGTGCGAAATCAAAAAGGAGTTCGACGCTTTTCTTTATGTCGACGAAGCGCATGCGGTCGGAGTACGGGGCACCAACGGTTTAGGATGCGCCGAGGAGCAGGCCTGTATGGAAGATATTGATTTTCTGGTCGGCACTTTTGGGAAAGCATTTGCTTCCGTTGGGGCTTTTGTGGTGTGTAATGAACTCTTCCGGGAGTACTTGGTGAACACCCAGCGCAGCCTGATCTTCACCACCGGATTGCCGCCGGTCAATGTGGCCTGGACTCGTTTTGTCCTGAACCGGATGCCGGAGTTTTACGACGCCCGGATCAAATTGGCCGGAATGGCGGCAACGTTGCGGGGCATCCTGCAGGAGAAAGGATTTGAAACCAGAGGAGCGTCCCACATCGTTCCCTTTATTTGCGGCTCCAACGAAAACAGTCTGGAGATGGCTGGCTTGTTGCAGGAGAACGGTTTTTTTGCTTTGCCGGTGCGTTATCCGACTGTCCCGAAGAATCAGGCGCGGATCCGTTTCTCCCTGAATGCGGCGATCCCGGACGAAGAGTATGCGTGCCTGTTTGACTTTTTGCACAACGGATTGGAAGATGAACCGGGAGTAGCCGGAAGCGAGGATTGACAGGGTGTAAGTGAGGAAAAGTATGCGAATAGAGTGGATTTGTCAACAAGGAGGGGGGAGGGTTGTTGTTTTCTTCAACGGATGGGGCATGGACAGACGGGCCGTTTCGCACTTGGTGTGCGACGACGATTTGTTGCTGATCAGCGATTATCGAAAATTGGAACCGGAACGTTTGCCTGATCTTTCCGCCTATGGCGAGGTACGGATCGCGGCTTGGTCGATGGGGGTTTGGGCGGCTTTCGCCCTATTGCCCGATTGGGGCGTTTCTTACGACCGATTGGTCGGATTGAACGGGACGGCTTTTCCGGTAGATAACCGCTACGGGATCCCGGAGGCTGTTTACCGGTTGACGGAACGGGGAATGAACGAACAGGGAAGGGCGAAATTTTTTGCCCGGATGTTTACCGAAGAGGTGGAACGGCAGCGGTTTCGGGGCCAGGAGCCGGAACGGGCTTTGCCGGAGCAGTTGGAGGAGTTGGCGGCGGTCCGGGAAGCCGGAGGGCGCGATTGGATCGATGGGGTAACTCTGCGTTGGAACAAGGTCTATCTGTCGGAAGAGGATGTGATCTTTCCCACAGCCAATCAGCGGGCTTTCTGGGCGAACAGGTGCGAAATCACCCCGTTACCGGGCGGACACTATCCGTTTTACCGGTTCGGTTGCTGGGATGAAATTTTTGGAGGTACGACAAATGATCAATAAAACACTGAATAAGAAACATATAGAAAAACGTTTCAACCAGAGCGCCGGCAGTTACGACGAACACGCCCACGTGCAGCGCCAAGTGGTTCAGCGGCTCCGGGAATTACTGGCCGGACACCTCTCCGGAGGAGCGTTCAAGGTGTTGGAAGCGGGGTGTGGAACAGGGTTGTTGACGCGGGAACTGAAAAGATGGCCGGCTGTGGCTGAACTTTGGGTGAATGACCTGTCGAAAGAGTTGTGCTCCCGGACGGCGGAGTTGTTAGAGGTCCCGGCACTGTGCATTGTTCCGGGAGATATTGAAACCGTCGAACTGCCTGTCGGTTTTCATCTGATCGTCTCTTCGTCTGTTTTTCAATGGCTTACTGCTCCCGGTGAGACGATCGCCCGGTTGGTTTCCCGCTTAGCGCCGGGCGGGTGGTTGGTTTTCAGTACATTCGGCGTCCGCAACCTGCAAGAGATCCGGGAATTGACCGGAGAGGGGTTGGATTATCCGGATGGAGCGACGATGCGTTCTTTATTAGCAGCCGGAACAGAGTTGTTGTATGCGGAAGAAGAGGAGGTCCGCCTTCGTTTTTCCGATCCGGTAGAGGTGTTGCAACACTTAAAGAAAACAGGTGTAAACAGTTTGCCCTCCACAAACTTACGCACCCCTTCCGCACTACATCGTTTTGTGGCAGCGTACCGCGACCGCTACTCGGACGATGATGGCTTCTGTTACCTTACCTACCATCCGGTCTATTACGTTTGCAGGAAGCCCTGACATTTATAACACAAAGGAATATGACCAATGTCCAATCGAATACGCTTGAATTAAGCCGGGGACCTGTCGCCAAATTACTATTGAAATACTCCATTCCGGCGGTGATCGGGATGGTGGTGGTATCGCTGTACAACATCGTTGACCGGATCTTTATCGGACAGGGAGTCGGGGCCATGGCCATTTCAGGTTTGGCGCTAACCTTTCCGTTGATGAATCTGGTCGCTGCCGTCGGGACGCTGATTGGTGTGGGGGCCTCTACCCGTCTCTCCATCGTGCTGGGGATGCGGGACATCCAATGGGCCCGGAATATTTTGGGGAATGCCTTTTTCCTGACGTTCGTTATGTCGATCCTGCTGATCACCCCGACAATGATCTGGATGGAGGAGATCCTGCTCCTCTTCGGTGGAAGCGACCAGACGATCCCTTATGCCCGCGACTACCTAAGGATCGTCATCCCCGGCAGTGTGTTAACCAACCTCAGTTTCAGCTTTTCCGGGATGATGCGGGCCGTCGGATTTCCAAATAAATCGATGCTGGCTAATATCATCGGAGTAGTGTTCAACGTGATCCTTGATCCGATTTTTATCTTTGGTTTTGGGTTGGGGATCGCCGGGGCAGCGTGGGCGACTGTAATTTCGATGGGAGCCGGTGCTCTTTTTGTGCTGTACCACTTTACGGACAAAAGCCGCGAGGTGCATTTCGAACAGCAGGGATTTCGACTAAAAAAACGGATTATCCGCAACATTGTCTCGATTGGGTTGGCCCCTTTCCTGATGAATATGGCAGCGAGTTTGGTAAGCATCATCCTGAACCGTCAATTGTATGCTACTGGCGGTGACCTGGCTATCGGAGCTTTCGGGATTATCGGCAGTTACGGGGCTTTCATCGTGATGATGGTACTGGGGCTTTGTCAGGGGGTGCAGCCCATCGTCGGATACAATTTCGGGGCCCGCTATCTGAAGCGGATGAAGGATACGCAGATTCTGGCGATCCGGATCTCTACGGTGTTCGTTTGCATCGGTTTCCTGTTGTGTGAACTGGCCCCGGGCGTATTGATCAGCCTGTTTACTACCGACGAAAGTTTGCGAGCAATGACCCTGCCGGGCATGCGGATCGTATTTGCGCTCTTCCCGTTAATCGGTTTTCAGATCACGGTCGCCCAGTTTCACCAATCGATCGGCATGGCTGGGGAGGCTATCTTTATGAGCCTGTCGCGGCAAGTGCTTTTCCTGATGCCGCTGATCTACATTTTCGGGCGGTTGTGGGGCCTGACCGGCGTTTGGTGGGCGCTGCCGGTTTCGGACGGGATCTCCACCCTGACTGCTCTTTGGTTTCTGATCCGTGCCCGGAAGAAGTTCTATCCCCGGCGGCGGATCCGCCCCGGAAGCCCTTCTCGATAACATCAACAGGACAATTGGCTCTTTGTTGTGCTTTTACATCCGGATCCTTCTGGTTGCTTCGGGGTATTGTGTGCCGAAGCTGCTTCGCTTTTACGCTTCTTGCACATCAATACCCCTTCGCTTGGCTAACGTAGTCTATCTGTCAAACGGCTACTTACGCCGTACTTTCTCTCTATGTAGCAAGACACAGTAATTTTTCTTTTAAGCTGAAATCGAGTTAGTTACAAGCACAATTTTAGCGACAGGTAACGATTTAGAAACGAGCGAAGTTCAATATTACACCTCGATTTGCACAGACACACAAAGAACAACTTAACTTATTGCAAATATAATCAATCTGCACGGAACCGCCCAATTGTTGGAGCGTTTTTTTGCGATCATTCATAGTTGCGCACGATTTTTGCGAGCCTCACGGGGACTGGGCGCTCGGAGCATTCCCGCCCATCGAGCCGCCAATCGCAACCCTTGTTTCTATTCTGATTACTCAAGTTAGCATATAAACATTTTTATTGCGATTAGCAAGGCCGCATTTTGAATTTTTAGGCAAATCACACCAATAGTTCCAAACAAATGTATATCTTTGTATTGAAGTATAGCTGTTTATGAATAATGCGAATCAGTATT
>DBDA01000007.1:0-3112 GCA_002293375.1 Odoribacter sp. UBA944
CCATTGTTCAAATAATGAATTTCGGTAACGCCTGAATTTGGCTGTTCCTCATCCAAGGGGTCAAACGAATCGTTCTCAATGCTCAATCCTTCGTAATACAGTTCGCCATCAGCATCGTACAAGCGAAACGGATATTTATACTTTTCAGATTTCAACGCCAAATCTTTTTCTATGCGTTCCTTGTCTTCGGGAAATGTTGAGCGGGTTAAAATATACGATTTCATTTTATTTTCATTTTTAATTTGTTATGCCGCACTACGACTGCCTTCAAAATAGTAATCGTCAGGAAAAGACTGTATTCTGGCAGCTTCGCGAATGGTTATTGAGCGAATCTGTTTCAAAGACGGATAAATATAATAGTGTCCGTCCATTGCAATATGAGCAACTACCGTATGACAGCAGACAGGGTCAACAACCTGAAAACGATTCAGGAAAGATTTTTTATTGTTGTGCATTTGCAATTCTGGCGGCAATTTTGCGTAATTCAATCTTTCTTTTTTATCCAGCCACAGGGTTATTGCCCGCCTGTATATTTCCAAATCTGTCGGATTGTGAGGTCGTGCAATATGCTGTGTAGTAAAATCCCATCCGTTACGAATATGGAACTGTTTCAGATACTTTGTTGTGGGAGCAGTGTATTTTACTGTTTCGGTCAAACCTCCTTCACCATGCTGTCGAGCGGGCAAGTCAGAAAACAGGTCGGGCAATATTTTGTATGGGTTATCCTTTTTTTCCAATTCAGGATATTTCATGTTTAACCCTTTTTTCCAACCTATGATAATAACTCTTTCACGATTTTGAAGTACTCCATAATCTGATGCTTTCAGTCGTTTTAATTCAATTTCGTATCCAGCCTCATCTATTCCTCTTTTTATGTTTTCTAAATGTACACCGTTTTGCGCGGACAAGATTCCCGGTACGTTTTCAAATACAAACATTTTGGGACTGTATCGCTTCAAAAACTGTATATAATACTTGTACAGGAAGTTACGCGGGTCGTTTTGCATATTTTGCGGGTCTCGTGCACGTCCGACAACGGAATACGCCTGACAGGGCGGACCGCCGATTATTATGTCAATCTGCCTGTTTTCCGTAAGTTTATCAACTTTTGCAAAAATATCATCTATTGTTTTTTCTCCGATTTCAGACTGTATCACAGTATCAATAACGGATTTCGGGACTTGTTTCCAAAGCTTGCTGCCGTCTTCCTTTTCCTGTTTTTCGTGGAGGTATTTTTTGTACTTTTTTAGCTGACTGTTGCTTTTAAGCCAATGAAAAGCGGTACGGGTTCTTAGTGTATCACAGGCGTACTTATCCATTTCAATATGCGCCAAAGGCGTATAACCTGCCCGAATAAAGCCCTCGGACAAGCCACCTGCACCGGCGAATAAATCTATGAAATTTAAAGTATTACTCATTTCCGATTATAATAGCTTCTACAAAACTATAATTTTATCCTGAAATTGAGTAGCTCGGACAGGTAAATAATCGCACAAATTAACCATACCGAATTCAGTATGTTAAGCGCTGATTTTCATAAATACTTATTTAATACAGTATGGATTCTGGCTACGAAGAATGTACAGTGCAATCTCGGCACAGGCCTCCGCATCCGCCAAAGCGTGGTGGTGATTGGAAAGGTCATAGCCAATGTGGGCGGAAACCGTTCCCAGGCGGTGATTGGGTAAATATGGAAAGGCTTTGCGCGCCATCCGGCAGGTACAATGAAACGTGTAGCCCGGATATACCATCCCGTAATGGGCATGCACACCGCGCAAACAACCCTCATCAAACGGACTGTTGTGGGCGACCAAAGACAAACCCGCCAGGGAAGGAGCTATTTTCCGCCACACTTCGGGGAAAAGCGCGGCGTCTGCCGTATCGTAACGGTTCAGCCCATGTATCCCCGTCGCCCAACGGCTATAATAATCGGGCGCCGGACGTATCAACTCGTAAAACTTCTCCGCAACTTCCCCCTCCCTGACCACCACAATCCCCACGCTGCATACGCTGGAAGGATACCGATTGGCCGTCTCAAAATCTATCGCCGCAAAACTGAACATACAGCTACCCTTCCATCTCCTGTAAACAGCGGCTCAGCGCTTCCCGCCACTCCGGCACCTCTACGCCGAACGTCTTCCGGACCTTCGCCTTATCCAACACAGAATAAGCCGGACGCTTCGCCTTTACCGGGTATTGATCCGTAGTGACCGGATGTATCCGGCAGGCAATGCCGCTTTGCCGGACAATCTCCACCGCAAAATCATACCACGAACAGACCCCTTCGTTGGAGTAATGATAAATGCCGGTATGATCGGCCACGTCAGCCGAATCCAGTATCCGTACAACGGCCCGCGCCAGGTCTACCGCGTAGGTAGGCGCCCCCATCTGATCCGCCACCACATTCAACTCCCCTTTTTCCCGGGCCGCCTTCCGGATCGTCTTGACAAAATTGTGTCCGAACTCCGAATAGAGCCACGCCGTACGCACCACGATCGCCAGGCACCCGGAGGTTTTTATAGCCCGTTCCCCGGCCAATTTGGTTTTGCCGTACACCCCCTGCGGATTTACCGGACTCCTCTCCGTATAAGGCTCCGCAGCGCTCCCGTCAAATACATAATCGGTAGATACATGCAACAACAGACAAGCCTCCTTCGCCGCCACTTCCGCCAGATTCGCCACAGCATTCCGGTTAATCCGCATCGCCGCTTCCGGCTCCTCCTCCGCCCTGTCCACCGCCGTATAAGCCGCACAATTCACAATCGTATCTATTTCATTCGCCTGCACAAATTCTTCAACCGCCCCAAGATCCGTTACATCCAACTCCTCCACATCAGTGTAAAACACCTCATCCAAAGCACTGAATCCCACCTTTTTAAACGCCTGCCCCAACTGGCCGTTGGCCCCGGTTACCAATATATTCATCCGTTTCTGATTTTACCCATTCCGCTTGCAAAAGTAGTGTTTCTGTACGACATTCCAACCGCTTCGGCACACTATACCAAGGCCAGTTCACGAGAATTTACTGCTCTTACAGTTGTGTTCACCGGACGTTTTCCCGGAAAAATGTCCTTACCAAGACGCGCTGAGCTTCGGGCTGTTGATTTCCGAA
>DBDA01000007.1:3220-10931 GCA_002293375.1 Odoribacter sp. UBA944
TTCGGAAATCAACAGCCCGAAGCGTCCGGGAGAATCCGAACACAAAAGTGCGGAGAATCACTTCCCCGCACCTTTAACTATGAGAAATTTAGGAAAAAAGAGATCAACCCAGACGCCGGGCGCCGTCGCTGATCTTTACCGGATAAATCTTCGGCTCCTTGCCGTACTTCGCTTTTAACTTCGCTACCGCCGCAGCAATAAAAGCATCGTACTTATCCTCCGGAACCACATTAATGGTACAGCCGCCGAAGCCACCGCCCATAATCCGCGAGCCAGTCACCCCGCACTCCTTCGCCACGTCGTTCAGAAAATCCAACTCCTCCGTACTCACTTCATACAACTTGCTCATACCGTAGTGAGTAGCATACATATTCTTCCCAACCGTCTCATAATCCCCTTTTTTCAGGGCCTCACACGTATTCACCAACCGTTCGTTCTCCTGTATCGCATAAGTAGCCCGCTTATAATCCTCCTCGCTGATATCACCCTTCACCTCTTCTAACATCCCCATATCGGCATCCGCCAGAAACTTCACCTTCGGGTGTTTCACAGCAATAGCCGCCACCGCATTCTCGCAGGATTTCCGGCGCTTGTTGTAAGGAGAACCCACCAACTCGTGTTTAGTCACGGAATCCACCAACACCACCCGATACCCCTTCGGATCAAAAGGCACATACTCATACTCCATCGTACTGCAATCCAGGCGGATCAAATGTCCCTCCTTTCCAAAGAGCGAAGCAAACTGATCCATGATACCGCAATTCACACCGCAATAATTGTGCTCCGTTTTCTGGCCGATCAACACCAACTCCTTCTTATCGAACCCCAGACGGAAAATCTCATTCAGAGCAAAACCAAAAGTGCTTTCCAGCGCTGCCGACGAAGAGAGTCCGGCCCCCAGCGGCACATCGCCGGAAAAAACCGTATCAAACCCTTCCAGCTTCGCCCCTCTTTTCTGCATCTCCCGGCACACACCAAAGATATAGCAAGCCCAGGAAGCAGCCGGCTTATCGGCTTCATTCAAACCAAACTCGGCATAATCATTCAGGTCAAGCGCATACGCCCGCACCTTGCCGCTCCCATTCGGTTTAATCTCCGCCAGGATCCCTTTGTCGATAGCGCCGGGCAGTACGCACCCTCCGTTGTAATCAGTGTGTTCACCGATCAAATTGATACGCCCCGGGGAAAAATAAAGCACCCCTTCCGTCCCGAATTTCTCCCGGAACGTCTCTCTTACCTTCTTTGTATCCATACTTATACCGGAATATTTTTGTTTACATTCTTGGAACCGACCAATGCATAATACAGCAGATATACCAAACCGGCGGCAATCACCCAATAGCTAACCAAATAGTTGCCTCCGGTGATGTCAACGATCCCGTTTTGCAACAAAGGCAATACCCCGCCGCCGCAAACGAGTACCATAAAATAACCCGATGCCTTCTCTGTAAATTTTCCAAGTCCTTCCACAGCTAAATTGAAAACGCCTCCCCACATAACGGAAGTACAGAGTCCGCACAATACCAGCAAAGCAGCACTAAGCGGAACATTCACAAGCCCGAACAAAGCGCCCGGTTCATTTTTAAATACCGGCAAGTTCATCATGGTTTGCGTCGGCAGGAAAATCGCCAACACCACCAGCACCAAACCGAGCAACGAAACGCCGACCAACATGGATTTGGAAGACACTTTCTGGGCAATAGCCGCACCGGCCAGACGACCAACCAACATCAAAAACCAATAGGTTCCTGCAACCGAGGCGGCAATAGCATTTGCCGAGGCGCCGAACATCTCCGTCATCATATTATCATTTTGCAGCCACTTTTGCAACACATTCGGAATCCCTACTTCCACACCCACATAAACAAAGATAGCAATAGCCCCCAATACAAAGTGGCGGAACGAAAGCGGCCCGTAAGCCGATTTTTCATTCGCAACAACCGTTGCACTCTTCTCCTTCTCGGGAATAGCCGTAAACGCGATCACCACAAATGCCAGAGCAAAAACAGCCAGGGCCGTAAGCATCAACGGAAACACGTCGCTGATCTGGGCTTTGGTAATCTCCGGGATCAGGATACCGGTCATAATGATCACAGTAGTTCCGCAAAGCGAGTTGAACGACCCGCCGATCTGGATCAGCTGGTTACCCCGATTCCCGCCGCCACCCAGGTTGTTGAGCATCGGATTGACCACCGTATTCAGCAAACACATAGAGAAACCGGCAATAAATGCGCCGAGCAAATAGACCACCATTGCCGATGCATTGTCGATGGTGCCCGACAGTGTCTGGACGCCAACACCGATAAACCCGACGGCAATAGCCATCAAAGCTGTCTTTTTGTACCCCCATTTGTCAAGCATAAGCCCGGCGGGGATCCCCATCACCGCATACGCGATAAAATTGGCAAAAACACCCAGTGTTCCTATCCAGTTGGCCACTTGAAACTGCTGTTTCAAAATCTCCCCCATCGGCGAAGCTAAATTTGTCACGAAAGAGATCATCCCGAACAGGAAGATCATCACAATAATGGCCGCAATGTTGCCTTGTTTTTTTGGCTGTGTCATACGATTGAATTTAGTGTTAAGTGATCTATTCTTCTATTTAATAACTCCGAATTTGTAAATGCAGGTTTGCCGGTACCGCTCTCCCGGTCGAAGCACCACCGGGGGAAAATGCGGTTTGTTCGGGCTGTCGGGAAAATGCTGCGTTTCCAGGCAAAAAGCGCTCCGCTCCGGATAGGTGGCCCCATTCTTGCCCCGGAAACCGCCCAGCCAGTTGCCCGTATAGAGCTGTACGCCCGGTTCCGTCGTATAGACCTCCAGCAGACGTCCGCTTTTGGGATCTTCCACGCGGGCTGCATAAGAGAGTTCTCCGGGTTCTCTCTTTTTCAACACATAGCAATGGTCGTACCCTTTCCCGAAGATCAACTGTTCAAAAGAGTCATCGATCCGTTCCCCGATCGCACGGGGCGTACGAAAATCCATCGGGGTTCCGGCCACTTTGGCAATCTCTCCGGTCGGTATGGAGACTTTGTCCATCGGCGTATAAAAATCGGCGTGTATGGTCAGCAGATGATCCGTTACCTGCGAGGTTGGGTTCCCCTGACCGGAAAGGTTGAAAAAAGAGTGCTGGGTCAGGTTGACCAGCGTCGTCTTGTCCGTTGTCGCTTCGTACGAGATCTCCAAGCCGTTCTCATCATTCAGGCTGTAGGTCAGAATGGTCTCCAGATTCCCGGGAAACCCCTCCTCCCCATCCGCCGACAGATACCTCATTTTCATGGATTGCGGCGTGTGCGAAAGCACCTCCCAGACCTTGGCATTGAACCCTTTCAACCCACCGTGCAGCGAATTGGGGCCGTTGTTCACAGCCAGGGTGTACGCCTTCCCTTCCAACGTAAACTTGCCGCCGGCAATACGGTTCCCGTACCGTCCGACCACAGACCCCAGGTAAGGCTCCGGAGCGTGCAGGTACTCTTCCAACGTATCGTGCCCCAGCACCACATCCGCATAATTCCCGGCCCTGTCCGGCGTCAGCACGGAAACAATAAAGGCCCCGTAATTGGTCACGGCAACCTCCACTCCGTTCTTATTCTTCAATACATACAGATCCGTCTGTTTGCCGTCCACAGAAGACTGAAACGCTTCCCGCTTTACCATAAGCCTGTTTTATATTAATTCCTAAAAATCAGTTGCATACAATCTGCAACATCCTTCCTCTTCTTGCCTTACCCTCCATCTCAAACGTATGCACACAATTTGACAAAAATAAAACTGTTTTTAAAGAAACGCAAAAAAAAGAGGTTTAAAAAACCTCTTTCTTAAATTTTTAAAAAATACAGACGATGGTGGAACCCATTTTCTTGTTATTTTTTCTATAGCAGATATTGCAGGTAATTATCTCTGTTTACCACACCAAATGTGGCATTCGGATAGGTCTCCTTAAAAATATCCGGTACATTCGGTTTTTTAGTTCCCCACTTAAATTCCAATGCTGTAAGGGTGTCTGTATTTTCTTCGATAAGGTCTATTTCCTGCCGGTCATACGTCCTCCAAAAGTAGAACTCTTTTCCCAAGCCTTCGTTGCTGTTAGCTTTGATACGCTCACTGATCAGATAGTTCTCCCACAATGCACCAACGTCTTGTCGGATAGAGAGAGGATTGAAGTTGCCGATAATCGCATTTCGTATGCCATTATCGTAAAAATACCACTTCCCGGCTTTTGTTACTTCCTTCCGCAGATTGCGCGCATAAGCCCCAAGACGATAAACAACGAAGACTTTGGAAAGCAAGTCAAGGTATTTTTCGATCGTATTTTTACTCATACCGAGTTGTTTTCCAAGTTCATCGTATGAAACTTCATTACCGAGTTGAAAAGCGATGAGACGCAGTAACTCTTTCATTTTTCCTGAATTTTTCAGCCCGTCAATAGCCAGTATATCTTTCAGCAAATAAGCTCCGACAATGTCCCGCAAATAATCGGTCTTGCGTTCAAAGCTATCCAATGTGACCACTTCGGGATAGGAACCATATATCAGACGGGATTCGAGATTTTGGCGGGTTTCCAATGCTGTTTCGATTTGTGCGATCTCTTTTTGAGAAAACGGAGTCAAATGAAATTGTGTGCTTCGACCAACCAATGGTTCACCCGCTTTATTCAAAAGATCAAAAGAGGATGACCCGCTCGCCAGCACACAAACACCTGCTATTTCATCGACAATCAGTTTCAACTTAGAACCGATATCCGGTATATTCTGCGCTTCATCTATTGCAAGTAAATCGACTCCACTCAAAAGATGCCTGTAATTAGCAACAGATCGCTCTTCCAACAAAGCCAATGTGTCGTAATCTTCTCCATTGAGCAGCATCGTTTTTCCGGCAAAGTCATTGATCAATTGACGCATCAGTACGGTTTTACCAACCCTTCGGGCGCCAAAAATCAGAACAGCTTTATTGGGTTCTATTCTGTCTGTTATCCTGGCTTGCAACAATCGTTTTACAGGTTCCATAAACCAATTACGTTATCTGTACAAAATTAGCCATATTTTTCACAACTGACAAATTTAACGTAAAAATCGTCAGTGAAGTGACAATTTTTATCCGGATTAAGAGTTAAATGTATCTATAATCCTGTTGCGCAAATCGACAATCTGGCGGGCATTAGTAATCTCAAAAGACGGATCGGTTTTCAAGATGCGGTTCATGGCCTCGCCGACTATCTCCAACTGCCGTTCGACCCCGTTGCGCAACAAAACCTGTTGCCTGTAGATGTTGAACACTGTGTAATATCATGCCGCTCCATAGACCAACTGTTTATCGCGGTTGATATTGGCAATGAGGTAGGGTTTGGAGAGCGTCTCTTCGGCCACCAAATCTACCTTGCGGCCAAACAAATCATCGAGCGCCCACATCAACTCGAAATAGTTGTCGGTATACTCCTCTATCGTCAGTTCGGGACTGAATGAGAATAGCAGGTCTACGTCGCTTCTCTTAGGGTCGAAGTCGTCCCGCGCCGCCGAGCCGAACAAGTACATCCGCTCAACACAGTACTTCTTGCAAAGTTCCACCAATTGCGGTAGTTTCTCTTTCACGGTACTGTTCATGGTCATTGCGTGTTCGTTCATCGCAAATGTAACGATTTATCTCCAACCGGCAAAACGGGGGAGAATTCTATTTCAACAACAAAATTTCAGCAGCAACATTTCTAAACTGAGGCATAGACATACCCAGATCAGCATTAACGTAAGTCGGATCACAAACCAGATACTTCTCACCATTCACCGTAAAATAATCGCCTGGAGTAGACGGATCATCAAATCTCACAGCAGTTGCCAAATGCTGCCCCGGATCAGACCCTTGGTAACATACACCGTATTGTATGCCATTTGCCGGAAAGCCATCAACGGGAGCAACTCCCCGCCGCTGCGCCCGCACATACTCCTCACTACTATTTAATCGTTTATGCCTATTCAGGCTCCAAGCGGATGTGTCGGTGTTTTGTTCCCTCCCAATTATTTCATATATTTGCAAGGCAGCAGAAAGGCAAGGATATGGGAACAGCACTGGACAAACAGACGAGCGATAAGGTGAGCTTTATCACCTTTATCATTCCGCGATTCGCAGAATCGTACAAAATGAACGTGCGTGACGCATACCTCTACCTCAAAAAATACGGCGGATTGGAATACCTGATGGAACACTGGTGGGCGTTGCACACAGACAATCCGTTTTGGGCAGTGCGCGACATGTACGAAATTTGCCATCAAAACGGGGGAGCGCGCTGATGAAAGTTTATCACGGCAGTTACATGACAATAGACGAAATCGACCTGGCGAAGTGTGATATCGGCAGAGATTTTGGACAGGGGTTTTATGTGACCAAAATCCGCGAACAGGCCGAAATACGGGCACAGCGCAAAGGGAAATACTACCGGCAGACAGGTGCGGTTACCGAGTTTGAATTCAACGAGAATGCGTTCCTCTATTTCCACCTGAAGACGCTTCGTTTTAACGGTTACGATGACCATTGGCTTGACTTCGTGGTAATGAACCGCAACACGGCGTTGCCCCAACCGACTCACGATTACGATATAGTTGAAGGCCCCGTGGCCGATGACAAGATCGCCACACGCATCAACAATTATCTGAAAGGCGAGGTTTCCCGCGAGCAATTCCTCGGAGAGTTGAAATTTGCAGGGTCAACACACCAGATATGTTTCTGTACCGGGCGCTCGCTTCAGATGATAGAAAAGGTACCAGGCGGCGGGAATTTGGAGTGGCACATCACCAGGATAGGCGAGCCGCTCGTCGAACGCCTGATGCTCGACGCGGCTATGAACGCGGAAAAAGCAACTGACGTTTTCTATACCTCCGAGACTTTCGCGCGCCTTGCCGACGAAAGCACCGGCCTTTATCAATGCCCGTGGGAAGAGATATACGCGATGCTCCGGGCTGAATTGAAGATTTGAGACCGATCCTGTTACCAAATGCTATCTCCCGGCCAATCGCTTTCTACTTATCCATTTGCAAGCTTCCGGCCCTTTTCCGTAAGAGAAATTCTATTTCAACAACAAAATTTCAGCAGCAACATTTCTAAACTGAGGCATAGACATACCCAAATCAGCATTAACGTAAGTCGGATCACAAACCAGATACTTCTCACCATTCACCGTAAAATAATCGCCNNAGTTGCCAAATGCTGCCCCGGATAATACACCAACACCACCGGCATCCGCAAAAACCGACGCACCAACTGCGCAAACAGAATCGAACGGTCCTCACAATCAGAAAAAGCAGAAGGAACAATCTCCTCCGCAAAAAACCACTTCTCATAACCGAACTGTTCCGGGTCGGTTTTATACTGAAAAGCACGCTGTACAAAATGCAACAACACATTAATCGCCTCCTCCTGCGACTTATTCTCAATCATCGGCACAAAACACCCCTCCAAGCTCTGCCGCAACGTTTCATCCAACGCCGCTTCGGCATAAACCGAAAAATCAACACACGGATAAGTAGCGCAAAAATCCGTCGCGTTCTGGTTATACCGCACAGACATACCTTGCAACGTCCGGGTGCGCACATCCACCGCCAAGCGGGGCATTTGCCCCAGACTCATATCAATGCTGTTCGTGGCGCCCGCATAATCCATCGGACAGATCTGCACCGTCAACAACGCTTTGTGCGCCGGATGAACCACCGTATACTTTACCCCG
>DBDA01000007.1:10952-11356 GCA_002293375.1 Odoribacter sp. UBA944
GCAACTCCCCGCCGCTGCGCCCGATCTTGGCGCGATACCCCAACTGGTTCAAAATAAAAACCGAAAAAACAACCCGCTCATTCTCATTCCCCTGCGGAAACCAGGCCGAAAACAGATGTCCCGCCAACTGAACCATCCCCCAATCATTCAATTGCAAATCACGCCGCAGGCGCAACACCTCATTCGCCCACTCTCCGCTCCCCGGCGCTTCTGCCAACCCCATCCAATAGTCCGCAACCTCCCTCTCACNNCTACCCGCCAAACGCACAGCAGGCGCCGAAAGCCTTTTCAACCCCACACGGGTACCGAAAAAAACAGATTTCAGCGGATACAGCTCCCGCGGAGCCGGGGCAGGCGCCACAGGCTGCGGAACCTCAATCGGCCGCGGCCGGCGGGACGGAGCC
>DBDA01000039.1 GCA_002293375.1 Odoribacter sp. UBA944
CGGCAAAGATCCGGGAAGTTCTCCGGGCTTGCGATGCAACACAGTTCTTTCCGGGGTAAAGTCGTCAAAAAAACCTCCGCTTTTCAAAAACAGGCTGTTGGTGGCTTCGTTCACGCCCCCCTTGTAATCCAGCCGGTTCATCGAAATAGCCGGAATATCCGTGGTAAAGATAGCTTCGGTGATCTCTTTCCACGCTCCTTCCGGAGCCAGGGCAAACACCCGGTTTACCTGCATTTCCCGGATTCTGTAACCACTCTCCGGAGAGCTGTTTTTCAGCGTGGAAAAGCAATAGGCAAAACCGGCATACGGTTTGGGCCGCAGATAACTGCCCAGTAGAACCCACTGTTGGTTCTCCGGATGGTAAAACCAGGCGGAATAAACCGCTTGGCCGCTCTCATCCGGGTGTATGCGGGTCAGGAACCGGTAAGTCTCTCCGGCTTTCCAATCGTACGGCAACTTACAACGCTCTTCAATTTGCTGCAAAGACGCTTCCCGTATTACCTCCCTGTCCTTGCGAAGCAACCGGATGTTTTCTGTGGCCGGTCCAATCCGGTCCAAAGGCTTCCGGTCCGGGTTCCACGTCGTGAACACCACCTCCCTGCGGGAAGGAGCGCTCATATACAACCCGACGTACCCGCAATCAAATCCACTGGCCACATAATAACACGCCTGCCGTTCCCCCTCTTGCGGCACAGTGATCTCACTGTAAAACCACTCCGTCCCTTCCGGTAATGGGTAACTTAAAAAAAGTGCCGGTCCGATCATGCCAACCTGCCGGGGCAACGTATGCACAAACGTCAACGCTCCTTTCCGGTGCGTCACGATCAGGTCACTGATCTCTCCGAATGTAATACCTCCCGCTCCCTCTTTGGATACACTGTGAAGATCCACCCGGACATAACCGGCCTTTGTGATCCGGACTTTTCCCACCGGAACCGTGGCATATTCCCCGGTATTCAATACAACAGGGAATATCTGTTCCTCAATCTGGAGCGTCACCTGTGCATGCCCCTTGGCCCTTACAGCCAATTGAATGGTTTCCGGCCGGGAGAGGTGAAAAAACAGACTGATGGTTCCAGGCATCCTCCAGTTCTCCACTCCTTCGTCGCCGATCATCCTCCGGTTTCCTCCGTCTGTCCGGTATGCGTTTCCGCTAAACGGTACAAAGGTGGTTTTTTGTTGTGCTCCGGCTGTTCCGAAAAGCAACAAACCACAAATGAGCATTGCTATCCTTTTCATAACGTAGGTATTTAGCAGGGTCGTACGGAAATACTATAACTTCTCCAAAGCGGAAAAATCGATCTCCGGAGCGGTCCCGTTGCCTTTTCTCGTAAATTTACTCCGGATCGTTGTATTCTCGTTGAAAAATCCGCCGTTTTTCAGAAAGAAACAGTGTTCACCGGACAGCCCTCCGGCATAATCCAGACGCACCCCGGCCGCTGCCGTCGCATCGTAGGTAAAGGTCCCCTCCGTCAATTCGCGCCATTCACCTGCCGTACTCCGCGCCCATTGATTGCCCATGAGCAGGCTGCGGGTCAGATACCCTTGGTTGGGGTTGAAATTTTCCAGGAACGAATGCGGCCTTTTGTACCAGGTGTCTGTTTGGGGACGTAAAAAACAGGCGATCAAACGCCAACGCCCTTCATCGGTCGCATAAAAATAAGCCGTATACACCGTATTGCCCTTTCCGTCCGGTTGTACACGGGTCAGAAATTTATAGGTGACATCCGCCTTCCAGGGATAGATCAGGTAACTTTGCCCGCCGGAACCTTCGTTCCCGAACTCGCCGATCCGGACCCCTTCGCCCTGACGCAACATTTTGATCTTGAACTCTTCCGGGATATCTTTGGGATCCTGTGTATCGTAGGGGCTCCACACGGAAAAAAGCACTCTCCGCTCCTTTTCGGAGTTATGCTGTATGCCGAAATACCCCTCTCCGAACCCGTTGGCCATGTAATAACTGCCGATAATATCCCCTTCCGCCGGCACCGTCAGTTCGTTGTAAAACCACTCCGTATCGCCTTCGGGCAATCGGTACCCCATGTGGACGGAAGGTCCCCGCCGGCCCCAATAATCGGAAAATCCGGTCACATAGTGCGCTTTCCCCCGTATGTTCCCGACAACAATCCCTTGCACCTCTCCGAATGTTTCACCCTGCTTTTTTACCCCTTGTAAGTCGATCCGGACATAGCCGGGTTCGGAAACTTCAACGGCTCCCACCGGGACCGTATCCCACTCCGCACTTTTCAAAACAACCGGAAACGACCGGCCGGCGCAGCTCACTTTCAACTCCGAATCCCCTTTCCCCACCAGAAACAACTCCGGTTTTTCCGCTTGGTCCAGGTAAAAATAGAGCGAAATAACCGCATCGGACGAATTCCAGTCGGACACAGTTCCGTTCCGGTTGATACGGGCTCCGGGACTTGTAACATATCCGTTCCCACTGATACGCACATACAATTTTTCAGGAACTTCCGCCTTTCCCGTTCCACAAAGAACAGAAAACAACAAGCAAAGGAAAAAATATTTCATAATGCTAAAATTAAATTTCCGATAAAAGTACTAAAATATTTCCAAACACACGAAATGTTTTCGCACGGTTCTACCTTCGCTTCGGGCTGTTGTTTCTGAAAGCGGTCTTCACGTCGGTTTATCTCTCCGGGAAAACGGTTGGAAACAGCACTTTTTTCCGGTTGAATGATCAAATTACGTCTTCCAAGTGCAGGTGTATGGATGTGCAAGAAGCGTAAAAGCGAAGCAGCTTCGGCACACCATACACCGGAACGGCCGGGGAACAAATGGAAGGAACAACAAATTTTCAGGCGGTTTCCCTGAAGAAAGCCGGTCATTTTTTTTGTAATTGAAATATTTCTCCTACTTTTGCGTCGCTAAAAGATCGGGGCGTAGCTCAGCCCGGTAGAGTACACGTCTGGGGGGCGTGTGGTCGCAGGTTCAAATCCTGTCGCCCCGACACTGAAGAAGCAGTATAAAATCAAGCGGTTAGAATTTATTCTAACCGCTTTTTGTTTTAGCCGGTAATGTTCAACCGATCATCGCATAGGGGATCTTGGACAGGCCTTCCGCCAACTGGTCGATACCTTTCTCCAACTTTCCTTTCATCATCATCTTCAGCATCATATTCATATCCGATTCGAAAGTGATCCGCAGCCGGGTATCGCAGGAGTCATTTTCCAGCAACTGGACCCACAGAGTAAAATCAAAGGGCAATTTACCCCCGCCTTCCAATTTGATCAATTTCAGGTGCTTTTTCTCTACGATCCGGATAACCACCTCTCCCAGCCCTTTGACCACAAACGCACACTCGCTTTCGGAGAGACGTACCTCTTCAATATTTTCTGTCAATTTATTTAACTCTTGGGGTCCGCCCGTCTGGCAGGCAGTTTCCAGCAAGGAACCGATCCGGTTGAAATCGGACAAAAACGAATAAACAGGTTCTGCTGCACCGTTTATCTTATGTACCTGGCTTACAATTTTTACATTTGCCATAGAAATTTCGGATTAGGATATTCGGTTGATCCGATTTATTGATAAGTATCCGGGCTTTTGCGCCACTCTTTCAGTTTTTCAACGTCGCCTTCCCGGATATACCCCGTTTTCAGCGCCAGGCCGATCAGGGCATTGTAATTGCTCAGGGTGGTCAATTCACACGCCGCCGCTGCAAAATTAGCTTCGGCTTTCTGAAAGCCATACGTAAAAATAGCCACCATGCCCAGCACTTCGCAACCGGAGCTCCGCAACGCTTCCACCGCCTGCAGGCTGGAACCTCCGGTGGAGATCAGGTCTTCCACCACGACCACCTTTTGCCCCGGCTTGTATTCGCCTTCGATCAGGTTTTCCAATCCGTGGGATTTGGCCGCAGAACGGATATACACAAACGGCAGGTCCAACTCCTGCGCCACCAGCACACCCTGTGCGATCGCCCCGGTAGCTACGCCGGCGATCACTTCCGCCTCCGGGTACTTCTCCCGGATCACATCGGCAAACCGGTCCCGGATATACGAACGCACCTCCGGATACGAAAGCGTTTTGCGATTATCACAATAGATAGGGGACTTCCACCCGGAAGCCCAGGTAAACGGGTGGGCGGGTTCCAATTTAATAGCTTTGATCTGCAACAAATGCTGCGCTACATGTTCGGCGACAGTGTTCATCGTTTTTTATTTTTATGTTTGGATGCAAATATAATGCAAGCCGAGGGAAAACACAAGCTTGCTTGTAGTTTTCCGAGGCGCAGCCTATATTGCCCGAAGGGAAATATAGTGCAAGTCAAGAGAA
>DBDA01000025.1 GCA_002293375.1 Odoribacter sp. UBA944
TACAGCTACAAATGGGCGGAGGTTTTAGACGCCGACGCCTTCTCCCTCTTCCGGGAAAAGGGGATTTTTGATCGGGAAACCGCCGATTCTTTCCGTTCCAATGTTCTGGAAAAGGGGGGTACGGAACACCCGATGGAGCTCTATGTTCGGTTCCGTGGGCAAAAACCTTCGACGGATGCATTGCTGGAGAGAAGCGGCTTAAAATAGATAAAGATGTCCAAAAAGCGCTTCGCAGCTAAGCACTTTTTGNNTTTTGAACACTTCTTGTGAATAATAAATGAGGCCGTCTAATATCACTTTCAGACAGTCTCATTTATTTTAACCTCTCCGGAAATCCCTTGTACAGGATAAAAATTCGATGTATCAAAAACAATGTAGTGCCTAACATTACAATTCCAACGAACCACGCCCAAACATGTCCAATGGTTCTTGACAGCGCATTGCAATCCCCAAATTTATTGATATATCCAAGAAGATTTTCAAATAAATCAAATGCAGATAACAACAGGCCTATCGAAAAAATCAGTCCGGCTAAAAAAGAAGATTTTATCTGTTTCTTTTTCAAAAGAAGAAAACTCACAAAAGCAAAAATTATATCTTTTACGTATGGAGCCAAAATTACAAGAAATAATTGATTAGGCGTTCTATCAGAAAAACGAACAGATGCATTCTGAAAATTCTTAAAACTCAACCTACTGAAAAACTGATAGTCAAGAACATCAACTCCCATCAGTTTTCCGCTGATAAAATGACAAAATTCATGCAAAGGAGCGTGTATCAAAAAACATAAAAGCGAGAGTGATAAAATGCTTATAAAACTCTGTTTGGGGGTACAATTATTTCGCCGGTAAAATTTTATGAGCGGAAATGTAATACTCAACATAATCAAGACTATCATTCCGATCAATTTCATATACCGTAAATTTTATGTTTTCCTAAAATCATCTTATTTAAATACAGTACTTTAGCAAATAATTGGCACATTATCTATCTATCCATGTTTTGAAGTCGGATACCCGCTCTCTGCTCACTACAATCTCTTCTTTCTCACGCCAGTTGGCAAGGGTGACTTTTATCCTGTGGGATGAGTATGCGATCATATCCTGAATAGCATGGAAATGGACAATAAAATTCCTATTAACCCGGAAGAATAATCTCGGATCGACCAACTGTTCTATCTTATCCAATGAGTAATCGACAGGATAGCTTTTGCCGGTATCAGTGAAAAGAAACACAGATCGTTCAAGCGTATAAAAACAGGAAATATCCGATGTCTGGAGCGATTTGTAGTGTTCGCCGATCTTGATTAAAAAACGTTCTTTATTCCGGACAGGCAACCGTTGAATGACGGATCCGTAGTTAGAATAATCCTGTATCGTTCTGTGTACCGTATTAAATTTATCTATGGCATCTTTCAATTCATCCGGACTAATGGGTTTTACTAAATAATCGATGCTATTTACCTTGAATGCCTTCAATGCATATTCATCGTAAGCAGTAGTAAAAATAACAGGAGCTTTTATCCGGATTTTTTCAAAGATCTCGAAACACAGCCCATCTTCAAGCTGAATATCCATAAATATCAATTCGGGGCTTGGGTTTTCTAAAAACCAGTTGACGGATTCCTCGACCGATCCGAGTACATCGATGACTTCTATTCCCGGATCGGCCTCTTTCAGCAGACGGATCAGCTTCCGGGAAGCCGGACGTTCGTCTTCTATTATTAATACTTTCATACGTTTATAATTTGTTTTTCAATGGTCGTAATGGAACCCTTTGCATAAACATACTCTTTGGCACTTGTCAGCGTGCGGGTTTCATTCTAAATGCCAACAATGGGTATTTTTACTGTAAATTCATCGTTATTATGGTTCACGACCATTTCCATGCCTGTAACCAATTTGACCCTTTCCTTCAGATTGGATAAGCCTGTACCGTATGAATTGTCCAACACATTTTTCCGCTGTATCGTATTGGATACGACAACAAACATACCTTCCCGGCGAATAGTTATTTTCAAAGGCCTGCTTTCCGAAGCTGAATTGTGTTTCAAAGCGTTTTCGACCAATATCTGTAAAGATACAGGGATTACTTTGTATGTATCTGCATGTTCGATGTGCATGTTCAGCAACACTTTTTCACCGGTGCGTTCTTTCTGCAGATCAAAGTATTGTTTTACAAACGTGACTTCTTCGGCCAGCAGAACCAGGTCGGTTTCCTCATGCTCCAGAATATAGCGGTAAATTCCGCTTAGTTTTTGGATATAGTTGTCTGCCTTTTTCGGATCTTCGTAGACTAATTCAGATAGTGTGTTTAAACTATTGAAAAGAAAATGGGGATTGACCTGGGTTTTCAGGTTGATGTATTTGTATTTCAGGTTCTCTTCCCGCAATTGCTGTTCGCGGCCGATCGCTTGTCGCCAGATCGCATAAAACAAGAAAATAATGCCGGACAAAATCCCTATGGAGGAGCCGATGAGCGATCCGGCAAATTCCTGCCGGATAAAATGACCGGTATTCCATCCTTCGATCTTATAACATAGATACAGGCCCAAGAAGAAAATAATAAGGGAAATTACCAGCGATAAAAGAGTGAAAATCAACAGCGAGAGCCCTAACTCTTTTTTCATCCGCGTAACCGGGATGTTGCTGATCTTCTGGAGCATTTTATTGAAAAGAGCGCCTACCAGTAAAGCGATAATCAGAATAGCGGTTCCCAGTATAAGAGTGCTCGCGTTGGATAGTTCATTGTTCTGTATCCAATTCACTGTCAAGATAAAACCAAAGCTGAAGATTACGGCTCCGGTAACGCCTATGAGTTTTTTATTCTTTTCCATTATTTGCAAATTTATAATTATTTCTGAAAAGGCAAACGCCTGATAATCTGTTTCTTTTTTCCCGATCACTTCGGCCTGCTGTTTTCAGAAGCAAAAAAACGCTTCTTCAAATCAGCAGGCCTCCGTTCTCCGCATACTGACAACGACCTTTCAAAGATCGTTTTTAGTTGATCTTTGACAGCGTAATGTATCTTACGGTATAGCCCGTCGTATGATTCTCCTGGCCTTTTATTTTCATTTCTGTAAGTATGTCTTCTGTCAGGTTGGCATATTCGATCTGTTTATCGGAAAGAGACACGTAAACCTCACCCCAATAATGGCTTCTTCCTCTCATTGCGATATGTTCATATTCAACGTCCAAAGGGTTATTCAGAACCGAATATTTCAAAATGGCACATAGCTCGCCGTTCATTTCCGTAACACCCAGCCAGGTAAGCCTTATATCTCTGTTTTCAAATGTCCCGATAGCTATTTCCAATTCAGAATTTATATCTGCCGCCTTGAATTCTTCGTTCAGTTTCAAGGAGTTCCAATAATCATAGGCAAATACGTGAAAGCCCATAACATCCCATACCAAATTCATGGTCAACGGATCTGCCTCGGGCAAGTTTTCCCTGAAAAAATCAGCAGGTAAAATTTCAGCCCCCTCTTTGTATTTAAAATTATCCATATAACTGAGCCTGCTGCCTTGCGGGAATTCGGCATCGAGCGAATTGGATCTGGATACATGGACATTTTTCCATTGAACGGAATCGTTCTTGTAGGTTAAGTCTCCTGCGATCCTGTTTTTTCCCCGGAAAGTACCGTACGGATCGAAGTCGCAATAATCGGTTATCATGCGGTAAGAAGCGGCTTGCGATTTGTCGAGTTCGATCGCAGGAAGAGATTTAAGATAAGCCGACGGATTTTCCGTCTGTGAGAATGTACAGTTAGCCGTAAATAGTACCGCCGTAAATACTAACAATAAACCTGTTGTTTTCATTTCTTTGTTTTTTAAGTTATTATTCATCGCAAAGAAACGCACTGTGCCGTACAGAATAAAATAAAAGTCGCCGAACCGTTATTTTAGGTGTGTGAACCGTATATTTCCGAAAAGCGGAGACCCGCTTTCGGAAATATACGGGCCGAAGCGAGGAGGAAGTCAAGCAAGAACAAGCGCTTAGCGGCCTGTCACCCGTTCCACTCCGGCATAGTCTACAAAGAGTTCGCCGGAGGTTTCGACTGGGATGTAGGTTCTGATCTCTACCCGCAATTTGTTTGCCTCCTCCGGCGCTTTGACAATCCGGCCGTTCCAGATATCGATATACCCGTCCGTCTCTTCAAGATATTTCGAATCCCGGATCTCTTCGGAAGATAAGTACGTGCTTCCATTCATCCAAGTATACCAATACCTCCACTTGCTTCCCGAAGAGGGAACATTGACCCAAAGCCGGAGTTGGTAACAGCCGCCTCCTTCCACCGCCACATCCTGATAGAGGTAGGTTTTTCCCTTCAATTTCACCGCGTAGCTTCCTTCTTTGGCCGGATCCGTTACCAGCGTTGCGCTCCTGTCGGCCCCTCCCGCATCTAATTTCCAACCTATCGGTATCCCTTCCTGCTCTCCCTGTTCAAAGCCGCCGTTTTCCAATAAATTCACTCCGTCTCCATTTCCCACACAGATCTCTCCGTCCATATCGATCCACCAATCCTCTTCCCGGATCACCTCGTCTTCCCACTCCAGCACTGTCGCCTGAAAATCCACCGGAGGGGTTTCGGCTGGTGAGCCGAACACGGCGTTTAACTTGGTGATCCGATTGACAGGCAGAGAGTCCAGGAGATAGGGATCCGTTTCGTACTCCGTCCCTCCGACGCGGTAAAACAGGGATAATTCTACCGGTTCAGCGGAGGGGAACAACAACAATTGCGCCTGTACGGAGGTGCCGGAAGCCGGTAACGGGATCTCTTTCGCCACGGTTTCAAGAGGCGATGTGTACAGGCCTTCCAGATTCATTTTTCCCGGAACTCCCGCCACGTGCAGGCGAAGCCCTTCTACCCCTTCCGGTACCTCCTCCACGATCAGCCGCAAACCGGCTACCTTTCGCTCCAGATCGAACACAACGGGTGGAGTTTCGGAAGCCTCCACGGTAAAATCCTGCCGGCCGGAGAGGTAGTCGCCGGCCTCAACATACCGCTCCCCTTCGGGTTGCAGACAGAGCCAGATGTCTGCCGGCCGATCGGTTACGCGGTACTCCCACAATTCGTCCGGATTTGCGTTGATAAAGCAGTAACCGCTGTATTCTCCGGGCGCCAATTGGAGGCTGAACCGGCCGTCGGTTTCCGTTCCGGCCGAGAGCTGGTGAGAAGAGGTCTGCTGTGTTACCTGATTGTATACGAACAATCGGTAATTCGCCGGAGTAAAACCCGTTTCAACAGCTCCTCTGGTTATTACAGGGATCTCCACTTTCGGTTCTTCCCACGCAGCAGGTTCTCTGTTACAAGCGGTTGCCAGCAGTACAATAAATGAAGTAACAATCTGTTTCATAGATACATAACTTTTTGATTAGACCAAGGTTATTTCCAGCCGGAGCAAAGAAACCGCCAAGCCATCCAAGTGTGCATCTGTAAAACTATGTGTCAAATTCCGAAAAGAGAACCCTCTGTCCGGAAAAAATGAAAAGATGATTAGTTAGACTCTTAATGTCCTGTATAGAGCAAACCGGCGGCCACTTCCTTGCTTTTTTGCCCGGAACCGGTTATGCGGTCCAGAATAGCCAGGGCAAAATCCGTGGCGAAAGCCGGCCCTTTTGCGGTAATGAGGTTTCCGTCCGTTACCACGCCCTCTCCCGTTACCGTATATTTTTGCAGGTAGGATTCGTATCCGGGGTAACAGGTGAGGCGTGTCCGCTCCGGCAACGGCAATTTACTTAATACCAAAGCGGGAGCCGCACAGATGGCAGCTATCGGACGGCCGTTTTTGTAATGTTTTTCCAACATCTCCATCAGGGGTTTGCTTTCCGACAGGTGCTGCGCCCCCGGCATGCCTCCGGGCAAGATCAGGTAATCCGCATCTCCGGATACCACCTCTTCCAACCGGCGGTCGGTTACCACGGGAATGCCGTGCGCTCCCGTTACTTCTCTGCCGGAAGATACCAAAACCGTCTTTACTTCTATACCGCCGCGGCGCAACACATCTACCGTTACCAAGGCTTCGATCTCTTCGAAACCTTCCGCCAAAAAAAGATATACGTTTTTCATCCGTTCCTGTTTTATTATGGGCCAATAGTAAGCCGTTCGTTTATTTTATTCGTCCGATCCGAAACAGCGCAATCTGTTCTCCAGGCGCCGGATTTCCCGGTGCATCTCCTCCATCCGCTCCAACATGTTCCGGATCACGTCGATCCCTTCGATGTTGATCGAGAGGTCGTAATACATCCTGGAGTAGCGTTCCAGATCGTGCAACCGGGAAACAGGGAGGTATTCCCGGCCGTCGACTTCCCGGATTTCGATCAATCCCTCCTCTTTCAATAACAAAATAAAAGAGGGGTCGATCCCGTTGATGAGGCAATAATCACTCAAAATAATCCATTCCGGTTCCATTTCCATCCTGTTTTAATGCTTTGATCCCAGTTTCCTCAACTCTTCAAAAAGTTCTTTCTGTTTCCCGCTGATGCCAGAGGGCAGTACTACGTTCCACGTTACGATCAGGTCGCCCGCTTCTCCTTCCCGTTTGTAGACCGGAAAACCTTTCCCTTTCAGCCGGACTTTGGTTCCGTTCTGGGTTTCCGGCTGCACCTGTAGCTTTACTTTCCCGTTCAATGCCGGCACTATTTGTTCTCCTCCCAGGAGCGCTGTGTAAAGGTCCAAAGGGGCGGTCAGGTAGAGGTTGTTGCCATCCCGTTTAAATACCGGGTCGTCGGGGATCGCAAAGGTGATGTAGAGGTCTCCGGATACCCCTCCGTTCATACCGGGCGCTCCCTGTCCTTTCAGTTTGATGGTTTGGCCGTTCTCTACGCCGGCGGGAATGGTGATCCGGATGCTCCGGCCGTTTACCGTTAATACCTGTTTGTGGGTTTGGGCTGCTTCCTGCAGCGAAAGGCGCAACTCGGCATTCAGGTCCTGTCCACGGAACCCGCCGCCCCTTCCCCGCCGGCCGCCGCCGGCCGATCCGAACAGCGATTCGAAAAAATCGGAGAAACCGCCGCCTTCTCCGGAAAATCCCTCTCCGGCACCGGCAGAAGACCAGAAATCCCCTCCCGAATATCCCTGGTAGGCTCCTTGCTGTTGTTTGCGGGCTTCAAATTCATCGGCATGCTTCCAGTTCTCACCGTACTGGTCGTATTTTTTCCGTTTTTCCGGATCGCTTAATACCTCGTTCGCTTCGTTGATCTCCTGAAAACGGCGTTGGGCGTCTTTGTCATTCGGATTCAGGTCAGGATGGTGTTTCCGGGCCAATTTTTTATACGCTTTCTTGATCTCGTCCTGCGAAGCGTTTTTGGTAATTCCCAGTATTTTGTAGTAATCGATATAAGCCATATTTTACTGATTTTTCAGCTAATCCGAACCTCTCACAGTTTATATGCATACGGATAAACAGTGAAAAAGGTCGCGAGATGAACATTGCAAGGGCTAATTTACCCATTTAATTCAGAAAATCCGGAAATCTGTTTTATTTTTTTGATTTTGGCAGTTTTTATTTGCGCCTTTGTGAGGCCTTTATGAGGCCTTTGTTCTGCCTTCGGTAGACCGTCCGTAGAGCATCCATAAACTGTCCATAAACTGTCCGTAGAGCGTTTAGCCGGGAAAGAGATTTTTGTGGTTATTCCGGGGTTCCGGTTTGTGATACAATTTACGAAATCTGTTGCATTTTCCGAAGAGGGAGGGGGTGTTTTTTATGATTCGGGGAGGGGTGCCCTGTGAAAGCAATAAAAAAATTTGTTCCTTTCTTTTGTAATCTGTAAATTTGTGGCAATTAAATTTTTAACAATCATGGGTAAAAAACTGCTTGCTCTGCTGCTTGCCACGGCTCCTTTTTTTGTTTCGGGTCAAGAAACATCCGACTCTGTAACGGTAGTACAGAAAAAATCCGAACCGATCGTTTTGGCCCAGCCTGTGCCTGATTCGGCTTTTACGGAGAAGTATCCGGCCTGGGTCGGATACGAAACCAACCGCTTTTGGGACAATTGGTTTATCTCTGCCGGAGGCGGTGTGCAGATGTATTTCGGAACTGCCGACCGGAAAGAGGAGTTCACTAAACGGCTTACGCCTACGGCTGATCTTTCCATTGGAAAATGGATCGTGCCTACGTTGGGCTTGCGGTTGCAGGCAAGCGGAGGCGAGTTGAAAGGTGTAGCAGGTGATCAAAATGCACTTTACCTGACCGGCGAAAGGAATGAGGAGGGTTTTTGGGAACAGAGCTGGGAACAGATCAACGCCCATTTGGATATTATGGTTAATCTCTCTAACTGGATCGGGGGATACCGTTCCAACCGGTTCTATGAAATTGTTCCCTACATCGGGTTTGGAGCTATGCATGCCTGCCGGTCCAATGGCCTGACGGTTCTGACGACCAATGCCGGTATTGTACACAAGTTTCGCCTGTGCGAATCTATTGACGCCAATTTGGAGATGAAGGGCATGGTCTTCGACAAGAAGTTTGCCGGAGAGGGAGGTATCATGAATGCGCTGGGAGGAGTGACCGCCGGGATCTCTTATAAATTCAAACAGCGAACGTTCAGAAATACAGGTATTCTCCTGAACGAAAAAGAACTGGAATTGGCGGCAGCCCAGCAAGCGCTTGCCAAAGCTAAAGCCGACCTGGTGGTGAGTGAAGCAAAGAACAAGAAATTGAATGAGGAGTTGGAAGCCGCAGCCACTATTACTGCAGAGGCAGCCGAGGCTGTGGAGGCGGTTGAAAAAGCGATGGAGAATCCGGTGGTAAGGGTCAATCCGGTGGTGGTTTTCTTTAACATCAACACTACGCAGATCTCCGACAGGGACCGGGTGAATCTGAAATATGTAGCCGAAGCTATCCGGCAAAATCCGGGTAAGATCTTTACCATTGACGGATATGCGGATAATCAGACCGGAAGCGCTGCGTATAACCTGAGGTTAAGCCAGAAAAGGGCCCAGAACGTTTACAACCTGCTGACGAGGGAGTTCGGGGTAGACCCGGATCAGTTGAAGGTAACGGGCAAAGGCGGTGTAGATAAGTTGTTTGAAAGCAGTTCGCTCAGCCGGGCGGCTATCATTGAGTAGGATAGACGGCCTGCAGGCTATCAGAACAAAAAAAGAGTTCCGCGTAACATGCGGAACTCTTTTTTTGTATGATCTTAGCGTCTGTTTAGTTCTCCCAGATCACGGCTATTTTGAATTCATATTCACTCTGGAACGGTTCTCTTCTGATATTCAGATCGCTGCTCTGGATGTAGAAACAGATGGAACCCGGTGAGATGTCGAAACTGACGGTTTCTGTAAAGATCCGGAGATCTCCATCCAAAGCGGTATGGACAAAGGGCATATTTTTAGAGGTTGTGTATACGTTGTTATATGCATCCATTTCGTTTATATACACACTCCCTGTCACAGTCGCTTCGTCGTAAATGTACTCCGTCAGATAGGGCCACTCTATCAGGCATTCCCAGCGGGCATAGACATCGTTCCAGCCCCAGTCCCTCGTTTGGACCAGGAACCACTCTGTTTCTATTTCCACGTTGTCTTCTTCGATGCTGCATCCTGCCGCTGCGCAGGCCAACAGGGAAAACAGGATACTCTTCCGGAAAAAAAGCAATAAATTTCGTTTCATATAGTTTCGTTTTTACAGGGTCATACGGCTTATCCGCCGATTTGTTTGTTACATACAGTACAAATATTACAATATCCGTACCGGAAATTGCGGCACCTTTTTCAAAAAATCAGGGCCTGTTTAAATTTTCGATCAAAAAAGCGTTTCCGCTACACCGATAACCTCTTTTGCCAAAGCATCTGCCGACTGCTCGTCTTTTGCCTCCGAGTAGATCCGGATGATCGGCTCTGTGTTCGATTTGCGAAGGTGTACCCATCCGCGGGCAAAATCGATCTTTACGCCGTCGATATCGGTGATCTTTTCGCCGGCATACCGCTTTTTCAACCCTTCCAATACCTTGTCTACATCCATGCCCGGCGCCAGTGTCAATTTGTTTTTGGAGATAAAATAGGGGGGATAGCTTTTTTTCAACTCCTGCATACTTTTTTCTTCCGCTACGAAATGAGAGAGGAACAACCCGACTCCCACCAAGGCGTCCCGGCCGTAATGGCTGGCCGGATAGATCACGCCGCCGTTCCCTTCTCCTCCGATCACCGCATGCGTCTCTTTCATTTTAGCCACGACATTCACCTCCCCGACCGCTGCCGCACTGTAAGACCGGCCGTAGGATTCGGTGACATCTTTCAATGCCCGCGAAGAGGAGAGGTTGGATACCGTGTTGCCCGGTGTATGCTTTAATACGTAATCGGCCACGGCTACCAAGGTGTACTCCTCCCCGAACATCTCTCCGTCCGGACAGACTAAGGCCAAGCGGTCTACGTCCGGGTCCACTACAATGCCCAGTTGCGCCCCGCTCTCTTTCATCCGGGCGGAAATTTCCGTCAGGTTTTCCGCCAGCGGCTCCGGGTTGTGGCTGAAACGCCCGGTGGGTTCGCAGTTCAGTTCGATGATATCCGTTACGCCCAGCGCCCGGAGCAATGCCGGGATCGCCACACCGCCAATGGAGTTCACTGCATCCACGACCACCCGCAGCCCTGCTTTGGAGATGGCTTCCCGGTTCACCAGGTCCAATCCCAATATATGCTGTATGTGGTAATCGGTGTACTCTTTTTCGGTGATGGTGCCGAGTTCGTCTACCTCTGCATAGACAAACTCCTCCCGCTCCGCCAATTCCAGCACTTTCGCCCCGTCGGCCGCAGTCAGGAATTCTCCCCGGTTGTTTAACAGTTTCAACGCATTCCACTGCTTGGGGTTGTGGCTGGCTGTCAGGATGATCCCTCCGTCCGCCTCTTCCGCTGTCACCGCTAATTCTGTGGTCGGGGTTGTCGCCAAACCGATGTGGATGACGTCGTGCCCCAGCCCGATCAGGGTTGCCGATACCAATTGGGCGTACATCTCTCCCGAGATCCGGGCGTCCCGGCCCAGTATGATCCGGGCTTTTTTCTTCCCCGCACCCTCTTTGAGCCAGGTGGCATACGCGGAAACAAATTTTACAATATCCAACGGAGTGAGATTATCGCCGGGTTTTCCGCCCACGGTCCCCCGGATACCCGAAATTGATTTGATGAGAGTCATGATACTTTGATTGTGTTCGTAAAATTATTCTTTTACTTTTTTTGCAAAAATAAAATAATTCACAAAGATTGTCCGATGAAGCCCAAAAAACTGCACTTTCTTCCGATAAAGGAGGCCAGTGCAGTTTTTTTATTCTGTCTGAGATCAGATGAGGGCTTTGTATTTTTCCGCACTCAACAACTCATTCAACTCCTCTTTGTCGCCTATTTTAAGCCGGATGATCCAACCTGCTCCATACGGATCTTTGTTGATCAATTCCGGGCTTCCTTCCAACTCTTCGTTGAATTCCAATACCTCTCCGCCTACAGGCAGGTAAAGCTCCGATACTGTTTTTACCGCTTCGATGGTCCCGAAGGTCTCTTCGGCTTCCAGTTCGTCTCCCACGGTTTCGCACTCTACGAAAACAATGTCGCCCAACTGGCTCTGTGCGTAGTCGGTAATTCCGATCACAGCTTCGTCACCCTCTACACGAATCCATTCGTGCTCTTTGGTGTACTTTAAATTTGCAGGTACATTCATCTGTTTATAATTTGTTTTTTAGCTTTTTTGCGATTT
>DBDA01000042.1:0-45970 GCA_002293375.1 Odoribacter sp. UBA944
GGAAAATGGACGCCGAGGTAGATGCGGCTGTAACACACCGCCGCCGCCCAGAGCCAGATGAGCGCGGTGTACCACCCCGTTTTGAAGAGCCTCGACGTGAAGACCGCGACGGCCGCGCAGCTCGCCGCGTGAGCCGAGAAGGTGCCGTATCGCCCGCCGACATAGCCGCGCACGGTGTGGACAAGATGCTGAATATCAGAATCATGCGTCGGTCTGAATTTTTGCAGCCCGTACTTGGCGAGGTTGCAGATCTGGTCGGCGACGATCACCGCCAGCCCCAGAAAAACGAGCACGGCGAGCATGGTTCGCCACCCCCACCGCCGCCAGACTGCCCCGAGGATCGCCAGGTAGAGCGGCACCCAGATCAGCTTCGCCGAAGCATAAGACATCACCGTGTCCATCAGCGCGCCGCCATCGAAATTAAGCCACAGAAATAGCTCCTTGTCAATCATACCAACCATAAATCATACAAGTTTCAGACAGGGCAAAGATAGATATTGAGAACTATATATCGATATATGCCGGTGATTTTTCCGTTCCAATATTATTTTTCGGGTAGGATAAATGTAAATTCGAGACCGTGGGGCACGGCGTTGCGCACCTGTATATTACCACCATGGAACTGCACGGCATACTTGACTATCGAAAGCCCGAGCCCCGAGCCACCTGTGTCACGTGTACGTCCCTCGTCCACGCGGTAGAAACGCTCGAATAGGCGGGGCAGGTGCTGCTCGTTTGCCATTCCGCTACCGTTGTCGGCAAAAGAGAAGCGAACCGTAGCGTCATCGAGCCGTGCCGCACCGACTCTGATCTCCACTCCGTTGCCGGCGTGGGCAATGACGTTATCGGTCAGATTGCGGAATACTGAGTAGAGCAGGCTTTCGTTGCCACGCAGGGTCAATTCCGGCGGAATATCGACGACGAATGCGATGTTTTTCTCCAACAGGCCGACAGCCGTGTCGGCCTGAACCCGGTCGAGCAATTTAACCGCATCCACTTCCGCAAATACGAAAGCATCCTGCGTACCGTCCAAGCGGGTCAGCAAACTCATGTCGGAGATCAGTTCCGAAAGGGTTTTGGTCTGGGAGTAAGCGCGTTCGAGGTATTCGTGCGCTTTTGCTTCACCGAGGTCGTTGTTTAGCAAGATCTCCAGAAATCCCCGGATGCTGGTAACGGGTGTGCGCAGTTCGTGGGCGACATTGCCGGTCAGTTCCTGTTTCATGCGACGGTTTCTCTCCTGGGCGGTCACGTCGGTCAGGATGATCTCGAAACTGTTGTCTTCGAAAATGTTCAACCGTAGAAGAAACTCTTTGCCGTTGCCGGTCAGACGCCCCTCGTAATAGTCGTCACCGCCTCGGTTATCCAGAAATTTCTCCACATCCGGAAAGTGCGCTACCGAAACCGTATCGTCGAACAGGGTGTTGAAATACTGCACAAAAAGTCCGTTGCTGAAAGCCACGGAACGGTCGGGGTTAAAAAAGCAGACTCCTTCGGCCAATGTCCGGATGTGCAGCAAGAGTTTTTCCCGCTCCTGCGCCAAGTGTTTTTCGTTGGCGCGGATATGGTTGAAGTTTTCAGCCAGTCTGCCGGCAACCTCTCCGAATTCGTTGTCCGGAAATTTGGGAAGTTGTACCCCGTTCTGCGTACCGTCCAGCGAAGCGGCAAAATTACGCAGGTGCCGTACCGTCCGCCCGAAATAACGACCTGTATAATAGATGAAATAGAATCCGATCAAAAAAAGCGCGATAATAAAATACAAAAATGCATTGTCGGGTTCCAAGAAGGACTGCAACCGGATATTGTAGGGCAGTGCCATACGTACGATCAACGCCCCGCCGTAGTCTTTGGCATAGTAAAGGTAAGGCCTGTCGTTGGAGGAGGAGGTGCGGATAATGGTCCCGCTTCCTTTCGCTACGGCACTTTTGATCTCCGGACGTTCGGCGTGGTTTTCCATGGTGGCGGGATCGGGAACGACGTTGTCATAGACCACCCTCCCGCTACGCTCCAAAAGGGTGAGGCGAATATCGGCAGGCAAAAACTGCAACAGGCTGTCCATCGGGGGACGGTTGCCGCGAAGCAGGATGTATTGCGACACCTCGCCGGCATAGGCATCCAACCGTTCCTGCAGGGCTTCGGTCTTGTAACGCCGCATTCTTCCCTGTTCAAAAAGAACGATCGCCGCAGCAAACAGCATAAAAATAACGAGGAAACTCAGAACAAGTCTCTGTTGGAAATTCAGGTTCATTTCTCTTCGGGATTAAACCGGTAACCGTAGCCGGCGCGGCTCGAGATCCACGTCGCTTTGTCACCCATTTTTTTACGCAAACGTGTAATGTGTACGTCTACAGTACGTTCGGTTATGTAAGGTGCGTCTTTCCAGATCCGGTCGATGATTTCTTCGCGAGAGAAGAGGCGATTGGGATGGGCCGCCAGCAAGGAGAGTATTTCGAATTCGGTCTTGGTCAGCGGGACCATCCGGCCGTCGATCAGTAATTCCTTCGTCTGAAAATCCAACGCAAGGTCGTCTACTGTCAGCCGGTCGGTTGTTTTTGCATCTGTTTCCCGACCGCGTTTCAGCACTGCTTTGACCCGCGCCGAGACCTCTTTGAGCGAGAACGGTTTGGAGATGTAGTCATCGCCCCCTACCGAAAAACCGGTCAGCATATCGTTCTCGGTATCTTTGGCAGTCAGGAATATGATCGGTACGGCATTCCCCTCTTTGCGCAATTTCTCCGCCAGCCGGTAGCCCGACATACCGCCCATCATTACATCGAGCAGGACGAGCGCATGTTCCGGGGAGAGTTTTTTCAAAGCCTCTTCTGCGGAGTGGGCCGTATCGACGGTATACCCCTCGTTCGCCAGGTTGAACGAAAGTATCTCGCATATATCCTGTTCGTCGTCGACGATCAATATTTTTACTGCCATCGTTTGACTATTTGTTTACAAAAATAGGGTTTATTCCCGATTTTTACTGTGTTTCAGTATTTTTGCATCGATATAAAAGACAATCTCTTCGACAATGTTGCTGCAATGGTCGCCGATCCGCTCGATCTTGCGCAGCACCAATAGGGTTTCGAGTATGCAGTAGCCTTGGGCCGGATTTTTTTCAATCTGTCTTGTCAATATGCCGACGGATTCCCGGTAGAGGGTGTCGACCTCCTCGTCTTTCCGCAGAATCCGGCCCGAAAGTTTTGTATTTTCGGATTCGAGGGTTACGAAACTGTCCGACAGCATGGAGATGACCGTGTCGAACATAATTTCTATTTTCAACTCCTCTTTCAGCGCATCGGCCAATTTGCTGCAGGCATCCGAAATGACATGTCGAGCGATTCCATCGGCAAAATCTCCGATGCGTTCCAACGTTCCGCTAATCTTGATAAGCGACAGCACCAATCGCAGATCGACCGCCACCGGTGCGAATAGGGCAATGAAATTCTCACAATCGCAGTCTATTTTCAATTCGAATGTATTGACCCTTTTTTCGCGGCTCGCTACCTCGCGGGCCAGTTCGATGTCGCCCGTGAGATATGCTTGTTTTGATTTTTCCAATTGCGACAACACCAACTGCCACATTTCGCCGACTTGCTCTTTGAGTGCGGTCAACTCTTTCTCTGTATGTTTCATTGTTGTATTTTTAACCGAACCTTCCTGTGATGTAATTTTGTGTCTGTTCTTTATCGGGATTGAGAAACATCTTTTTGGTATCGCTGAACTCCACCAATTCACCGAGCATAAAGAAACCGGTTTTGTCACTCACTCGTGCCGCCTGTTGCATGTTGTGGGTCACGATGACGATGGTGTATTCTTTTTTTAGTTCGTGGATCAGTTCTTCGATTTTCGACGTGGAGATGGGATCGAGCGCCGAAGCCGGCTCGTCCATCAGCAACACCGATGGCTTGATTGCCAGCGCACGGGCGATGCAGAGTCGCTGCTGCTGGCCGCCGGAGAGTTCGAATGCCGATTTTTTCAGTTTGTCTTTCACCTCGTCCCAGAGCGCTGCTCCGACCAACGACTCTTTGACCCGCTGTTCGATGAATTTCCGGTCATCGACCCCGTTTACGCGAAGTCCATACGCCACGTTTTCGAAGATAGATTTGGGGAACGGATTGGGTTTCTGGAAGACCATCCCGACCTGCTTGCGCAGTTCATCAACATTGACCCCTCGGGTATAAATATCCTTCTCCTCGACGAGGCACTCTCCTGTCAGGCGGGTACCGGGGATCAGGTCGTTCATGCGGTTGAACAGTCTCAGGAAAGTCGATTTTCCGCATCCGGACGGGCCGATAAAAGCCGTTACGGTGTTTGCAGCCATTTCCATGGAGATTCCTTTCAATGCATGAAAATCGTCGTAGTAGAAGTCTATATTTTTTGCCTGGATCATATCAGTTTGTCTTTACTTTTTTGCCGAAATAGCGGCGCAGAACAGATGCGAGTATATTCATGATCAAAACTATTATGATCAATACCAATGCTGTCCCATAAGCAATGGGGCGTGCCGCTTCGAGGTCTGTTCCGCTGGTGGCGATCACATACAGGTGGTACGGAAGGGCCATCACTTGGTCAAAGATACTCGTGGGAAGCTTTGGTAAAAAATAGGCCGCCACCGTGAATAGGATCGGTGCCGTCTCGCCCGATACACGGCCGATGGAGAGTATCAGCCCCGTCACGATGTTCGGGAATGCCATCGGCAGTACTACACGGCGAATTGTTTGCAGTTTGGTGGCTCCCAAAGCGAAGCTGCCGGTACGGAAGGAGTCGGGAATGGCTTTCAGCGCCTCTTCCGTCGTTCGTATAACCAAAGGTAGTACCAGGAGGCCCAGCGTAAACGACCCGGCAAGGATCGAATCTCCCCAGCCAAAGGTATTCACGAAGAGTGACATTCCGAACAGACCGAATATAATGGAAGGGATGCCCCCGAGATTATCGGTCATGATGCGTATAAATCTCACGACACGCCCGTTGCCTGCGTACTCTGTTGTATAGATCGCCGACATGACGCCGATCGGGAACGCCACAATCATACTCCCGAGGATCAGGCAACAGGTGCCGACAATGGCCGGAAAGATTCCTCCTCCTGTCATGCCGTCCGCGGGCGCCTCCGTCAGGAATTCCCAGTTGATGACCCCGAACCCATTCCAGATGATAAAACCGAGGATCCACAGCAGGATCCCTACTACGATCAAGCCGAGAATGCGAAAAATCCAGAACGCAATGCGTTGGTTTGTATGCTTACTCATGATCAAAGTCCTTTGTTATGTTGCCGTTTGGAGATCGCTTCCGCTGTTATATTGATGACTAACGTGATCAGGAACAGGATGCACCCCAACATAAAAAGCGCCTGATAATGCGCTCCGCCCGACGGGGCCTCGCCAAGTTCGGCGGCGATCGTGGCAGGGATCGTACGCAAAGGTGCAAACAATGTTTTCGGTATCACGGCCGCATTTCCCGTGACCATTAGCACGGCCATCGTCTCTCCGATCGCCCGGCCGATGCCCAGCACCACGGCAGCCGAAATGCCTGATTTTGCATAGGGCACAATGACTTTATAGATGGTTTGCCAATGGGTAGCCCCCAACGCCAGACTGGCTTCGCGCATGGCCCGGGGCGTGTTGCGCATGGCGTCCTCCGCAACAGTGATGATAGTCGGGAGGGCCATGATCGCCAGAATAACGCTTCCGGTAAATCCAGTCTCTCCCACAGGCAGGCCAAATGCCTTTTGTACCAGCGGCACCAATACCACCAATCCGAAAAATCCGTACACTACCGACGGGATCCCCGCCAGCAACTCAATGGCCGGCTTTAACAGTTTCCGTGTCCGCTCATTGGCCAGTTCCGAAAGGTAAATGGCAACACTTAATCCGAGCGGAAGGGCGATGAGAATGGCTACGATGCTCACCCACAGTGTTCCCAACAGCAACGGTAATGTGCCATATTGCGGTGCGGGGGTTGCCGTGGGGATCCATTCGCGCCCGCCGAAAAAATCTCCGGCAGTGATGTGCTCATTGCGTAGTATCCGGATACCTTCCAAATGGTGCGGCAGATATTCTTCGGGCAGAAATGCGATGATGCCCGGCGAAGCGGCGACCACTTCACCCAATTTGTCCGGCAACTGGTCGTAATCGTTCTCCGCCCCGAGTTCTTCTTCGCTGTATCGCGAAAAAATATCGTCGAAACGAAACAGTTCGATTGCCCGATCCGTCCCGCCGAGTTCTGTCCAATTTACAATTTCGTAGTCGAAAATCTGTTTGATCTGGCCAGGGTTTAGCCGGACGACAGGGTTTGCAGCGTTCACACACAAAGCATATCCTTTTTCCACCGCCGGGCTTCTGAACAGTCCCAACCCTTCGCGGAAGAGGAAAACAACAATGAGCAGGATGGTAACTGTTGTTACGGCCCCGCTCAAAGTCAGCATGCTTTCTAGTATCTTTTCGACGACCCGTCTGAATCGTTTCATACGTCTGGTATACGTGGAAAGGATGTCCGTTTATTCTACCGTTATAAAACCGATCTCGCCGACGATCTGCTGTCCAGCGGCCGAAAGAACGTAGTCCACAAAAGGTTTTACCGCCTTTTCCGAACCCGTTTCATAATAGTAGTAGAGCGGGCGTACGATCGGATAGGTTTCGTTCTTGGCGTTGGCTACGGATGGTTCGACGAATGTTTTACCCTGATCGTATGACACATGGAGCGCCTTGATTGATTTGTTGAGATGGGCAAGCCCAATGTATCCGATTCCGCCACGGGTCTGGCCAATCGACTGTACGATGGCTCCGGTGGCAGGCATATTCATGATACCGCTCAGGTAGTTGCGGTTTTGCAGCACGCTCTCCTTGAAAAACTCATATGTTCCGGAAGAGGTTTCGCGCGAATAGGGCACAATTTTCAGGTCGGCCCCGCCCACCTCTTTCCAGTTGGTGATCTTGCCGGTGAAAATACCTTCTAACTGTTCACGGGTAAGGTTCGTCACTTTGTTTTCAGGGTGTACGATCACCGCGAGCGCATCGTACGCGATAATCACCTCTTTTACGATTTTTCCCTGCGCCTGCAACTTCCGGCGTTCGTCGAACTTGATCTTGCGAGAGAGTTGTGCAATATCGGTGGTGCCTTCGAGCAGGGCAGATATCCCCACGCCCGATCCACCTCCGGTTACCGTCAGCGATGCCGAGGGGTGGGCTTTTATGTAACTTTCGGCTTCCTGCTGCGAAAGGGGCAGGCAGGTGTCGGAACCTTTGATCCGCTGGGCGGTTAAAACTGAAACGGCTGCAAGCACAATAGCTGCGGTCCATAGAATCTTTTGCATACGTTTATAATTCATTCTTATTTATGTTGCAAATTTCTGGAAAGATTGTCACGAACCGGATACATTCGTGTTACTATTCTGTTAAGGTGTATCCAACCCTAAAATTTGTGTTGCAGGCGGATCGTGAATACGTCGTCTTTATGATCCGTATTTTCGTTGCGGTTAAAGTCGTACCAGACCGACAAGCGCATCCCGGGGTTGAAATTCCAAAGTGCTCCCGTACCCAATGTGGGTACGTGCAAGTCTGCCTCCGTAGTACCGCCCCGGCCGACCTCACTCCCTGAAACCCGGGTATTGGGGTCTTACCAGTCGTATTTTCCAGCTATGGCTATCGGCGCTTTTCCTATGTAATACTCTTTAAATACCGAAAGGTGACCAATAAAGTCGCGCTTGTTGTCGGTCTCCTTTTTGATACCGTTTCCTGCGAAGAGACCTGCTTCAAGTTTAAGGATGCTCCAGGGAGAGGTTTCGGGCGCTTGCAGGGTGAACATTGCACCCAGATCGCGCTCTTCTGGGAACAGGGTCTGGAATACGGTAGAACGCTCCGGGGACTCGCGTGTCGACGAGGAGTAACCGATCTCATACCCAAACGGACGATTAAAAACTCCGCTTGTAAGCGCCAGCATACCGATCCAGGGATCCTTCAGATGAAGGTATACATCCTTAAAGCCCATCCCTTTTTCCATCAGGTCTATCTGGAATACCGCCGAAGCGATATCGGCCTCGTAAGCGAATTTAATACGTCCGCGGCGAATGCCGAAACGATCGAATGGTTTTTCGGGATCTTCATTAACTGCACCGATCTTTAGGGAGGCAGCTTCCTGCCCCCGTTGATACTGTCCCTGGATGTAACCGGAAATTTTCAATCTTTTGAGTTTGGCCATCTCGCTCTCCAGCGATCCGATCCGGTTTTCGATCTCCCGGCTCTCGGGAGGCATCTCCTATGCTGTTACAACCGATACCGCACAGACCGATATCAGCAAAAATAGAACGATTTTTCTCACGTTTTATTTCTGTTTCTTTCTCAATTCGAAATTTTTACCCAAATAGACCCGTCTTACTTCCGGATCGGAGGCCAAATGCTCGGCGGTACCCGCCTGCAGGATTTTTCCGTCGTACAACAGATAGGCCCGGTCCGTGATGGAGAGCGTCTCCTGTACGTTGTGGTCGGTGATCAGGATGCCGATGTTCTTCTCTTTCAGTTTCTGCACAATCCCCTGTATATCCTCCACTGCGATCGGGTCCACACCGGCAAAGGGTTCGTCCAATAAAATAAATTTCGGGCGGATCGACAAAGCCCGGGCAATCTCCGTCCGGCGGCGTTCCCCTCCCGAAAGCTGTATCCCCAAACTTTTACGGATGTGCTGCAAACCGAACTCGTCCAACATCTCCTCTAAGCGATCCCGCTGCTCCTCTTTGGGCATTTTTGTCATTTCCAACACCGCCCGGATGTTGTCCTCCACACTCAATCGCCGAAATACCGAGGCTTCCTGGGCCAAATACCCCACTCCTAATTGTGCCCGACGAAATACAGGCTCTTTGGTGATCTCCTGTTCGTCCAAAAAGATCCTCCCCTCGTTCGGATTGATCAGGCCGACGATCATGTAAAAAGAGGTTGTCTTCCCAGCGCCGTTCGGTCCGAGCAACCCGACGATCTCCCCTTGTTCCACATGCACCGAAACCCCTTTAACCACCGTCCGGCTTTTGTATTTCTTAACCAAGTTCTCTGCGATCAGCTTCATACGCTATTTTTTCTAATACGCAACAAATATAGTGAAGCCGATATACAATCCGAAAGCTTGCTTTCTAAAAATCAAAATTAAAACTGAAATTCAGCACGAATTTCTGGATATCCTGCCCTGGTACCTCTTGCCGGTGGCTCAAGCGCCATACGGCATCCACCCTCAGAAAGCGGAGGATATTCTCCACTCCTACTCCCGCTTCAAAGTAGGGTTTGGATACGGAAGACATGCCCTCCGGGAAGCGTAGAATCGATTCCGAATTTTCCAGACTTCCGTTGTTCCGGTCCTCCAATGTTCCGATCACCGCTTTGAAGGTAAAGACTTCCCGCCACTTCAACCGCTTCATCAACGGAATCTTTCCCAAAAAGAAACCTTTGAAATGGTGTTCATAGAAAAGGGAGAACCAAAGATCGGAAGCGAACTCGTAATAATTCATGCAGGAATAAGCATAGGGATCGTAAAAAAACGTAGCATTCCCTTCGTGCAGTTTCAACAACGGATAGGGCACCTTTCCGAAGATCTTTCCCCCGCTTATCGCCACCTCTGAAGTTCCGGCCGGAGGGATCTCCAAATCGTACTGAAAATACCCCTCCAACCGGTAATATTCGTAATCCTCACCTTTAAAAACTCCTTTGAGACCGGCTGTAAGATCCACGCCTGCCACCGGATAGTCTGATCCCAGCGAATACTTGCTAAAGACTTTCCGAACCACGACTTCGTCTTTGGAAAGCCGGGTCCCGATCCGAAAAGCAAGAGATTTTACCGATTCGACCGGACGATTGTCCGGTGTTTCGAATGGTACATAAGGCGATGCATAGATGCTTCTGACCTGCGCGGCATAGGTATTGCTGAATCCCTGCCTCCACTCCTTTTCCCAAGAGAGATCTCCCTGGTTGACCAAGCACAGCCGGCTGTTGTTGCCTCTGGAGAAGAGGGAACTCAGGATGTTGCTCTCCGTAAAGGCATTGATTCCAGCTCCCAATTGCACTACATCGTGTTTGAAAGCTGCATGCAATTTGGAAGTAGGCTGGTTGTTGAACATATATTCCACTCCCCCACCGCCTTTGAATGTACGATCTTTGGTCCCGTAAGCCGTGTGACCCGTGAAACGAATCTTTTTACTGAAATTCTCCGTCGTGTTCAGGCCCGGCTGCAAACGCACTCCTTCTAACTGATTAAAACTCAAAAGTTTGTAGTAGGGACCTATCCCGATGTACTCCGTCTCGTAATATCCGCCAATCAAGGTCATCAGGATTGTGTAAATATTCTGAAAAAGAGGTACCTCCCGGATCGAATCCACCATGTTGTAAATCTGTTTTTCCCGGAGGGAAAGTTCATACGGACGCACTGTTTCCCAATAGGACTCCTCGTTTTTCAGGACATCTTTGGAAACGATCACGTTGTTGTCCAACTTCAAAACGTGCTCCGGAAACGGCTTATTCAACTCTACATCGAAATAATCTATCTGCCGGCGCCCGATAAACGAGGCGATTTTGGACGAATCCGTCATGACCAAACTAAAATCGGCAAATATTTTATCCTGCCGGGGAAACCAGACTGAATCGTCGATCAGGGTGTTTTTGTTTTCTAACACAAGGTTCCGGATCCAGTTGACATTCAATCCCTTTACCATTTTGGCCGTAACAGATTCCAACGCCCACGAAGCCGAGTCTATCTGAATCTCCCCGTCCAACACCGGAGTGGAAAAACTTTTGGGGTGAAAACGGATCTTGTAGGTTTTCCGACCGTTAAGTTCCAAGCTGTCTATCAAATAGTATTTGTAATACAACAATCCGTGGTCGGAGATGGGGCTGGCGAATTTGATCTCAAAGAGGTCGATGTAGTTGTTGTAAAAATTGATGTTACCGTGCAGATGGCCGGTAAACTGAGCCAGCGAATAATCCTCCTTGATGCCGGAAATCCGGCTGGCTTTCACAATTTCTCGGGAAAAATCGGGCGATTTCCGGCGGTAATAATCGGCTGAAGCCTCCGAGATCATAACCGGCAGAAACGCTTTGCCGGTGATCACAGAGGTATCCATGTAGTCGAAAATAAAGCCGAAATTTTTCTGCAACCTTTTATTCTTGAACTCCGGATTAATATTGGTGAGATCCAACTCCATCCGGGTATAGGTAGAGAGATTGTACTGCGGCAACTCTTCAGGATTGTTCCGTTTTTTATTCCGGGAAATGTTTTTCAGAATGGCGTGAGCCGGATTCTCTCCCGGTGTAACCGTGACCTGATCCAATTCAAACGGCAACGGCACAAGCCGGCAATCAATCGCATGGAAAGCGCCGGGAACAATTTTGACCTCCTGTACCTCGTAGCCTAAAAAAGAAACATACAGAACCGTCACTGGCTCTCGGGTCTCCAGGGTATACAACCCATCAAAATCAGAAGTAACGCCAATCGTAGTCCCTTTGAATACGACATTTACAAACGGCAGGGGTTCTCCGGTAGCCGCATCCGTAATTTTCCCCCGGACACGGGTATTCTGAGCCGAAAGAGCGCTCCCCAACAACAGGCACCAAAGCAACAGGAATACTCTTTGCATACACCTGTCCTTACACAACTCCTTCTTTCAGAATATCGTGCAAATGCACCATTCCCCGGTAATGATTTGCTTCATCCGTCACCACCAACTGCGTAATACTGTTCTTCTCCATCAGTTGATACGCAGTAAAGGCCAATTCGGCTTCCCGGATGGTTTTGGGTGCAGCGGACATGATCTCCCCAGCTGTCAACCCGTCTATATTCCGGTATTTTTCCAACATCCGACGCAAGTCTCCATCCGTAATAATTCCCAATACTTCTTCCTGTTCGTCCGTCACCACCACTGCTCCCAGATATCCACCGGAGATCTCCACGATCACCTTGCGGATCCCATCTTGCATCTTCACTTCCGGCCGGTTTTCCTTGCTGTATACATCTGCCACCCGTGTATACAAACGCTTTCCCAATGATCCGCCCGGATGAAAGCGGGCAAAATCTTCACCAGAAAAACTCCGGCACTCGATCAGGCACATGGCCAGCGCGTCTCCCAACACCAACTGAGCCGTTGTAGAATTAGTCGGGGCCAAGTTGTTCGGACAGGCCTCGTCTTCCACCGTCGCTTTCAAAACGTATTGCGCCTGTTGCGCCAGAAAAGAGCCGGTATTGGAAACCATGGCAACGATCGTGCTGTTCCCGATGTTCCGGATCAAAGGCAGCAACACCTTGATTTCAGGCGTATTCCCACTTTTAGAGATAAAAATGACCACATCTTCGTTCCGCACCATCCCCATGTCTCCGTGAATGGCGTCGGCAGCATGCAAAAAAATGGCCGGTGTTCCGGTCGAATTAAGTGTTGCCACTATTTTTTGTGCTATGATGGCGCTTTTCCCGATCCCTGTCACAATGACCCGTCCGGAACTTTCGTAGATCAGGCGGACAACCTTTTCAAAATGGTCGTCAATGTAATTTTGCAGGTTGTGAACCGCCTCCGCCTCCTTCCGGATGACCTCTTTGGCAATCTTTTTTACGTCAATCATCTGCAGACTATATCTTGATTTTCAATTTCTGGCCGGCTTTCAGGTCTCTGACCGCATGCTCGCTGATCCCGTTCCAGCGCATCAGATCTTTGTCGGAAACCCCCGGATATTTTTTGGCGATTGACCAAAGGTTCTCCCCTTTTCTTACTGTATATAAGGTATACTCCCCGTCGATGGTCTCCACCTGCGGCGCTTTGGCTTCATTCGATACCTTTCCGGCATACGTCGCCCTGTTTTTATATTGCTCGGCCTTCTTTTCGGAGACGTATATCACTAATTTCTGCCCCAACCGGATGGTCAGGTTGCGGTTCAGGTTGTTCCAATATTTCAGATCCGTCAGTCGTACTCCAAATTTACCGGCGATGGCCCCGGGAACATCACCCTGTTTTACGGTATATACCATACGCACCTTGTCTCCGCTGACACTAGAATTATAGGTGTTCTTTTTAAAACGCTCGTTCGGATTGGCGGTACGGTCGCTGTCGTCAAAATACTCACTCCGCTTGTAAGCAAAGATCGTATCCTGATTGTCGATAAAACCTGTAACGTGGTGATACGGCATTTTCAGTACATAGGATTTTCCAAAACCACCCGGCACAATGTCCTTGACGTATTGCGGGTTCATGTCCCTCAACTCCTCCACGGAAACATCCATGTTCTTGCATATCTGGTCGAAATGGAGCGCCTTGTCGATCCACAGGGTGTCGCACAAATGGGGCAAGGTTGATTCTACCGGCGTAATGTTGTGCTCCTTGTAGTAATTGAAGGCATACATGGCGGCAATAAAGGCCGGAACATATCCGCGCGTTTCCGAAGGCAGGTGGTAATAAATATCCCAGTAATTTTTTTTATCTCCAGAACGGCGGATCGCTTTATTCACATTTCCGGGGCCGCAGTTGTAAGCCGCAATGACCAAGATCCAATCCTGATAGATCGCATAGAGGTCGTTCAGGTAATGCACAGCCGCTTCGGTAGATTTTTGGGGATCGAACCGTTCATCTATAAACGAGTTGATCTCCAACTTATACATCCGGCCTGTCGGATACATGAACTGCCAAAGGCCGTGCGCACGGGCGCGGGAACGGGCGGTCGGGTTCAATGCGCTCTCTATAACCGGCAGGTATTTCAACTCCAGCGGCATGTCGTGGGCCGCCAACTCCTCTTCGAACAGCGGAAAATAGTATTCGCTGGTTCCCAACATGGAAGCTAACTGGGTACGTCTCCGGATCGTATAGAGTTCGATGTAGTTCCGAACGATTTCGTTATATGAGAGCGTAATAGCGGATTGCAGTGCATCCAGCCGTCCTAAATAAACCGAGTCCGGAAATACGGGAATAAAACTACTGTCAGTGATCGGTTGGTCGGCAGTATCAAACAATAATTGCCGGCACTGATCCGATTGCCAGCGAGTATACTGTTCGTCGATAGTTTGCACAAAAGAGGTAGGGACCTCATTGAGCAACTGCTCCCGAAAGGCTGTTGAATCCGTCAACTCCTGAGCGGAAATCATCCGGCTCGCGTACAACATCAAACTTATTATAAACAAACGTATCATGCTCTTCTCTCTTTTAAAAATTCAAGGTTACCGTAGCCCCTACCACGGAGCCAATGTCCGGCGAATACAGCAGTGAGGGTTGCAGATTCAGGGTGAGATCTTCGTCTAATTCGTAATCGTAAAAGTGGGCAAATACACAAGCGTCTATGACCTGAATAGCATAGATCCCGCCCATAACAATGTAGAGCAAATCCCGGTCGCGTTTGTATCGGTCCTTTCGGTTCTGCAACTGTTGCTTAAAATTCTGCTGCCGGGAAGGGGAAAAATCCTCCACGTTGCCCATGTAAATATCCGACCAAGAGGGATTTTCCGGATAGGGGAAATCGGGATCTTGCGCCTTGTTTTCCAAATAAATGGTGTAATCCACGAAGGCTCTTCTGTATTTCTTGTAGGTCTTGGTGTTCCAACTCAATCCGTACACCGCCGCTCCAATACCACCCGCCAGTATAGGCAATTTCCACCATTGCCGGTTGTACACCTGGCCGGAACCGGGCAGTACCAAAGCCATAATGGTCGCCTTGTGGGGTGAATGGGGATTTTCTTCTAAGACAACTTTTTTGATCAGAGAGTCCCCTTTCAGAGCCAAGGAGTCCGGTTCCGGGTTTACCCATTGGGCCTGCCCCGCCTGCGCAAGAAGAAATACCGCTATGAATAGTAGCAATGCTTTCACAACTCCCGCTTATTCCCCGATCTTGTCCAACAATCCGACAATCTTTTCTAACTCCTCGTCCGATTTGAACGCAATGATGATCTTGCCTTTCCCGTTCTCGTTCCGCTTCAACTCCACCTTGGCGGAAAAACGGCGGGAAAGGTGTTTCTGCAACTCGATGTAATCTCCGATTTCGTTGCTTTTCCGGGTTGTAGCTGCCCTCCTTTCCGGTTCTTCCTCCTGCGGCTTGGGATTCGACAACTCCCGGACAATCTCCTCGACTTTTCGTACAGAGAAATCGTAGAGAAGGATCTGTTCAAAGATCATAAACTGGGTATCGGGGTCTTCGATGTTGATGATGGCCCGGGCGTGTCCCATGCTGATCTTTTTGTCACGGATCGCCAATTGGATCTGCGCCGGCAATTTCAAAAGCCGCAGGTAGTTGGTAACAGTCGCCCGCTTCTTCCCGACCCGTTCACTCAGGCCGTCCTGTGTTAGGCGGCACTCGTCCAGCAAACGCTGGTAACTAATCGCCACCTCGATAGCATTCAGGTCTTCGCGTTGTATGTTTTCAATCAGGGCCAGCTCCAACAGGTTGTCATCCTCCGCTTGCCGGATGTAGGCCGGCACCGAAGCAAGCCCGGCCAATTTAGAAGCGCGGAACCGCCGCTCCCCTGCAATGATTTCGTACTTCTCATCTCCCAGCGACCGCACCGTAATAGGTTGTACAATACCGATCGACCGGATGGAAGCCGCCAATTCGTTCAGCGCCTCTTCGTCGAATTCCGTCCGGGGCTGAAAGGGGTTGGGACGGATATCTTCTAACGGAATCTCCTGTATGGCCGATACGATTTCCGCCCTTGGTTTGGCATCCTCGGCCGCATCCGATATCAAGGCCCCCAAGCCTCTGCCCAATGCACTTTTTTTCGCCATATATTTTACAGAGTCTGTTTTAATTTTCCACTTTTACCTTGTCCAACAACTCTTTTGCCAGATTGAGGTAGTTGACGGTCCCCCGGCACTCAGCGTCGTACAGAATCACCGGTTGGCCGAAACTGGGAGCTTCCGCCAATTTGGTGTTCCGCTGGATCACCGTTTCAAACACCATTGCTTCAAAGTGCTTCCGCACTTCGGCCGCCACTTGGTTCGACAAGCGCAAACGGGCATCGTACATGGTCAGGACAAATCCTTCTATCTCCAACGCCGTATTCAAGCGTTTCTGAATGATCTTGATGGTATTCAACAACTTACCCAACCCTTCCAAGGCCAGGTATTCACACTGCACCGGAATAATCACGGAATCGGCCGCCGTCAAGGAGTTGACCGTAATCAATCCCAAGGAAGGCGAACAGTCGATCAGGATATAATCGTACTGATCCCGTATTTTCGCAATGATGCCCGCCATAACCTTTTCGCGATTCTCAAAATTGAGCATCTCCAACTCCGCTCCCACCAGATCGATGTTGGAGGGCAACAGAAAAAGCCCTTCGATCTCCGTTTTCAGGATCGCCTTTTCCGGTTCCAATCCGTCTACAATACATTCGTATATGGTCGCCTGCTCCAACTCCTTCAATTCGTATCCCAGGCCGGAAGTTGCATTCCCCTGGGGATCCGCATCTATCAGTAATACTTTCTGTTCCAATACCGCTAAACTGGCCGCCAGGTTCACCGACGTCGTTGTTTTTCCCACACCGCCTTTTTGATTTGCAATGGCAATAACCTTAGACATAAATCACGTTTTACGATTATGTGGTAAAAATACACATAAAAAGCCAATCCGGGTGGGTTTTGCCCGTTTTTTTCCGGATGCTCACACTAAAAACCGGAAGATGAACAGAATAAATCGTACCTTTGCACTTTCTTAAAAGAACGTGATTATGCCGGCTATGATCCAATTTCTGCATCCTGCTTTTTTATGGGGGCTTCTCTTTCTAACTGTTCCCATTCTTCTGCACCTGTTCAGTTTTAAAAGGTATAAAAAGGTTTACTTCAGTAATTTCCGGTTCCTGGAGTCCCTGCAACAGGAAAAAAAGAACAGTTCCCGGTTGAAAAACCTCCTGCTGCTGTTGTTGCGCCTGTTGGTGATTGCCGCTGTTGTGGTCGTTTTTGCCGGCCCCTATCTTCCCGGCGGACCTATTATGACGGACACTGCCGGCGGGGAGCAACTCCGGGAGCGGATCCTCCTTTACGTGGATAATTCGTATTCAATGTCGAACACCGGCAGCCAGGGATCTTTGTTGGAAGAGGCTAAGAAACAGGCCTTTGATATGCTGTCGGCCTATCCGGCGGGGACGCTTTTCTCCCTGATCGATAATAACGGACCAACCGCCAACCTGAACAGGGAGGAGTGCCAGATATTGCTGGGAGATATTCGGCTTACGGCTCGTTCCAAAACGCTTTCGGAGGTATTCCGGGAGGCGCGGGAGGTGGCCGGCGAACAAAAAGCCACCCTCTTCCTGTTGTCCGATTTTCAGCAATACGGTTGCGATTTTCAGCAGATCTTGAGGGATTCCCTGACCGAACCCGTGTTCTTTGTACTGGAAGCCGAAAACCGGAATAACCTGTACATCAAAGAGGTATCTTTTGAACAGGCGTTCCACCGGAAAGAGCGGAACGACCTGGCTCAGGTCACCCTGGGAAGCTCTTCCGCCAACGAATCGACCAACCTGCCCATTACCCTGACCGTCAACGGAAAAGTAAAGGGGTTGCAACAGGCCAACCTGTCGGCAACGGGCGAATCCGTTCTGGAGATCGGTTACCTGAACACCGAAGGCGGCTTCTGCAAAGGGGTGGCCGAGCTGAACGACCTGCCGGTCGTATTCGACAACCGTTTCTACTTCAGCTACCGTGTCGACGATAAGACCAACGTCCTGTGTATCGATCAGGAGAAACGCCTCCCCTATTTCGGGAAACTCTTCTCCGATACAGCCGCTTACCGGATGGAGTACACCCATATCAACCAGACAGCCAACATCCGCTTTTCCGACTACCAATTGGTCATTTTAGACCGGATCAATACACTTTGGACCGGCCTGGAGAGTACGTTGGAAAATTACGTGCGGGAGGGAGGAAACCTGCTGGTGCTTCCGGGCCCTGCCAACGGCTTGAACGGATTTCTGGAAAAACTGCGCGCCCCCCGGTTCGGGACAGCGGATACAAGCGCGGCGATCGCTTACATTGAACGGCAATCGGCACTGTTTAAGGAGGTATTTGAACCGGAAGAGGAGCACATTACGCTGCCGGGAGCCAAACGCTACTATCCGTTGCAAGCCCTCGGAAACGGAGAGAAACTGTTGGCCGGCAGAAAGGGAGAGGTGTTGCTGACGGGTACACTGCTGGGAAAAGGGACGATCTATGTGTCGGCTTTCGATTTTGACACGGGAAACAGCGATCTGGTTTTCCACCCGCTTTTTGTTCCCCTGATGATTAACATGGCTTCCAACGCCAACTCTGGGCTGAACCCCTCTTGGACGCTCTATTCCCGTACCCCTCTCCTGCTCGACCGCAAGGATATTCCGGAAAACAGCCGGCTCCGGATCGTTTCCGGGGAACATAACCTGGAATTTATTGCCGAAACCCGGCAGGATGCAAGCGGAAACCTGGTATTGGTGAATGCGCATAACATCCGGCAGGCCGGTTTGTACGATGTGTTGGCGGACGACCGGCTCGTCGATGTACTGGCCTGCAACTACGACCGGGCAGAATCGGAACTGCGGTACTGCGGTACGGACGAACTCCGGAAACAGTTCCCGAACGCCCGCGTGGAGAAGATCAAAACAGGCAGTTTAGAGCGCAATAGCCAGATCATCAAAGAGGTAGTACTGGAAGACACCAACCGCTATTTGGCCCGCTGGTTCCTCCTGTTGGCGGTAATCGCCCTGCTGGCGGAACAGTTTGTCTGGAGGAAAAAATTGAATTGACCGATTGACGGAGAGAAGCGACAAGATTACCTGAAAAAATAGAGATAAACGCCTTCATGATCAGTTATCTGCAAATTGAAAACCTGAGCAAGCGGTTCGGTGAACAGTTGTTGTTCGAGAAGATCTCTTTTGGGATCGGGAAACAGCAAAAAGTGGCGTTGATCGCAAAAAACGGGACCGGAAAATCAACCCTGCTGCAAATTATTGCCGGAAAAACGACCCCGGATTCCGGAAGCGTTATTTTCCGGAACGGCGTCACCGTCGGCTATCTGGAACAGGACCCCCGTTTAAACGATGACAATACGGTTTTCGACGAGGTTTTCGATTCGGAAAACCCGGTACTGGCGCTCCTGAAGCGATACGAACAGGCCGTCGCCCAAAACGATCTGCCGCTTCTGGAGGAGTTGATCTCGCAAATGGATGCCCGCCAGGCCTGGGATTACGAAAATACCGTCAAGCAGATCCTGTCGGAACTGAAAGTGGATCGGTACGACCAAAAGATCGCCTCACTCTCCGGCGGGCAGAAAAAAAGGGTCGGATTGGCCAAAGTGCTGATCACCAACCCGGAGTTCCTGATCCTGGACGAACCGACAAACCATTTGGACATCGAGATGACCGAGTGGCTGGAGAGCTATCTGGAAAAATCGGGCTGTACCCTGCTGATGGTGACCCACGACCGCTATTTTCTGGACCGCATTTGTTCCCATATCATTGAGATCGATGATTTCGGGGTATATACCTACGACGGCAATTATTCGTACTACATCGAAAAGCGGGAAGAGCGGTTGGCCAGCCGGAACGCCGGCATCGAGAAGGCCCGGAACCTGCTCCGTACCGAACAGGAGTGGATGCGCCGGATGCCCCAGGCCCGCAGCCACAAAGCTAAATACCGCATCGACAATTATTATAAACTCAAAGAGGAGGCTTCCCGGCGCACCGATCAGGCCAACATGGAGTTGGACATCCGGGGAAAACGGTTGGGGAAAAAGATTCTGGAGTTGGACGGTATCTCTAAAAGCTACGGCGATCTGTGCCTGCTGCACGATTTCTCCTACCGGTTTGACCGGGGGGATAAAATCGGGATCGTCGGCAAAAACGGCGTGGGGAAGTCGACCTTTTTAGACATCATCACTCAACACATAACGCCCGACCGGGGGAGCATAGAGATCGGGGAAACAGTGGTGTATGGCTACTACCGGCAAGCGGGCATAACGTTCGGGGTGAACGACCGGGTCATCGACGTGGTGAAAGAGATCGCCGAACAGGTAGATCTCGGGAACGGTAAAATCCTCTCTGTGTCGCAGTTTTTGGAGTATTTCCTGTTTACGGACAAACAGCAGTACTCGCTGATCGGCAAATTGAGCGGGGGCGAACGGAGGCGGCTTTACCTGCTAACCGTTCTGATGCAAAACCCGAATTTCCTGATCCTGGACGAGCCGACCAATGATTTGGACATTGCGACATTGCAGGTGCTGGAAGAGTACTTGCGGGGATTCCGGGGGTGCCTGCTGATTGTATCGCACGACCGCTTCTTTATGGACAAAGTGGCGGAGCACATCTTTGCTTTTGAAGGGGACGGACAGATCAAAGATTTTCCCGGAAATTACACCTTGTATAAGAACCGCCGGGAAGAGGAGGCGGAGGTGCGTAAAAAGGAGGAGAAGAAAAAAAACGCGCCGGCCGGCGGTACCCAAACGCCGCCGTTGCGAGAGGTTCCTGCTTCCATCCGGAAGCGCAAAGTGAGCTTTAAGGAGCAGCAGGAACTGGCCCGGCTGGAAGAGGAACTGGAAGCATTGAACCGGGAAAAAGCCGAAATCGAAAACCTGCTGAGTTCGGGTACCCTGCCGCCGGAGGAGTTGCTCCGGAGATCGGAACGGATGGGCGTTTTGTTGGAAGAGATAGACGCCAAAGAGATGCGTTGGCTGGAATTGAGCGACACCGGAGAGTAATCCCTTAACAGAACCGTTATGCACACCATTGTCCGGAAGTTTTTAGAGCACCACCACATCGACGAAACCGGCAGTTTTCTGGTCGCCGTCAGCGGAGGCGCGGATTCTATTGCCCTGTTGTACGCTTTTTACCGGCTGCATTTGGACAGTATGGCGCTGCACTGTAATTTCGGGTTGCGGGGAGCTGAATCCGACGGGGATGAGCAATTTGTCCGGGCGTTTTGCGAGCGGTACGGTATTCCGTTGCAAGTCCGCCGTTTCGATACGGCCGCCTACTCCGCCTCGCAGGGTATCAGCATTGAGATGGGGGCCCGGGAGTTGCGCTATAATTGGTTCCGGGAGGTACGGAACCGGGAACAGAAAGACTATATCGTTACCGGGCACCAGGCCGATGACCTGGCCGAAACCGTTCTGATTAACCTGTGCCGCGGTACAGGCATCCGGGGGCTTACCGGTATTCCCGAAATCAATGGGGAGATCATTCGTCCCCTATTAGGTGTGACACGGGAGGAGATCCTTGCGTACCTTGCCGGTTGCGGATTGGAATACCGAACAGACTCTACCAACGGATCGGATCTGTATATTCGCAACAAGATCCGGCATCGTATAATCCCTGCTTTCCGGGAGATCAATCCGGCGTTTCTGCAAACCGTTCGGGAAAATTGCGCCGTTCTGCGGGAGACAGAACTCGTTTACCGGATGGGAATGGAGCAATGGGAGAAAGAGGTGGTATCCCGGGAAGAGGGCGGCCTGCGCATCCACATCCAACGGTTGGCGGCGACTCCAACCCCTTTTTCGCTGTTGTTCGAGATCCTGCACCCGTTCGGGTTTTCCACTTCCCGGGTCCGGGAGGTTTGGAACAGCCGGACTTCCCAGGCCGGGAAGCAATTCCGTTCCGGTTCTTTTTTGCTGTTCCGGGAGCGGGGGTACTGGCACCTGTACAACAAGGCCGAGGTCCGGCAGACGCGGTTGGAGATCACTGGACCGGGAGATTACCTGTTGAACGGGCGGTGGTATCGCTTTGCAGTGGAGCAAGTGACGCCCGGTCTGCCTTTCCCGGCGGACAGAGGAGCAGCCTGTCTGGATGCGGATACGTTTTGCTTTCCGTTGACTGTGCGGAATTGGCAACCGGGTGACCGTTTTTGTCCGTTGGGTATGCAGGGAAAACAGAAAAAACTGAGCGATTTTTTCGCCGACCTGAAGGTAAATAACCGACAAAAAAGAGAGATCCTGTTGCTGACGGACCGGGAAGGACAGATCCTTTGGATAGTCGGCCTACGCCCCGATGAGCGTTTTAAAATTACATCCTCCACAACCCGCCTTCTTCGCATTACTCCGGTGTATTTATTTCAACAAGAGTCTGTTTAAAATTTTCCCACTGCCGTTCGGAGTGATTTTACCCCGAAATCTCTATCTTTGCAGAATTCACACAAATGACAAAAAATAGTACGTATAAATTAAATCTAAAACATGGTTACTATGAAGAAAATCGCTTTGTTGACTTTGGCTGTGTGCCTGGGGTGGAGCCTCTCCGCACAAGAGGAAAAAAAGGGGTATCAATTCACCGATATCAAACGGTTACCCGCCACTTCCGTTAAATCACAGGACCGGGCCGGGACTTGCTGGTCGTGGTCGACCATCTCCCTGCTGGAATCCGAAATGATCCGCCTGAAAAAAGATTCCGTTAGCCTGGCTCCGCTGTACGTGGTATGGAATACCTACGACGGAAAAGCCGAAAAATATGTACGTATGCACGGCCACGTGAATTTTGGACAGGGGGGCGCCGCCGCCGATGTTACTTGGGCGATCAAGAATTACGGTATTGTTCCCTTAGCCGTATATGACGGTTTGAACTACGGGGAAGATGTACACGTACACGGGGAGTTGGATGCAGTGCTGAAAGGGTATCTGGACGGTGTGGTCAACAACCCCAACAAAAAACTGAGTACCGCCTGGAGACGGGGATACGATGCAGTTTTAGACGCTTACCTGGGCGCTAAGCCGGAAAAATTCACCTGGAAAGGTAAAGAGTACTCTCCGATCTCTTTCTATAAAGAGGCTACAGGTTTGAACATGGACGATTACATCAGCCTGACCTCTTTTACGCACCGCCCGTTCTATACGGCTTTTGCCTTGGAGATCCCGGACAACTGGATCGGAGAGGTGAGTTACAACCTCCCTATTGATGAATTGATGGATGTACTGGACAAGGCGATCGACAACGGATATAGCTTTGCCTGGGGTTCCGATGTGTCGGAAAGGGGATTCAGCCGGGACGGGATTGCTATTGTACCGACCACCGATGTGGCGGAGATGTCCGATTCCGAAATGTCCAAATGGGTAGCCCTGACCAAAAAAGAGCAGGAAGACCGGCTGTACCGGTTTGATCAGCCCGGCAAAGAGAAGGCCATCACCCAAGAGATGCGGCAGGAGGCGTTTGATAATTTCCAGACCACCGACGACCACGGCATGCACGCCGTCGGGAAAGCGGTGGACCAGGCCGGTAACAAATATTTCATTGTGAAGAATTCCTGGGGGAATTACAGCAAATACGATGGCTATCTGTATGCCTCCTACCCGTTCGTGGCGTATAAAACTACGACGGTCATGCTCCACAAGGATGCGCTGCCCAAAGAGTTGAAAAAGAAATTGGGCATTCAATAACTTGATAGCGTATGAACCAAGCCATAGAAATCAGCAATAACATTTTCTGGATCGGGGCGAACGATCGCAGAACGCACATCTTTGAAAATTATTGGCCGCTTCCCAAAGGGGTGGCCTACAACTCCTATGTAATCGTAGACGAAAAAGTAGCCGTGATTGACACCATTGAACGGAGCCGGTTGGATGATTACATTGAAAACCTGCAAGCCGTTCTGAACGGCAGGAAGGTAGATTACCTGATCATCAATCATATGGAACCGGATCACTCCAGCGCTATCAAAACCCTTTTGTGCCACTTTCCCGGCTTGACGCTTGTGGGAAATGCCAAAACATTTCCCATGCTGGAGAATTTTTACGGTGTGCATGAAAACCTGTTGGAGGTGCAGGAAGGAAGCACGTTGGATCTGGGCAAACGGAAATTGAATTTCTACATGGCTCCCATGCTGCACTGGCCGGAGACCATGGTAACCTGGGTTCCGGAGGAGGGCATTCTTTTCAGCGCAGATATTTTCGGGGCCTTCGGCACGTTGGACGGCGGGATTTTTGACGACCAGGTGGATCTGGATTATCTGGAAGAGGAGATCAGCCGGTATTATTCGAATATTGTCGGGAAATACGGGGTTCCGGCCCAAACGGCGCTGAAAAAACTGGGCGGGCTCCCCATCCGGATGATCTGCGCTACACACGGCCCGATCTGGCGTACACACATCGCCGACATCATCGCCCGGTACGACAAATGGAGCAAATACGAAACGGATGAGGGGGTTGTTATTGCTTTTAGCAGCATGTACGGACATACGGAAAAGATGGCCGATCTGATCGGACGTTTCCTGGCGGAAAAGGGCGTTAAAAAGATCCGGATCCACGATACCTCCAAAACCCATCCCTCTTACATCATCAATGATATTTTCCGGTACAAAGGGGTGATCCTTGGCAGTTGTTCTTACAACGGGAATATCTTTCCGACCATGGAAACCCTGTTGAGCGAGTTGGAGCACATGGGTGTGAAAAACCATTTGATGGCTTTCTTTGCCAACAAGACCTGGGCGGGAGGCGCCTTGCCCCGGTTTACCCAGTTTGCCGATAAGATCAAGTGGGAGATTGTTGCTCCGCACGCTGACGCCTCCGGTTCTCCTGTAGAGAAAGACGTTGAAGCGTGCCGCAACATTGCCTGTGCAATGGCCGACCGACTGCAGCAAAAGAGTTAAGGACGCTTCGGGGGATTGTTTGCTGAAGCTGCTTCGCTTTTACGCTTCATGCAAATCAATCCTCCTGCGCCGGTGAGTCGCTCTTACGCTTTGGGGAATTAATTTTCCTTCGCTTGTGGGGTACAGAAGAGTTGGTCCATGTGGGCGGCGGCGCGGCGACCGTCCCCCATGGCCAATATGACAGTGGCGCCGCCCCGGACAATATCGCCGCCGGCAAACAGCCCGGATATATTGGACTCCATCGTTTCGTCGTTCACCACGATCGTTCCCCATTTGGATACATCCAATCCTGCCACTGAGTGAGGAATGATCGGATTGGGGGAAACCCCCACAGCCACCACCACTACATCCGCATCTATCAGGTATTCGGAACCGGCCAAGGGGACCGGGCTTCTCCGACCGCTGGCATCCGGTTCTCCCAGTCCCATCTGTTGTACCCTTACCTGTTTCACCCTTCCCTGTTCGTCCATGAGGTATTCAACAGGATTGGTCAGGGTCAGAAATTCACACCCCTCTTCTTTGGCGTGTTTCACCTCTTCGATACGGGCCGGCATTTCCGCTTCGCTCCGGCGGTAAACGATCACAGCCCGCTCCGCACCCAATCTTTTGGCTGTACGGACCGAATCCATGGCGGTATTTCCCCCACCGACCACTACTACCTGTTTCCCGTGGAAGACCGGTGTATCTGCTTCCGGCCTGTCGGCTCCCATCAGATTGACCCGGGTCAGGTATTCGTTGGAGGAGAGTACGCCGTTGGCATTTTCGCCGGGGATACCCATAAAACGGGGTAATCCGGCCCCGGAAGCCACGTAAAATCCCCGGAACCCTTCAGCTTTCAGGTCGTCGATGGTCTGGGTCATTCCTACAATAAAGTTGGGGACAAAAGTAACCCCCATCTTGCGCAGGTTTTCAATTTCAAAATCCACAATCCGGTTGGGCAGGCGGAATTCCGGGATGCCGTATTTCAGCACGCCGCCGATCTCGTGCAGTGCTTCGAATACGGTGACCTCGTACCCTTTTTTCACCATGTCCCCGGCAAACGAGAGCCCTGAAGGCCCCGAACCGACCACGGCGATCTTGATGCCGTTGGCAGGGGCTGTTTCCGGGATGCAGACCTCGCCGGATTCCCGTTCGCAGTCTGCTACAAAACGCTCCAGGTAACCAATTGCCACCGGCTCTTTTTTCAGTTTTTCGGTGTAAAAACAGCGCACCTCACACTGCTTTTCCTGCGGGCAAACCCGCCCACATACGGCAGGCAGAGCACTGGTGCGTTTCAACACGGCAGCAGCTTCCGCAAAAGCCTCCCGTTCGATGTTCTTGATAAAACCGGGGATGTCAATGTTGACCGGACATCCCTCCATACAGGTCGGCTGTGCGCAATCCATGCACCTTTTGGCTTCCTGTTGTGCCATCCCGGCCGTCAGGCCGGTATTGACCTCCAGGCGCTGGCTTTTCACCCGTTCGGCCGGTTCCCGTTCCGGCATTTTTACCCGCGGAATATCCGTTCTCTCTTTTCCTTTTACTGCTTCTCGGAGCTCTTTTCTCCATCCGGCATTTCTATCGCTTATTTCCATAACCAATTGTGTGCTGTCAACGATTTAATTTTTCAATTTCCTCTTTCCGGTACCCTCCCAGGCGGGAGATCATCTCATCAAAATCAATTTGATGCGCGTCGAATTCCGGACCGTCCACACAGGTAAAACGGGTTTTTCCTCCTACGGTTACCCGACAGGCCCCGCACATGCCGGTACCGTCCACCATAATGGAATTCAGGCTGGCGATGGTGGGGATGTCGTATTTTTGGGTCAGCAAGGCGCAAAATTTCATCATGATCGCAGGCCCCAAAGTGACGGCCAGGTCTATTTTTTCCCGTTTGATGATCTCTTCCATGCCTTCGGTGATCAATCCCTGTTTTCCGTAACTTCCGTCGTCGGTCATCACCAGCATCTCGTCGGAGTATTTCCGTACCTCCTCTTCCAAAATGACCAACTCTTCCGTCCGGGCGGCAATAATGGTGACCACCCGGTTGCCGGCTTCCTTGAATCCCTGAATGATCGGTAGCAACGGAGCAACACCGACCCCGCCGCCGCAAGCCAGCACTGTTCCAACTTTGGAGATGTGCGTGGGTTTTCCCAAAGGGCCGACCAAATCGGTGATGTATTCGCCTTCGTTCAGGTTGGCTATTTTGGTGGAAGAAACGCCCATTTTCTGTATTACCAGTGTAATGGTCCCTTTTTGGGGGTCCGCTTCCGAAATGGTCAGCGGGATTCGCTCCCCTTTTTCGCCTACCCTGACGATGACGAAATTACCGGGTTTACGCGCTTTGGCGATCAGCGGCGCCTCTACCTCTATCTGTACCACGCGATCGGAAAAACTCTGCTTACGCAAGATCTGGTTCATGCTGTTGTATGCTTAAGTTTGTATGAATATCACTTTTAAGGTGGTACAAAAATACGTTCTATTTTCATCCCGCCACTGTTTTCGTCGCAGAATTTTTCCGGGGGAGCCGGTTGTAGTGTTGTTTCCTTCCGGTATAGTTTGCGCATTCTTTATTATTCCTGTCTAACGAGGGCTGGAGACCGGGTGTATACCGGCCGTAAACCGGATATAGATCCGTTATGCTTCTGGGAAAGATGTTGGGAGAAGGGATTTTTTGCCTCCGAAAGGAGAGAGTGCCGGTCTGGGATACAATCTACGGAATTGATTGTATTTTCAGAAGAGGTGAAATTACAAAATCTTCTCAAATAAAGAATAAAATCACATGCTTATTTCAAGAGATTACAATTATATTTGCACCACTAAAAACTGAAACAGGATGGCAAAGAAAGGAAGGATCAACGTGGTCTATTCCACCAATCCCGGGTTTGCTTACGAATACGAGCAGGAGGAGCATTGCGAAACCCTGCCGCCTGCCAAGCAAAACCTGCGGGTCACATTAGACAGCAAACAGCGGGCCGGAAAAACGGTGACACTGGTCAGTGGCTTTATCGGAACGGAAGAGGATCTGAACGGATTGGCGAAACTGTTGAAAAACAGGTGCGGGGTGGGCGGCACGTCCAAAGAGGGAATTATTCTGATCCAGGGAAGTTTCCGGGAACAGATCCTCCGGATTTTGCAGGAAAACGGCTACAAGGCCAAATAGAGCCTATTTGAAAATTTCAAACACGCTTGGCAAGCTTTTCATTAATTTTACCGTTTCCACCGCTTCTTTTACGTCGTGCACCCGTAAGATGGCAGCCCCTTTCAACAGGGAAACTGTATTTAGCACAGTGGTGCCGTTCAAGGCGCCTTCCGGGGTGGTTCCCAACAGTTTCCAGATCATTGTTTTGCGGGAAATGCCCACAAACAACGGGTAGCCCAACTCTAAAAATGTGTGCATTCCATCCAGCAGGGTGTAGTTGTGTTCTACCGTTTTCCCAAAACCAAAGCCGGGGTCCAGAAGAATGTTGTCAAACCCCAGTGCGTTCAGCCGGGCGATCCGTTCGGTGAAAAACTGCCGCACCTCCCCCACGACATCGGCATACACCGGCTGTTGCTGCATGGTCTGCGGAGTGCCCTGGATGTGCATCAATATGTACGGTACGCCTGCTTCCGCCACCGTTTCAAACATCCGCTCGTCCAGGGTTCCGCCCGATATGTCGTTGATGATCACCGGGCCGAGGCAGTTGTTGATCTCCCGGGCCACTTCCGCCCGGAAGGTGTCGATGGAGACCGGAAGCTGCGGGTAGTATTTGCGGATCAGTTCCACCGCCGATTCCAAACGGGCCAACTCCTCCCGGGCGTCCACAAAAGCGGCGCCGGGACGGGTGGAATAGGCGCCGACATCGATCAGATCCGCCCCCTCTTCCACCAGTTGGTGGATCCGGCCGATGACCTTCGTTTCGCTCAGGTACCTCCCGCCATCGTAAAACGAATCGGGGGTTACATTCAGGATCCCCGCCACCAACGGGCGGGACAAATCGAGCGTACGGCCGGCTAATACGGGTTGTTTCATACGAGAATATTTACTATTTTTACAACCTCAAAATAACGACGAGTTTTTTACATTTCATAGTATTATCCGCAATTTATGGCGAACACGGCACAGGAATACGACAGCGTAATGGAGGTATGCCGGGATATTTTCACCCAAAAGATGCACGACTATGGGAGCGCTTGGAGGATTTTGCGCACCGCTTCCGTCACAGATCAGATCTTTATCAAAGCCAACCGGGTCCGCAGCCTGGAAGAGAAGGGACACAGCCGGGTACAGGAAGGAGTGATCCCTGAATTTATCGGCATTGTAAACTATGCTATTATGGGGTTGATCCAATTGGAACTGGGGCCGGGCGAAGACCTGTCACCGGAACGAATCAACGCCCTCTACCTTTCTTACTTCCAGAAAGCCAAAAAGTTGATGTCGGACAAAAACCACGATTACGACGAAGCGTGGAGAGAGATGCGCATCAGTTCTTATACCGATCTGATCCTGATGAAGATCAGACGTACCAAACAGATCGAAGACCACCGGGGCGACCTCTGGGTGTCTGAAGGGATCGATGCCAACTATTTCGATATGATCAACTACGCCGTTTTCGCCCTGATCCGGTTGGTGGTTGAAAAAGAAGCACAAGACGAAAACAATTAAAACCAATAGCATGAAGGTTATAGCAAATATTTTCAGGATTCTAATCGGCCTGGTATTTATTTTTTCCGGATTTGTAAAAGGGGTGGATCCGTTGGGTTCCGCTTACAAATTCACCGATTATTTTAATGCGTTCGGCATGGGCTGGATGAACTTTTCCGCCCTGTTCCTCTCTTTTGCGCAATCCCTGTTGGAGTGCATCATCGGCATCTGCCTTTTCCTGAATGTCCGGACCAAATGGGCCGCCTGGGGCGCCTTGCTCTTTATGAGCGTATTTACCCCGTTGACCCTGATCCTGGCCATCAAGAATCCGGTAACCGACTGCGGATGTTTCGGGGATGCCTGGATCCTGACTAACTGGGAAACCTTCTGGAAGAATGTCGTACTGCTAGTATTGGCGTTGGTGGTATTTTTTTACCGGAACCGATTCAGATCGATCTTTAATTTTTTGGAACAGATTACTTTAACAGCCGGCTCCATTCTCTTTATCTTCGTGATCGAAGTGCACTGTTATCGCCACCTTCCGATCCTGGATTTCCGCCCTTACGCTATCGGGGCCAACATTTCGGAGGGAATGGCCGTTCCCGAAGGGGCACCCCACGACGAATATCGGATGACCCTGACCTATAAGAACCGGCAAACCGGCGAACTGAAAGATTTCGACGAGAGCAATTACCCTTGGCAGGATACACTGAATTGGGAGTTCCACAGCTCCGATCAAAAATTGATCCGGGAAGGGTACAAAGCCCCCATTCACGATTTTGTGATCGAACACCCCCAATACGGCACTATCACCGAAGAGTTGTTACAGAGCGAGGAGTATGTCCTGCTGGCCGTTTCCTACAACCTGAACAAAGCCTCTGCCACCGGTCAGGAGGAGCTGAACCGCTTGGCTGCTTACGCCCAGCAGAAAGGGTACCGTTTTTACGGGCTGACCGCTTCTTTGCAGGAGGATATCCGGAAACACAGCGAAAAATACAACATCCCGTATGAATTTTGCGCCACCGACGAGATCCAGTTGAAAACGATCATCCGCTCCAACCCCGGATTGGTGGTCCTGAAAAAAGGGACGGTGATCGGTAAATGGGGAAACCGGGACATTCCGGCAGTTGACGGGATCGGCGAAAAAGACCTGCTTGCCTACTGTCTGACGGAACAGCAGCAACACGCCGGCCGCAACCTGGTATACCTGCTGGTTTTCCTCTACCTGGCCCTCCTCTTTGCCTATCTGGCGAAAAAATACAAACGAATGACCAAATAAATAATTACAATACATGAGAAAGAAGATCGTAGCCGGAAACTGGAAAATGAATAAAACCCTCCCCGAGGGTATCGAACTGGCGAAAGAGGTGAATGAAAAAGTAAAAGCTTTACATCCGGCTGGTGTGCAGGTAGTACTCGGTACGCCTTTTATCCACTTGTCTGAAGTGAATAAAACCGTGAATGCCCCGCAGTTGGCCGTATCCGCCCAAAACTGCGCCACGGAAGCTTCCGGAGCCTATACCGGAGAGATTTCCGCCGCCATGGTGGCTTCCACCGGGTGCCGGTACGTTATCCTCGGCCACTCCGAAAGAAGAAGTTACTACGGGGAAACCGATGCCATCCTGGTAAAAAAGGTGGCGCAGGCGCTGGAAAATAACCTGGAGATCATTTTCTGTGTCGGCGAGGTGCTGGAAGAACGGGAGAGCGAAAGGCATTTCGAAGTTGTTCGCTCACAATTGGAAAAGGGATTGTTCCAATTGGATAAAAGCGCTTTCGCCCGCATCGTTATCGCCTACGAACCCGTGTGGGCCATCGGTACCGGAAAAACCGCCACCGCTGCACAGGCGCAGGAGATGCACGCTTTTATCCGGAGCGTGGTCAACGGAAAATACGGAACGGAAGCAGCTCAGAACACCTCTATTCTTTACGGAGGCAGCCTGAACGCTAAAAATGCGGACGAACTGTTTTCCAATCCGGACGTAGATGGTGGATTGATCGGGGGTGCCTCCCTGAAAGCGGAAGATTTTGCCGCTATCATTGCTTCCCGGGAAGCTCACTAAGAAGCTGTTACATAGATCGATTCGGAATATTCCGGGAAAAATTCAAAAAATGCTGCAAAAAAAAGGAAAAATATGCAGCATTTTTTTGTTTTTATACGTCTTATAGGTGAATAGATAAATACCAAACAGATGAAAAAAAGAATTTCTTTCCTATGTATGCTCCTGCTTGTTTCCGCATTGGGATGGTGCGCAGACAGCAAAGGCATTGAGATCAAACGGACCGTAAGCCGGCAGTTTCAAATCTCCCAAGGCGCTAAATTGGAGATAGACAACAAGTATGGGAACATCGTCCTGAACCTGTGGAACCGGGATGAGATCGACTTTTCCATTGAGATCACCGGAAAAGGGAACAACGAAGAGAGTGCTCAGGAGATGGCAGACCGGGTATCCATCGATTTTAACCAAAGCGGTAACTCGGTGTCCGCCCAAACGGTATTCGCCCCGATGAGATCCAGATCCTGCAACAATTGCGGTACATCGGTACACTATACGGTGAACATACCAGCGAACCTCTACCTGGACTTGACCAATAAATACGGAAATATTTACCTGGAGGAGGCTACCATGCCTTTTCGTACCGATCTGAAATACGGGAATCTGAAGGTCGGAAGCCTGTTATCCGATGATAACCGGATCAACCTGAAATACGGTGATATCGCCTTGCATGAAACAAAGAAATTGATTTTAAACGCCGCCTATTCCAAGCTGACGATTAGAAAAGCAGCGGTACTGGAACTGACAACCGCTTATTCCAGTCTGAAATCGGACGAGATCGGAACGTGGCGCCTCTCTTCCAAATACGACAATTTCACCGTAGGCAAGGTGGGAAGTCTCTCCTGTTCTTCGGCTTACTCCAATTTTCAACTGGGATACCTTGAAACGGCGTGTTCGATAACCGAAATCCGGTACGGAAAGGTGCGCATCGAGAAGATCGCCCCCGATTTCTCTTCCATTGATATTTCGGCCGCTTATACGACCGTACGGTTGGGGATCGACGAGCAGAGCAGCTTCAAGGCGAATCTCTCTACCCGGTACGGAAACATCCAAACCGGCAACCTGGTCCTGCAGGATGTCCGGTTGGGAAATGAAAAATACGGCAAAAGCCTGACAGCCACCGTAGGTTCGGACAAAGATCCCGAGGCTTCCGTCCGAATCACCAACTCCTACGCGGATATTGTGCTGAATTAAGAGTCTGTTTAAAAACGATTATTGGCCGGTATCTTCCCCGTAAGCCAGCATTTGGCGGAGGAAGTTGTCCGGATAGGAGATGCGGACGTCCATCGGGCGTCCGTTTTTTTCGATCAACGTATAATCGGGATTTAAAAAACCCGCATACGGGGGAATGCCCAAGTTCGCATAGCGCTCCAACACCTCGGCGTGAAGCTCCCGGTCCACTTTTACGCCGTACCCTTCGATCAACTGCCGGGCTGCTTTGTAATCCCCTTCCGATTTGATCCGTTGCACCTCTCCCAGCAACCGGCCGAACAACATCCGTAAAGCCGGATGATCGCGAACGACAAAAAAGGTTTTTCCGGCCCGTACCACTCGTTCTATCACGCCCGTTTCCCGGCCCTGTTCATATACCCAGGAAGCGATCAACTGGCGGTTGCGCATGTGTGACTCCTCCAGATCGTCTCCGGGTTTGATCCGGGTCAGTTGTGTCATCAACCCATTCCGGATGTAGCTGTTGTATTCGCACTTCCCGACCTCCGGAGCGGAGACAACGCCTAATTCCAACAGTTTTTCGTCTGCAATGTAGTAAAGGGCGAACAGATCGGCCCGGGTCTCTTCCAATGTAGAGTAGTAACTTTTCAGACAATCGGGAGTGACGCCGGGCAACATCTTTCCGGAGCCGTGCCCGAGGCATTCGTGCAGGTCGGTATGGATATTCCCGCCTTCGTAACCGTACCGCCGGTGCAACTCCAACTCCTCCTCCGAAAAGGCGAACTCCTCCAGTACGCCATTTCCCAAAGAGGCCCGGTGATAGGCGTAGGTAATGTTGTCCAAGGTAACCGACTTGCTGCCGTACACCTCCCGGATCCACTCCGAATTGGGCAGGTTGATGCCGATCGGAGTAGCCGGATGGCAATCTCCCCCCAGCATGGCGGCTTGCATGACACGGGCGGTGACCCCTGTAATCTCTCTCTTTTTAAAGCGCTCCTCCACCGGGGCCTGCTGTTCAAACCACAACGCATTTTCCGCCAGTATCTCCGTCCGGCGGCACGCCTCTTTGTCTGTGATCTCTACGATCGACTCCCAACTCCCTTTGTAGGCCAACGGATCGCCGTACACCTCTATAAAACCGTTGATAAAATCGACCGGAGCCTGCCCTTCCTTCAACCAGGCGATCGAGTAAGCGTCGAACAGGGCCAGATCCCCGCTCTTGTAATAAGCAACCAGCAGGTCTATCACCTCTTTCTGCGTATGGTCCCAGGCATATCCCCGGGCCTCCTCCAGATGCGCCACGATCTTTGAGATCTCTTTTCCGTACTTCCCGTTCGCATACCACACCTCCTCCGTCAACTGCCCTCCGTGCACGATCAGGGTGGAATTCAACCCGACAGAGAGCGGCCTGTCGCCCTGCTCTTGCAGTTTTTGCCGGTAAAACGCCTCTGCTTCCGGTTGGGTTACCCCCACGTAGTAGTTATTGGCAGAAGCGGTCAGCAGATCCGCCACGCCTCCCAATACCACCCGTTTTGGCATACAGGCCGGGTCGAAGAGGACCTGTTCCAGGTCCGGATATTCGCCTCCGGCCCCGACCGCCTCCAACAGCGATTTCAGGTAAGCCGGCGAAAAACCGGGCGAAAACTTATCCATGGAGTAGTGGTGGTGGATTCCGTTGGCGAAAAAAACCTGTTTGGCATACAACAAAAAAGCTTCAAATTCCCGGCCGGTTCTTTCTCCCGGATATTGTTGCAGGATCCGCTCCAACACCTTTCGGATCCGCAGATTCCAGCGGTTGTTCTGATCCCAGAGTATGTCCCTCCCGGCAAGCGCCGCCCGGCTCAAATAATAGACGAACAACTTCTCCCGCAAGGGCAACTGTTCAAAAGCCGGCACTTCGTACCGCAAGATCCGGATATCTCCGAACTCTTCTACAATAAAAAAGTTATGGTCATCTGTACGGTCTCTCTTTTCCATCGCCTTTCTCCCTGTTTTGTCAATCTTGAAAAACCGGTTTGACATTCTCCTGCCAAACCCACTCCCCTCTTTTCAGTACCAATGCATCCCAGCTTCCGTCCGGCCCGTAAAACATAAAAGAGCCGGTCAACCGTTCTTCTGCTGGAACCAAACGGTCGAATATGATACGTTTTCCTTTGCGGTCGTGTTTGAGCATCATGTTTGCGTCCCGGCCGTATTCAAAGGTGAGAGAAGCGCTCCGGCTCTCTCCTTTTCGCATCAATCGGTGATCGAAACGAACTCCGCCTGTTTCCGGAAAATCGGCGATCCATACTCCCTTCCGGTTAGTTCTGAGCGTTTCGCTCCAACCGAACAGGACATAGTAGTTCTTCCCCTTGGATGTAAAGCCGAGCCAATCGTAAAAAAGATACGCCGGAACCGGCCCCGGGTCACCGGGCAAAACCCGCAACAGCACATCCCGCCGCGGCGGATCGAATTTAAACAGATGGTAATAGGCAGCCCCTTCGCGCAAAGGTACGATCCAGGAAAACATCTCCGCTCCCGTCCGGCTCTCTCTCCGGAAACCTAAGTATTTGACCGGATCTTCCGGACGGTAAACACCCTGTGGAAACTGTTGCAACAAATCGGCCATCTCATCCGAGAAGCGGATCCGCAACGAATCCGTTTCCGTTTCTTCGATCCGTTCCATACAGAGCGCCACACGCTCCTGAAGTCCGGGTTGGGCCACGCCCGCATATGCTCCGAAAAGCCACAGGCAACTGCACAAAATTTTTCTCATTCTACTTCCTGTTAAAACGTTCCAGTATCTCCTCAGCGGAGCGTACCGATTTTTTGTACCACTGCAAAGCTACCCGCAGCGCCTCCTCTTCCGGCAGATGCCACTGGATTTCGCTCGCCCGCAGGCGCTGCACCGTACTGTACAGCACCAATGCGGCGCAAACACTGACATTCAGGCTCTCCGTAAAACCGTACATCGGTACTTTGACAAATTCATCCGCTTCTTTCAGCACGGTTTCCGACAGCCCCTGCCACTCCGTTCCGAAAAAAAACGCCATCTTCCCCTTTTGCAGATCCAATTCATTGATCAACACATCATCTGTGTACGGGGTGGTTGCTATAATACGATATCCGGCCGCCCGAAGGTTGGAGATCGCTTCCGGGGTGTTGTTCTCCGTCCGGTTGTAGCGGTGAAGGGTAAGCCACTCCTTAGCCCCCCGCGAAACCGAAGACGCACCGTCGTACCGGTTCCGGTTCTCGATCACGTGGATGTGCTGGATTCCCATACAATCGGCCGTACGCATCACAGCGCTCTGGTTGTGGGGCTGGAAAAGATCCTCTAACACAACCGTCACATACTCCGTCCGTTCCCCGAGCATCCGTTCCAACAACTCCCTGCGCTCATCCGTCACAAACCCTTTCAGGTACTCCACCTGCTCTTTTACGCTTTTCATACGTTGTATTTTTCCCGAATAAAAAAGGGGTGTCTGCTCAACACCCCTTTTTTATGATTATGCTTTTTTTCAGCATTTGTCTGACAATTCTGCGCCGGCTTTGAATTTAACCACTTTCTTGGCAGGAATGTTGATGCTCTTACCAGTCTGGGGATTTCTACCGCTTCTTGCGCCTCTTTCATTTACGCAGAAGGAACCGAATCCAACCAGGGCCACTTTGTCGCCTTTTTTCAAACATTCGCCAACCGTTTCCACGAAAGCTTCCAGCGCTTTCTTGGAATCAGCCTTTGTCAAACCTGCCTTTTCAGCAATAGCGTCGATCAATTGTGTTTTATTCATAATGATAACTTTTAGGGTTAGAATTTTAACAATCGTTTATTCTCCACACAAATGTAGGGAATTTCTCTACTTCAACAAAATTTTCAAAAAAAAAAACGTCATTTTTTATTTTTTTTCCCTTACAGGATGCTTTCGGCGCATTTCTCCCCGTCCATCGCTGCCGAAACAATGCCTCCGGCATATCCCGCCCCTTCTCCGCAAGGATACAGTCCGGCCACTCCGGGATGCACCAAACGGTCGCCTCCCCTCGGAATACGCAGAGGGGCGGACGTACGGGTCTCGACACCCAACAACACGGCCTGATCGGTCAGGAATCCCCGCGCTCTCTGCCCGAAAAGAGTCAATCCGCCCTTTAATCGCCGGGTCATGGTTTCCGGCAACCACTCGTGAAATTGTGTCGCCGTTACGCCCGGTTTGTAAGAGACCCGGGGAAATTCGCCGGACGGACGGTTCTGCACAAAATCCGTCAGCCGTTGGGCCGGGGCCCGCAATGCTCCTCCTCCCCGCTTCCAGGCTTCCCGCTCCAACTGCTCCTGAAATTCCATCCCCGCAAAAAGGCCGGAAAACCCCATCTCTGTCAACTCCTCCCGGCCGACGGAAGTTACTATGGCCGAGTTGGCCCAGGAGGTATTCCGGGTCGAAGAGGACATGCCGTTCACCACTTGTTGTTCCGGGCCGGTAGCAGCCGGAACCACTACCCCTCCCGGGCACATGCAGAAAGAGTATACGCCCCGGTTCTCTATGTTCGCCACAAAACTGTACTCCGCCGCCGGTAACCACTTTCCCCGTCCTTCGGAAGTATGGTACTGCATGCGGTCGATCAATACCTGGGGATGCTCCAAACGCAGTCCGACCGCAAAATCCTTGGGTTCCATGTGAACCGAACGGGTGTGCAACATCCGGTAAACATCCCGGGCCGAATGACCGGTTGCCAGGATCACTTCATCGGCCGCCAACTCCTCCCCGCCTGCCATCACTCCACACACAGCGCCCGCCCTCACTAACAGGTCCGTTACCCGACAGGAAAACCGGATCTCTCCACCGTACCGCTCAATCGTTTTCCGAATGTTGACGATTACCCCGGGCAACCGGTCCGTTCCCAGATGGGGATGGGCGTCTACCAAAATGCTCCGGTCGGCTCCGTGGTATACTAAAATCTCCAGGATCCGCCGGATGTCTCCCCGTTTTTTGGAACGGGTAAAGAGTTTCCCGTCTGAAAAGGTACCGGCGCCTCCCTCCCCGAATCCAAAATTGGAGTCTTCGTTCACCTGTCCGGTACGGTATAAATGGGCCAAATCCTTTTTACGCTCTTCCACCGCTTTCCCACGCTCCAGCACCACCGGGCGAAATCCCCGTTCGATCAGCCGCAATGCCGCAAAAAGCCCGGCCGGTCCGGCTCCGACCACTACCACCCGCCGCCCCGCCGAAACATCCCGGTACACCGGAACAAAGAGCGGGGCAGGCTCCTCGATGTTGTCTATGTGAACCCCCAACGTCAGGTTGATCACCACCCGGCGCTGGCGGGCGTCTACGGAACGGCGCACCACGGCCAGCCGTTTGATCCGCTGCGCTGCAATGCCTTCCTGCCGTGCAATCAACTCCCTGAAAAACAACTCCTCCTTACCGGCCTCTTCCGGAGAAATCCGTATGGCGATCTCTTTATACATAGTGGATAAAAACGGTAAAGCGGGTCATTCAAAATGGAAACAGATCGTAAACATCCGGGGTTTCACTTTTTTTAATGCATCTGTGAATCCTTCGTATCCGGGATTCTTCGGGTCGTATTCCGGAACCAATGTATTGGTCAATCCCATGGAGTACCGCAATTCGATCCCGAATTTAAAGTAGGGTAAGTAAAAGTCGCTGCCGATGCCCAATTCTAAAAAGGCATCCAGCGGCCGGGTGCGGAAGTATTCCCCCCGGTCTATGTCGATCCGGTCGTGCTTCTGGAAGTCGTATTTCAGGCTGCTCCCACCGACTAAAAAAGGACGGAAGTTGTTGATACGCTTTGCTTTGTATTTTAATAACAACGGCAAGGTAATGTATACGGATTCGTTGAAGGCCTCTACGGTTCCGTCCCGGTTTCCGCTCTCGTCCAACTCCAACGGAACATTCTTGAAGACCATCCGGCGGGTACCGAATTCCAGGCCCGGTAGAAAACGCACCCCCCAATCCTCCGTCAGGTGCAGTTCGGACACAATACCCACCAAAAATCCCACTCCCAACCGACCGGTTTCCACCCGGTACGGATTCAATCCGGACTGGACAAAACGATAATCCATGTAGTTGACTCCCAATGTAAAACCGAAATGAAGAAAGGTGTGGTCTCCCCGCTGGTAATTCAGGATACTGGTATTCCGTACGATCTTCTGCCCCGAAACAGCGGCGGACAACATCCCGAAAATGAGTAAAAATACCAGTCGTTTCAGCATCGTTTTGCGTTTATACTTTCTCTACAATTCAGCGAAAATAGGCATTTTTAGTGGAAAATGGTTGCTTTTAAATATATATTTTTATTTTTGTACCCCCATGAATAAAATCGCACTCATCACCGGGGCCACCTCCGGGATCGGACAAGCCACTGCCGAAAAACTCGCCGGAAACGGATTCGACCTGATCATTACCGGCAGACGCCCGGAACGCCTGGAGGCGCTGGCCGAAAGCCTCCGGAAAAAAGGAGCAAAGGTATTGCCGCTCTGTTTTGACGTACGCAAGCCTGAAGAGGTAAAACAGGCCATAGATTCGTTGGAAGGCAACTGGAAAACGATCGATGTATTGGTCAACAACGCCGGGTTGGCTGTTGGGATCTCCCCGATCCAGGAAGGCCTGGCGGAGGATTGGGAACGGATGATCGACACCAATGTGAAGGGCCTGTTGTACATGACCCGCGCCGTAGCGCCGCTCCTGACGGCCCGACGGACGGGACACATTGTCAACATCGCTTCCATTGCCGGCAAAGAGGTCTATCCGGGTGGGAATGTATACTGCGCCACCAAACACGCCGTCGACGCTCTCTCCAAAGCCATGCGCACCGACCTGTTGGCCTATAACATCCGGGTGACCAACATCGCCCCCGGCATGGTGGAGACGGAGTTCTCCCTGGTCCGGTACAAAGGGAACAGCGAAGCTGCCGGCAACGTCTACAAGGGGCTTGTTCCCCTAAGCGGTGAAGACATAGCCGACACCATCCTGTTTGCTGTCACCCGTCCTCCCCACGTCTGCCTGAATGACATCGTGATCATGCCCACCGCCCAAGCCAATGCGCGGGATGTGAACAGAGAAACGGAAAAGGGATAACTCCTTATTTTTCAGCTCCAAACGTACTAACGTTCATCCGCTTATCCACCAGATATCCATCCGTTGCCTTCAGGTTGAAGGTGAGGTTCCTTCTGGCTTTGAACCGGATGATGAACAACTCGCTGTCACTCTCCAATGCTTCCTTGTTTCCGATGTTTACGAATGTGGGATAGAGCGACTTGATGCCGTTGGTGTGGAGCCTGTCGTTGGTCAGGTTCTCCATCTCCTTCATACCCACCGGCTGCACACCTACAAACTCGTAATCCGCGGGATCGTAAGGCAGGGCAAAACTGAGGGCGTTTACACGGTGCAATCCCGTGCCTTTCACCACTATCTGAACCATTTCGCCCTTGGCGTATGTCCGTTTCGACGTACGGAGCTGGAGGCTTCCCGCCGGCTTGTCACCCCTTTCACCCCGGCCACCCCTGGCACCGCCATCGAGTTGCGTGGCGACAACGGAGATGTCATATGCGTCGATCAGGCCGTTGCGGTTCAAGTCGCCGTTGCTGATGTAGCCTTCAAAATCGGCGTCGCCTTGCCGCAAACCGGTATAGTTGGTATACGAAGTCAGGTCGTTCCCGTCCACCACCTTGTCGTTGTTGATATCCCCCGGCAAGTAACTCTCGGTTCCCGGCACTTTGAACAGATACAACTCCCTGCCCGAACCGTAGTCGCCTACTGCTTCGGTGACATGGATCCGGATGTACCGTACAGTAGGAGTTTGCGGGAACGGGAAGACCTTGGTTTCGCTGTTCCGCTGCCACTCAAAAGCGCCGGCTTCCGTCCAGGTTTCCTTGTCCATACTGTAGCTGACCGTTCCCTTTAATATCGTTCCGTTGCCGGCGTTTTCACGGGGCAGGTAGTGGAATTTATCGATCCGGTTAATGGTGTTCAGGTCTACGGTCAGGTCGAATGGAACCGCCTTTTCGTTGTACTTTGTGTGCCACAACTCGCCCTCCTGAAAGTCGAACAATCGGCGGAGCGAACGTCCCTGATTTTCCACGGAGGTCTCTCCGGTCAGGCCGTGTATGGCAAACTCCAACGGGTCTCTCTTTGTCGTGGCGCCAAAAGCCGACCAATCCGAATGCCCCGCTTGGTTCACCGCACGGATCTGAAAGTCGTAAGCGGTTTCTACGTTCAGGTCGTCAAACAACAGCTCCGTCCCTTTGATCGTACTGTAATGCATACCGTTGAACGCTATCTCGTAATAGTCGGCATTCTCCACCGCACCCCAGGTCGGTTTCAAGGTATAGGATCCGGTATTCTCTTCTGTTATTTGCGCTTGTGGGGCAACCAATGGGCCGGTGGTTACTTTGTGGCGGTCCGCTGGCGCAAATAGAAATCCGTCGATCTTCAGGGCCGTCCGGTGGGTCGTGATGTCGGCAGCGGCCAATTTCACCAAGAACTGCGGGTTCTTAACGATTACCTCTTTTTCAAAGGCGCTGTCCGGAGTGGCAAAGCGGTTCAGGTTCGGTTGTGCATCGTAGAAATAGACGTTCTCTTTTTGGAGGAACTCCTCCCTGTTACCTGCTTCTGTCAGTTTGATCCTGTTTTTGCCGACGGTCGCCGAAACTTTTTTGGGCTTTTCGGTGACGTTGATCCGGAATTCGGTGACTTTCTCCTTTACAAAGCCGTCAAAATTACCTTGCGCGGGGTGGATGGTCACCGTCACTTCGCCTTTTGCGCCGACGACGGACTCGATCCGGGTGGTCACTCCTTTGCCTGCGCGGTACGCTTCGGTGACACCGTCGTCGTCGTATTCGGTGAAGGCACTCTGTCCGTAAGGATAGAGTTCGTATACACGCAAACCTTTGTCTATTTCTTTAACGTTGTTGTGGGGGGAGGTCAGGGGTATAATGGCCCCGTTCTTCACAAATACGGGCAGCTTCCAGAGCGGTGAAGCAAAACTGTTGAGGATGCGGTTTCCCGAATATACTTCGCCGGAGAAGTAATCCACCCACTCCCCTTCGGGCAGGTAGATGCCGTTGCGGATGTCGTTGCCTTGCTCATCGGCTTGGGTTGCCTGGTAGATCGGCGCTACGAGGAAGTAGGGGCCGTAAAGGAATTGGTATTGCGTAGCCTTACCCAGCGTATATGGATGGGGATATTCGAGGAAGATCGCCCGGACCATCGGCAAACCGTCCGTCGACTCTTTGGCGATACTGTATGCGTACGGCATCAGCTCCGATTTCAGCTTCAGGTACCACCGGTTGATGGAAGCGGCAGGTTCGCCCAAAGCGTGGGGATATTTTTCGTTGGACCCCCATCCGTCCATATTCAACTGCATGGGGGTAAAGGTTTTCCACTGGAAATCCCGGATATTGACTACCGGATTTTTTCCGCCGAAAATACCGTCCATATCGGAGCTGATATTGGGGTTGCCCGACAGTCCCGAACCGATATAGGTGGGGATGTGGAAGCGGATGTATTCCCACACCCCGCCGGTCTGGTCGCCCGACCAGATGCCGGCGTAACGTTGCGTACCCGCCCAACCGTCGAGGGAGATGATGAAAGGACGGGCGTCATTGCCGTAGTAGGTCATGATGTGCGCCACGTCCGTGATGCCGTTCAGGCCGAACGAGTAACCGGCCCCCACCCAAGCCACGTCGGTTTTCAACACACGCACACCGGCATCCCGCACTTCTTTAACGATATCCCGTTGCAGCAAAGCGCTGATCCCTTCTTTGGGGTGCAGGTCGGATTGCGTCCACAGCCCAATCTCCACACCGTTTTCGTGGGCGTAATCCGCCAACTCTTTCAGGTTCCGGATGTTTCCGTCGATGGTTTCCGTCTGGCCGTACCCGGCCCCATACCCGTCGTTAGGCAGCAACCAGCCCAGCGGCATGTCGTGGCGCTTGTAGCGGTCGATCACGGCGCGCGCGGAAAATTGGTAATTCTCTTTTTCCCCGTTCAGCGACTCTTTGATGCCTTCGCTGTCCTTCTGGCTCTCTTTGTAACGCTTGCCGTCTTCAAAGAGAATCCCCTTTTCGTCCTCTTTCCAATAGTCGCGGTTGTAGGCGTTCAGGTGTCCCTGGTAGAAGCCAAATTTCGGCATCAATACCGGGTGGCCCGTCAGTTGATAGAAGTCATTCAGCAGCGCCACGGCTCCGTCGTTGACCATCACAAAAAGGTCCAGGTAGTCGGTCTCGTGATACAATTTCACCGTGTTTTTCTCTTCCCGGCCGAAATCGTAAACGCCTTTTTTAAAGGTGTGCCACAGGATGCCGTAGCCGTTTGTAGACCAATAGAAGGGATTGGGAGAGGCTACACCGCCGTCTGTCCAACTGTTTTGGTTCTCAATGGAGATGATTTTACCCTTGTGTGAGAAGCGCCCGTTCTGTACGCCACCGCCGTAGAAGTACTCCTGCGGATGCTCTTTCAGCTTCAGGGTGACCCGCTCTTCTTGAAAAAGGACGGGTTCTGTTGTTTCCAATACCGTTTCGCCTGTTTTTAAGTCGATGACTTTCATCAATGCACTGTTTTTGTCGAACTGTACGCTGATCCCGGCGGTCGTGACGGAGAGGGTGCCGGAGTGATCTTTCACGTCGAGCAAAGTGATCTCTTTTCGGGGCCGGTCGACCACTATTTTTGCTTCGGGCTTGGCTTCCGGGTCGCGCAGGATCCCTCCCGCATTGTCCTGAAACAGCCGGAAGATGTTCTCACCATAAAAATCAAGGGTCATGCGCTGTTGATTGGAGAACAGCACATCAACGGTGGTGGGATTCACCTTTGTGGCACCGACAACCTGCAAAGGTTGCTGCTCTTTTATACTGCTGTTTTCTCCTTCACATACAGCTTGTGCAGCCGGACAAAAAGGTACTGTGAACAGAACGAAAGCAACCGATAGAGCTTTCCATTTCCCGAATTGACTGAATATGCTCATGTGTATTTATATTTAACCGGCCGTAAATATAGGAAAAAAATTCGTTCGCACGGTTCCGACAGCACTTCGGTATTGGGGAAAAGATCCGAATTTTTTTCGCTTTTCCCCCTGTCGCTTCGGCCTGTCGATTTCCAAAAGCGGGGCTCCGCTGCGGTTTTCCGAGTGTCAGGTGGTACGGTCGTTTCTGTCGGCACAGTCGATTCCTTGCCTTTTTGGCCTTTACGCAGCCTTTATGCAGCCTTTGTAATACCTTTGGTATACTGTCGTTATACCGTCATTACACCGTCGTTATACCGTCGTTATACCGTTCGTAGGCCGGTTATAGAGCGTTGTTATACCTCTGTTGGATCTGTTTGGGAAGACGTTTGGTATCTCCGAAACTGCACGATATGCGGCCGGAGATTTTTGTCGGAAAGGAGATGGAAGTATCAGGGTTCATCTGTTGTGTTTTTTCTCCGCTGCCACGCGAATCCTTTTGCGTGGTGGTACCCATAGAGCCACGCGGTGCAATTGTGCGGCAGCAGTGTGTACAATTTACGAAATCGGTTTCATTTTCAGAAGAGGGGGAAGGGTATTTTTTATGAGGCACCTGTGAAAATTTGCTATGCGGGGAATAATCATTATATTTGCCGTATAATTTGCGGAGAATGTATATCCATAACCATACAAACTGGACGGATTTTCGTTGGGACAACGACAAGTTGCTACCCCTATTGGGGCGAGTGAGGTACTTGCAGGGCAAACTTCTGGGACAGATGGAGAACCTCGGGTTTTCGTTGCGGGAGGAGGCTGTGCTGACAACCCTGACGCTCGACGTGTTGAAATCGTCCGAGATCGAAGGCGAGTTGCTCAACCCCGATCAGGTGCGTTCGTCGATTGCCCGGCGACTCGGGTTGGATGTGGCGGGGCTGGTGAATTCGCCTCGAAATGTGGACGGTATCGTGGAGATGATGCTCGATGCCACGCAACGCTACAATTCGCCGCTGACAGATGAGCGTTTGTTCGGTTGGCACAATGCACTGTTTCCGTCGGGGTTCAGCGGCCTGTACAAAATAGAGGTTGCGAAATATCGGAGCGGCGCGATGCAGGTCGTATCCGGAGCGATGGGAAAGGAACGAGTACATTACGAGGCTCCGGATGCTGTGCGGGTCGAACCGGAGATGATAAAGTTCTTGGAGTGGTTCAACGCCGGCTCGAATCTTGACCCCGTGATGAAGGCGGCAATAGCACACTTTTGGTTCGTGGCTATCCACCCGTTCGACGACGGAAATGGTCGTATAGCCCGCGCGATCACCGATATGCAGTTGGCCCGTGGTGACGGAAGCCCGCAGCGGTTTTACAGTATGTCGAATCAGATCCTCGCCGAGCGTAAGCAATACTACGAGGTGCTGGAGAAGACCCAGCACGGTGACAGCGATATTACAGCATGGTTCGAGTGGTTCCTGACTTGTCTCGAACGGGCTTTGATCGGCAGTGCGGAGGTTTTGAAATCAGTACTGACAAAAGCCAAATTCTGGGAACAGCACAGCCAGACTGCCCTGAACGACCGTCAGCGACTGATGCTCAACAAAATGTTGGATGGTTTCGACGGCAAACTGACCTCATCTAAGTGGGCAAAGATTACCAAATCGTCGCCCGACACCGCCCTGCGCGACATCAACGACCTGATCGCCCACGGCATCCTGCGAAAAGACGACAGCGGCGGAAGAAGTACGAATTATGAATTAGTGTAAATAAATTAACTTGATTATCATGCATTTTATAAAAAGTATTGAGATTACGAACTTCCGGTCTATTCAGCACAAGGACGGCAAATTGCTCATTCGAAAAGTGTTTTTGCCGAAAACGTGTTAAATAATAATTCAGGATTTGACAGTTTTAATGTTTCGGAGTTTTCCAAGATTTTTGATGTCATAAAAGAAATATTAGAGCGGCCAGAACATTCACTAAGCTCAATAGAAGATCCAGAAGGATAGTAACAACAGTCTAATTCTACTTTCCGTTATAGGCAGCAAAACAAGCTGAAATTGCATTTTTGGTCGTTTGGCAGATAATTTTTGCAGGCTTCTATGTAGGTCGATTTTGGGATTAAATATTATCAGTATTACAGATCATGGTTTCGGAGTATCTATTTCGCTGATCGAATAGTTTTTGGAAGATTCCCATTTCGTAATTCTTCACGAGTTGAGCGTTTCAGAATGAGTTGGTCAAAATCTTTCAAGACAGAATCTTCCGAAAGATAGTTTTCCCACGATTCTGTTTTTTGAAAGATAACATCATCGTTTATTTTTAATTCTATTTTGCAGCATGGGCGATTCTGACAGCGTTCATGCCGCGTGTCCCGCGTTCGGTTTCAAAAGTGACGATATTCCCTTCGGCTATGCCCGCCGGAGCGGCGGAGATGTGGAAAAAATACTTCTCGGTTGAGGCGAGGTCTTTGATGAAACCGTAGCCTTTGTCGGCGTTGAAATACTCGACACGGCCTTTCAGCGGATCAGGTTCTGTGTCGTCTTTTTTGGGGGTTGCGATGGCGACGTCTTCGAGCTTTACTTCCTGTTTGTCGCGCTGCTCGGGCGGGGTATCGACGATGTTTCCCCTCTCGTCCACCCAGGCGATCATGTCTTCGTGCGAGGATGTTCCTCTGGCCTGACGTTCTTCCTTGCGTTTTTGTTTTTC
>DBDA01000042.1:46148-46644 GCA_002293375.1 Odoribacter sp. UBA944
TTGATTATACAATAAGGGCTTTTAGTGTAGTCGCACGTCTTTATGCAGTGGAACGGGCAACTGCGCGGTTTCTCCCGTCCTTCGGCCACGCTGCGTATGAATTCGCCGTCGAAAGCCCGCCCCGGCATCCCTACGGGGCTTTGGATGATGCGCATATCGTCGGCGTGGGCGTTGATATAGACTTTCTTGAACTCCAGCGCCGCGTCGCACTCGTCGGTGGGCACGAAGATCGACCCCATCTGCACTGCCGACGCACCGAGAGCCATGAACCGTGCTATGTCCTCTCCGGTCGAGATGCCGCCCGCCGCGATAACGGGAATTGTTTTCCGGTCGGCGTAACTTCTTGCGACCTCAACGACCTCCGGAACAAGGTGTTCGAGCGAAAAGTGTTCGTCTTCTATCTGCTCGCGCTTGAACCCCAAGTGTCCTCCGGCTTTTGGGCCTTCGACTACAATAGCGTCGGGCAGATAGTTGTACCCCGCCGACCACTTCTCGC
>DBDA01000042.1:46703-46828 GCA_002293375.1 Odoribacter sp. UBA944
ACATCGACCTTCTCCTCGATGGATGTCCGCACCATATCGGCGAAATTCGACAGCGCCACCATGATATTTACGCCGATAACGCCGCGACTCTTTTCCCTCGCTTTGCGGATCTCCTCCCGCAGGCC
>DBDA01000019.1 GCA_002293375.1 Odoribacter sp. UBA944
AGTAATTATACACTGAAAAGCCCAAAAAAACAGAGACTATTTTGTTTTTTCAATGTTTTTAACACTCTACCCAAACGTTATTTTTCCTATATTTGTTTCAAATTGTGAAAGAAATCCGTTTAGCGCGCAAATTCTATTGATATGGAGGAAAATAACCAATTCAAAAAAGGGAAAGATAAAACTCTGATAACCATTATTATATGCTTATCGATCGTAGTGGCTGCCCTTTTTGTATTTTTTATGATCGAATGGTCTGCCAACAAAAAACACATCGCTGCCATACAGGAAGAACGAGAGATATTGGAGCAGGAGTTAAGCGATCTGAGTACCGACTACGACAATTTGAAGTCTGCCAACGATACGCTGAACGAAAAATTTCTGTTGGAGCAGAAAAAAATAGCGGGCCTGCTGGACGAAATGAAAAAATTCCGGGACAACTCATACGCAGAGATCAATCGCTACAAGGAAGAGATCGGAACCTTAAAGTCGGTCTTGCGGGATTACGTCGTTCAAATCGACTCCCTGAATCGCTTGAATCAACAACTGACAGAGGAAAATGTCCAGATCAGGCAACAGAACGACTGGGTGCGGGAACGGAACCAGAAGTTGGAGAACGAGCAGAAAGACATGCAAAAAGTACTCGACATCGCCACGGCGCTGACGACGGAAAACTTTACGGTGATCCCCATCAACAAAAGAGGAAAGGAAATCAATTGGAAACGGTGTTTTCAATTGCGGGCCGATTTTGTCATCCCCCGGAATGTGGCGGCCAAACGGGGTATCCGAACGCTGTTTTTGCGGATCACCCGCCCCGACAACCGTGTTATTGCTTTCAGCGACGACTCCTTTTTCAAATACCAGAATGTCTCCCTTGCCTATTCGGCCAAAAGAGAGTTTGAATACGAGGGTGAACGGTTGGAAATAGCCATTTACTGGCCAAACGACGGCAGCCTGATCCCGGGAAAATACACCGCGGAACTTTTCTGTGAAAACGAAAACATCGGGAGCACCGAATTTTTTCTGAAATAATCCGGTTATCAGCGATTTACATCCTGATCCAGGGTCTGCATATACGCCCGTAGGTACGCCGCGTTTTCCGGCAAGCCGTCCCCGGCTATGATCTGATCGTTTTGCAGGTTCAACACCGTGTTCCCCTCCTCCGTCACCAAACCGGCCGTACCGGAATAGGCGTAAAAAGCAAATGGAAAGATGCTGTCAGCCAGCAGGTTTTTGCTGTATTTGTAAGAGCTGTGATCCAATTGTAATTGCCCGAACAGTGTAGCGACCAGATCGGTCTGGGAACCGATCGTCGGAACGACAACTCCGTGCTGCTTCAAAGCGCCTCCCGCAAAGATCATCGGGATGTGAAACGCTTCCGGCTCGTAGGGCTTCCGCTGCCTGATCTTAATAGTGCCATGATCGGCGATCAGCACCAATAGGGTGTTATCCCACATCCCAAACTCTTTGCACTTGCGGACAAATTCCCCGATACAGCGATCCGTATACCGGATGGCGTTTTTGAATTTTTCGGGTTCGCCGGCATTTTTATCCGGTTTTTCGCCCGGCACTTCAAAGGGTTCGTGACTGCTCATGGTAAAAGCCATATACATGAACGGTTGTGGAGCCGAGCAGAGATCCTGATACAGTTTTTCCAGCAAGTATTCGTCGTGTACGCCCCATTTAAACGTGTGGCGTTTGGCCTCGCCCGAAAAATCTGCTTCCGTCACCATCTGTTGAAAACTCAGGGTGATGTAAGGACGGAATCCGCCAAAATTGATATCGCCCGCATAATAAAAGCAGGTGTGGTAACCGATAGCTTCCAGGTCTTTGGAAAAACGGGGGCGTTCGGCCATTTTATTGGGGTAGTCCAACAGGGAGAAGCCAGGATGTGCCGGGTAAGCACTGATAACCGACGCCAATCCCCTGTCCGACCGGTTGCCTCCGGCATATATTCGAGAAAACAGTACCCCCTCTCCGACCAGTTGCGAGAGGTGGGGTGTAACACCCAGTTCGCCTCCCAAGGCCTCCACCGCATCAGCCGTAAAACTCTCCAACAGCAATACAACAATGTTGGGGCGGGTGTCTTTTAAAAGAAACGTGGTTTCCCCATCCGGCCGGTATAATTCCTGCATCCTTTGCTCCGCCTCTTCCACCGGCAGATAATGGTATTTCCGGGAACGTCGCTCATAGTGTAGCGCTTCATACATAAAATTCCAGACCGGATTTACAGCTGCCTGATTAGCAAACAGACTGGTTTTATGAAAATAAGCAAAACTCGCATTCATCGGAGCTACATTAAAGCCGCCTCGAACCGGAAGGATCATCAACCCGCCCAGCAACAGAAAAACAAGGACCTGCATAAATCCGCCCGTTCGATAGCGGAAAGGATGGGATATGCAGCGCAGATAGAGGAAGAAACTCCCGGCCAACAACAGAAAAAAGAGCAACAAGAGTTCCAAGATAAGTCCGGTCGGTATAGAAGCCAGCGCTTCGCTTGGCGTGCGCAGGTAGATCAACGGAGAAGCATCCAAATGGTATCCCCAGTTCCGGAATAATTCCAAATCGACAACCACAAGCGACCAAAAAGCCGCCAACAACAGGCAGGTAACAGCTGCCAGCATCGGTTTCACGATCCGTTCCCGAAAAAAAACGCTCAAGATCATCAGCAGAGAAGCCAACATCAGAATGTAACCGCCCAGCGAAAGATCTAGGCGAATGCCCTTCCAAAAGATCAAGCAATAGTCACCAAAGTGCAGGGATTCACCGGGTTCGTACACCAGAAAAAGTACTTTGGCAACAACGGACAACAGAATCCAGAACAAGTAGTACTTGCAGAGGTAAAACAGTTTGCTACGCATGGGAACAATTAGGTTTTGTGCTGTTTTTTACGGGCCGCCGGGAAAAGCAAGTTATTCAGTATCAATCGATAACCTGGAGAGTCTTTGTGCAGGTCCAGGTCTGTCTTGGGATCTCCCACAAAATGCTGGTAATCCTCCGGATCGTGCCCGCCGTAGAACGTCCAGGTGCCTTTTCCGTGTTCTCCGTGGATGTACCGGGCTTCGTTAGCCGCCTTGTTCTCTCCCATGATCAGTACATTGGATTTGACTAAACTCTTGTTAAAGGCCGTCGTTTGTCCCATGAAGCCGCGGATCACCGTTTCGTGATTCTGGCACAGCATGGTCGGTACAGGATCCCATTTGGCCGAAAATTCAAACAGGACAAAGTAGTCGTCCCGCTCGCTAACCTTCCGGGTATCGGTCACATCAATATCGGAATATTCGTACACATTGGGATTCATCTCCAGCGTAAAATCCTTAAAAGCAAAGGCATTGGCATAGACCAATTTCTCCTGTGCATCGGGATCGGCCGGATCTCCGTCAAAAGCGGACACACAAATATCCACATGCATGGCAGCCAGGACAATATCATACGTATCCGTCGCCGAACACATGGCAAACATAAATCCTCCGTTGTTCACGTAATCGCGAATGGTCCGGGCCACGGCCTTTTTCAGATCGGATACTTTGGCATAACCATATTTAGCGGCCGTTTCCCGGTTTACCCGCTCCTCTTCTTTGTACCACTCCATGTGCCGGTAACTCCGATAGAATTTCCCCACCTGCCCCGTAAAATCTTCGTGGTGCAGATGCAGCCAGTCGTACTCCTTCAACTTCCCGTCCAACAGATCCGAATCGTACACCACATCGTACGGAACTTCGGCATAGGTCAGGGCCAGCGTGACCGCATCATCCCAGGGTTTTTTCTCCTTGGGTGAATAGACGGCCACCTTGGGCGCTTTCTCCAATTTCATGGCGTCGGCGTTCACCTCGGGAGAGGCGATCTCAGCCAGGATGGCGTTGAGCCGGGCGGGTGGAACCACTTCGAAACTCACCCCTTTCAGCATACACGCTGTCCGCAGATCCGCCGTCAGGGGCAGCACAAAGCTGCCTCCCCGGTAGTTCAGTAACCACTGGATCTCGTGCCCTTTTTTCAACGCATTGTAAGCTACTCCATATGCTTTCAGGTGGTTGGTCTGAGCGCTCTCCATCGGGATCAGCAAGTAATTGGCGTTGGAAACACCGGCTACCAGCAGACACACAAACAAACAAATCCATTTTAACATAACTTCCCTCCTTACAGTCTGTTTTATTTTGTAATCTTTAGCAAGCAAATGTCAAAACGGAGCGTCTCCGCCGGACACTCCAAACGACTGCCCACCCTCTTCAAAACCGGCATTCAAAGCCGGTTCCGCCTCTTCGTTCATTTTGGAACCGAACGTACGTACGGCAGGCTCTCCGGTGGAGGGTTCCGCCGAAAAAGGCGATATTCTTTCCAGGTCGCAGAATTGGGTCAGTTCTGCCCGGAAACGGAGTTGAATCTCTCCCACAGCTCCGTTCCGGTGCTTGGCGATAATAATATCGGCAATTCCCTTCAGGCTGTTTCCCTGTGCGTCGGTCATAATTCCATACTTTTCGGGGCGGTGGATAAACAGCACCATATCTGCATCCTGTTCAATGGCTCCCGACTCCCGCAAATCCGACAACATCGGTTTTTTGGCATCTCCCGTACGCAACTCCACTCCCCGGTTCAACTGAGAAAGCGCAATCACCGGAATGTTCAACTCCTTGGCGATGATCTTCAGTTGCCGGGAGATCGTGCTCACCTCCTGCTCCCGGTTCCCCCGCATATCGGCCCCCACGGTCATCAATTGCAGGTAGTCGACGATGACCATCCGGATGTCGTATTTCTGTTTCAACCGCCGGCATTTGGCCCGAAGTTCAAAAACAGAGAGGGCCGGCGTATCATCTACCAGGATGGGAGCCCGCATCAATGTGTCGATCTTTTTGTGCAGGTGTTCCCATTCGCTGTCCGTCAATCGGCCATTTTTGAGTTTTTCGGACCCCAATTCCGTTTCACTGGAGATTAGACGGTTGACCAACTGAACAGACGACATTTCCAACGAAAAAATAGCGATGGGCTGACCATGGTCCACCGCAATGTTCCGGGCCATCGTGAGCACGAAAGCAGTCTTCCCCATGGCAGGCCGGGCAGCGATCACCACTAAATCGGAGTTTTGCCACCCGGATGTCACCTCGTCCAATGCCGCAAAACCGGAGGCCAATCCGCTCAGGCCATCCGACCTTTTCCCGGCAGCTTCCATGATCTTGATAGCCTCTTCAATGACCGGTCTGATCTCCGCCGTATCCTTGCGTACGTTGCTGTCTGCCAAGTCGAACACGACCTTCTGGGCCCTGTCCACCAGATCCGCCACATCCGTTGCATCATCGTAGGCCATCTCCTGCAACTCGGTGCAGATCCCGATCAACCTTCGCTGAATATATTTCTGAACGATGATGCGGGCGTGAAATTCAATGTGGGCGGCAGAAGCCACCCGGGAGGTCAATTGGGAGAGATAATAATACCCTCCCACCTGTTCCAGTTCCCCGCTGCTCTTGAGTTGTTCGCTGACCGTCAACAGGTCCACCGGATGATCCTCTTTGTATAAGCGGCTGCTGGCATTAAAAATACGCTGGTGGGCGTCTTTGTAAAAATGCTCCGGTTGCAGCAATTCACCCAATATGGTAAAAGCCTCTCTCTCTAACATCAAAGCCCCCAGCACCGCCTCCTCCAAGTCCACCGCCTGCGGAGGCAATTTTCCATACTCCGACACCAGGTCCTTGTATCCGTTCTCTCTCTTATACTCTGTTCGTTTTGCCATAGTTTTAGGGTTATTATTCCATCAGCCTTGCGCCAACAGATTTCTGGCCGCCGCCAAAGCCGCTTCTGATATCTCGCTACCGCTGATCATGCCGGCAATCTCCTGCACCCGTTCCTCTTCCGAGAGCTTCCGGATCTTAGAGATCGTGTGGCGGAAATTATCCTCCTTATACACTTTGTAATGAACGGTACTGCCAGCGGCTATCTGCGGCAGGTGCGAAATACTGATGACCTGCATGCCTTCCGCCATCTCCCGCATCATTTTCGCCATTTTGTGGGCCACCTCTCCCGACAAGCCGGTGTCGATCTCGTCGAACACGATCACCGGCAAGCGGCGGGTACGCGACAACACATATTTCAATACGAGCATGACGCGGGATATCTCCCCGCCCGAAGCAACCCGGCTAATATCGCCCGGCTCCTGGTTCTTGTTGGCCGCAAACAGAAAAGAGACCTCGTCCGTACCGTTCGGCAAAAACTCTCCCGAACTCTTCAGGCCGACCTCAAAGCGGGCATGCTTGATACCCAACTCCTGCAAAAGGCCGACGATCTCCTGCCGGAGGATCTCACCTGCTCCGGAACGGGCAGCGGTAATCTCTGCTGCCAATTGCCGCATCTCCTCCTCCGTTTTCCGGAGAGCCGCTTCCAATTCCGCCCGGTTGTCCGCATAGCTTTGGATGCCGGCAAGCTTCCCGGCGATCTCTTCCGCCACCGCCAATAACGCCTCCGTATCTTCCACCTTGTACTTTCTCATCAGATCGTACAGGACAGAGAGCCGGTCGTTGATAAACGCTATACGCGCCGGATTGTATTCGACAGTTTCGGCCCGCCTCCCGGCCTCTTCCGCCAGATCGTTCAACTCCAGCGTTGCAGAGTGAAGCCGCTCTTCGTACTCTCCAGCCTCCCGGACCACCTCCCGGAGAGCGGTACAAACCGATCGGCACTGCTGCAAAACCGACAACACCGAATATTCGGAATCCCGCAATTGCTGGGTCAACCGGTAAAAACCGCTCTGCACCGCCTCCGCATTGGTCAACAATTTCAGTTCCTCCTCCAACTCCTCCTGCTCTCCTCGCTTCAGCGAAGCGCTTTCCAACTGGGCCAATTGGAACTTCAGGTACTCCTCTTCCCGGAAAGCTACCACCACCTGCTCCTGCAACTGTTCCAACCGCTCCAACTGCAATCTGCGCTGCCGGTACAATTTTTTATAGGCGGACACCTGCTCTTGATTTCGCCCGAGCGCGTCCAGCATGTCAAACTGAAAATCCGGCCGGCCGATCAGTAAGGATTGGTGTTGGGAGTGTATGTCAATGACAAACTGCCCGAACTCCTTCAGCAATTTGCCGTTCACCGGGGTATCGTTGATAAAACAACGGGATCTTCCGTCTGCCGAGATCTCCCGCCTCACCAACACCGTATCGGAATAGTCTAGTTCGTTCTCTTCAAACCACCCCTGTAACCGGTAATCGTCTACCCGGTACACGATCTCCACGACACATTTCTTCTCTTTGTCCATGATCGCGGAACTGTCGGCCCGTTGCCCCAGGGTCAATCCCAAAGCGCCGAGCAGGATGGATTTCCCGGCCCCCGTTTCGCCGGTAATCACGGAAAAACCGTTTTCCATTCCGATCTCCGCCCGGTCAATCAGAGCGTAATTGTGTATAGAAAGACTCTCTATCATAAACTACGTCGGTATTTGCTATCCGAAAATCAATTGGTTTTGTTCTCTATCAGCACGGAAAACTTAGACGATTGGGCCGGATTCACTTCCGACAGAATGTTGTAGACCCGCCTCCGTTCATCGGGAAAAGCCGGTTTAAAGACCTGGATGATCTCGTCCGTTTTGGCATCGAAAAAAGCCTGTATAACATAGGAATTCTGCTTGGTACGGTTCGCTTTCTGCAACAACTCAAGAGCTGAAATGATCTCCAACCGCCCGTCCGCCACATTTTCGGCCATCACATCCAATCCTAAACGATGGTACCTGTAAAAACACTCCCGCACAGTGGCGTAACTCCGGTCTTGCAGGTTGTTGATCAGCCAATACCGGTTCCTCCGCCCTTCGAAAGATTTCCACCCCGCTTCCCGGGCGTTCTGGCTTTGCGCAACAATGTTCTCCGCTTTTGTGTAAAACTCATTCCCTCCCATCAATGCAAAACTGTCGTAATCCATTCCCAGAATAATGTAGGCGTAAAACGCCAACAGGTTGACCAACTCCGTGTTCTGCCCGGATTCGTTGAACTCCAACGGTTCGAATTCACGATACCGGAAAAGAACGTCGTTGTCTTTCAGGTTCAGCAAAACGGTATTGTACGAAGAGTTATATACCGGACGGCTGACACGCAATTGCATAGTCCCCCGGAATTCATCGCTCCCGGACTGTTCGTCTAAAACAATTTGCATAGAGCATTCAATCCGCTCGTCGTACGCGAAAACATTGGACGACCAGCGCCTGTTGTTCAGAAATTCGTACATATCGCGCTGCATACTGTTGTAGATCTCCCTGTTCGTCCCCTGTATTTTCTGGGAAGAGACCGCAATATTACAACGCAACTCCTGGCCGGAAACCGCCTGTATCGCTCCCCAAAGTCCCAACAAAACAACCATATACCTCTTCATCATACGCCGTACCTGAAAACAGATTTGTAACCAGATACGAAAATACAAAATAATTTCAATTAATTTGCTACATTTGTGCCCGTTTACTGAAACCAACGTTCTTATCACAATGACAAGCAGGAGATTAATCCGGATCAAAGTTCTGCAAGTGCTCTACGCGCACTCGAAAAGAGAGGGGTATTCGCTGGCGGAGACCGAGCGCGATTTATTGAAAAGTATCGATAAGAGTACCGACCTCTACTTTTACATCATACTGTTACTGATTGAATTACATCACAAAGCTTTCCTACGGATAGATGCGGCAAAACACAAACACATCGCAACGGAAGCAGATCTGAACCCGAATACCCGGTTTATCGATAATCCCGTTTTCGCCTTGCTGAACAACAACAAACAGTTCAAGTCGTACTTATTGAACCATAAGATCAGTTGGAACAACCATCCGGAACTGATCACCTATCTCTACAAAAAGATGGTGGATTCTCCCGGTTATACGGAATACCTGAACCGGGAACAGATCGATTTCAGGGAACACAGGCAGTTTATCGTCAACCTCTTTACCGGGATTGTCGCACAGGAGGAGCTTTTTTTCCAGACGCTGGAAGATCTAAACATTTACTGGAACGACGATTTCGACATTGTCTTGAATTTGGTTTACAAGACTTTATCCGGTCTGAAAGAAGGGTGTTCTGAAAACGATCGGATTTTTTATTCAGTCTATAACCCGGAAGAAGATATTGATTTTGCCAGTACGCTGTTGCGAAAAACGCTCCTGGAGAATATGGAAAACTTAGAGTTGATTGAGCGTTATATCGTGAATTGGGAAATTGATCGGATCTCCGACATGGATAAATTAATCCTGTCCACCGCCTTAAGCGAATTGAAAAATTTTCCTTCCATTCCGGTCAAAGTATCATTGGATGAATACATCGAAATCTCTAAAACCTACAGTTCTCCTAAAAGCAGCGGATTCATCAACGGCGTATTGGATAAATCCATCGCCGAATTAATTGAAAAGGGGCGCATGCAGAAAACCGGACGGGGATTGATGGAGTCGTGAGGAAGTAAAAAAGGGTGCCTAAGCACCCTCTTCTACTAAACTAAAACTAATTCTCAAACTCCCTTGTAATCACTACAATAGATATCTTCAATTCAATTNNTCAATTTTTTGCACCAATATTTTTCCTTTTCATGATGTAAAAATACAAAATAAAATCGTAATACTCCCAAAAAAACGTTGTTTTTTTACCAAATTTATCCGCAATAAAAAAACTTTTCAGTTCTATTTCCGTAGAAGCCAACCCCATACAAATAGCAAGAGGCTGCCTAAAAAACAGCCTCTTCTCTGTATTCACAAAAATGTTCAAAAAGTGCTTAGCTGCAAAGCCGCTGATTTTCAGGTGGACGGGAGCATACCAACGTATGTGACCGACAACTGATAAATCAAGCAATGAAGCGGATCAGTGATTTTTGGACACTTTCTTATGCGTCGATTGTAGCATAGGTCGCATTCTGTTCAATAAACTGGCGCCGTGGCGGAACGTCATCTCCCATCAACATGGAGAAAATCCGGTCCGCCTCTGCAGCGTTTTCAATGGAAACCTGCCGCAACGTCCGCCCTTCGGGGGCCATTGTCGTTTCCCACAACTGTTCGGGATTCATCTCTCCCAACCCTTTGTAGCGCTGTATGTGCAGGCTACTCTCTTTGCCGCCTCCCCACTCCTGGATCAGGCGCAACCGCTGGTCATCATCCCAGCAATAGCGCTGTTCTTTCCCTTTCTTCACCAAATAGAGGGGTGGCGTAGCAATGTACAGATAACCCTGCTCGATCACGGAACGCATGTGCCGGAAGAAAAGCGTCATGATCAGAGTGGCGATGTGAGCACCATCCACATCAGCATCGGACATGATAATCACCTTGTGGTAACGGATCTTATCCACATTCACATCCATGGTATCTTCGTCCGTTCCAGGGGTAATGCCCAACGCTTTGAAGATAATGGCGATCTCTTCGCTTTCATACACCCGGTGGCGCATGGCTTTCTCTACGTTCAGAATCTTACCGCGCAAAGGCAAAATAGCCTGGAATTGGCGGTCGCGCCCCTGCTTGGCAGATCCTCCCGCCGAATCCCCTTCCACCAGAAAAATCTCGCAATTTTCCGGACGGTTGTCCGAACAGTCGGCCAATTTACCGGGCAAGCCGGAACCGGAGAGCACCGATTTACGCTGTACCAGATCACGGGCTTTCCGGGCCGCATGCCGCGCCGTAGCCGCCAGAATCACTTTGTCCACGATCGCCTTGGCGTCTTTCGGATGTTCCTCCAGATAGTTGGCCAATGCCGTACTAACCGCCTGGGCGACCGCCGTCCCCACCTCTGTGTTCCCCAGTTTGGTTTTGGTCTGTCCTTCAAACTGCGGCTCCTGCACTTTCACCGAGATCACAGCCGTCAATCCTTCCCGGAAATCGTCCCCGCTGATATCGAACTTCAACTTGGAGAGCATACCGGATGTTTCGGCGTATGTTTTCAGGGTCTGTGTCAATCCGCGGCGGAATCCGGCCAGATGGGTCCCTCCCTCCTTGGTATTGATGTTGTTCACATATGAAAAAACGTTCTCCGTAAACGAAGTATTGTAATGAAGCGCCACCTCAACAGGTATACCGCTTTTCTCCGTACTGATATCAATGGTCGAATCAATGAGTTTGTCCCGGTTATTGTCGATGTACTCTACAAACTCCCTCAGCCCAAACTCCGAATAGAAAGTCTCCGTAAAGGGAACTTCCCGCTCCACGCCCGACTCCGGCGCCCGTTTATCGGTAATCGACAGGCGGATCCCCTTGTTCAGGTAGGCCAACTCCCGCAACCGGGCGGCCAAGGTGTCGTATTTAAATTCCGTAACGTAAAAAATCGAATCGTCCGGCTTGAAGGTGATGGTGGTCCCAGTCAACGCCGTCTCCCCAACAATTTGTACATCAGCTTGCGGGATCCCCCTGGAAAACTCCTGCCGCCAAATCTTGCCTTCCCGGCAGATCTCGGCAACCAATTTGGTAGAGAGCGCATTCACACAGGAAACACCAACCCCGTGCAAACCGCCGGACACTTTGTAGGAGTCTTTGTTAAACTTTCCGCCTGCATGCAGCACGGTCAGTACCACTTCCAAAGCCGACTTGTTCTCTTTGGCCATTTTAGCTGTCGGAATACCGCGACCATTGTCTTTGACCGTAATAGAGTTGTCTTCGTTAATAATCACCTGAATATCGGTACAATAGCCAGCCAATGCTTCGTCAATGGAGTTGTCCACTACTTCATACACCAAATGGTGCAAGCCGTTGGCGTTTACATCTCCAATGTACATGGAGGGGCGTTTCCTTACCGCCTCAAGGCCTTCCAGCACCTGAATGCTTTCAGCCGAATACTCTTCCGGTTCCAGATTCGCTTTCTTCACTTCGCTCATATTATTTAATTATTTCTGTTACAATAATTTAAAGCAGACAAGATCATTTTTCCACAGAAGATACAAATATAATCATTTTCCAAGCAAACACCCTAAATCAGTATTCTAATTTTACGGTTCTGTCATCAAATTACCTTTTCAGAGTGCAAGTGTATTGCTCCCGGCAGACAATACATCTGTGCGACCCCAAAACCCATCTTTCCGGAACTCAGAGCAGCAAACAAAAAGAGGCTGCCCGAAAGCAACCTCTTTCTGTTTTTTTGCAACAATTTTTACAACAACTGGAAAGAACAGGTAACACCGGCCGTTACGATGGCCACCATGCTCATCAGCTTAATCAGAATATTCAGGCTGGGGCCGGAAGTATCCTTGAACGGATCGCCGACAGTATCCCCCACCACAGTAGCTTTGTGCGTATCGGACCCTTTTCCGCCGAAATTCCCCTCTTCCACATACTTCTTGGCATTGTCCCAGGCACCGCCGGCGTTAGCCATAAACACAGCCAACACAAAACCCGCACCCAATCCGCCCACCAACAAACCCATCACACCGGCTACGCCGAAAATAACGCCGGTAACAATCGGTATAAGAATAGCCAAAATAGAGGGCAACAACATCTCCCGCTGCGCCCCTTTGGTGGAGATCTCCACACAACGGGCATAATCAGGTGTCGCTTCACCCGTCAGTATCCCCTTAATTTCGCGGAATTGGCGGCGTACCTCCTCCACCATGCTTTGCGCAGCGCGGCCCACGGCATTCATCGTCAACCCGCAGAAAAGGAAAGCCATCATGGCACCGATAAACACACCGACCAATACACTGGGATTCATTAGGTTGATCTGATAATAGTTCATCAGATCGATGATAGATGCTTCGGCTGTCTTAACAACGGCCCCGTCGGCAAAGGTCAGTATCTCCCTCCCGATGTGCTGCAAACCGATCTTAATCTCTTCAATATACGAAGCCAAAAGCGCCAACGCCGTCAAGGCAGCCGAACCGATAGCAAAACCCTTGCCGGTAGCAGCGGTGGTGTTGCCCAACGCATCCAACGCATCAGTGCGTTTGCGGACTTCGGGCTCCAATTTGCTCATTTCGGCATTTCCGCCCGCGTTGTCGGCAATGGGTCCGTAAGCATCTGTGGCCAAGGTGATTCCCAGCGTGGAGAGCATCCCCACAGCGGCGATGCCGATGCCGTACAGGCCCAGACTCAGGTTTTGCGCAGTCATCATGTTGGCCACATCAAAGTTGATGGCACACAGGAAAGCGAGGATGATGGCCACCGCAATGGTTATTACAGGAACAGCTGTCGAAAGCATCCCCAGACCCAGGCCGGAGATAATCACGGTGGCCGGGCCTGTCTGGCCAGCTTCCGAAACTTTCCGTGTCGGCTTATACGAATGAGAAGTATAATATTCAGTAGATTGGCCGATGATAACGCCTGCCACCAAACCGGCAATCACAGACAAAGAGAGCCCCCACCAGTTTTCAATCTGCAGCACGTACATAATCCCGAACGTAGCGATAGCGATCAAAACAGAACTGGAATTGACCCCTTTGCCCAACGCACCGAGCAATTGTTTCATATTAGCACCCTCTTTGGTGCGCACCAGAAAAATCCCGAAAATAGAGAGCACAATCCCCACCGCTGCAATCAACATAGGGGCAAACACCGCTTTCAACTGCATACTGCTGTCGGCAATAAAAGCCGCCGCGCCCAAAGCTGCAGTAGCCAGAATAGAACCGCAGTAACTTTCGTACAGGTCGGCGCCCATACCGGCCACGTCGCCCACGTTGTCGCCTACGTTGTCGGCTATGGTAGCGGGGTTGCGCGGGTCGTCTTCAGGAATACCGGCTTCTACCTTACCCACGAGGTCGGCGCCTACGTCGGCTGCCTTTGTGTAGATACCGCCGCCAACACGTGCAAACAGTGCCTGAGTAGATGCTCCCATACCGAAGGTCAGCATGGTGGTTGTGATGATTACCAGGTTCTGCGCTACGGAAGCGTCGTAAAAGGCATTAAGCAACAGGAACCAGAGAGAGATGTCCAAAAGTCCTAAACCGACAACTGTTAATCCCATAACTGCACCTGCACGGAAAGCGACTCTTAAACCGCTGTTAAGCGAGTTGCGTGCGGCATTGGCAGTACGCGCCGAAGCG
>DBDA01000020.1 GCA_002293375.1 Odoribacter sp. UBA944
TGATACAGTTTCATTTCTTCCGCATTTTTATAAATTCGTCAATTTCTTCCATGATATAGAGTTCGCCTTGTGTGTGCAACATTTCAAAAGCGTTGCTTAGATAATCGAAAACGTGGTATTTTTGAAAAATGAACAAGGTTTCTTCTGCCGACAGATGGGAAAAGAGCTTGTATTTTTCCAAACAAAACGAAAAAAATAGCAGCACATTTGAATTGTTTTTTTTGCTCGTTTTTTCTTCTTCAATCATCTCAAAAATACTTAAACCACTCATATACCACAGTTTTGCTTCTTTATCAAACAATTTTTTGTAGCCATCAGAATGATACAGATAGTCGAAAGCATCTTCGTAATCCAGTTGCTTTCGTTCCATAATAATTTCTACCAATTGCTGCACTTTGAAAGGCATAATGGCTGTTTCGACGGTTTGTTGTTCGGCCATAAATTATCACTATTTTGTTGGGTATATTTTCTAATTATTCTGTCACTGATCCGCCTGCCATGTCCAACAGTTCCGTGGTGATGTTTTGCTGGCGGAGTTTGTTGTAGTCCAGTTGCAGGCGGTTCAGTAATTTATTGGCGTTGTCGTTGGCGATCTGCATGGAGAGGATGCGGGCGGCCTCTTCGGAAACGTGGTTTTCTACAAAGGCTTTGTGGAACACCGTCCGGACAAGCAAGGGGTAAAGTACCTCGAAGATCTCCCGGCAATCCGGTTCGTAGATGTAGATGCGCTCTTTTTCCGGCGTATCGGGACCGGCCTGCTCTTTGGGCAGTTGTTCGCTGCGCGGCCTGACCGGCAACAGGGGCAGGGAGGTGGCTTCCTGGGTTCCTATGCTTTTGTAGCGGGTGTAGATCAATTCTACCCGGTCTATCTCTTTGGCTAAGAAACGACGGATCAACTCCTCCGTCAACACCTTTCCCCCTTCTGCCGGAGAACCTGCCGAAAATTGTTCGGGTACCTGCCGTTTTTCAATGACCGGCAGACGGCGAAGGTAGTTTTGGATCTTTTTCCCGACCGGGTATATCTCCAGGTGAGTCACTCCTTCCTGTACAAGCGCTGCGATCCGCTCCTGCGTTTTTTTGTACAGGTTGGAGTTGAATGCGCCGGAAAGCCCTTCGTTGGAAGAGAGCACCACCAAGGCTCCCCAGGCAACCGGCCGCTGTTCGCTCAACGGAGAGAGGTAATTGCAATCTTCTTCGGGGATGTGGTCCAGGATGGCCTGCAACTGCTCTTCGTACGGACGCGCCTGGTTCAATTCCACCTCTGCCCGTTTTTTCCGGGCGGAGGAGATCATCTTCATCGCCCCCGTGATCTTCCGGGAGGATTGCACCGAACGGATCCGGCGTTTTAGATCCCGCATGGTTGACATACCCTATCCTTTAAAATGTTCGGCTGCCTCCGTCGCTACGTCCTGCATGATCTTCTCCATCGCTTCGTCCAACTCCCCTTTTTTCAGACGATCCAATACCTCTTTCCGGTAACGGGCATTGAGGAGTTCCAGATATTGTTTTTCGAAATCGGCGACGCGGTGCAGCGGTACGTTTTTCAGCAACCCCTGGGTACCGCAGTAGATGACGGCGATCTCCTCTTCCGCCGGAATGGGTGCGTGCTGGGGCTGCACCAACAGACGGGCGTTTTTTCGCCCTTTGTCGATCACCATCGCCGTGACCGCATCCATGTCTCCGCCGAATTTGGAGAAGGACTCTAACTCCCGGAACTGCGCCTGGTCTATCTTCAAGGTGCCTGCGATCCGTTTCATGGATTTCAGTTGGGCATTTCCACCCACCCGCGAGACCGATATGCCTACGTTGACGGCCGGCCGGATCCCTTCGTTGAAGAGAACGGCGTCCAGGAAGATCTGCCCATCGGTGATGGAGATGACGTTGGTCGGTATGTAGGCCGAAACGTCGCCCGCCTGCGTTTCGATGATCGGCAAAGCTGTCAGGGAACCGCCGCCTTTGATGCGGGGAACGAGCGGTTCCGGCAGGTCGTTCATGCGGGCCGCCACTTCGTCGTTGGAGATGATGCGGGCCGCCCGTTCCAGCAAGCGGGAGTGCAGGTAAAAAATATCNNNCGGTAGGCCACGGCCTGTTTGGAGAGGTCGTCGTAGATGACCAGGGCGTGGCGGCCGCTGTCCCGGAAATACTCGCCGATGGTGGCCCCTGCAAACGGGGCGTAGTAGCGCATGGCGGCCGAGTCGGAGGCGTTGGCGGCCACTATGATGCAGTATTCCAATGCGCCCTTTTCGCGCAGCACATTGACCAAAGTTGCCACAGAAGAGGCTTTTTGCCCTACGGCTACGTATATGCAGTAAACAGGATCCCCCTGCTTGAAGTTTTCGCGTTGGTTCAGAATGGTGTCGACGGCAATGGAGGTTTTACCGGTCTGCCGGTCACCGATGATGAGTTCCCGCTGCCCGCGTCCGATCGGTACCATCGAGTCTATGGCTTTCAGTCCGGTCTGTAACGGCTCTTTGACCGGTTGCCGGAAGAGTACGCCCGGCGCTTTGCGTTCCAACGGCAATTCGATGGTCTCGCCCGCCAAGGGACCGGCACCGTCTATCGGCTCTCCCAAGGTGTTGATGACCCTTCCGAGCAATCCCTCTCCCACCCGGATGGAGGCGATGTGTCCTGTCCGTCTGACCGTAAAGTTCTCCTTGACCCGGTCGGCAGCGTTCATCAGAATGACCCCGACGTGGGCCTGTTCCAGGTTCATGGCCACCCCGATCACACCGTTCTCAAACTCTACCAGTTCGTTGGCGCGGACGTTGTCCAAACCGTATATGCGGGCCACCCCGTCTCCCACCTCCAGCACCGTGCCGACCTCTTCAAACTCTGCTTTGGTGTTCACGCCCTGCAATAGCATCTCCAGCACATGCGATATTTCATTGATCTTGCTCATAAGCTACTTTTTTCTGTCTTTCAGACTTTCATAATCCATACCCTTTCCGGATCAGGCTCAGTTCTCTCCGTACCGAAGCGTCCAGCTGGTGCGAACCAGCTTTGAGGATAAAACCTCCGATGATCTCCGGATCGGCGGAGGCGGTAAATTCGATCTCTCCGGCGATCTTTTTCCGGACTGCCGCACGAATGCGCTCCATCACCTCTTCCGGCAGCGGGCGGGCCGTGACGATATTTACCTGTACGATGCCGTGAGCCTTCCGGTATAACTCTCCGTACATCAGGGCGATGGTGCGAAGATCACGCTCCCGGTGGTTTTTGATCAGCAGGCGGATACCCCGCATGTACGCCTGGACCGGTTCGATCCCGACAGAGGTGGAGAGCAATAATTCTTTGTCTTCCAAAGAGAGTACCGGATTCAATAACGCTTTCTGCAACGCCGGATGCGCCTGGAAAATTTCCAGGAACAGGTTCATTTTTTCGTACACCTCTTTGTCCGCGTGCAGCGAACGGGCGTAACGGAAAATGGCTTTGGCGTAGCGTTTCGGGATCAATCCCTCGTTCATTTTTCCGGTATTTGCTGTTAGTACCCCTGTTTTCGATCAGTTGGCCTGTTCCATCTCGTTCAGGAATTTTTCGACCATCTCCTGTTGGGCGGCATCCGAATCCAGATCTTTCCGGATCACTTTCTCTGCGATCTCCAGCGAAAGTTTTCCCACCTCCCGGCGGAGTTGGGATTCGGCCTCTCTTTTCATCTGTTCCACCGACAATTTGGCGGTTTCCAACACTTTCTGCGCTTCGTCAAGCGCTGCCTGCCGGGCTTCGGCTACCATCTCCTGTTTGGCTTTCCGGGCCTCCTCCAACAGCTCGAACTGTCGTTTTTTGGCCTCTGCTACCAAGGATTTTGCCTCCTCTTCCGCCCTTTCTTTCCGTTCGATGGCCTCCTGCGTATAGGCAACTCCCTGCTCTATGAATGCCGCCCGGGCTTCCATGCTCTTGAGAATGACCGGCCAGGCATATTTGGCCAACACTCCCACCATCAGCAGGAATACCAGCAACATCCAGAACAGCAACCCGAATTCAGGTTCCAATAATGCCATGATGGTTTGTTTGTGTGTGAAAACGGTTCTCTATTCTACAAAAATGGCCAGCAGGCAGACAATGATGGCAAAGAGGGCCACTCCTTCGATCAAAGCTGCTACTACGATCATGTTGGCCCGGATGTTGTTGGACTCTTCCGGCTGGCGTGCGATCGACTCCATCGCTTTTGATCCGATCTTTCCGATCCCGATCGCTGCACCGATGGTCACTATTCCAACGCCGATACAAGCCGCAATTTTGGCTAAACTGGCGCCGGCGGCTACTTGTAATGCAATTAAACTCAACATAGGTTCTATTTTTAATGAATACTTATTTTTCTCTTGCCAAAGCGATAAAGATCGTCGACAATATCATAAATACATACGCTTGAATGAAGCAGATCAATACATCCAACAATCCCATAAAGAGGGCGAACAGTACCGAGAGGAGTGCGGAACCGCCCTGTGCAACCGCGCCCATCATGCCGAATACAAAGATCAGCGACACCAATACCAGCATGATCAGGTGCCCGGCCAGCATATTGGCAAACAACCGGATCATCAGGGAGAGCGGTTTGGTGAGCACCCCGAACAGTTCGATCAACGGCATGAGCGGGATGGGGAATTTCAGCCAGGCAGGCACTTCCGGCCAAAAGGTCTCCCGCCAGTATTTTTTGCTGCCGGAAACATTCACTACGACAAAGGTACACAGGGCCAGCGCCAAGGTGACCGACAGATTGCCCGTTACGTTGGCGCCACCGGGAAAGACGACCATCAATCCCAACAGGTTGGAGAAGAAGATAAAAAAGAAGAGGGTCAGCAGGTAAGGCCCGAACTTCCGGGCCTCTTTTCCCAATACCGGTACGATCACCTCTGCATAGACCATTTCGATGATCTTCTCCAAAAATCCCAAGAGTCCTTTCGGCGCCCGCAACGGGTTGTGTTTGTACCAGCGTACCAGCGGGAAGAGTACCGATAGAAGTACCAAGGCTGTGATCACAACCGCTAATACATTTTTGGTGACCGAAAGGTCCAACGGCCTTCTCTCCTGCCCGTCTGCGTTCATCTCCACGATCTTGCCGGCGTGCGGCCCCTCCGGAGCGATCCGGAACCCGGCGTACCCGGCGCCATGCTCCAGACGGGAGGAACTGAAGAGGTACCACCCGCTCTCCCGGCTCCGTACGATTACCGGCAGCGGGATCGCCACGTGTTTGCCGCCGGGTAAGGCGATGCTCCAGCCGTATTCGTCCCCCAAGTGTGCAAACACCAACTCTTTCGGGTTGAATGTTGCTTTTTCCTCTTCGGCCCGGAGCGTTCCGGCGGCGAGGAGCAGCATGCCTGCAAGCAGTGATATGTATCGGAAAGAAATACGCATCGATCTGTCAATTTATACACACGGATATCCGGTTCTCCCGGACTTCCGCCAGTCCGCCGGTAATGGCTACCCGTACTTTCTGTCCATCTTTTTGGTAAACGATCTCCCCGTTTTCCAGGGTGGAGATAAGCGGAGCATGTCCTTCCAATATTACAAAGCGACCGCAGGTACCGGGCAGTTCGACCTGTTCCACCGGTCCGTTGAAGATGGTCTTTTCGATGGAAAGTATTCTCAGGATCATGTTTCGGTCGCTTTTTTCTTCATCTCTTTTCCTTTCCGGATTACGTCGTCTATGGTACCTGCATTCATGAATGCCTGTTCGGGGTATTCGTCCATCTGACCGTCCAGGATCATCCGGAAACCGCGGATGGTCTCTTCCAGGGGTACCATGACCCCCGGGATCCCCGTGTACTGTTCGGCAACGTGGAACGGTTGGGAAAGAAAACGCTGCGCCCGACGGGCCCGCGCCACAACGGTCTTGTCTTCGTCGGAGAGTTCGTCTACGCCCAGTATGGCGATGATGTCCTGCAATTCGTTGTAGTGTTGCAACAGGCTGATGACCTCCTGCGCCGTCCGGTAGTGTTCCTCCCCGACAATGTTGGGATCCAGAATACGGGAGGAGGATTCTAAGGGGTCCACCGCCGGGTAGATCCCCAACTCCGTGATCTTCCGGCTCAACACCGTGGTGGCGTCCAGAAAATTAAAGGTTGTAGCGGGGGCCGGGTCCGTCAGGTCGTCGGCCGGCACGTAAATGGCCTGTACGGAGGTGATGGAACCGTATTTGGTGGAGGCGATGCGTTCCTGTAATTTTCCCATCTCGGAGGCCAGCGTCGGCTGGTAGCCCACTGCCGAAGGCATGCGTCCCAGCAGAGCGGAGACTTCGGATCCCGCCTGGGTAAAACGGAAGATGTTGTCGATAAAGAGCAGTACTTCGTTGCCGGTTTCGCCGCTGTCCCGGAAGGTCTCGGCTACCGTCAGCCCGGAGAGCGCCACCCGCAGGCGGGCGCCCGGCGGTTCGTTCATCTGCCCAAATACCAATGTCGCCTGCGATTTGGCAACCTGCGCCATGTCTACGCTCTGTACATCCCAATTGCCTTTGTCCATCTCTTTCCTGAAGTGTTCTCCGTAATCGATCACTCCCGATTCGATCATCTCCCGCAACAGGTCGTTCCCTTCCCGGGTGCGCTCCCCGACTCCGGTGAAAACCGAGTAACCGTGGTGCCCCTTAGCGATGTTGTTGATCAGTTCCATGATCAGGACGGTCTTGCCGACCCCGGCTCCGCCGAACAGCCCGATCTTGCCCCCTTTGGAGTAGGGTTCCAGCAAATCGATCACTTTGATCCCGGTGAAGAGGAACTCTTCCGTGATCGACAGGTCTTCGAATTTGGGCGCATCCTGGTGGATGGAGCGGGTAGCGGTATAGTCCAGCGGGGCCAGATTGTCGATGGCGTCTCCCGTTACGTTCATGAGCCGGCCTTTGACCTGGTCTCCGGTCGGCATCGTCAGGGTGTGCCCCGTGTCCAATGCTTTCATCCCGCGACTCAGTCCGTCTGTTGTGTCCATGGCTACACACCGTACGGTATCTTCGCCGATGTGTTGTTCCACCTCCACGATCAACTTCGCTCCATTTTCCCGTTCGATCTCCAAGGCAGCATAGATCGGAGGGAGATTCTCCCTCCCCTCTTCGAACAGGACATCTACGACCGGTCCGATCACCTGGGTTATGTATCCGTATTTTTGTTCCATATCCTTCGAATTACAATAAGATCAAAATCAATCCCTGCGCCGTCAATACCCGCAGAAACATGGTCAGCGGATAGACGGTGGCGTAACTCACCGAAGGGATGTCGTTGCCGGCCAAACCGAGTTCGACGGGTTGCGGAATGCCCGGAAAGAGGAATGGGATGCTGCCCAAAAGGATCCCCAGGGCGATGCCGAGAAAGATGGGCACCAGGTTGGGTTCGCGCAGGCGATGCAGGGAGTTTCCCGCTTGTGCCGAACAACAATTCTTTACACCATTCCATCCCGGCCGATTTGTGTTTATTCTTCCCAGTAATCTACGACGACCCGGCTTTCCCGGATCTTTTCGCAATAGGAGCTGATCTTGACGTGTTCCGGATGGACCTTGTACCGCTCCAACGCTTCTTCGTTTTCAAAGGAGGAGATGAGTACGGCGTCGTAAGCCATTCCGGAGGGGTTGATGTTGACCCCTACCTCTACGGTCTTCAGTTCCGGGATTACCCCGTACAGAGCTTCCAACTGTTTTTTCATCCAAGCGGCGTTTTCGGCCTTGCTTTTTCCTTCGGCCTGTGCTTTCAGTTTCCAGGCGACAATGTGTTTCAGCATCATTACTGTTTTAAATTATACTTAATGCGCCGGTTCCAGTTCTACGGTGAAGTGCCGCATGATGGGAAATTCGTTGACGATCCGGTAGCCCCGTGTGATGGTGTCCCGGCGGTCGTAGACGTTTTTCAAGGCTGCAGCCACTACGTCCATGTGGTTGTTGGTGTAGGTGCGGCGGGAAACGGCCAAACGCAATAATTCCAGTTTCGGATAGCGGTTTTCGCGGGTGACGGGATCCCGGTCCGCCAGCATGGCGCCGATCTCTACGCCGCGCACCCCTGCTTCGAGGTAGAGTTCGATTCCCAGTGTTTGGGCGATGAACTCCTCTTTGGGTACGTTGGTCAGGATTTTTTTGGCGTCGACAAAGATGGCGTGGCCACCTACGGGGCGCTGGTAGGGAATGCCGTATCCGTCCAACCGGGCGCCTAAGTATTCTACTTGTTTGATGCGGGTTTCCAGGTAGTCGAATTCGGTCCCTTCGTGCAATCCCTGCGCGAGTGCGTTCATGTCGCGGCCGGACATCCCTCCGTAGGTGATGAAGCCTTCGTTCATGATGCAGAACATCTGGGCTTTTTTCCAGAGCGCTTCGTTTTTGAAGGCTACAAATCCGCCCATGTTGACGATGGCATCTTTTTTGGAGGACATGGTCATGATGTCGGCATAACCGAACATCTCTTTGACGATCTGTTTGATGGTTTTGTCCGCATAGCCTTTTTCCCGCATTTTGATGAAGTAGGCGTTTTCTGCGAAACGGGCGGAGTCTATCTGTAAGGCGACACCGTATTTTTTACAGAGGGCCGACACTTCCCGGATGTTTTGCATGGAGACCGGCTGCCCGCCGGCGGTGTTGTTGGTGACCGTCAAAATGACACAGGGAATCTTTTCGGCCGGGTATTTTTTCAATACCGCTTCCAATTTGAACGGGTCTACATTTCCTTTGAACGGGATCTCCAACTGGGTATCGGACGCTTCGTCGATGGTGCAGTCGATGGGGATGGCCCGGCGGTATTCGATGTGTCCTTTGGTGGTGTCGAAGTGGGAGTTGCCAGGGAGGATATCGCCCTCTTTGATGATGGTGGAGTAGAGTACGTTTTCGGCGGCGCGCCCCTGGTGTGTCGGCAGAAAGTAGTCGAATCCGAGGATCTCTTTGATCGCTTCTTTCATGTTGTAGTAGGAACGGGCCCCTCCGTAGCTTTCGTCCCCCAGCATGAGGGCCGCCCACTGTTGGTCGCTCATGGCCCCTGTGCCGGAGTCTGTCAGCATGTCGATGAAGACGTAGTCGCTTTTGAGGTTAAACAGGTTGTATTTGGCTTCCCGGATCCACTGTTCCCGCTCTTCCCGCGTGCTTTTCCGGATGTTTTCTACCATCTTGATGCGGTAGGATTCTGCAAAGGGTAATTCCATGTAGATTGAATTTATGGGTTCATTGTTTTATTAGTTGCTTACAAAGCTATATATTTTTCGGGCGATTTTGCCAAATGGCGCAGAAAGTTTACCTTTGGGACATATAATTTTATCTTACATTTAGAGTCTGTTTATTATGGAAGCAAGTAAAAAAATCATTCCCGCAGCGGTGGTGGTTGTTATTCTGGTCATTGCATTGGCCGGCAGTTTTTATACGATCAATACCGGGGAGCGGGGGGTGGTATTGCGGTTCGGTAAGTTGACCGCGAATGTCGGAGAGGGTTTGCACCTGAAGATGCCTTTTGTGGATCAGGTGGAGGTGCTGTCGATCCGGGACCATAATTTGACGATGAAGCAGGAGGTCTCTTCCAGTGATATCCAGACTATTTCTGTGGAGGTGGGTTTGGTGTATTCGTTGGATCCGGAGAAGGTGGACCACATTTACCAAACGTATGGTAAAAATATTGAAGTGACCCTGGTGCGTCCTACTTTGTCCGAAAAGATCAATGCGGTGATCGCCGAATATCCGATCGAAGCTTTTGTGGAGAAGCGGGCGGAGATCTCGAACCGGATCAATACGGCGTTTGCGGGTCAGGTAGGCGGCAGCGGTATTTTAGTGAAAAGTTTGCTGATCACGAACCACGATTTCAGCGATGAGTTTAACAAGGCGATCGAGGATAAAAAGATCGCCGAGCAGGGGGCCCTGACTGCTAAGTTTACGCTGGAACGGATGAAGTTGGAGGCGGAAGCCCAAAAGATTAAACAGGCATCGCTTTCGCCGATGGTGCTTCAGGAGATGGCTATTAATAAATGGGACGGTAAGATGCCTCAGTATTTCAGCGGGCAACTCCCTTTTTTGACGATTAAATAGGGGGACGGGTATGACCGGGATCATTGAATTGGAGGGCATGGAGTTTTATGCCTATCACGGTTGTTATGCGGCGGAACAGCTTGTCGGGAGTAAGTTCCGGGTGGATGCGGAGATCCGCTATGATTGTGCGTTGGCTGCCCGGAAGGATGAGATTGCGGATGCTCTCAGTTATCAGACTGCTTATGAAGTGATCGCCGCTGAAATGCGAACGGTGTCCCATTTGTTGGAACATGTTGCCCAACGGATGATCGATGCTTTGTACGCGCGGTTTCCCCAAGCGGTTTGTGTGAGGATCAGGGTTTCTAAACTGAATCCGCCGTTGGGCGGAAAGGTCCGAAGTAGTAGCGTGACTTTGGAAAAGTAGTTTCGGGGGAAATATACGAAATGTTTGTGTTTGCCGGCCGTCGCTTCGGGTTGTTGTTTCCGAAAGCGGTCTCCACGGCGGTTTTCCAAGCTCCGGCTTTCGGAATCAACAACCCGAAGCTCAGTGCGTTCCGGAACGGCAGGCTATTTTCCGGGTGCGTTATCCGCCTCAAAATCGAGAAAAACAGAAACAAAAACAGTTCTCAAATAATTTCGGTGAGAAATTTAAACAGACTCTCAGTTAAACATCTCTTTATGAGTTGATTTGTATTTTTTTGTAAAAATAGTTTGTCTTTGTAACCCGTAGTGCATTTAGATA
>DBDA01000030.1 GCA_002293375.1 Odoribacter sp. UBA944
TCCTTTTCATTGCCGAACAGTCCGCCGCCGCCAAATTTATCCCGCAACTCGCCGATAGCTGTCATCGCACTCTCATAAGTCGCGTGAAAACCATCCCCGCGTGTCGTATCGCTGATTTCAAGTTGCTGATAATCGTAACGGTCAAGCGTATCAAGGGCGTAGGTAAAGTCAGTAATCACTTTCAGCAATCCTGTTGCTTCGTCGCCGGAAATCTGCTGCGATGCAAGCACATTCGCTACCAACTTCACCGCACCCCGCAGACTCTCCAACTGCACCGCCTGCATGTTGCTGTTGATTGCATAACCTTTCAGCAAATACGCTTTCAGCACCCGGTTCGCCCAAATGCGAAACTGTGTACCTCGCTGCGACTTGACCCGATAACCCACTGAAATGATCACATCGAGGTTATAAGCAGCTACCGGACGGTCGGAATTTGTATTATGCAGAAAATGCATATTGCTTTTTTCTTCAAGTTCACCCTCCTTAAATATCGCCGAGATATGACGCGAAATCACAGATTGATCCCTTTGAAACAGTTCGGTCATCTGCGCCTGCGTCAACCAAACAGTATCATCACCGACATTAACATTCAATTCCGTCCGCCCGTCCGGGGTCTGATAAATTATAATCTCACCTTGGTTCATCATTTGCCTTTACGACAAAGATAGCAGAAATTATTCTGAATCAGTACCCCTCTAACCCCCTCCTGCATAATCCCCGTTTCCCCAATCCCCCTCACAAAAAACACCCTCCCCCCCTTCTGAAAATAAAACCAATCCCGTAGATTGTATCCAAAACCGGTATCCCGGGAAAACAACAAAAAAAATTGCAAACCATGTTCTCCCATAAAACGCCAGACAAACACGAACAGAATACAGATTCATTTGAGAACATACTGCGCGAAGCCGACAACCACATCCTTCTACAATCTTTCAAATCGGGAAAAATACCCCCACCTACCCAAACACATTTCACAGAAGTATAACAGATTTATATCCGGTTTACGCCCGATTTACAACCGGACTACACCCGGTCTTCAAACCGCGTTAGAAGAGTGTAATAAAGAATGCACAAAGAATAAACAGACTATACCGATAGAAACGACAGAACAACCAAACACCCGGCAAATGAACAACGCCAACAACACAAAACCCTTAAAAACACAACATCATGAAAACAAAACCAAGCAAGCTATTTGAAACCTTCTCCGGGACCATCAGCGGCCTGACAGTAGTAAACCGCTCCGGACAATGGGTACTCCGCAAAAAAACAAACCCGCACAACCCCAACACTGCTTCACAAAAAGCCGTGCGGAAAAACTTCTCCGTGTACGCCGGTAAATGGGCGGACCTCACCGACGAACAGCGCAACCAATGGAACCAAACAGCCCGGGAAGCCACCGCAAAGCCCGCCCGCTTCGGCGTTTCCGGAAAAGTGAGTGGCCAGAACCTCTACCTGAAATGCAACATCAACCTCTCCCTGCTCGACACCCCCGTCGAACTGCATGGGCCCGTCCCGGAATTTCCCCAACCCGCCCCGCACATCGGGCAGGTCATCCTCACCCAAAACAGCGTAACCGTTGAACTGGAGGAACCCGTTCCGGACAACCACACCGTCATCATCCGGGCCACCCCCCTAAACGCCGGGCAAAGCACCGCCCCCCAACGCCTCTTCCAGGTCGGCACCCTCCCGGAAGGCAGCCACACAGCCGACATCACCGAAAAATTCCGTGCCCGGTTCGGCGAATTAACAAGCCGGAAAAAAGTACAGGTACAGATCTACGCCATCCACAACAAAAGCGGCTACGCATCCCCCCGGCGCGAAGCCCTCTCAAACATTCTCCCCGAACACCCCTAAATCCCCAAGCTGCTCTTTGCTGCTTCGATTAAAAACAAACGTCCCCGAAATTCACTCAATTTCGGGGACGTCTACTTTATTAAAAACAAGGACCTTACAGGATCATCTGAGGCATAAATTCGAAGCTGTTATACTTCGGGCGCAACCTTTCCGTATTGTAAAAGCGGTCGATGTCCACCAGTTTTTTACTACTTGTAACAATGTCGATCGGTGCGTTGTCGTAACGACCGTTACGCAGGATCACCAAGCGTCCGTGCATCTTTTTCTGGATCAGGTCAAGGGCCAAATTCCCATAAGCCATCGGAACAATAGAATCCAGCGCGTCCGGATTGCCGCAACGCACCAGATACCCCAATTTCTGATTGATCACGTTGATCGTTTCCCCTTTATTGAATTTTGGGGACAACTCCTTCAACTGATTGGAGATGTGATCTCCGATACCCCCCAACTTCTTATGTCCGAACATATCGGCCTCTTCGCCCTGGAACATCATGTCCCCGCCGCAGTAAGAGGCACCTTCGGAGATCAGCACCACCGAGTATTTACTGGGATTGGTGTAGCGGTCCTGGCACAACAATTCACACAAGTGATTGATGTCGAACTGGTATTCGGGGATCACGCAGCGGTTGGCAGCCCCTGCCAGCGTAGGCAACATAGCGGAAAATCCGGCATACCGCCCGAACACTTCCAGTACCAGCATGCGCTCATGCGAACCGGCACAGGTGCGCAGGTCGTGTGTCAGTTCAATCGTCCGGGTAATGCAAGTGCTGAACCCGATGCAGTAATCCGTTCCGGGTACATCGTTATCCATCGTTTTAGGAATAGCGATCACTTTCACCCCCTCCTGGCTCAGCCGTACACCGTAACTCAACGTATCGTCCCCGCCGATCGGGATCAGGTAGTCAATGCCTATAAAATCCAGGTTCTTCAACACCTCCGGAGTCAGATCGTTGATCTTTTCCGTATACTTATCCTTCAGGTGCGCCGGTATCGACTCCAACGGAACGTGGGACGCTCTGGTCCGTGAAGTATGCAGGAAAGTACCTCCCGTACGGCCCGCCCTGTTGACAATGTCTTCGGTCAATTCAAAAAAATGCGCCGAGTTGTCCGCTTTTTTGTCGCGGATGACATCCACCAGACCGCGCCATCCTCTCCGGATACCAATGACTTTATACCCTTCTCTCAATGCTCTGATCGTCACTGCCCGGATAGCCGGGTTCAATCCGGGAACATCTCCGCCCCCTGTCAAAATACCGATAGTTCCTTTTACTTTTGGAGTCATAGTAGCTAAATTTAACTGTTAGTAAAAAACGTCCGAAAATGAGAAAATATATTCGAAATTGCAAGAAAAATCGCAGATAAGTGCTCCTGCACCCTGTTTGTTTTTGACGATCCATAAAAATGCTGAGAACCCCAAAAGTTCCTCAAAACTCTTGGGGTTCTCATTAAACCGGTATTCCGGTCGCTTTAAACCGGCTCTTAGTAAGGCAGGACTTGATCCAGCTCCTCAGCCAAACGTTCAGCCTTCTCTTTAAGCCCCGGCCGGAGCGCTTCCCGCGCTGCTTTCAAAGCCTTTGCCGCCTCCATTTTTACCACCACGCGCACTTCATTCTGTCCTTTGTCCAACTCACGATAAATCTCCAACACAGGCGTAACCCCGTTAAGTTGTGCGGAAACAAGACTCTGGTTGGCCGAAACGAACTCGTCAATAAGCTGTATATCGCCTTCGCCGAAATCCTTATTCGCCAACTGCTCTTTGATCTTTTGGGCGACCTGAGAATTTACGCTCTGCGCCAATTCCAGCCGGGCGCGGTTGTCGGCGATCTGCTTCGCAGCAGAATAGTTGCCTCCCACAGCCGAGTGTGTTCCGACAAAAAAGCGCTTCTGCCCGTCCGGCATTTCATCCAGTTCAGCGTATTGGGCTTCCTGAAGCTGCCGTTCAATGGATAACTTGCCCGGCATCACCTTCCAACCTTCCTTGGTAAGCTGTTTGGCGATCTTGCGATTGTCTCGGAGCACTTTGGATTTTGCATCCTTTTTCAACTCCTTATCGCTCTTTTGCGCATAAGAAACGGCGGGGACGACGAACAAAAGGGCGACCATACACGCCAGCATTTTCATTGTTGTTTTCATCTGTTTTGTTTTTAGAGAGATTTACCAATTTGCTTTAAACGGCAGGGAGAAGTCAATGCGATGGATGGCTCCTTCGATCTCGACCTCCATATTTCCCCGCAACATATTGAGGCGGTTATGCTGTGCCCGGACCGCTTTGGATCCTTTGTCCCAGGTTACAAGGAGCGTAGACTCCGGTGCATCGAAAGAGAGGTCCAAAGAGGAGAGGAGGATGGGTTCGGAGATACCCGGCACCTCCATCGTCAGCGATTTCACCGTATAGGGGGTCTGCAGGCCGGAATAGATAGACATCCGGATCTCTACGTCGGTTGCAAGCGAATCATTTCCGCCTGCGATAAAATAAATGGTCTTTTCCGGCCACAATTCCAGCCGGTGTTTTTTGATCGTGAAGAAAAACTTATGGGGAACGCTCTTGCCGCCGAAACGGAACCCCGCCGTAACCCCATTCTCTTCGTCCCACGCACATCCGGAGTAGTCGTAAGTCACCACAATACCTTCCGCTTTCGGTTCGGCGGCAAGGCGCGTGGCGCAATCCGATTTCAGCGAGATGCGTTGCGAAGTGGTGATGGGACGTCCATCCAACAGGAGGTTGAACGTATACGCACCCGGCACATTCAAAAGGGTGGCGAACGTGATACGATCATACAAGCTGCGGTAACTGTTCTGCAAAGTTTTCGCCTGCCCTTTGCGTACATCGTCAAACAAGTAATTGATGACGGGGTTCAACTCCGCAACAGCGCGGTCGATCTCCTCCACCGAATTTACGCCATCTATCCCGGCGTTCAACCGTTCGTAAATCCCATACATCTCCTTGTCGCGTTTCTGGAACTCGTGCACCAAACTTTTTAACTCCACACCCGGGAAGGGGTAAAGAATGCTGTATACATAGGTGATGGCGCCGGACGCTTTGTCCTGCCGTTTCTCCCAGTAGTACTCTTCCACGCGCGAAGCGGAAATACCTTTCAGGAAGGGTACGGAGGCCGCTTGTGTCTGATAAGAAGATTTGTATTCATCCAGAAAATTCACGATCTGATCATTCACAGTCTGCTGACTGACTGCACCTTCGCTTGTAGAAGTTACGTTCTGCGCCACAGACTCAATGATGTACTTGCGCACATTATCCAGCGCGCGCTGTTTGGCTGCTTCCAACTCCCCATCCGTCGCCGTCGTGATGATGTAATCGGCACGGGAGCCGTCAATCCATTCGGGTGCTTTGCGGGCGCTCTTGTCCAATACCTTTGTCTGTGCCTGCGCCGAAACAACCAGCAACAAAGGCACCAAATAACAAACAATCTTTTTCATACTCCAAGCCATTAGAACTGATCCGCGAACCATTGGTCTAACATATTCTCCAGCACAGCGGTGTCGTTTCCGCCTTGTTCCATACCCGCTTGCCGGGCAGCCAACTGCATTTTTTCCATAGCCGCACCGTTATCCTGTGCCTGCAAAGCCATCGCTTTCATATCTTCGTAATACATCATCCGGTCTGCCCACTCCTGAGCCTCTTTCGCATCGATGGCCTCTTTGATCCGGTCGACCAAAGCGAACACCTCTTCGAATTTCGTACTGGCGGGGTCAACGATCGCAAGCGCATCCAACGCCCCTTTGTAATCGCGCAAAGCGATCTTGCCTTTGGCGTCGAGGATGGCTGCCGTAGCGTTCCGGTCCAGCATCTTTTCATACACCGCTGTCATTTGGTCGGCTACCACCGGGTATTGGTCCACCGATTCAGGAATGGCGGACAAGATCACCAACGCGCCTTCAAAATCATTGCGGTCGGCCAGAGATTGCGCTTTGGTCAGCAACGTCGGGATCCGGGTGTTGTAATAGTCAATGATCTTTACCCGGACATTTCTCATCAAGGTCCGTAATGCCGGGCTTTTCGGATTGATTTGATTGACGGCCTGGATGACAGCCTTGTGTTCCAGTCGGTCGACTCCGCTCAGTGTCACCGAAGTTTCGTCGACGATCGTCTGCTCGATCACATCTACAACATAAAAGGAAGCCTCGAATTTGACAACATATTGGGGGGGGGCGGTAGCGGTTACCTGTTTGTCTGTTGTGATGAGGTTGGCCGTAAGGACAAATTGTCCGGAGAAAGAACCGAAACCGTTCTGCGTCACGATCTGATTCAATTTGTTTTCCAACGATGCCCGTGCGTCTGCAGGCAGATTGATGCCGTTGGACACCATGGGCGTTACAGCGATCATCTCCTTCGCGCTCAGCAGGGGCTGTGCTGTTGCATACAGCGGCATGTAGCAGAGTATCAGCAGGATAAGACTTTTAAGCATAGCTTCAATGTTAAAGGTTATTTGCCCCCAATAGTGATAATGGCCTGCCCCAACCCTTTGGTGGAAAGTTTGGCATCGATGTTGAACTTTTGCAGGTAGCGACGGAGATCGTTGGCCCAGGTACGGGTATCCAGAGCGCGTCCGTTAGCATTTTGCAACGGTATGCGCACTTGCTCGAACACCATTCGGTTTTCACTGGCCTCTACGGTAGAGAAACGTCCTTCAACAGTCGCTTCTGCCACCCAATCCTCGATCAGAAACCCCAACTCTTCACCGTCGAATTCACTTTCAAAATTAACGTCGCTGCCACTCCACCGACGGCAAAGAAGTGAAACTTCGCGCCCATTTGTAAACAGGTCGTCAAAATAGGCCTGCAACTGGTTGTTAAAGTTGTCGATATGCGCAAGCACAGCTTCTTCCAGCAGGACAGGGATCTCAACACTGAAACTCTGAGGACCGGTTCCGGAAGCTGCCGCGATCTGTTTGTTGGTATAGGCATCTATTCCCTGTATATTGAAGGTCAGCGACCTCTTAGGGCCGACTCTGTTAAGGGTATAGGTCAACTGCATCCAAATGTCGGCGTTGGCCACCCTTTTAAGCCTGTCCAACGGCGACTCCGCAAGCGCGTCACCGTCGGAAGAGAGCGTTACCGACTCTTCAGCAGCCTGGGTACGAAGCGAGCGAAGGCTTGCCCCCAGATCTTTCAAAGGGAAACCGCGCTCCGCCATCATTTCGCCTAATTTGCTGATCGCCAGATTGAGGTTCGCATCCTCCAGCAAAGCCGTGTTGTAATCAGGAAGTTTTTCGACAACGCCCTGGTTATCGAATGTAGTCATATAGCCGTTGGCGTTACACCAAACGTCCGATGGTACCACCATGATCGTCGGCTTTTTGGCCTGGGCGAAAATGGCAAAAGCCAGAAGTATAAGCAGTGCGGTTACTATTAGTTTTTTCATCTGTTCTGTGTTTTTCTTGTGGTCGTACGGGTTAAAATCCGGCATCCAATTTTCTCACAACCCCTTTGCTTTCCAGATATTGCCGCAGTTCATTGTAAGCGACGGTGGCGACAATCCCTACCTTATACTCTTTTTTGGAAGTCTTCAGCACATCTCCGGCGGCAATGGCGCCATTCGTAGTAAGGGTGACATAGCGCGCATAATCGCCTCCTTCGGCAAAAAAATGCTCAAAAAAGCCGGTTTCGACAGGTGTCTCTACCAACGGTTTTTTGCCGGGGATCCGATCCTTTGCCGGAATACCTTTAAAGATTACTCCGTGAATAGCATTCTTACGCGCTTGTTCCGCAGCGACCTCCGGTTTCTTGGAAAAACTCCAAACCTTCACCACCACAGAGCCTGGCGTGCCTACATTGACCGGTTCAATTTCGTAGCGCCACTCCTGTGTCTGCTCGTTGGCTTTCTTAACATGGCGTTTGGGCAACTGCTGTGCACCGGTCGACAGCGTCAGACAAACCGAGCACAACAAGAGAAAACAAAGTTTTGCCTTCATATGGAGATTATTTAATTTGACGGAGCAACATGCCCGGATAGAGATCTTTCGGGCCTTCGAAACGGGTAGCGGTGATGCTTTGGACATCTCCGGCCAACGCCTGTTCTTCGGAAGCCATGTAACGATTGTCCCAGATTTGATCCTTGTCTTTGGTAACAGTCACAGTGGCCTTGCGTTTGTACTCCGTTTTACCGGTTTCGGCATTTACGATCTTTTCGAGCACTTCGTATTTATCGCCGGGTTCCACCCCCTCCTTCAGGCCGATAGAGGCTGTGAGCGGTTCAACGCTCAACAACGGGGTCTTGGTTTTGAATACATCGTACTTCTTTTCCAGTTTTGCCAATACGGCATCGGTAGCATTTACTGTAGCGATGTGCATCAACTCCTCTTCGGTTTTCGAGCTGAAAATCCCGGCTTTGGTATTGGCCCACGCCCGCTCCTCGCCCACATATTTGAGCGAAAAAATGTCCGAAGCGTGGTATTTTTCGGGATTATTCCACAGGTCGGCATAGAATGTATTGGAGATGTTGTTGTTCCACCGCAACTGAAACAGGAACGAAGTGGTGCGTACGTAGTACCCGTCGCCAAGCGACAGGCGGGCCACACTCCCTGCAGAGGCCGCTATATCCCCATAGTCGCCGAACAGCGATCCGACAGCCTTAGCCGTAGCTTCGAGTTCGGCTACCAACTCCTCCTTGCTCATGTACCTGTAGCGGGATACCACCACAAATGTATTGTTGACCAACTCCTCACCCGCATCTTCCAGCATACCCATTCCCCGCACCGAACTTTTGGCCGTTTGCACATCCATGACGGTAGCGTCGTACAAACCGCGTTCTTTCACCAGATCCATCGTAAAATCCCCCTGGTGGTTGATGAACCACTTGTCGAAGAGTTGCTTGGCAACCGCCTTCTCCAAAAGGTGTTTGTAAGCGATCATGGCATATGTTTCCCGGTCTCCTGTGTCAATGGTCGTAGAGGATTCCGTTCCGGCTGCAATGCTCATGGCTGCGCCGGCTACCCCCTTCATGATCTTGCCGAAACCACCCTTCTTTTTGGCGACTTTGCCTGCAACCGTATCCGGGGCGGTCGCTTGCAGGTAAGCGGCCTTGTCGGCATCCGTTAATTGGAGCGTTGCAAGATCAAATACCCGTTCGGAAATGTTGTGGTCGTTGTATTTATCCGGAACCGGGGCGTCGAGAAAAGCCTTGCGGATCAGTTCGCGATTGGGCATATTGGCCTCGTCCATCATGATCATACAGATCGAGCTGCGCCGGTACGAGTCCTGTATCTCCTTTGATGGTTCTTGCGATTGTACAGCCATGGTCCAAAAAAGTGCCGGTGCGATTAAAAGAGAAATTCGTTTCATTACGTTAATTATGTAGTTTCAAAAAAGATGCCAATGACAGACAATTTTTTTGCTGTGTTATTATTATACAAACGTATCTCAAAATACTTTAAAAATGATTTGCTCAACTGTTAAAATATGCTAATATATCCAAATTACACAGGAGGTGCCGAATAGAGAGAAAATAGGGTCTCTGTGTTGAATGTTCAGGATAAGTAAGTATCTTTGTCAAATTGTATTGATTGTACTGAAAATTTTGTAAAAAATTGTTTAATAGCATCGTGGCTATGCCGATTATGGAAAAATTGCAGGCGTTTTGGAATGCCGCCGGAACAGACGGATATGTGTTGTTGGTTTGTATCTTGTTTTTTATTTACTACCTGATCCGGACACTCTACAAAACAGTTGTCATCTGTTCTCCATACAAAGAGGAAAACGCCGGCAGACAAGAGGGGGTTTCCGTTATTATCACCTCCAGCAACCGGGAGTGGGAACTGAAAAAGAACCTGGAATATTTTCTGACGCAGGATTACCCGCAATACGAAGTCATCGTCGTGGACGAATGTTCCGAGGACGACACCCAGGATGTGCTGGCGGAATTGCAATTGAAATACCCCCGCCTCCGGACCAGCCGCCTTTTCCCGGGAACGAAATTCCGGAATACGAAAAAGATCGCTCTCCACATCGGTATTCTGGCGGCACAATACGACATCCTGCTCTTTTCGGAGATCGATTGCCGGCCGGACACAAAGCACTGGATCCGGGACATGCAGGCCCGTTTTGATGAAAATACGGCGGTTGTATTGGGATATGCCAATTATGCTCCCAGTCACGGGATGAACATGTGGCGTTTTTTCCGTTTTCTGCGTTTCCTGAAGATGATCCTGTTTGTCAAAAGGGGCTGTTTTGTTCTGGGAGACGGGCGAAATATGGGGTATCGGAAAAAAAATTACCTGAAAGAGAAAGGATTTTCAAAAAATACGCACAGTTATATTGGCTATGATAATGAAATGGTTAAGGCGCTCTCCAAAGGAGGGAACGTACGGATTTCCAAAAAAGATTCCACTTTTGTGACAATAAATAACGGCAATAAGAAAACCTGGAAGGGCGATTATACGTATTACCACGAAAATAAACGGAAATGGCCTATATCCGCTTTGCTGAAATCCGATCTGGATCGTTGTGTCAGATTCCTTTTTTATTTGATGGGTATCTACCTTGTCTGTAAAAAAGTGTTGTTCCCATATACAATGATCGGGATCGCTTTGGTGTTTGTAGTAGAGATAGTTGCAACCCATATAGATATACGGAACCTGAAACAGAAAAGACTGTTCTTTCCTGCGGTTGCAGCCGGTTTTGCAGGCTTTCTGTACAGATGGTATTTTACGATATACGCAATTTTTACGAGAAAGAAATGGAGATAACGGAGAATTTATCGGAGAAAGCCCTTTACGACTACAAAGTTGTAAAGAAAGCGATAGTCGGTGATGAGAAAGCTTATTCGGAATTGTTTAAACGTTACAAAGATTCAGTTTACTACATGATTCTGAAGATGGTAAACAACCGGACGGATGCCGAAGACCTGATGTTCGAAGCGTTCGAAAAAGCATTTGCCAGCCTGAATTATTACTCTCCGCAGTTTGCCTTCAGTACTTGGCTGTTTAAAATAGCCTCCAACAATACCATCGATTTCATTCGCAAAAAGAAAACCCTGCTGGTCTCCTTGGACAAAGACGATATCCATCCGGACGACCGCGGCTATATCAATAGCATCCCTGCCGATGTACGAACTCCCGACGAGGAGGCGATCCGTTCGCAACGCGCTCTGTTCATGCGGGAAAAGGTTGCCATGTTGAAAGGGCGGTACCGCCGGTTGATCGAACTTCGCTATTTCGATGAGTTTTCGTATGAAGAGATTGCCAACGAATTGGCCATCCCATTGGGAACCGTCAAAGCACAGTTGTTCCGTGCGAGGGAACTTTTGCAGAACATCCTTCAACACACCGAGATTGCCAGCGAAAGCGAATTGTATTAACTGGCGGCAGGTAAGTGTTGTTTTAGTCAAATGAATGTTAAAGAACCCTTTTTTGTCCACAGAAAAGGGAAAAATCATTGCAATTGAAAGAATTCTAAGATTATCTTTGCTTCATTGAATAACAATGGAGTTTTAAGTAATTTAAACGAATTTAAGAATCATGAAAAACCTTTCAATTGCATTGAACGTGGTGCTGTTGCTCGCTGTTGCGGTTTTATATGTTTTGCACTTTTCCGGACGCAGTGGGAAGACGGGTGTGGAAACGACCGGGGAGGAACAGATATCGGGAGAGACTGCAAAGATCGTATATATCAACACGGATACGTTGTTGACCAACTATGCATTATCTGTGGAATTGAACGAGGCTTTCCTGAAAAAACAGGAAGAGAGAAGGACGGAACTGAATATGAAGACCAAGCAGTTGGATCAGGAAGCTACCGACTTCCAACGCAAATTGGAAAACAACGGCTTTATCTCCCGGGAGCGGGCGGAAGCTGCACAGATGGCCTTACAGGATAAATACCAGAAACTCCAGCTTTTGCAACAGGAGATGTCGGAGAAGATGATGCAGGAGGACAACGAATTGAAAAAAAGATTGTTCGAAGAGATCACCAATTTCCTGACGGAGTACAACCGGGAGAAAGGGTTCAACATCATTCTGAGTACTGTGGTAGCGGGAACAGTGTTGTATGCACAGGACGGATTCGATATCACGCAGGATGTGCTGAAGGGGCTGAATGCTGCTTATCAGAAAAAATAAATGTCCGTTGGGACAGGAAAAGAGGGCTGATTTTTCAGCCTTTTTTTATATCCTCCCATTATGAAGAGGTTCGAGCATTATTTTTCGCGGAACCGCGGTACGATCTCCCTGGAATTACCGGCCGGCTTGGAATTACTGGCTGTGATCCCCGTGCTGGATGATCCGGACGTTTGGAAAACCCTGCAATCGCTCGCGCTAAACAAGACGGGAAAAGCCGGGGCGATCGTGGTAGTGAATCATGCGGCCGGATGCCCGGAGGAGGTGAAGGAGCGGAACGGACGGCTGTACCGGGAAATGCTTGCGGAGGTGAAAGGCACCCCTTTTTTACAGGTCATCCGGGCGTTTGACCTGTCCGACCGGGAGGCGGGAGTAGGAACAGCCCGCAAAATCGGCATGGATGCAGCGGCCCTTTACTTTTGGAAAGAGAAAAACAGCGAAGGAGTGATCGCCTCTCTGGATGCCGATACGTTGACGGATGGAAATTACACAGAAGCATTGCTCTCCGGTTTTCGGAACAACCGTTTGGCGGGAGTAACCCTTGCTTATGCGCACCGGATGGAACCCGGAACCTCTCCGGCCATGGCGGAGGCTATCTGCCGTTACGAACTCTACCTGCGTTATTACCGCTTGGCATTGCAGTATGCAGGACATCCGTATGCTTACACTTGTCTGGGTTCGGCATTTGCCGTCCGGGTGTCGGACTATGTAGCGGAGGGAGGAATGAACAGGCGGCAGGCCGGCGAAGATTTTTACTTCCTCCAAAAACTGATTGCCACTGGCCGTTTTGCTCACCTGAATGCCACCTGTGTCTACCCCTCTGCGCGTATCTCCTTCCGGACCCCCTTTGGGACCGGACAGGCAGTAGCCCGGATGCTAAAAGAGGAGAGGGAGTTTACCACCTACTCGTTCGACGCTTTCCATTATCTTAGATCGCTATTTAACACTATGAACGGATGGTACGGAGCCGACCGGACACTCGTGGAGGAGTGGATGAAAAAACAACCAGAGCCCCTTCGTCTTTTTCTATACGAGAGTGATTTTGCCGCCCTGTTGGAGGAGGTAAACGCCAATAGCGCCTCTCCGGTTCAATTCCGGAAACGTTTTTTTGACGGCTTCAACGCTTTCCGGGTGTTGAAATTCCTGAACCGGGTACATCCGGCGTATTACCAGAAAGAGCCGGTAGAAGAAGTGGCTCGGAAATTGCTGGAAACCTATGGACGACCACCGAAAAACGGGGCAGGCGCAGCGGAATTGTTGGAACGGCTCCGAGAATTGGATATTCGTCCCATGATCGCTTATTGTTGATAGCTATGTTCACATAACTTCTGTATCTAATCCGACCGCGCCATGAAGAAACTGTTTTTGTTCGTTCTCCTTCTCTCTCTCTGCTCGTTTCAGGAATCCGCCTCTTTTGTAGAGAGGGTAGTCGCTTATTTCACAGTCCTTGCAGAGCAGGTTCCGGAGGAAAAGGTATACCTGCATACCGATAAAAATTCTTACGTGACAGGGGAAAAGATCTGGTTCCGGGGCTATCTCCTGAACGCATCGACGCATCGCTCCGATACATACAGCAACTTTATCTATGTCGAGCTAATCGACAAACAGAATGTTCTTGTCCGCCGGATAAAATCGGTCCGGATCGACACCTGCTTTTACGGGCAGTTGCCCCTTCCGGAAGATCTGCAACAGGGAGAATACTCCCTGACAGCCTACACCTACCGTATGCAGAACAACACGCCCGATTTTTTCTTCCGGAAAAAGATCCGTGTTGTCAATCCGAGAGACTCCCGGGTCGAAACAGAGGTTTCTTACCGGAAAGAGGGTACCAGGCAGATCATCGCCACCATCCGGCTGACCGACCGGCAGGGGGAGCCGTTCGCCGGCAAACAGATTGCGTGCCAACCGGCCGGCCGGACAAAATTGATTGAAAGAAGCACGGACAGGAACGGCATACTGGAGATCAAACTGGATACTTCCGAACACAGCTTTCAGATTAATTTCCCGAAACGCTTGCCATTCCCGTTTACCCGCAACTTTATCGTTCCAAAGCTCTTGGACGATTTCGATGTGCAGTTCTTCCCGGAAGGGGGCGCCCTGCTCTCCGGCACCCGGCAACGGGTGGCGTTCAAAGCCATCGGAAACGACGGCCGGCCGATAGATGTTTCCTGCACCGTCTACATGGATACGGTGCTGGTTGCCAGCACCGGCACCCAACACGACGGCATGGGTCTCTTCACGATCCCTATCTCCCCGGATCAACCTTGTCATGCGATCGTCCAAACCCGGGACGGGGCAGAGAAACGGTTTGATCTGCCCCGTCCGAGCGACTCTGGATTTGGCCTGTCTGTCAGGCAGGATGATTCTACGCTCTTCTACCGGGTCCTGCTTGCCAAGGAGCAGAAGCTCCCCAGGCCGCTCTATCTGTTGGTTCATTGCCGGGGACAACTCGTTTGGATGGAACCGTTCACGGACGTAAAAGGCGAGTGGAGCCTGGATCTTTTTCCGGAAGGGATCAATCACTTGGTGCTGGTGGACGAAGAGGGTGGGATCTACAGTCAGCGCCTCTTCTTTAAGGAACGGACAACAGCGCCTACCGTCACCGTTACACCCGATCGAAAAACATATACTGTTCGGGACTTGGTGGAACTGAAAATCAACCTGGAAGCCGGAAGCGACAGCATCGGAACCTGCTCCCTCTCCGTAACGGACGATAGCAACGTCGAAATCGATCCGTACGGACTCGACATCCTCTCTTCGTTGTTACTGACCTCGGATCTGAAAGGCTACATTGAAAATCCGAGATACTACTTTCAGGAACGCACACCTGCGATCTCCGCACATCTGGATTTGTTGATGCTCACGCACGGGTGGAACCGGTTTGATGTATCGGACGTTATTCAGGGAGAGTTTCCGCCCTGCCCCTTTGCCTATGAATCCGGACAGGTTATTTCGGGGAATCTGAAAGGCTATTTTTCTCAAAAACACACCAACTCCGGCGTTATGCTATTCTCCAACACGGGCATTTTTCGGTACCTAGACGTAGATGAGAAGGGGAACTTTTGGATAGAGGACATTGTTTTCCCTGACAGTACACAATTTACCATCAATGCGCTGAAACAGCAAGGTGCCAAGGTACGGAAAAATGTAATATTGACCATTGATCCGGATATTTTCCCCCCGGCCAGCTACCTGTTCCCCTACCGGACAACGGAAAAGGAACAGGAGGAAGAATTTTTTGAGAAATTCGGGCGGGATTACTATTATGCGGACGGAATGAAGGTTTTTGTGCTGGACGAAGTGGTTGTGCAAGAGAACAAATCGGTTTCGTTTTACGAAAACTTTGCGGACTACCAATTGGACTCTTCACAGATAGCCACTTCCGGCTGGAATTCGATCGGGGATGTGATCACCACCTCTTTTCCTGCCATCACGATCGGTATTGATGAGAACGGAGACGAGATTTTAGAATATCATGGCAAGCCGATGCTCTTTGTATGGAACGATTTCCCCGAACCTTATAGAAGAGTGGCGCATCTCCGGGTGAATGAATTCAAAAAGATCTACCTGCTTAGGCCGGAGAAAGCGAGAATGTTGTATGAAGGAGGTGAAAACGGGGCTCTGGTGGTAGAGACGGATCCGTTTGCGCATTTAAAAAAATCGCCACCGACACACCGGCTATTGTTCACCCCGTTGGGCTTCCAGAAGCCGGATGCGTTTTATGTACCCAAATACGATGTAGATTCCGTCCGGTTCGACAACCGATACGACGAACGGACAACCATTTTCTGGGAACCGGTCATTCGACTCCGTTCCGGCGCTCCGTTCCGGTGCTCTTTCTATACGGCCGACACGCCCGGCAGCTATACGGTTACGTTGGAAGGCATCACAGCCACCGGCCGGCCGTTCCGGAAAAAAATAAAGTTGACCATTAAATAAAATCCTGTGCAACCGGCTTTCCCTTAAAAATAGGATGTATATTTACGAAAATAATTTATGCCGTGAGTGTTAAAGATTTTGAATACCATACAGAGATAGCCGCGGAGCCGGAAGAGGTGTTCGCTGCGTTGACCAATTCCTTTCAGATAGAGTTGTGGAGCGGATACCCGGCCGACATGCGGGCGAAAGAGGGATACGAATTTTCCCTGTGGGAGGGAGATATTACGGGTATAAACCTTGAAGTCAAACCCAATCGCCTATTGGTGCAGGAGTGGTTTTTCGGAGAGACGGAGCACCGCTCGGTGGTTCGTATAGAGTTGAAAAAGCGGCCGGGAGGGACCGATGCGCAGTTGCGGCACACCAACATACCGGAAGAGGTTTTTGACGAGATAACGACGGGATGGCGCGACTACTACCTAGGTTCCATCCGAGCGATGCTGGAGATGTACTGACAAGTGAATTACGGAAAATGAGCCGCATTACAGTTGTTGCCATAGGAGCTGGGGACCGTATGAACGCTTATACGGAGTACGCCCGTCTACATCCGGAAGAGTTGGAGATCGTCGCTGTGGTGGAGCCGAATCCGCTTCGTCTGGAACAATATGCTGCAGCATTTGGAATACCTGCTGCGCAGGCGTTTCCCTCCTGGGAAGAGTGCCTGCAACGCCCCCGGATGGCGGACGCTGTGTTTCTCTGTACACCGGACCCGCTTCATTACCGCCCCGCATTGGCCGCTTTGGAAAAGGGGTACCACATCCTGTTGGAAAAACCGATCGCCCAGAGTTGGGAACAGTGCAACGAAATAGCTGCCCGGGCGGCGGAATGCGGGCTGATTGTCGGTGTGTGCCACGTTCTACGCTACCATCCCTATTACCGGAAGATCAAAACAGTGTTGGAGAGCGGGGTGTTGGGCGAAGTAATCTCGGTCTGCCACCGGATCGAGATCGGGACCGAGCGTATGGCCCACTCTTTTGTACGGGGATTGTGGCGGAAAGAGAGTGAATCCAACCCCATCATCCTCTCCAAAGCATGCCACGACCTGGACCTGATCGTGTGGCTGACCGGCCGGAAGTGCTGTTCGATGGATTCGTACGGATCGTTGAAGTGGTTTCGGGCGTGCAACGCGCCTGCTGGGAGTGCGCTTCGCTGTATCGACGGGTGCACTGTGGAACCGGAGTGTCCCTACTCCGCCGTAGAACTGTACGGCCGGCAAAAAAGGTGGTTGCGCCATTTCGACATTGGCGAAGGGGCGGCGTTGGAAACCGTCATCCGGAAAGAACTGAAAGAGGGACCTTACGGGCGGTGTGTTTACCGGTGCGACAACGATGTGGCGGACAACCAGGTTGTGGCGATGTCATTGGAAGGAGACATAACGGTCGATTTCTCCTTGAACGGTTTTACCCGCGAAGGCGCACGCCGCACCCGGATTGCAGGCAGTCACGGGGAGTTGTTCGGGGACGAAAAACAGTTGACGGTGGCTCCTTTCCGGAAAGAGCCGGAGGTGTATGATTTCTCCGACACATACGGGGAGTGCAATTTCCACGGGGGAGCCGACCTGCACATTGTAGCTGATTTTCTGAAGGCAGTTCGAGAAGGGCGCTCTGCACACTTTCCGGTCCGTATAGAAGAGGCGTTGGAAAGCCACCGGATCGCTTTCGAGATTGAGAAAAAGCGCAAAGCGTATGATATATTTTAACTAATACCCAAACCAATGAAACAGTTGTTTCCCCTTATTTGCCTGTCTGCCTCCCTGTTTCTGTGTTCTTGCGGCTCCAAGCAGGTTTCGGAACTTCCGGTGATAGACGTGAACCGGTCATATCCTTCCAAAGAGTTGATTCTGCAGGATATTGCCGATGTGGAGTACATTCCGTTGGAAACGAAAGAGGGGTTCCTGATCGGGGAAGACCTTCGCGTCCAATACATGGATGAAGAGGTGATCGTGACGAACAACAAGGAAGAGATACTCTTTTTCGATCGCAAAAGCGGAAAAGCGTTGTACTCCTTCAGCCGTTACGGTAGAGGGCCCGGTGAATACCTCTCCATCCATTCCATCGCCGTAGACCGGAAAAACAACGAACTGTTCGTGACGGAAGGCTCCTTCTCTTCCGACCGGAATCCGGTATACGTATATGATTTGCAGGGGAAATACCTGCGCACTCTGGAGTATCATAACATCGGTTTTGCCATGCATTTTCATAACTACAACGACGACTACCTGTTTTGGTACAACCAGAAGACAGAAGATCCGTTTCCATACAAGTTGATGTCTAAAACGAACACTGTTTTTACGCAATTACCCGTTGAATTTGCCGGCCGGGATAAGATGTCCATTACCCAAAATCGCGAAAACGGTGGTATTATCACGATATCTCCGGACGGGAATGTTCTTTTAAAGATACCCGGAGGATATATCTTTTCGGAGCCCGGCCTGGACACTGTCTACCGGTGGGAGACTGCTACGGGGAAACTTATTCCTCTTTTGGCTCGTACCCCCTCTTTCCATTCGATGGAGTTTCCCATCGGAGTATTCATCACCGGGGAGAGCAGCGAATACCTCTTTATACGCACCATTGAACGCAAGTTTGACTTTGAGGCCTACTCGGGTTTTACAAGCGTTTACCTGATCCATGACAAAAAAGAGGGAATTTTTTACGAAGGCTTGCTGCTGAACGGAGACTATGTTGATAGAGAGGTATTTACTGTGAATAGCCGGGTTGCCGTTCCGGTTGGAACGAATGTGATCGGTTTGCAAGCCTGGAAGTTGATGGAGGCGTATGAGAACAACAAACTCCGGGGAAAATTGGCGGAGGTTGCATCGACTTTGAAAGAGGATGACAACCCTGTGGTGTTGATCGCTACATTTAAATAAAGGCCTGTGCAACGAACACGTATTTTAACAGGATGGTTGTTCTTTCTTTGGATCGGCAACAATATGGCCCAGGAGCCGGCAGATTATGTCAATCCCTTTATCGGGACCTCCAACTACGGTACGACCCACCCGGGGGCGGTCTGTCCGAACGGTTTGGTGTCGGTGGTGCCCTTCAACGTCATGGGCTCTCCGGAGAACCGCTACGACAAAGACGCCCGTTGGTGGTCCACTCCCTACGAATACAACAACACCTATTTTACCGGTTATTCGCACATCAATCTGAGCGGGGTGGGGTGTCCGGAGTTGGGCGCTTTGTTGCTCATGCCGACCGCGGGGGAGTTGCAGGTGGATTACCGGGAGTACGGAAGCGCCTACTCGGAAGAACAGGCCTCCCCCGGTTACTACACCAACTTCCTGACCAAATACGGCATCCGGACAGAAGTGACTGCAACACCCCGCACGGGATTGGCCCGTTTTACCTTTCCGGCAGGGCAGGGGAACATCCTGCTGAACCTGGGGGAGGGCCTGACCAACGAATCGGGCGCGTTTCTCCGGCGGGTAAACGACCGGGAGGTGGAAGGCATGAAAGTGTTGGGGACATTTTGCTACCACTCCCAGGCTGTTTTTCCCATCTATTTCGTCTTGCGGGTCAACAAGAAACCGCGGGAATCCGGCTACTGGAAGTTTCAACGCCCCATGACGACCGAAGCGCAGTGGGACGAACATAGCGGCCGGTACAAATTGTACACCCGCTACCACAAAGAGTTGGCGGGGGACGACATCGGCGCCTGGTTTTGCTTTGATGTGACGGAAGGCGAAACTGTGGAGGTGCAGGTGGGAGTCTCTTTTGTCAGCGTGGGGAACGCCCGGGAAAATTTAGACGCCGAACAGAAAGGATTTGATTTTGAAAAAATCCGGGCGGATGCCCGGAACGCCTGGAACAGCGACCTTTCCCGAATACAGGTGGAGGGAGGGAGCGAAGAGCAGAAAACTGTCTTCTACACGGGGCTGTACCACATGCTGCTCCACCCGAATATTTTGCAGGATGTCAACGGGCAGTATCCGGCTATGGAAAGCCCCGAAATTCACACCACCAACGGGAATCGCTATACGGTCTTCTCCTTGTGGGACACCTACCGCAACCTGCATCAATTTCTGACCCTGGTCTTTCCGGAAAGGCAGATAGAGATGGTCCGCACCATGTTGGAGATGTACCGGGAGTCGGGCTGGTTTCCCAAATGGGAGTTGTATGGCCGGGAAACCTACACCATGGAGGGGGATCCCGCTATCCCGGTGATTGTCGATACCTGGATGAAAGGGCTCCGGGATTTCGATGTGGAATTGGCGTACGAGGGGATGTATAAATCGGCGACCCTGCCCGGGGCGGAGAACCCGATGCGGCCGGACAACGACGACTACTTGCGGTTGGGCTACGTACCCTTGCGCGAACCGTTCGATAACTCGGTCTCCCATGCATTGGAGTACTACATCGCCGATTGGAATCTGGCCCGCCTGGCCGGAGCGTTGGGAAAGAAAAAAGACGAGGAACTGTTCCACAAACGCTCCCTAGGATACCGGCGCTATTACAGCAAGGAGTACGGCACCTTCCGCCCGATCCTGCCGGACGGCACGTTTTACACCCCTTTCAATCCGTTGCAGGGGCTTAACTTTAAGCCGAATCCGGGATTTCACGAGGGAAACGCTTGGAACTACACCTTTTACGTGCCGCACGACATCCGAGGGCTTGCTAAGTTGATGGGGGGACAGAAATCGTTTGTGGAGAAGCTGCAACAGGTTTTTGACAAGGGGTATTACGATCCGGCCAACGAACCCGACATCGCCTATCCCTACCTGTTCAGTTATTTCAAAGGGGAGGAGTGGCGCACGCAACGGTGTGTGCGGGAGTTGTTGGCCAAACACTTCCGGAACGGGCCAAAAGGGCTTCCCGGCAACGACGATGTGGGCGTTATGTCCGGCTGGGCGATCTTCAGCATGTTGGGTTTTTACCCCGCTTGCCCCGGCTTGCCGGAGTATATTCTGACGACGCCGGTTTTTGACAAGGTAACCATCCGGCTCAACCCGGACTACTATAAAAATCCGACCATTCAATTGGAAACCGATCGGCAGGGCGGACAGGATCCGTACATCCGGACGGTTACCTTGGACGGCAAGAAGTTGGACGGCGCTATCATCACGCACGAACAACTGACCGCTTCCCGCCGCATTGTGTTCGGGCTGTCGCCCACGCCTGTGAAGTAGTCTTCCGCTGCTATACATTGCTACATACCGGAAAGTCGAAACAATCCGTTTCGAAAGTGCTACTTTTGTGTCCTTTATTGATGGGGGCTTCTCCCCAATGTAGTACATAAAATGAATCGTATGAAGAAAATGATGATGGTGGCGCTGGCTTGCGTATCGGCGCTTTCGGTTTGGGCGGAAGGATACCAGGTGAACGCATTGAGCGCCAAACAGACCGGCATGGGGCATGTCGGAGTGGCCCGGCGCTTAGGAGCGGAAAGTATGCACTTCAATCCGGCCGGATTGGTAGGGATCGACCGGCACATGGACCTCTCCATCGGTATTTCCGGTATAGCTACTACGGCGCAGTACAGCAGGGAAGGGTACTCCGTCAAAACGGACAACCCGTTGAGCACGCCTTTTTACGCCTATGTGGGATACAAAATTTATGACAACCTGGCGGGCGGCCTCAGCATCACAACACCTTACGGAAGCTCCTTGAAGTGGCCCAAAAACTGGAACGGTTCTCATTTGATACAAGACATCTCCCTGCGATCCTTTGTCTTTCAACCGACCTTTTCCTATCAGATCACCGACAAGCTCAGTATCGGCGCCGGTTTGATGCTGGCTATCGGGAATGTGGAACTGAGCCGCTCGCTGATGAGCAAGGAGGATTTCCAACTGATCGGGGCGGGGATCGCCCAGTCTGACTTGCCCGATGCCATCAAACAGCCGATCGTGTCCGGGATCCAGGCCAACAACTACCCGCCCGCTGCGGCGACCTTGGACGGCAAGGCCGGGGTACGCGCCGGGTTCAATGTCGGATTACTGTATGAATTGTCTGACAAATGGACCCTCGGCGCTTCGTACCGTTCAAAAGTCCGGATGAAAGTCAAAGAAGGAGAGGCCTCCCTGGACTATGCCAATCAGACCGTAGAAGGGTTGATGAATGCACTGGGACAGGCAGGCGTTCTCTCGGTTCCGAAATACGATCAGGGAACGTTCCGGGCGGAACTTCCCCTGCCGTCCAACCTGACCTTTGGAGTCAATTTTCACCCCTCCGGCAAATGGGAGATAGAGGCGGATCTGCAGGTTGTCGGCTGGAATGCCTACGATTCCCTGAACGTCTTCTTCAACGAAGCAGAATTGGGCATCGCCCCCATCAAAGCGGAAAAGAACTACCGGAACACCATTATCGCCCGCTTGGGAGGTCTGTATCAGCCCACCGATCGTTTCACCCTTCGCGGCGGCCTCTACTTTGACCAGAGCCCCATCCGCCAAAACAACTACAACCCGGAAACTCCCGGCATGGATAAATTGGGGGTCTCCACCGGCTGCTCCTTCGAGCCGTACAAAGACCTCTCCCTGGATTTTTCCTTTCTCTACATACAGGGATTCTCCCTGGACGGCTCCTACATCTCTCCCAATGTAGTAACGGGAATGCAGGATGTATTTGCAGGACATTACAAGTCCACCGCCATAACAGTATCGCTGGGGCTTTCCTATAAATTCTGAAAAAACCGTGTGCAGAGATAGAATTAATTTTTCCGTTTTTTTTGCGCGAACAAAAATTGTTCTATCTTTGCACTCGCAAACAAAGGTGCCATAGCTCAGTCGGTAGAGCAAAGGACTGAAAATCCTTGTGTCCCTGGTTCGATTCCAGGTGGCACCACAGAATAAAGCAGTTACGAAAGTAGCTGCTTTTTTACATGTTTTCTGTGCGTTTCCGTTGGTCAAGTTAAATCGAGAATTAAATGAAGTTTAACGATGGATGTCTGTATTGCAATCGTTTATTACACTAATACAGACTGTTGATGTTGAAAAATTTTGATGACATTTTGGATTGCCTGACCTCTGCGGAGGCCGATCCGATGATTGTCCGCCCGGCGACGGACGAGGATATCGCCTTTTGCAACGAAGATTTGAAGGATATGGAATTTCCATCCTTGCCGGAGGGGTATGTCGACTTCCTGAAAATGCTGAATGGCTTTGCCTGGAACGGGATTGAGTTTTACAGTACCGATCAGGTTACAGATGAGGAGACGGGATACATCCTGTCGGACATCGTTTCGGCCAATGTAAATTTCGGGCAGCAGAACGATGACCTTGCACATTGCCTCCAACTTGGCCGCTCAGACGAAGATGTGTATGTTTACAATACAGCGAACGAACATTATGAAGTCTTGGACAGGACGGGCCGCGATGTAATGGAGGAGTACGACAACTTTGAGACCCTATTCACTGGGGTTGTTGCACCGAGAATATAGGAATCTGTAAAAACAAGACATCACTGCCGTTTGCAGGTATCGCGCAACGGGCATTCCGGACACTCCGTACAGGAAGTACAAGCGTCTTTGCCGGATTTTCTACTACGAAAAAACCGCCGGAAAACAAGCAGAACAACAGCTGCCAGAACAATATATACGATAATCTCCTGCCACATCTCAAAAAAGTAGCCCGATCCGGTACACCAAAAAGCTGATCACCCAGGCCAAAGCGGTAGTGTAAACGATCGTAAACAAAGCCCATTTCCGGCCGGCCTCTTTCCGGATCGCTGCCACAACCGCCATGCAGGGGAAATAGATCAGCACAAAAAGCATAAACCCGTAAGCGACCAGAGGGGTAAACTCCGATTGAATACTATTTACCAGCACAGCAGTATTCTCCTCCGTGTCCGGTACGTGGTACAGGATCCCCATCGAACTGACCACGATCTCCTTGGCCGCAAGGCCTGTTACAATGCTTACCCCCATTTTCCAGTCAAACCCCAGCGGGGCAATGACCGGCTCCACGGTTTTCCCGATGCGCCCGATGTACGAATGCTCCAGATGCTCCGGAGTGCCATACGCAAAACCGGAATTTTGCGGAAAATACCCCAACGCCCAGATGACCACCGAAGCCAACAAAATAATCGTCCCCATTTTCCGCAGGTACTGCACCCCTTTGTTCCACATGTGCACCACCGTATTCCGCAACGTAGGCATGCGGTAAGGAGGCAACTCCATTACAAACGGGGCGGAAGCCTTTTTAAAGAGTGTATTCTTGAGCAACAGAGCTGTTCCGATAGCTACGGCAACACCAACGGCGTAAATGGAAAGCAGGACCAATCCCCGGTGTGCGGCAAAAAAAGCGGAGACCAGCAGGATATACACAGGCAGGCGGGCACTGCACGACATAAAAGGCGTGATCATCATGGTCAGCAGGCGGTCTCTCCGGCTCTCCAGCGTGCGCGTCGCCATAATTGCCGGTACGTTGCAGCCGAACCCGATTAGCAACGGGATAAACGATTTTCCGTGCAAGCCGATCTTGTGCATCAATTTATCCATGATAAAAGCGGCCCGGGCCATGTAACCGGTATCTTCCATCAGAGAGATAAAAAAGAAGAGGATCAGGATGTTGGGCAGAAAAACCAACACCCCGCCGACCCCGGCGATCACCCCGTCCACGAGCAGGGCATTCAGCGGGCCCGGCTCTATCACATCGCCAATCCATGCCCCCAAAGAGGAGATACCGCTTTCAATCCACTCCATCGGGAACTCGCCCAGATAAAAGGTCGCCTGAAACATCACCCACATAAAAAACAACAATACGGGGAAACCCAGCCACTGGTTGGTCAGCACCGTATCAATGGCATTGGTCAGGTGGCGCTTTCGCTTCCCCTCCGTAAACGTTTCGTTCAGGGCCCCCCGGATAAAACCATATTTCGCGTTAGTGATGAGTGTTCGGACATCCTCTTTGTACTCCCGGGTCAGCTCCTGGATGCATAGGTTGGTCGTTTCGTCGATTTCTGCGAAATTGGGCGCTTTCTCCAAAAGCTCCCGGATGATCCCGTCCGTTTCCAGTGCCTTGATAGCCAAATAACGGGGAACGAATTTATCCGTCAGCATTTTATTGGCAGTGATCGGGGCCTTCACCCGATCGATAGCCTCTTCCAACGCCTCTCCGTAATGAATGTGAATGTGGCGGGTCATCTCGCTGCGATCCTCAAACACCTCGATCACCCGGTCCAGCACCCGGTCTATGCCGACTCCGGAACGGGCCGTGGTCGGTACGATCGGAAAACCGAGCAACTCTCCCAAAAAACGGTAGTCCAGCACAGCCCCTTCCCGGGTCAGTTCGTCGTACATGTTCAAGGCCATCACCATCCGGATGTTCATGTCGATCAGCTGGGTGGTGAGGAAGAGATTGCGCTCCAGGTTGGAAGCGTCCACCACGTTCAGCACCACGTCCGGATGCTCTTCGGAGATGTATTTCCGAACATAGACCTCTTCCGGGGTGTATTCGGTGATTGAATAGGTGCCCGGCAGGTCGATCAGGTTGATCGTATAGTTTTTGTATTTGAATACGGCCTTTTTGGCGTCTATGGTTACTCCGCCGTAATTCCCCACTTTCTCCCGCATCCCGGTTGCCCGGTTGAAAAAAGAGGTCTTTCCGCTGTTGGGATTGCCGACCAAAGCGACATTGATCGTATGAGTGTGTGTCCGTATGATCTCCTTAAAGGAGTCGCCGGGCAGGGTACCGTTGTACGGGACGGCATTCTCGGTCGTTCCCCTTCCCGTCACATCCATCACCTCGATCAGGTCGGCTTCGCTCCGGCGAAGCGAGAGGTGGCAGTCCATCAGTTTGTATTCAATCGGGTCTTTCAACGGGGCGTTTTTCACCACCGTGACCTTCTCTCCCTTTACAAATCCCATCTCCACGATCCGGTTCCGGAAACTGCCGTGCCCGTGCACTTTCACGACAACGCTCTCATTTCCAGTGGGGATATCTGATAATTTCAGGAATTTTTGATCCATTGGTAACATTTACAAGGCAAAAATAGCGCCCTTTCCCTACAAACCCAATCCCTATATATAGGGATTTTAAAGCCGGTCTCCCTACATATACAGATCGCGCTCGCCTGCCGCGATGCGCCGGTAGTAACTCATAAAGGTGGGAAGCAGTTTTTTATCAGTAAAGAACGGTGTCTGTTCAATCTCTTGCAACTCCTGTTCGATGAGGCGTTCGCCGGCCAGCCGGGTTTCGGGGGAGGCGTAGTCGTTCAGGTACTCCCGGAAGGTCAGCACAGCGTTTAGTTTGCAGAATTTTCCTTCTACTCCTTTTTCCAACAGGCTCATAATCTTGTCCCCGGTCCTGCCGCAACGGTAGCCCGCCGTGCAGAACGAGGTAATATAGCCGTCGGAAGCAAGTTCCCGCACCACTTCGTCCAGGCTCCGCTGGTCGCCCAGCATAAACTGTACTTTGTCCGCGTTCTCCTCCTGCTTTTTCTTTCCGGCGTATGCCCCGATACCGATCTTGGTGGATGCATCCGTTTGGGTGCAGCCGTAGCCGATGATCTCCCTCCGCAGCCCGGACCGCTCCCGGGCGGTCACGATTAATCCGGTATACGGTACCGCTAACCTTAACACTGTCACCAACCGTTTGAAGGCGTCGTCCGCCACTAAGTAGGGGGAGTTTTCGCTGATGAAACTGCCGGGCGCCGGTTGCATGCGGGGAAAAGAGATGGTGTGCGGGCCGATCCCGAACTGCCGTTCCAGATCGTGGGCGTGGGAAACCAATCCCATCACCTCGAACTGCCAGTCGTACAGTCCGAAGAGGGCACCGATCGCCACATCGTCAATGCCGGCCTCCATGGCCCGGTGCATGGCGTAGAGCCGCCAACGATAATTTCCTTTGATGGTCCCGGCCGGATGTAACTTCGCATAGGTTTCCCGGTGGTAGGTTTCCTGAAAAACCTGATAGGTCCCGATGCCGGCCCTCCACAATTTTTTCAAATCGGCAATGCACATCGGCGCGGCGTTTACATTAACCCGCCGGATGTTGTTGAAACCGTTCCCGCCGGGGGTAGTCCGCTTGGCGGCGTAGAGGTGTCCCAGGGAGTCTGCCATGTAATCCGCATCGCTCCGCGGGTGTTCTCCGTAAACGGCTATCACCCGTTTGTGCCCTTCGTCGATCACTGCTTCCGCTTCCCGACGGATCTCCTCTGCCGACAGGATGTGCCGTTTTTCCGCTCTGTTTTCGCACCGGAAACCGCAATAGACACAACTGTTCACACACAGGTTGGAGCAGTAGATCGGTGCAAAAAAGACGATCCGGTTGTCGTACACCCGCTTCTTCACCTCCAGGGCTGTCTCTCTCATCTCCTCCAACAAAGTGGGATCTGTTACATTCAACAGAACCGCTGTCTCTTCTGTCGACAACAGCTGGATCTCCAACGATTTTTTCAGAATATCCCTGACCCGCCCGGGGGCGGGAACGCTCGCCGCCGTCAACTCCCCGACAATCTGTTCTTCGTTTATAAAATCCTTCCCGTTCACCAGAAACCTGTCAATCTCGTTCGGACGGATCACCTGTTTCACCCACGCTTGCACATCCATTGTAAATCCTCTTTTTGTGTAAAGAAAAAGCTGTCTCCCGGACAGCTTCTTTTGTATTTGATAATCAGTTTATTTTCAATGCCCAAGCATCGTAAAACTGGGAGTATTTGTCCCGGATCTCAAACACCTTTTCCCAAGCCTCCTCCCGGGTGTGGTAAGCAATAGCGCTTACCCGGTGCATCCCTTGTTCATTCTGCATGATGACGGAATCGCTAAATCCCATCCTGACCAACCGCTCCCGCAATCTGGTCGCCCCCTGTCTGTTTTGAAAACTGCCCAGAATGACGTGGTACGGTCTTAACACCTCTCCCGCCCCGATAACGGTCTCTTCCTGCTCGTTCGGCAGCAACATATCGGTTTCTCGGGTGGTCGGTTCAAAAAACTCTTCAATGGCTTTGATGGTTTCCGGTTCCGGAACCGTATCCGGGACTACCTCCTGCTTTTTAACGGGAACGACAATGGTTTCCAGTATTTCTTCCTCGTTCACGTTTTTTTTCTTCTTGTCTTTGTGCCCGAACAGCAGGTTCACTCCAAAGCGGGCACTGGTCGATTTTGTAGCGGTATAGTTAGCGCCCAAGGCATTGTCCGTGGTGGCATAGAGCTGTACCGGCCCCAATTTGGCGGTAATCCCCACACCCAGGTTCACGTAGTTTCCCGGCATCACCGTATAGGCCACAGAAGCGCTTACATTCCGGAGCAGCCGGGCATTGGCCGAAGCGGTCAGAGAAGGATAGAACTTTTTGTTCATCAGCGTCATCTCCACCAAACCACCTACAGAAAACAGTTTATGCAGATCGTACGAAGTGCCCAGGTACATTTTGGAACGCAGCATGGTGGTGTAAGCTCCCGACTCTTCTTTCAAACGGAAACGGTTTTTGAGGGTATCTACGAGGTCTTCAAAGGCATCTTCCAGCGGGGTGTAGTCCTCGTCGTTTTTGTTGCCACTGTTGGATGCATCGGCTCCCTGCCAGTTGAAGGTCGCATCCTGCGAGAAACGGTATCCGTCGCCTCCCCAACGGATGAATCCGAGATCCGTGAGGCTGGCGTAGAGTTTCAGACGTTCATTGAATTGGTACTCCGCACCCAGATCTAAGGCAAAACCGGGATTGTCCGTATTCAGGATCATGGAGGTAGAGAAATCGTCCGTATCCGTATCGATGTCATCCCAATCCAAATATCCGTTCTGAAGCGTATAGTTCAAGGTTACCGGGGCGGTCAACCGGATCTCCTGTTTGGAGTGTAGTCGCAACGTCTGGCCAGTTCCGCCCTGAACGCTGCCGTCGATGTCGATTTTCGATTTGGTCAGCTGCGCATTGGCAACCCCCAACAGAAATTTAGCCCGCGCCCCGAACGTCCATTTGTCGTTTACTTTTTTGGAAAGCCCGACGGCAAACTCTTCGTACGCCCGGGCTGTCAATCCGATGCCGCCCAATGAAAAGTTCTCCCCGATGTAGGGAGCGTTCCCGTTTTTCAGGAAGGTGAAAAAGCCTTTGTCAATCCCGAAAAGCAACTCGTTTTTCTGTGTGGCGTCTACGGTCAGGTACCAATTGTTTTTCAGGCGCACCCCCACCGTTAACAGGGAGTTTTCGTTGGTCAGCCCGATCAGGTTATGCTTCCGCAGCTTTTGGTACATCCCCTCAAAGTCCAACACCAGGGAGTCCGTACCGTCGTTTTTCTTTCGGATCACATCCTTCACGGAAAAGGAGGAGTTAAAATAGTTCACGGATATGCCGCTTAACGCCGGCAACCCTACCCATACGCCGTATTCCGGCTGGTAAGCCGGATTCAACCGTACCCGCTGGGGAAGGTTGGACAAATGGTACGAAACATTATTGCCATCCTGTCCGTTTGCCGTACCTGCCAGCAAAAAAACAGCAAACAACACACCTGCACAACACTTTATCTTCATAAGTAATAAGAATTTACGATTGAAAAAGCAAATTTATGTGAATAATTCAATAAAAACAACATACAACGGAAAAAATTACAAATTAAAGCCCAATTCCAAACGGGCCGCTTCGCTCATTCTGTCGGGGCTCCAGGCCGGATCGAACACCAGATCCACTGTTACGCTTTCGATCCCCTCGATCTCCCTGACCGTATCGTGTACCTGCTGCACGATCTCGTCCGCGATTGGGCATCCCGGTGCTGTCAGCGTCATCCGGATCAGCACCTCGGAAGGTTTGGGAAATTCGATATCGTAGATCAATCCCAACTCCCAAATGTCGACCGGAATTTCCGGGTCATACACCGTACGCAGTTTTTCAATGACCAATTGTTTCAGTATGTTCTCTTTTTCCGGCATTTTCGAGGCGTTTAATTACGATCCGGCAGCAAAGGCAATCGCATAGAGTTTGATCTGCTTCACCATCGAAAGCAAACCGTTGGAGCGGGTGGGGGAGAGGTGTTGGGAGAGTCCGATCTCGTCGATAAATTTCAAGTCGGCAGCGGCGATATCGGGTGGTTTTTCACCGGAAAACACCCGGATCAGCAAAGCGGCGATCCCTTTGGTGATGATGGCGTCGCTGTCCGCCGAAAACCAGAGGCGCCCCTCTTTCAATTCTGCATGGAACCATACTCTTGACTGGCACCCTTTGATCAGGTTTTCGTCTGTTTTATACTGCTCTTCCAACGGAGGCAGAGCTGTTCCCAGCTCTATCAGGTAGGCGTATTTGTCCATCCAGTCGTCAAAAACCGCGAACTCTTCTATGATCTCCCGTTCTTTTTCCTGTATCGTCATGTATCGTATACCTACTATTCTCCGGCGTGCAAAGGTACGACGGAATTTCAATATATGCTCTATTTTGCAGCTATTTTTCAGGCCTTTCCGCCTTCGAACAACGCTCCGGTTTTCCGGATGGCTTCGCAAAAGATGTCGATCTCTTCGCGGGTGTTGTACATGGCGAACGAGGCGCGGGCCATGCCGTGTACTCCGTAATGCTGCATGATCGGCTCCGCACACAGTTGTCCCGTCCGGATCGCAATTCCCATCCGGTCCAGCAGCGTTCCCAGGTCCAGCGGATGGATCGTTCCTACCTGAAAAGAGATCAGGGCGCTCTTTTCGGGGGCCGTCCCGAAGATCCGGAAATCGGGTATCTCCAGCAAGCGGCCGGTGGCGTATTTCAGCAATTCCCCTTCGTACGCTCCGATGGCTTTCAAACCGATCCCGCCGACATATTTCAACGCCTCTCCCAAGCCGATAATCCCAATAAAATCGGGCGTTCCCGCCTCAAATTTAAAGGGCAGATCGTTGTAGGTGGTCTTTTCAAAACGCACTTCCCGGATCATCTCCCCGCCTCCCTGCCAGGGCGGTATCTCTTCCAGCAACGCCTCTTTTCCGTACAGCACCCCGACGCCGGTCGGGCCGTAGATCTTGTGCCCGGAGAACGCCAGAAAGTCGCAGTCCAAGGCCTGCACATCGATCTCCGTGTGGGCGATGGATTGCGCCGCGTCCACCAATACTTTGGCGCCGGCGGCGTGCGCTTTTTCGATGATCTCTCTGACCGGGTTCACCGTTCCGAGCACATTGGAGGCGTGCACCACGCCGACCAGCTTCACCCGGTTGGTGAGCAACCGGTCTAACGCCTCCAGGTTCAATACCCCTTCGTCCGTAAACGGCAACACTTTCAGAACAGCTCCTTTCCGTTCGCATAGCATCTGCCACGGAACAATGTCGGCGTGGTGCTCCATTTCCGTGACCAGGATCTCGTCCCCTTTCCCGATAAACCGTTCCCCGAAAGAGTAAGCCACTAAATTGATGCTTTCCGTGGTGCCCCGCGTAAAGATGATCTCTTTTTCGGAAGCCGCCCCGATAAAGTCCCGTACCGTTCTCCGAGCCTCCTCGTTGCCGTCCGTGCAGACGTTGCTGAGGTAGTGTACGCCCCGGTGGACATTGGCGTTCCAATTCAGGTAGTAGTCGTCCATCTTGGCAATGACCCGGGCGGGGCGTTGCGAAGTGGCCCCATTGTCAAAGTATACCAACGGTTTGCCGTAGATCTCCCGTTTCAGGATGGGGAAATCGGCCCGGATCTTTTCAACATCAAACATGACGGTACGCATTATTTCTTACACTGCATTATACAGTTGTGACATTTGGAAAGTTCGCCCCGCAGCCGTTTTTCGATCAATTTGTCGATCTCCTCCCGCAACGGTTCCAATTTGACCCGCCGGACCACGTCGTGGGTAAATCCGAACATCAGCATCGTCCGCGCCTCGGCTTCCCCAATCCCCCGGGAGCGGAGGTAGAACAGCGCCTCTTCGTCCATTTGGCCGACTGTGGCCCCGTGGCTGCACTTTACGTCGTCTGCGTCAATGATCAGTTGCGGCTTGCTGTTGATCCGGGCCGTATCCGTCAGGAGCAGGTTGTTGTTGGCCTGGAAAGATTCCGTTTGCTGTGCATGCGGGGCCACCCGGACACACCCGGAAAAATTGGCCAGAGAGGCATCGTCCAAAACCCCCTTGAAATGCTGGTAACTGGTGCAATTCGGGGCGGCATGCTCAACGTATGTACAGGTGTCCGCGTGCTGGCTTTTATCCAAGATGTAGACTCCGTAAAGATTGCACGTGCCCCCGGCGCCTTCCAGACGAACGTATTGGTTGTTCCGGATCAATCCCCCGTACAGGGTTGCCGTATTGCTTTCAAAAAAGGAGTCCCGCTGTTCGGAAACAAACAGGGAGTTGATCAGCGCTGTCCCCAGGTGCTGGTTCTGGACCTGGTAATAATCGGCCCTGGCTCCCTCTTCCAACCGGATCTCGGTGACGGTATTCATCAGGAAATAGTGATCGGACAGTGTGTGTTCGCACACTACGATCCGGGCCTCCGCCCGTTTGCCCAACACCACCAGGTTCCGTTGAAAAGCCATCAAGTCGCGCGCTCCCCGGAGAAAGTTGATCAGTTGCAGAGGGCGTTCCAGCACCACTCCGTCGGGAATGTAGACAAATACGCCGTCCTGGGCGAAAGCTGTATTCAGGGAGACCAGGCTCTCCTTTTCGGCCGGGGAAGTATAGCGGTTGTAATGTTTTGCCAGCAAATCACTGTATTGCAGGGCGGCTTCCCGCAGGCTGCATACAATCACTCCGTCCGGCAGGCTCTCCCCGCTGCTGTTTTCACAACAGTGCCCGTTCAGGGTCAGGACCGGCCAGGCAGACAGGTCCCGGGCGGAACAGCTGAAAGCTTCGTTGAGATCCGATGGACGGAGGGGCTCTTTTTTCAATACGGCAGCGTACTCCCGACCAAATACCGGCAGCAGGTCAGTATATCGGTACTCCTCTGTTCCGCAGGGGATACCTCCGGCTTTTTCAAAAGCGGTAAAGGCTTCCTCCCGGCAAGCGTTGATGATCCCGGCCCCGCCTTCGTCCAGCGCTTTCCGGCCTTCCTGAAAAAGGGCGCGGAGGTCGTTGTTTACTGTTTCGGGTTGCATCATTACCGCTCTTGCATTTCGTTCCTGATCCAGTCGTACCCTTTCTGTTCCAGTTCGGCCACCAACTCTTTCCCGGCTGTTTTGACGATCCGCCCGTCGTACAGGACATGCACCACATCGGGTACAATGTAATCCAGCAACCGTTGGTAGTGGGTAATCACAATGGTGGCGTTGTCCGGGCGTTTTAATTGGTTAACACCTTGTGCCACTGTGCGCAGTGCATCAATGTCCAAACCGGAATCGGTCTCGTCCAGAATGGACAATAGCGGCTCCAATACCGCCATCTGAAAAATCTCGTTCCGCTTTTTCTCCCCCCCGGAGAAACCTTCGTTCAGGGAGCGGTTCAGCAACTTGCTGTCAATACCCACCAACTCCATTTTTTCCCGGATCATCTTCAAAAACTCCCCGGCCGGTAAGGGGGATTGTTTGCGGTATTTTCGGATCTCGTTTACCGCTGTTTTCAGAAAATTGACGGTGCTCACCCCGGGGATCTCCACCGGGTATTGAAAACTTAGAAAGATCCCCTCCCTGGCCCTGTCCTCCGCCGGCATGGACAACAGCTCCTTTCCATTGAACTCCACCGTTCCGGACGTTACCTCAAACCGCTCCCGGCCGGCCAGAACGGCGGACAAAGTGCTTTTTCCGGCGCCGTTGGGGCCCATAATGGCATGTACCTCTCCGGCTTTCACCTCCAAGTCAATTCCTTTCAGTATCTCTTTGCCTTCCACGGTGGCATGCAGGTTTTTGATCTGTAACAAACTCATGGTATCTTTGTTGTTCGTGATTTTCTGTTTATCCGCTACTATCCGATGCTCCCTTCCAAGCTGATCTGCAACAACTTCTGTGCCTCTACCGCAAACTCCATCGGCATTTTGTTGAGCACATCTCCGGCATATCCCTTGATGATCAACCCAACCGCATCTTCTGAGGAGATCCCGCGCTGGTTGCAATAAAAAATCTGGTCCTCTCCGATCCGGGAGGTTGTCGCTTCGTGTTCCACCCGGGCCGTCGAGTTCTCCACCTCCAGGTAGGGAAAGGTGTGCGCCCCGCACCGGTCGCCCAGCAACAGCGAGTCGCATTGGGAGTAGTTCCGGGCGTGTTGGCAGTTCTTGGCTACTTTCACCAACCCCCGGTAGGAGTTGCTGCTGTGTCCGGCCGATATGCCTTTGGAGACAATCCGGCTGCGGGTGTTGTTGCCGAGGTGGATCATCTTGGTGCCGGTGTCCGCTTGCTGGTAGTGGTTCGTAACGGCAACGGAGTAAAATTCGCTCACCGATCCGTCCCCTTTCAAAATGGTGCTGGGGTATTTCCAGGTAATGGCCGAGCCGGTTTCCACCTGCGCCCAGATCAGGCGGGCATTTTCCCCCTTGCAGATACCCCGCTTGGTCACAAAGTTGTAAATTCCCCCTTTCCCCTCTTTATCGCCCGGGTACCAGTTCTGCACCGTGCTGTACTTGACCTCGGCGTTTTTTTCGATAACGATCTCCACAATGGCCGCGTGCAACTGGTTTTCGTCCCGTTGCGGAGCCGTACACCCCTCTAAATAACTGACGTAACTCTCCTCTTCCGCCACGATCAGGGTCCGTTCAAACTGCCCTGTTTTGGCGGCGTTGATCCGGAAATAGGTGGAGAGTTCCATCGGACAGCGCACTCCCTTGGGGATGTATACAAAAGAGCCGTCGCTGAAAACAGCCGAGTTCAATGCCGCAAAAAAGTTATCCCCGGACGGCACCACTGTTCCCAGGTATTTTTTTACCAGGTCGGGGTGTTCCCGCACCGCCTCCGAAAAAGAGCAAAAGATCACACCCCGCTCCGCCAGCGCCTCTTTGAAGGTCGTTTTCACGGAAACGCTGTCCATCACCGCGTCTACGGCCACGCCGGAAAGCGCTTTCTGTTCGCTCAGCGGGATTCCCAGTTTGTCAAAAGTCGCTTTCAGCTCCGGGTCCACCTCTTCCCACTCTTTTTTAGCCTCCTGTTTGGGGGCTGCGTAATAGATAATATCCTGGTAATCGATTTCCGGCACAGCGAGTTGCGCCCATTGCGGCATCTTCATCGTTAGCCATTTGCGGTACGCTTTCAGCCGGAACTCCAGCAACCACTCCGGTTCCCCCTTTTTGGCCGAAATGGTCCGCACCACCTCCTCGCTCAATCCTTTGGCAATAGCTTCGGTCTCCACATCGGTCACGAATCCGTATTTGTATTCGCTTCCGGTTACCTCCTGCAATATGTTGTCCTGTTTGTTATCCATACCGTGTTCAATCCATAAGCAATTCATTCTCAACGGATGTACGCTTTCCCGGCTAAATCGTTAGCGCTTCTGTTCGGGAAATTGCAAAAATAAGAAAATTGCACAATAACTCATTATGAATCGTCGCTTCTCAGAACAAACACCTGAAAATTTGTGGTTTTTACATTTTTCCTTTCCTTTTGGCCTTTAGTCAGTCTTTGGTAGACCGTCTATAGAGTGTCCGTAGCGCATCCATAAACTGTCCGTAGGGTGTTATAATACCGAGGTGTTTTTTGTGTGGTATGTTTTGGAAGGAGCTCTTTTAGCTCCGAAATGGCAGCGTATGCAAGTGGAGGATTTGTGTGGTATTTTTTCGGAGAACATGTTTTTTCGTTTGTTTGGAGTCTGTTTTCCGGGATGTTGTTTGGATGCAATCTACGGGATTTATTTTATTTTCGGAAGGGAATGGGTGTTTTTTGTCGATACAAATCCCTTTTTTCGCCCCCCCCCATACAAACTTATTCCACACGGTTATATGAGTCCGTTTAAATCTGACAAAATAAACGAGTGCGGGCCCTTTATTTCAACAATTTGCAGGGAAAAACAGATACTATCCGGAAACGTCGTCTCCGGTGTACTTCAATAAAGATTAGCTCCCGTGCACCTGCCCGTATTTACAATCCCTCTTTAAAGCCGTAGAGGACGATAACGGGATTGCTCTCTTCTGTAAGGTTGGCTAACTCCGGATGCTGTTTACGCATCTCTTCACCGCCTATGTCGATCAGCTGATAGGCCAGTTTAACTTCGGCAAATTTATCCCCGATACCCACTCTCGGCCAACTGAATGCACCGAAAACACCTTCTTTCCGCTGTTCGACCCGGTAGACTTTTCCCGAACGTTTGGAATAGAGGTAGTTTTTCATCTTGCGGTCGGGGGAGACAACAGGCACGTTGAAATAATTTTTACTGTCTGCAAAAAGACCGGGGAAAGTATTCTTTTGAGAACTCAAGAGATCAAAATCTTCAGCGGTTATGTCGGATCTTAGATTGGATTCCCCGTCGATTTTTTTCATCTCTATCCGGTAGATTGCTTTTAATCTGTCCGGCGTGGCCCGGTAAATCGTATCGCCGAGTGGGCGGTGCACATATACCTGATCTTCAAACTTGTGAAGGTTGGGTGTTATCTGAAAACGTCCTTCTTTGTACCGTTTGGGCAGGGTACTGCCTGTAATTTCGAATGTATTGTCGGTAAAATAGAGTAAGTCGGTACGGTTCTCATACTCCTGCAAGCCGGGATCCGTCTCACTTATGCCGTATGCAGCACATACTAACTTGTTTTCAGTAAGGTATTCCATCGTGAAAAACCGAAATCTGCTTGGAGTAGAGGAGATAAAACGGCCGTCAAGCGTAAAGTGCAAGACTTTCTGTCCCATGTTATCATTTATGGCTATGGTTTTGTTATCAGGCAGCATTGCCACATGTTCAAGGCTAACATACTCCTGAGGGCCTCTTCCCCGCCGGTTGATAGTGGCCCGGTGCTTACCGTCCCGACCAAAAATAAAGACACTTTTCGTTTGAAATATATCGTAAACGATGATGTGGTTATCCGTTACAATTATTCCGCTTATGTTGCCCACCAGTGCTTTGTCGGAAGTTTCCAGCGGAATGATCTCTACATCCCGCACCCAATCCTGAAGATAGATTGTATTCTCGTTGGTGAGTACAATCTCTTTCATGTCCGAATGCTCAACCGGGATACGGGAAGTTTGTGATTTTCCGCAAAAAGAAAAAAAAACAGCAACTAACAATAAAAGGACAAGTTTATTCATGGCCAAATTTTATGAGCCGGAGCCTGCGTCCAAACTCCGGACTGTGTGTAATTTCTACTACCGGTTCAAGAATTAAAAATCAAAGGGCGTTGAACAAGGATCAAAGGGATCACATGCCGCGCTTCCCTGTATACAGAGGGTATGATACATCACCTCCCCATCGGGACATGGTAAGGAAGTATATACTGTTTGGTATATTTTTATTGAACATCCGGCTTTATCGGGCCAATCACATACATCTAAGCGGTCGTTGAAATGTAGGCCAGCCGGACAGAACATTAGAATGGGGACCCCCTTGGTACACGAAAAATAAGTCTGACAATCAATAGGATTGGCAATAAGCGTTGCATAATTTGACATATCATGCGGACACAGTTGAGAGGAGTTAAGTAGGGTAATCGCCATTAACACTGCTAATAACACGATCATTTTTTTGAATGTTGCATTCATGGTATTATAAATTAAAGTTTTATACATTTTTCTTTTGTACTGCATCGGCAGCAAATCCGCATTTGTGGCCCCCGTTGTTACTATGCGGGAGCCCGGGTTTTATTGCGTCGCGGGCGGTGTGTTCGGCATATGATGCCGGTAGTGGTTCGATTGTGATCATTCGTAATTCTGATTTTGTTATTACTGGGCGTGCGCCTCTATCTTTACTTGTTTAATCGCATCTATACCGTTGGAAACAAAGATCACTTCCCGATACACCTCCCCTGTTTCCTCCGCCGTAAATTCAAAATCCACGGTTTGGCTTTCTCCTGGTTCCAATACCAACTGATTGGATTCAAACAGTTTCAAACAAGTGCAACTGACACGGATGTCCCGGATCTGTAGCTGCACTTTTCCAGTGTTGCTTAGCGTCAATGTAAACAGTTTCGGTTGCCCCACTTTGCAATCTTCCAGGCGCACTTCACTTACCACCGATAGCGCTGCGTCCTCTTCAGGCATGTAGTTTGGATCGATGATGAATTTTGCCTGTATGTGGAGGTCTCCGTAGATGTAATAGTAGAAAATATCATCAAACATTAACAGTTGTTGGGCCCAATAGGCCGCTTCGTCGTGTCGCCCCTGCTTCTCTTCATTCAAACATTTAAGATAGACAGGCCAAGGATAGTTGGTTTGCTCCAAGTAGCCATTCAAGGCTTCACCGACGTCAACGCCTTTATCCAAATCCAGTTTGCAGGCGAGCAAATTGTTGAGCAGGGAGAGGTGACTGCCGTTTGTTACCGGGTAATTCCTGTCATAAAAGTAAGAGGTGCACAGTGTGCGACCATTGAGGGCAGATTGAATACACTGCAACGAGGGGCTGGCTGCTCCGGCCACAACAGCTTTTAGTTTACCTCCGGAAGTGAAGATGCAGGTCGTTGGCATCGCTCCGCTGCAAATCCATTGTGTGTACCACTTGTTCTCGGGCCGTGAAACGTCGACGATGTTGAACAGAGTATTCCGGAACATACCGTTCTGTGTACTGTGTCCGACGTTTTCAATGAATGTCTTGCAGGGCGGGCAGTCTGGACTGGAAAGTACAACACAAAAATTGGCGTCTGTCTTTTGGGCGCTGTCCCGGATCTGTTCAAATGTCTGTCCGTACAAAATAACGACTTCCTGCCGGCACGAGGAGAGGAAAGTCACAAAAATAGTAAGGATCACAACACAAAATCCACAACGGCGTAAGTTCACAAAAATACAGTATAAAATATCCGACATCGCAACATATTTAACAACAAAAACGTTTCAAATATGGTTAATTTTTTTAAACGTGCAAAACATTTACACATTTTTTCAGGTAAACGAGTGATTTTTTGGAGCGATCTGACACGGTTCATCAGGTTGTGTAAACGATCATCCGGGACAATTGCTTCGGCCTGTTTTTTGTGTTATAGATCTTAGATTGGATTCCCCGTCGATTTTTTTCATCTCTATCCGGTAGATGGCTTTTCATCTGTCCGGCGTGGCCCGGTAAATCGTATCACTGAGTGGGCGGTGCACATATACCTGATCTTCAAACTTGTGAAGATTGGGTGTTATCTGAAGACGTCCTTCCTTGTACCGTTTGGGCAGGGAACGGCCAATCAACACAAATATAATAGAACAACAAATACTGTTTTATCAGACGTTAAGCGGCTATTTGTCTTATCGCCCTACTTACACTATCTTTGCAACCGCAACGGATGCAGGCATTTGCTGCACAATAGAAACAAGGAGGCAATTATATGAGTGAGAAAGAAAAATACACGAAACTCTCCGCGTTGGGAGAATTTGGGCTGATTGAACACCTGACACAGGGCATCACACATAAAAACAGCTCCACGCTGAAAGGGGTCGGGGACGATGCGGCGGTGCTGGACTACCGGGAAAAAAAGATGCTGGTCAGCACCGATATGTTGATACAAGGCATCCATTTCGACCTGTCGTACACACCGTTAAAACACTTGGGCTACAAAGCTGTGGCGGTCAATGTCAGCGATATCTGCGCCATGAACGGCATACCCAAACAGATCACCGTTTCGTTAGCCCTCTCCAACCACTTTTCCGTAGAGGGGGTGGAAGAGTTGTACGCAGGCATCTACGCAGCCTGTGAACAGTACGGAGTAGACCTTGTCGGCGGCGACACCACCTCTTCCGTCAGCGGTATGTGCATCTCCGTGACGGTAATAGGAGAGGCCGAAGGGCCCGAAATCACCTGCCGCAATACCGCCCGTCCCAATCAACTCATCTGCGTAACGGGAGACCTTGGGGCCGCCTACATGGGGCTGCAACTGCTGGAACGGGAGAAGAGTGTCTTTGCCGGCCGGTCGGACGCCGTCCAACCCGACTTTTCCGGCTACGAATACATTCTGGAACGCCAGTTGAAACCCGCAGCCCGGCTGGACGTCGTCCGGCTGCTCCGGGAAAAAAAGATTGTTCCGGCCTCCATGATAGACATCTCCGACGGATTGGCCTCCGAACTGATGCACATCTGCCGGCAATCGGGCGTAGGCTGCAACATTTACGAAGAGAAAATCCCCATAGACTACCAAACCTACAAAATGGCGGAAGAGCTGAACATGAACGCCACCGTATGCGCCCTTTCCGGAGGAGAGGACTACGAACTGCTCTTCACCGCCCCCCTGGAGTTGTTCGAGGAACTCTCCGTCCTGGAACACATCTCCGTCATCGGGCATACCTGCAAAGCATCGGAAGGGTGCTACATGACCACCCGCGACGGCAACACCTTTGAGCTGAAAGCGCAGGGGTGGGCCAATTTCAAAGCGCCGGAAACGGCTGAAAAATAAGTACAAAGCTATGCCGGGATCCACCTACAGCCCAAAGATGCCCATAGAAAAGTTATTGCAAGAGGCCGATCGGCTGCGTGCAGCGGGCGACCGGAAAGGCCTTGTCTCTTTGCTCCGCCACCTCCTTGTGTACCGCCGTTTCTACTACGGGGAGAGCATCCGGCAGGAGAGGCAGGACGAATTGAGCGATGCGCTGCTGAAAGCCCTGCTGCTGGAGTTGGACGAAGAAGAGGAAGAAGGTATCGAGGCGGCCGAATTGAGTTATGCCGGCATCGGGTCAGCCCTGTCCGCTTTGCAGGACGATCCTACTCTTGCCGCAGAAGCGTATAAAAGGAGACTTCTTTTGCTTCACTATTTCGGCGACTACCTTACAGATGCGATCATCACGCTTTTTTTGGAAAAATACCGGAAAAACCATTTATTGGAAGCCCGGAGTTTAGCGTTGGCCTGTATAGAAAAGATGCGCATACACGACATGTTGTGGCTGGAGGAGTACTTCCCCGGCCTTATCGAAGCCGACGAACAGCTCAGTGATGCCTGTAACGCTTTTGAAGATAGTTGTGACCTGTCGGAGGAGGGGTTGAAAGAGGCGGACACCCTGCACCGGGTGTTGCACGCTTTTTTGAAATCAAAATACAAAGGGTAAAGAAAAAAGCTGTCCGGAAAGGACAGCTTTTTTTGCATCAATATTCGGGATCGTATCTTCTTTCTCCGTTATCTCTGCGGTAAGGTCTGCGACCACTGCTGTTTCTTTCACCGCCTTCTTCACGCGGACGCGCTTTTTTCACCACGATTTTACGTCCCTGAAACTCTGTTTCATTCAACGCATTAATGGCATTCATCCCCTCAGTGTCGTCGTCCATCTCCACAAAACCAAAACATTTAGAATTACCGGTATCCCTGTCCATGATAATTTTGGCAGAGCTTACATGACCGTACTCTCCGAAGAGAGCTTCCAAGTCCTCGCCAGTTGTGGCAGAACTCATTTTTGCAACAAAAATATTCACACTAAAAAAATTAAATTAATAAATCTGCAAAAGCATCCACGGAACCACTTTGCTAATTTTCAGGGAATCCGATCACTTTTACCGTCGACAAAGATAAAGCAAATTCTCCATACTCCGGATTTATTTTCAGAAATTTATTTTTGAGTCCCCCCCAATGCATTGGTACTTTCTTTTTTTGATTATTTTTCACGACATTTGAACCCTCGGAATCAGTTTAAAATTCAGATGACTATGCGTGCTTTTCGCAAAATGTATGGCAAAATACAAAACTTCCTGGCAACACTAAAACATTGGCAACAGCGTGCCGTGAAAGGTTATTCTTATCGCGATGTTTGGCATATTGACACGTGGTTTGAAACGATTATGCCGCAAATGCTGACCGATTTAAAACAGACCAAACACGGTGTTCCGAATGAATTTTGTAAACATGAAAATAGCTCGAAAGAAGAGATTGAGGAAGCTATAAAGGCTTGGGACGAAGTACTGGACAGAATGATCTTCTGTTTCCGGGAAATGAGTGATAACACCTGCTCACATACCAATGAATTTGAGGAAGAATATTACAAACAAAAATACAAATCTCGTAAAAATAAGAGAGTAAACTTGGAACCGTGTGAGGTTAATGAGGCAGACGTGCAATTTTATAGGATGAAAGAGGGTGAAGTTGAACCGCAATTGGCAAAACAGTATTGGGACAGATTAAACGAAATAGAAGCATATAAAAAAGGAATGCAGGAAGAAGCATTGGATCTGTTTAAAAAGTATTTTAGAAATTTGTGGGATTAATCCGCATAAAATAGCATCAAACACTGCTTTCAATGAACAAAAAGAAGATGAACGGCAAACGGGCGATTGTGGTCGGAGCTACTTCGGGCATCGGCAGAGGGTTAGCTGAAATATTGGCTCAAAACGGTTATGTAGTAGGAGTCACCGGCCGAAGGGCCGAAAAACTGGCGGAATTGCAGGCGCAGAATCCCCCGGCGTTCCGGATCAAGCCTTTCGATGTGTACGATACAGACACCGTTGTTCAAAACCTGGAAGAGTTGGTAGCAGAACTCGGCGGTTTGGACCTGCTCGTCTACAATTCGGGGACAGGCCACCGGAATCCGGCGCTCGATTTTGACAAAGAGATCGAGGCCATTCGGGTGAATGTGGTGGGATTTACCTGTGTGGCTGACTGGGCGTATGCCTTTTTCGCCCGGCAAAACAGTGGTCATCTGGCCTCCGTAAGTTCTGTCGCCGGCATTCGCGGGAACCGTTTCGCCCCTGCATACGGCGCTACAAAAGCCTATCAGATCAACTACCTGGAAAGCTTGCGGGCCAAAGCAAAAAAAGAGAGGTGTAGGATCCACATCACCGACATCCGCCCCGGATTCGTAGATACAACCCTGGCGCAGGGCGATGGCGTGTTCTGGGTGGCCCCTGTCCCCAAAGCCGCCCGGCAAATATACAAAGCGCTCCGGGCAAAAAAGCAGATCGCATACATCACCAAACGTTGGCGTTATGTAGCCCTGCTGATGAAAATCCTGCCGAAAGGAGTGTGGAATAAAATTTAAACAGACTCTTAGTCAGGTTCTGCAACGGTTTGTGTTTTTCACCAATAAGCCATACCTTTATCGAGGGAAAATTTAAACATCCGGTTTGATTCTTACGGGATAAAAAGATGGGATGAACACGATCATTGATCTATTCGAACGCAGTTGCGGGAAATTTCCGGACAATCCGTATCTGTGGGAGAAGCGGGAGGGGAAATACGAGGCGTTAACCTACCGGAAAACAAAAGCGCGGGTCAGGGGGCTGGCCGGAGGATTGCTGTTCCGGGGGTTGAAGCGGGGACAGCGTGTCGCTTTGCTGAGCGAAGGATGCAGCGACTGGGTTTGCAGTGAATTAGCCATATTGTACGCAGGAGGCTGCTGTGTTCCCCTGAATGTCCGGTTGACGGAACAGGAGTTGCTCTTCCGGTTGAACCACTCTGGCGCCCGTTTTGTCTTTGCATCGCCTTATTTTGCTGCTGTCCTGGAAAAGATCCGGCCCCAACTGGAATCGGTCGAGACTGTTTTTGTCTTTGGACGGGCTGCATTGATTGGTGCCGGATACACTTCTGTCGGAGAACTCATCAAAAATGGAAAGCGCTGGTTGGATACCCATGCCGGCAAACTGGAGCGGATAGCTGCTTCCGTACAGGAAGAGGACCTGGCTAACATTTCGTACACCTCCGGAACAACAGCGGAACCCAAAGGGGTGATGCTGACCCACGGCAACTACGTGAGCAACGTATTGCAGGCCGACACGCTGATCCGGATCCCCGAACACTACAGAGTGTTGCTTTTTCTCCCCTGGGACCACAGTTTTGCCCACACGGTGGGTATCTACTCCTTCATGTACAACGGAGCTTCTTTGGCAGCGGCGGATTTCGGCCGTTCTCCCCTGGAATTTTTGCGGAATATTCCCCGGAACATGCGGGAGATCAAGCCGCACATTCTGCTCAGCGTACCCTCCATTGCCCGGAACTTCCGGAAAAACATCGAGGCGGGGATCGCTGCAAAGGGGAAATTGGCCGGTTGTCTTTACCGCTTGGGATTGCGGTTGGGATATTGGTATTACGGCGATGGCAATTACAAAGGCAAGGGGTTTAAGGTGACGATGCGCCCGTTGATGTGGCTGTTTGACAGCCTTGTATTTAAAAAAATACGGGAAAATTTCGGAGGAAATCTCCGTTATTTTATCGGTGGCGGAGCTTTGCTTGACCGGGAGTTGCAGCACTATTACCGGGCGTTGGGCATTCCGATGTACCAGGGATATGGCTTGTCCGAAGCCGCTCCCGTCATCAGTTCCAACACGCCGGAATTCCATAAATTCGGGACTTCCGGGTTACTGGTAACCCCTATTGAGTTGAAAATCTGTGCATCGGATGGCCGGAAACTGCCTCCCGGCGAACCCGGTGAAATTGTCATTCGCGGGGGAAATGTCATGAAGGGGTATTGGCGGAACGAGGAGTCGACGGCGGAAACGATCCGGGAGGGATGGCTGTATACCGGTGACTTGGGGTATATAGATGGGCAGGGATATCTGGTCGTACAGGGGCGGTTCAAATCTTTGCTGATCGCCAACGACGGGGAGAAGTACAGTCCGGAAGGAATAGAAGAGGCCATCGTTGAAACCTCTCCTTACATAGAAAATTGCGTATTGTACAACAACCAGTCTCCTTATACGGTTGGTCTGATCGCCCCGGCTAAAGCGGCATTGAAAGAGTACGCGAAGAGCCGGGGGGTGACCCCGGACTCTGTAGAGGGATACAAATTAATGCTGGAGAAGATAGGAGAGGAGTTGTTGGAGTTCCGGCACGGCGGTAAACATGCCGGCCTCTTTCCGGAACGCTGGCTGCCTGCCGTGGTGTCGATCCTTCCGGAACCGTTGAGCGAACAGAACGGAACCATCAATTCCACCGGCAAAACGGTGCGCCGAAGAGTAACCGAAGTGTACCGGGAAGAGATCGACTACGCTTATACGGCGGACGGGAAGGAGATCCGGAATGTGAGAAATACCCGAAACATAAAAAAACTCATGGAGTCATAACTATGCGGCGACATACCGGTACCGTACACATCGGTACGCTTACACTCTCATCCGAAGAACCGGTAGCGGTTCAATCCATGCTGAACACCAATACGCTGGATACCGAAGCCTGCGTGGAGCAAGCCATTCGTATTATTCAAGCCGGCGGGCAGTTGGTGCGGATTACGGCCCAAGGGGTGAAAGAGGCCGAAAACCTGAAAAATATCCGGGAGCGTTTACGGGAAAAGGGGTATACCACCCCGCTCTCGGCCGATATCCATTTCAATCCGGAGGCTGCCATGGTAGCTGCCCGGTATGTGGAGAAGGTGCGGATCAATCCGGGTAATTTTGCCGATAAACGGGCGGTTTTTCGCCGGGTGGAGTATACGGAAGGGGCGTACGCGGAGGAGTTGCAGCAGTTGCGGGAAAAGTTTACGGCTTTTTTGGATGTTTGCCGGGAGCACCGGACGGCTGTCCGCATCGGCACCAACCACGGTTCGCTTTCCGACCGCATCCTGAACCGGTACGGGAACACGCCGGAAGGGATGGTGGAAGCTACGCTGGAGTACCTCCGGATTTGCCGGGATACCGGCTTCCGGGACGTGGTGATTTCCTTAAAATCAAGCAACTGCCGGATCATGGTAACGGCTGTGCGGCTGCTGGTCCGGGAGATGGAACGGGAGGGAATGGATTATCCGCTGCATTTGGGTGTTACAGAGGCGGGAGAAGGAGAGGATGGGAGGATCCGTTCGGCGGCCGGCATCGGCTGTCTGTTGAACGAGGGGATCGGGGATACGATACGGGTTTCCCTGACAGAGGCCCCCGAACGTGAGATCCCGGTAGCCCGCCTGTTGTTGGATGTATGTGTCCCTCACTATGAACAGCACAGAGCGGCTGTTTCGGGTACGCCCGCCCGCCCGTTTGTTGTGGCAGATGTTTCGGCGGAAGCGGCCATCGATGAAAAGGTGACAGGGGTGTTGGATTTCCGGGAGAAGGGGGAGGCAGATCCCGCTTTGGGACTGCGCTTGTTTGCCGGACGGAAAGCGCCCGAAGTGATCTATACCGAAGCGCTTGGCCCCGAGTGGACAAAACTGCCGGAAGAGACAATTGTTGTAGTGCCTTACGCGAATTTAGATGTGGCCGGTATCTACAACCGGAATGCTTCGCCCTTGATGACGGCAGCGACTTATAAAAAGGAGCACCGGGCGGCGTCCGGCCCGTACCGTTTTGTGGAATTGGACCACGCCGGGGAGTTGGATGCGGAATTGGCAGCGGTTTTACAACAGGATAAAAAAGCAGTGGCCGTTCTCTCTTCTGTTCCGGACTACACACACTACCGCTCTTTGTTTGATGCGCTTCGGACGGCCGGATTGCCGGACCTGCCGGTGATCATCCGGGTAAAGCCGGAACGGTTCGACCCGGAGCGGACGCCGTTGGAAATAGCCGCCCATACGGCGGGGCTCTTTATCGACGGTTTGGCGGCCGGCCTGTGGATCACCCTTCCGGGGGCAGGTAATGGCCTGCCTGCCCTGGAACTGAGCCGGAACATCCTGCAATCGGTGGGAGCGAGGCGCTACAAAGCGGAGTTTGTCAGTTGCCCCAGCTGCGGGCGCACCCTCTACAACCTGGAAGAGGCGGTCGGCCGGGTAAAATCGGCTTTCGCGCACCTGGATCAGTTGAAAATAGCTGTGATGGGATGCGTGGTGAACGGCCCCGGGGAGATGGGGGATGCCGACTACGGTTATGTCGGTGCCGGTAACGGAAAAGTCAATCTTTACAAGGGACAACAAATGGTCAGAACGGCCGTGCCGGAAAGCGAAGCTGTCGCGGCCCTGGAACAGTTGATTCGGGAAAACGGGGAGTGGGTGGAAAGGGTATAAATAAGTATATTGGGGAACACAATCATTTATGCAAATCACAAACCACCATTTTATGATTTGCATAAAAATCGCACCTTTGCAGAAAATGATTGTACTGTGGTTGAGAGGACGTCATTTTTATGAGGCAGGATTGATTTGCCGGAAATTTTAAGAAGCTGTTTCAGATAGTAAAAAAATTTGTCCAAGCCGATGTTAAAACATCGAACCTGGACAAATCAACTTTTAAAATTCGGAGGAGATTTAGATTCTACTCCCTCGTTACTGAAAATATCCGGATGTACCTAAAATTCATTCTGTTTGTCCGTTGTAGAGATACATTTTATATCATCGTGAACCAATCCGGCACTGTACCATGGGGCTCCGTTTTCAGTCCATTTGAATTTATCGGTAGTCCCTTTGGATATTTTATAATTTTTACCGCTGATTTTAACACCGAAGCCTGAAATCATTTCCGAATCGGCGGCTTTCACTTCTCCGTTGGATAACGGAGCTTTTTTGATTGCTACAATGTTGTCGGTCAAACAACCTGCAACGCCTTCATTGGAGTGATTGCCACGGGCTATCCATTCTGAACCGTCCACTTTTTTCTTGTCCACGAATTTTATGCCAACCAGACCTTCTGTATGCGCATGTCCCATCGCATAATAAAAATAGAAGCTGCCTTTTTTACTGCCGGTCACATGATTGAATATATTCTCCGGTAACCTGAAATATTTCCGGTTGACAGGCTTGGAGCCTGTATTGTCAATGGCATAGTAGTATTCAGGAGCCGTTTCCCCTTTTTCAAACTGACGACCGATAACATCCGTAATGACTTTCTTGTAAGGAATGGCTTGAAAAATACGCTCCTGAATGAAAGCATCAAGAGCTTCTTTCATCCTTTCCCGACGTGCAGGGTCTTCCACAAATTCCCACAGAGGGATCAAGCCATTTTCTTCATTAGACGAACCGGACGGTGAATATACATAGCCCAACATGGCCATTGAACGCGGATTATTAAAGTTACAGGATGCCTGCCATTCGGCCAGCCCCGTAATGGAAGTATCACCACCGATTTTGCGCTCCTTGACAATTTTACTTGTGTTCTTGTAGCACTCTGTATCTTGTTGACTGAATTTTTTACTCGAATCAAGTTCCAATATTTTTCCATCCGCTGATACGGGAAACTTGAAATGCAGATCCATATTTACCTGCGTGGTGATGTCACTTTCCCAAAACGAAGTTTCGCGCAGCATATAGTATTCGTACTTAGCTCCGTAGAAAGCTTTTGTGATCAGGTGAGTTCCGTAATCCAGAAACAATCTTTTCAGATCGGACAGAGTGGTCGGATAGAGTGGTGAGCCGTTCTCTGTAATGCCGTTGATGTTGTTCCATGCCTCTGACAGCATATACTTTTTCCAGCTGGCTTTCGCCTGTGGGTTCAATGACAGAGAGAATTTTTTGTCGATGAGCATTTTGATACCGTATTCATATGTATCTTCATTGTTCATGGAGTTGTTTGTGACAACGGAAAGATTCCCTTGGAAAGGTGTGGAATCACCCTTTTTCAAGCTTGCTCCCAGACTGAAGGTTTTGTTGATTTTTTGCGTTGTCTTCTCGTAAGTATCTCCCGTGATATCCGTTACGATGGAATCCGGCGTATCATCTACGCTGATATATCCGACTTGTTTCAGCAGTTCATAATCCAGAATTGCGGCAAGGCAATTATTTGAACCCAATTCGCCCGTGATGTCGCAGCCATGTCCAAAGCCTGTTTTAATAACCAATTCTACATCTTGCGGATTAACACTACCCAGCATACCGGGAAGTCCCGTACTACTAATTACTTTTTCTTTCATGACGTTTCGTTTTTAATTAAACCTGTTATTTTGTAAGCTTACACCGCAAAATTGGTTTTTTTACAACCAGGGAAGAAATTCTATTTTCCTGCATTACGATATGTATTCCGGACAGCTTGTTTCTGGTTCCCGGTATATTTTTGAGGATAGAAATCGTCTGTCTGACCAGCAGGGATAAGAACGAAAGCCGGTAGAAAAGTGATTTGCTGTATTGGAAAATTCTATTTTCCGGTAACCGCATATTCTTCTATCTTTGAGATGTAAGCTTATAAAAATCAGACGGTCAGATACAATAGCCGTCCGGAGATGCCGAAAAACGTATAGAGTAGGTGTAAATTTAATTTATAAAATTATGAATTGTGAAGTTACAGTAATTGGCGGAGGAAAATGGTTTGGTAATATTATCGGAGAGCCCGCCGGTGGTTTTCAGGTAAGGATGGCGAGTCAAGAGGGCTTTGACGCTGTGATTGCCGGAGCGCGACTTAAAAAGGAGTTATACCTTAAAAAACTGAGAGGCATCGATGGATACTCTGTAAGAATAGAGAATCATGTCGATGAGAGGATTGAAATATCATTCCAAGTGATAAATTATGTAATAATGTAATCTCTTCCTCCCTTTTCATCCCCGATGTCGATTTTCACCGTACATCGGGGATTTTTTTTGTTCAAAGGGAAAATGATCGGGAGTATTTGGAAATAAAAAGATGGATAATCCTTTCCATTTCCTTTCTTTAGTGAGTTTATTATCTTAATCAATTTAAATTATGAAGTATCTCCTATTAAAAAACTCACAGAATCTTTTGTACATAGAATTGCCAAAGGAATTTCAAGAAGATATTGAAATCATTTGTTTTAATACACAGGATGAACTTGAAAATTATCTCAGGATAAACAAAATGAAGATCTGTCACGGTCGATTCCGACAGTTATCGTTGGAAGCGAATGATCCGGTTGAAAGGATTACCATGCCGGATGCTTTGTTTGTACGTCAAAATGATTATTTCAAGAAAATTCCGTTTACAAGTATCAAATGGATAGAAGCTTCTCGGAGTTATAGCTATATTTACGTTACAGACAAGCCCCGTATTATCACCACTCACCCTTTGTCGGATGTAAAGAATAAGTTAGCACCGGAGCTATTTGTACAGATACATCGCTCGTTTGTAGTAAACAGGAATTTTGTAGATAAATTTGTCGGAAATATGCTTTATATCGATAATCAATCTTTCCCTATAAGTAAGAAATTCAGAAAGGATGTATTGAGCCGCTTCCTTTTCCTGGATAACATTAAAGGGTCATTGGAAAAGGCATCGATACCGTTCGAAGAAAAAGAGGAGCCAAATGAAAAAACAAGGTTTAAATTTGAACCGTACATATATCGCAGGATCTGATTTACGGCTATGTCTTTTATATTTGTGTCGTACAAAAATAAAACAATTATGGAAGACAAGATGCATTTTACCGGCCAAAATCTGGCGGCCTCCGTTCGGAGCAAATTCGGTGTTGCTTTAGGCGACTGTGGTCACACTCAAGTTCATGCGGAAAGGCTATAAGGCCCGGGATATTGTTGAACAATGCCTGAAACTTCCGGAATCGAGTATAATTTCACTTACCTGAACGGACTCGCCGGTCGTGGCAACGGACAACGAAACGCACTCGCTTCAGCCGAGATTTTCAGCCGGTTACGCCCGTTCGCGATTTCGATCGTGTCTTTGACGATTTTCCCCGAATCGGATTTGTATGTCCTAACATATTTTGGATGTAGTGAATATCAATATTTTCTTCAAGTAATAAAGTAGCAATGAACCCCCTTGTGAAAAAATCGAAAAAGGGGTACGATTTGGACACTGAAATATGTCTTTTTATGACCTCTTTTTGACCTTCTGGACAGACAATAAACAAAAATCCCCGCAATCTGTTGATATTGCGGGGGATTGTCTTCCCTATGTCGCTTTTCGGCTTTCTTTTCTTGTGGGCGCTGAGGGATTCGAACCCCCGACCCTCTGGGTGTAAACCAGATGCTCTGAACCAACTGAGCTAAGCGCCCGTGCTTAACAGCGGGTACAAATGTAGCGCTTTTTTCATTTCCTCCAAAATATTTTCAAAAAACTTTTTAAGAATTTATTTTTTACCTTTGTCCATAGCGTAAGAGACGGTTTAAATGGTTGGGTATGAATTTAATTATCCTTTGGTTATTTTTTGGAGCTTGCCTGTTTCTGCAACCGGAAAAAGGAGATCCGATCGTTCCGGTCGGAAAGGAGGGACGAGATTCTCTGGATCGGGTTCAAACGGATAGCTTGCCAGTACCTCCTTTCCCGGCCGATACGTGCCTCCCTTTTAATTACGAAAACGTCCGGAATTACATTTTCCGGCGGATGTATTACCCACCGGAAGCCAAAAAGAAGGAGATTGAGGGGACGGTCGTTGTGGGGTTCCGGATCGCGGAATCCGGGACGATAGACCGGGTCCGGATAGTCCGGCACGTGCATCCCCTCCTGGATTCTGCCGCTCTCCGCTTGATCCGGGATATGCCCCGGTGGCGGCCCGTCCGGGTGCGGGGAGAACCGACAGCTTTGGACTACGAAGTGCCGGTTATATTTGAACTGACAGAACCGTTAAAATAGAGGAGAGTCTTCCGCTTCGTAAGCGTGATCAATTTGCAGGGAGGGCATTTTATAGGCGGCTACCGCCAACTGATCACACCGTTCGTTTTCCGGTACGGAAGCGTGTCCCTTCACCCACACAAACCGTACCCGGTGTTTCCGTAAAACCGATAGAAAGCGTTTCCACAAATCGGGGTTTTTCTTTCCCCGGAACCCCTTCTTCTCCCAACCGAACACCCAGTTTTTTTCTACAGCATCCACCACGTAGCGGGCATCGGAGTACACCACCACTTCGGCACCCTCGTTTTTGATAGCCTCCAACCCAACAATTACCGCCAGCAGCTCCATCCGGTTGTTGGTAGTTTTCCGGAACCCTCCCATCAACTCCTTGCGGTACGGGCCGGAAAGCAAGACAACGCCGAAACCGCCCGGCCCCGGATTGCCGCTGGCCGCCCCGTCGGTATAGATCGTGATTTGGGGTGTCTGAGCTGATGCCGTCATAGATAGGGGTCTGTTTAAATTTTCTGCAAAAATACGAATAGTTCGTTGAAAAATGTATTTTTGTTCCCGCAATGGTGAGTTCCTTACAGCCATAAAAACAAATTAAAAACAGATGAAAAAAATACTCATTATCGGGGCCGGCGGGCAGATCGGGTCTGAGTTGGCGCCTTATCTCAGGGCTATTTACGGAGACAACAACGTGGTAGCTGCGGATATCAGCGCAGAGAAATGTAAAAACCTGGCGGAAGCGGGACCTTTCGAAGCGCTGGATGTATTGGACAAAGGCCGGTACATCGACATCGTCCGGAACTACAAAATCGACACCATCTTTAATTTGGTGGCGCTCTTGTCGGCTACGGGCGAAAAGAACCCGGAACTTGCCTGGAACATCAACATCGGGGCGCTCACCAACTCGTTGGGAATAGCCAAAGACAACAACTGTGCGGTCTTTACCCCCAGTTCCATCGGCGCATTCGGAAATGACACTCCCAAAGATAAAACACCGCAGGACACCCTGCAACGCTCCAACACCACCATATATGGCGTTTGCAAAGTAACCGGCGAGTTGCTGAGCGACTACTACTTCAACCGGTTCGGGTTAGACACCCGGAGCGTGCGTTTCCCCGGCCTGATCTCTTACATGACCCTGCCGGGCGGTGGGACCACCGACTACGCTGTGGAGATTTACTACGAAGCGTTGCGCAAAGGCGCTTTTACCTGCAACGTCAAGGCGGGCACCTATATGGATATGATGTACATGCCTGATGCACTCCGCGCCGTGGTGGAGCTGATGGAGGCCGATCCGAAAAAACTGAAACACCGGAACAGTTTCAACATTGCCGCCATGAGTTTCGACCCGGAAGGGATCGCGGCGGAGATCCGCAAACACATACCGGCCTTCCGGTTGGATTATCAGGTAGATCCGGTTAAACAGGCAATCGCAGACAGTTGGCCCAACAGCATGGACGATTCGGCAGCGCACGACGAGTGGGGGTGGAAAGCGGAATACGACCTGAAAAAGATGACCGACGACATGCTCGTAAAAGTAAAAGAGAAGTTAGCCAAAGGGTTGGCGTAATAAAAAAAGCGGCTTTCGGGCCGCTTTTTTATTTTATTGTGTAACTTCGGGGAGAAATTTAAAAGAGTATGGCCAAAAACAAATTCAAAGAAGAACCGACGGTAAAATCTTACATCACCGGAGAGGTAGAGCTGACCGCCAAAGGAGCCGCTTACGTCATCTCTCCCGAAAGCAAATCGGATATCTTCGTCGCCTTCCCGAACCTGAAACACGCCCTGAACGGGGACAAAGTGAAGGTATTGGTCTACGCCCGGCGCAAAGCGGAACGGATCGAGGGGGAAGTGGTCGAGATCCTGGAGCGGAAAAAAAGCACCTTTGTGGGGGTGGTGCAGCGATCCGACAACTACGCCTTTCTGCTCCCCTCCGGCAAACAGATGCCCTACGATGTTTTCCTTCCGCTGAGCCATTTGGGGGGAGCGAAAAACGGGGACAAAGTGGTCGTTCAGATCACCGAGTGGCCGGAGCACCAGAAAAATCCGGTGGGCACCGTGATACAGGTGCTGGGCCAGCCCGGCGACAACGATACGGAGATGAACGCCATCATGGCGGAGTACGAACTGCCTGTCGCCTTTCCGAAAAAAGTGGAGAAAGCAGCCGAACGCATTCCGGACGAACTGCCGGCCGGTGAAATCGCCCGCCGCCGGGATTTCCGGGGAACGGTGACCTTTACAATAGACCCCAAAGACGCCAAAGACTTCGACGACGCCCTTTCGGTGCGGGAAGTGGGGAAGGGGCGCTACGAAATCGGCGTACACATTGCGGATGTGAGTCACTACGTACAGCCCGATACGTTGTTGGACCGGGAGGCGTACGCCCGGGCGACGTCGGTCTATTTGGTGGACCGGACCATCCCCATGTTGCCGGAGAAACTCTCCAACGGCCTCTGTTCCTTGCGGCCGGATGAAGACAAATTCTGCTTTTCCGCCGTATTCGAACTGGACGCAGAGGCCAAAGTAACCAGCCAGTGGTTCGGCCGGACGGTGATCCGTTCCAATCGGCGCTTCACCTACGAAGAGGCGCAGGAGATCATCGAAGGAGCGCCCGGAGAGTACCAAAAAGAGGTGCTTTTGCTGAACGGGTTGGCGCAGAAACTGCGGGAAGAGCGCTTCCGGGGCGGCGCTATCGACTTTGACCGGATAGAGGTAAAATTCAACCTGGACGAAAAAGGAAAACCGTTGGGTGTCTACTTCAAACAGTCCAAGGAGGCCAACAAACTGATCGAAGAATTTATGCTGCTGGCCAACAAAAAGGTGGCGGAAAAGATCGGGAAAGGACAAAGCAAGCAGAAGGCCAAAACCTTTGTCTACCGGATTCACGACAAGCCGACGGAAGAGAAACTAACGGACTTCAACCGGTTCATATCGAAATTCGGCTACGGATTAAAACTCTCCAACCGGAAAGCCTTGACTGCCTCCATGAACAACCTCATGCAAGAGGTAAAAGACCGTCCGGAACAGAACCTGATAGAGACCTTGGCCATTCGCACCATGGCCAAAGCGGTCTACTCCACGGTCAACATCGGCCATTACGGCCTCGCTTTTGATCACTACACCCACTTCACCTCGCCCATCCGGCGCTACCCGGACGTAATGGTACATAGGCTGTTGCAACGCTACCTGGACGACGGCCGCTCCGTCAGCCAGGAGAAATACGAAGAGATGTGCGAACACGCTTCGTCGATGGAGCAACTGGCGGCCAACGCGGAACGGGCCTCCATCAAATACAAGCAGGTCGAATTTATGTCGGACAAGATCGGAGAGGCCTTTCAGGGGACTATCTCCGGAGTGACACAATGGGGATTCTATGTGGAGTTGGAAGAGTCCAAATGCGAAGGCCTGGTTCCCATGCACGAGCTGGAGGACGACTACTACGAGTTCGACGAAAAGAACTACTGCATCGTTGGCCGCCATTACGGCAAGCGCTACCAATTGGGCGACACCGTCACCGTTCAGGTAGCCAAGGCCAATCTGGTCTCCCGGCAATTGGATTTCGTCCTGCTCGAAGAGGGACGTCCGGCCCGTCCCCATCGTTCCGACCGCTCCGGGCCTCCCGCACAGGACGAATGGCAGAGGCGTCGCTTCGGAAAGAGAGGAAAAGACAAAAAAGGGTTCAAAAAGAAAAGAAGATAAGGCATGATCACATTTTTGGCAGGAATCGCCTTATTGATCGTTGGCTATTTTACCTACGGAAAATTTACGGAACGCTTCTTCGGCATCTCTTCCGAACGGGCCACTCCGGTCTGCCGGCTGGCCGACGGGGTAGATTATCAGCGCTTAAAACCCTGGAAAATATATGTGATCCAATTTCTCAACATAGCGGGGTTGGGGCCTATCTTCGGGGCGGTGCTGGGAGCGGCTTACGGGCCGGTCGCCTATCTTTGGATCGTGTTCGGTTGTATTTTTATGGGGGCGGTGCACGACTACTTTTCCGGCATGCTTTCCCTGCGGAACGACGGCATGAGCCTGCCGGACATCATCGGCAAATACTTGGGGAAAAACATCCGGAAACTCATGGTCGTCTTTACGGCTTTTTTACTGATAGCCGTAGGCGTATCGTTTGTAAACGGGCCGTCGGTGCTGTTGGCAAGCCTGACCGGTTGGGACATGCGGATCTGGTTGTACGTCATCTTTCTCTATTACATCATCGCCACCTTGCTCCCGGTGGACAAGATCATCGGGAAGATCTATCCCGTAATGGGCGCCGCATTGATCTTTATGGCCGGCGGTATCCTCGTTACGATGCTGTACCAGGCGGTTGCCGGAGACATTGCAATGACGGAACTGACAGGGGAGACCTTGGGCAACCTGCACGCCCAGGCAGACAGCAACTACCTTTTCCCCACCATGTTTGTGATCATCTCCTGCGGGGCCATCTCCGGTTTTCATGCCACGCAATCTCCCATGATGGCCCGTTGCATGACCGATGAGAAGTACGGGCGTCCCTGTTTTTACGGGGCTATGATCACAGAGGGCATTGTGGCCATGATCTGGGCCGCCGCCGCCATGGCGTATTGCGGAGGGCCGGAAGGATTGAACGCAGCCGGCAAAGAACCGGCGGTATTGGTGGAAGAGGTCTGTAAATCCTGGCTGGGGATAACCGGGGCTGTCATCGCCATCATTGGGGTGGTGATCTGTCCCATCACCACCGGAGACACCGCTTTCCGGAGCATGCGCCTGATCATTGCGGATGCCTTGAAATACACGCAAAAGCCGGTCAAGAACCGCTTGTTGGTAACGGTACCCATCTTTGTCCTGGCCTATTTTTTGTGCCGCTTTGACTTCTCCACCTTGTGGAAATATGTGGGCATCTGCAACCAGGTGCTGACCTCCATTACGCTGTGGGCTGGTTCGGTCTACTTGGTCAGGCAGGGAAAACCCCATTGGATGTTGTCGTTGCCGGCAGCCTTCCTGACGGCAGTCTGTATAGCCTATTTTATGGTCTCTTCCCACAAAGCGGGCGGCCTGAATTTAGATCATACCGTCGGTTGGATATCCGGAACCGTCGTCGCTCTGGGTATACTGGGATTCTTTTTGGGCCGGCGCAAAAAGATCATTGCAAACAGACAAAACCATGAAACCCGCATGCGAACAAACGCCAAAGAAGATGTTGTTGCAAAGGGTTCCATACGACCTAATGAGAAAAATACAACGTATGAATAAAAAACAGAGAATAATTTTCTCCTCCGCCTTGGGGATCCTCTTCCTGGTGCTGATCTTCATGCCCAAAGGTCGTCTGTTGGATCGCTCCATGGACGAAGTGGACATCACCGACTCGGCAGAAGTCCGGGAGATCGTTTACAAATACGGAATACCCATCGACGATTACCACGTAGACTACGGGGTGGTGAGCAAAAACCAAAGCCTCTCCACCATTCTGGCCGCCCACGGATTGTCCGGGCGGGAGATACACCGGCTGGTCGAATCTTCCAAAGGCGTTTTCAATGTCCGCAAGATCCGTCCGGGGCAGGCATACGCCTGTTTTTACCCCCGGGACACGACCGCTCCGATGAGCTTCTGGGTCTACGAAGCAGGCCCCCGGAGCTACGTACTTTTCGACTTGCGGGATGACTACAAAACCGAAGTTGTGAAATACCCCGTGGAATGGGTCCGGAAACAGGTCGCGGGGACGGTGGAATCCTCTCTTTGGAACGCCATGTCGGCATCCGGCACCGATCCGGTGCTGGCGGTTGAATTGGCGCAGATCTTCGGTTGGACCATCGACTTTTTCGGCTTGCAGAAACAGGATGAATTCCGGGTGATCTACGAACAGGAGTTCGTAGAGGACAAAGAACTCTCGAACTTCCGGATCCTGGGGGCCCTCTTCACCCATGCAGACAGCGCCCACTTCGCGATTCCGTTTTTTCAGAGCGGCGAGTGGATGTATTTCAACGAGCATGGGAAGAGCCTGGAAGGGGCCTTCCTGAAAGCGCCGCTGGATTTTTTCCGCATCACCTCCCGCTTCTCCAACAGCCGTTTCCATCCGGTCTTAAAGCGCTACCGTTCGCACCACGGGGTCGACTATGCAGCTCCCGTGGGAACACCCGTCTACGCCATCGGCGCCGGTACGGTAACAGCCAGGGCATACGACAGGAAAGGCGGCGGGAACTATGTAAAGATCAAACACGCCAACTCCTACGTCACCACCTATATGCACCTCTCCAGATTCGCCAAAGGATTAAAGGTCGGGCAGAAAGTAGCGCAAAAAGAGGTGATCGGTTACGTGGGGAGTTCGGGGATGTCCACCGGCCCGCACCTGGACTTCCGGGTACACGAAAACGGTCGTCCGCTCGATCCGTTAAAGATCAAATCCCAACCCAAAGAGCCGGTAAAACCGGAGAACCAGGCGGCATTCACCGTCTTGCGGGATTCGGTCGTCAGAGAACTGCGGAGTTTGTAATTAAGAGCCTGTTTACATTTCTCACTCCTCGCCGAATGTTTCGGCCTCCTCTTCGGGAACCTCCAGGTCGTCTGTTAGCAGGCCGGTTTCCGAAGGAGGCAGCATCTCCACCGTATTCAGCCGGCGTTGGATGGCCCGGGTCCGCTTGCCCATCACCTCCTCGATCTGATTACCGGCGGTCTGGATGTTTTTCTGGGCTTTTTCCAGCAGCCCGCCGAATTTGGTAAATTCCGTCTTCACTGCCCCCAGCACTCGCCACACTTCGCTGCTTCGCTTCTGGATGGCCAGGGTGCGAAACCCCATTTGCAGGCTGTTGAGAATAGCGGCTAAAGTAGTGGGGCCGGTAACAATGACCTTGTAATCCCGTTGCAACTGCTCCATCAGTTGCGTCCGGCGAACGACCTCTGCATAGATCGATTCAAAAGGAAGGAACATAATGCCGAAATCGGTGGTAAAAGGCGGGTCCAGGTATTTTTCCCGGATCTCCTTTCCCATAGTTTTGATCGTAGTTTCGATATTTTTCGAGGCGGCTTCGATCCGGGCCGGATCGTCCGATTCATAGGCTTCCAGCAACTGCTCGTAGGCATCCTTGGGGAATTTTGCGTCAATAGGAAGATAGACACATTGGTTCGCGCTGTCCTTGCCCGGCAGCTTGACCGCGAACTCCACCAACGTATCCGATCCTTTTTTGGTCTTCACATTCGTATCGTACTGTTCGGGCGCCAGCACCTGCTCCAGCAACATCTCCAACTGGACCTCCCCGATGTTTCCCCGCATCTTTACATTGCTCAGCACCTTTTTCAGCCCCCCCACATCCTGGGCCAAATGATGCATCTCCCCCAACCCTTTCTGCACGTGTTCCAACTGTTTACCGACCATCTCAAACGACTGGCCGATCCGTTCGTGCAGGGTTTTCTGCAATTTTTCGTCCACGGTGGCGCGGATCTCCTCCAACCGTTTTTCGGTGTTTTTCACCAACTCCTGCTGCCGCTTGTCCATCTCCGCGAACCGCTCCTTTTGCAACTCCAAAAACGACTGCATGTTCCGGGAGAACATATTGCTTTGCTCCTCCCGGTTTTCCCGGGCGGTGTTCCGCAGCTCCTCCCGGAAGTAGCGGAGTTCCTCTTTCAGGCTTTTTTCCAGTTTTTCCACCTCCTCCGCCAACGGAGCGACGGGGATCTCCGGGATGCGGCTTTTCCGGAAAAGTAACAGGAGCGCCAGCAGCATGTTGGCGCCGAGAAGCGATACGATCAGTATATCCATGACCCGGTTATTTTTGTTTGTTAGCAAGCTGGCCGCAGGCAGCGTCGATCTCTTTTCCTTTGCTGCGCCGGATGTTCACCACCATGTTGCGGTTTTCCAACAGGCGGACGAAGGCATCCCGCTGTTTTTCCGGCGAAGGGCGGAAGCCGGAACCTTCCACGGGGTTGTATTCAATCAGGTTGATCTTTATGGGGAATTGCCGGCAATACTCCGCCAGCAGGCGGGCGTCCTCCAAGGAGTCATTGATCCCCTGCAGCAACAGGTATTCAAAAGTAGGGCGGGTCCCGGTCCGTTCCGTAAAATATTTCAGGCTCTCCGCCAAAACGGCCAGCGGGTATTGCCGGTTCACCGGCATCAGGCGGCTCCGCACCTCTTCCCGGGCGGAGTGGAGGGACACAGCCAGGTTGAAACGCGCCCCGTCGTCGGCCAACCGGCGGATCTGTTCCGGGATCCCCGCCGTGGAGAGCGTGATCCGGGAGGGAGACATGCCCAGCCCGGCAGGATCGGTAATATGGCCGATCGCCGTCCCGACGTTTTCGTAATTCAGCAGCGGCTCCCCCATACCCATAAAAACGATGTTGGAAAGCAGGGAGTTTTGTTGTTCTGCCTCTTTCCGGGCTTCGGCCACCTGAAAGAATATCTCCCCCGCCGTCAGGTCCCGCTTGAAGCCCAAACTTCCGGTGGCGCAGAAGGTGCATCCCAACGGGCAGCCCGCCTGTGAGGAGACACATACCGTATATTTCTCTCTGCCGGGGATCAGGACGCTCTCCACCTGCCAACCGTCCGGCAGTTCCCAGGCCGTTTTAACGGTCCCGTCCGCGGCGGTGCGCCGGATGGCCGCCTTTGGCGCCGGCAGGGAAAAATGGTCTGCCAGCAATTTCCGGCAGGCCTGAGAAAGATTGGTCATCTCGTCAAAAGAACGCACCCCTTTCTGCCAGAGCCATTGCCGGATCTGTTTGCTTCGGAAAGCCTGTTCTCCGTTCGATTTCAGGAAAATTTCCAATTCACCGGCGGAGAGTTCCCGGATGTCTGGGGCAGGTTCGTTCATAATTTCGTTGTATTGCTACTGCAAAAATACGATATTATCCAAAAGAATTTCCGACAATGGTAAAAAGTTACGATCCGGCGCTTATCGCAAACGATTTAGTTCTATATTTGCAGCGATATTGCTGTAAAAAATTCAATTTAATAGGTTTTCGATGAAAAAGCTACTGATCAGTACAATAGCCCTTCTTGTTTTTTGTACGGTAAAGGCAGACGAAGGCATGTGGCTGCTCTCTTTGCTAAAAGAGCAGAATATCGACAAAATGCACGAATTAGGTTTTAAACTCAGTGCAGAAGATATTTACTCCCTGAATCAACCCGGCATCAAAGACGCCATTGTCGGTTTGGGTACGATTGGCCGGCCGTTCCGCCACTTCTGTACGGCGGAGATCGTTTCCCCCAAAGGATTGTTGATCACCAACCACCATTGTGCCTTTTCGGCCATTCAACAACACTCCTCGGTAGAACACGACTACCTTTCGGACGGTTTCTGGGCCTACAACATGGCCGATGAGCTTCCCAACTCCGGCATGACAGCCTCCATTCTGGAGCGGATGGAAGATGTGACAGAGCGGGTAGCGTCCGGCTTGAACGAAGAGATGGACGCAGCGGCCCGCGCTGCGGTCATCGACAGCATCGGTGGTGTCATCGTAAAAGAAGCTGTCGAGGGGACGCTCCTTACCGGGAAAGTAATCTCCCTGTTCGAAGGTAACCAATATTTTTTGTTCCTCTACACCATCTACAAAGACGTGCGTTTAGTGGCTGCGCCTCCCCAGAGCATGGGCAAATTCGGCGGGGACACTGACAACTGGAGCTGGCCGCGGCACACCTGCGACTTTGCCATGCTGCGCATCTACACCGATCCGAACGGAGAGCCGGCCGAATACACTTCGGAAAATATTCCGCTTACACCCAAACACCACCTTCCGGTATCCCTGAAGGGAGTTCAGGAAAACGATTTTGCCATGATCCTGGGATTTCCCGGTACCACGGATCGTTTTGCTACCAGCTACAGCCTGGCCAACACCATGGACGTAACTAACGCCATTCGCTACAAAGCCCGCACCGTTAAATTGGCCATTATGAAAGAGGAGATGAATAAAAGTCCGAAAACCCGCATCCAATACGCCTCCAAGTACGCCGGTTGCGCCAACTACTGGAAATACTCCTTCGAGCAGAACAAAGCGTTAAAACGACTGAACACCCTGGGACACAAACAGGAGATCGAAGCAGAGTTCACCCGCTGGCTACAGGCGAACGCCGGCCGGACAGCACAATACGCAGAGGTACTTCCGTCATTGCAGAAAGCATACGAAGAGTCTCATCCGTACGCAGTGGCCCAAGCCTACCTGATGGAAGCGTTTGCCGGGCCGGAGCTCCACCAGTTCGCCTACCGCATATCAGGTTTAATAGACGATTGGTTCGACAAGGAGTTGCCGGAAGCGGAGCGGGCTGAAGCCATGACCGAACTGAAAGAGCTGGCAAAGGAGTTCTACAAAGATTACAACGTTGAGCTGGACGCCCGGCTCTTTGCCGACCTGTTCCGGATGTACAACGACGAAATCGGCAGCGACCTGCATCCGCACGTAATCGGCCTGATCAACGATAAATACAAAGGAGACTACACTAAATTTGCGGAAGAGATCCGCCTTCACTCCCTGTTCCGCAGCGAAGAAGCGCTTCTGGCCTTTTTAGAAAAGCCAAACCGCAAAAAATTGGAAAAAGATCCCGCTTACATTGCCGGGCGCTCTTTCTACGAAATGGCGATCAAATTAGCGACCTTCACCAACGACAACCGAGCTGTCATCGACCGGAACAACCGGCTCTTTGTGCGCGGCCTTCTGGAGATGGAGAACGGAAAAGCCTTGGCGCCCAACGCCAACTCGACCATCCGCCTGACGTATGGAAAGGTAAGGAGTTACACTCCCCGCGACGCTGTTTTTTACGATTACCACACCACCCTGACCGGCGTGATGGAGAAGGAAAATCCCCAAAGCGCCGAATTTACAGTACCGGCCCGCCTGAAAGAGCTCTACAAGGAGAAGGACTTCACTCCTTACGGAACAGAGAACATCGTCACCTGTTTTATCACCGATAACGACATTACAGGCGGAAATTCCGGTTCTCCGGTCATCAACGCCAACGGCGAACTGATCGGCACCGCTTTTGACGGCAACTCCGAAGCGATGTCCGGCGACATCGACTTCGAGGAAAACCTGCAACGATGCATCAATGTAGACGTGCGCTATGTATTGTTCGTCATCGACAAATACGCCGGCGCCCGCAACCTCATAGAAGAGATGACCCTTGTAAAGTAAGAATCTGTTTAAAGAGTAAAACCAAAAATCATACCACATGAAAAATTTAGATTGGAGCCAATTGTCTTTTGGGTACACCAAAACCGATTACAACGTACGCGCTTATTACAAAGACGGGAAATGGAGCCCGCTGGAGGTCAGCGAATCCGAAATGCTGAACATCCACATGGCCTCTACCTGCCTGCATTACGGACAGGAATCGTTTGAAGGATTAAAAGCCTTCCGGGGAAAAGAGGGCAAGATCCGCCTCTTCCGGGCGGAAGAAAACGCCAAACGGATGATCAACTCCGCCGACTACATCATGATGCAGGCGCCTCCTGTGGAACTCTTTGTAGAAGCGGTGGCCAAAGCAATTAAACTGAACGAAGCGTACGTACCGCCTTACGAATCCGGTGCCAGCCTTTACATTCGCCCGCTGTTGATTGGGGTAGGGCCGCAGATGGGGGTTGCTCCGGCAAAAGAGTACATGTTTGTGGTCTTTGTCGCTCCGGTAGGCCCTTATTTCAAAGCCGGCTTCAAACCGGTGAAAATGATGTTGGAACGGACGTATGACCGGGCGGCCCCGAACGGGACCGGCCACATCAAGGTGGGCGGGAACTACGCTGCCGGGTTGAAAGCGGGCGTGATTGCCCACGACAAAGGCTACTCTACGGCTATTTTCCTGGATTCCAAGGAGAAAAAATACATCGACGAGTGCGGGCCGGCCAACTTTTTCGGCATCAAGAACAAAACGTATGTGACGCCTGCGTCACACACCATATTGCCCTCTATTACCAATGCCAGCCTGATGATTCTGGCCGAAGATATGGGCTTGAAGGTAGAACGCCGGCCGGTTCCGGTGGAAGAGCTGGAAACTTTTGAAGAGATAGGGGCTTGCGGAACANNGCTGCCGTAATCAGCCCGGTGGGGCAGATTGACGACCTGACCACCGGTAAGAGCCTCCATTTCGGGAAACCGGGTGAACCGGGCGAATGTTCCACCAAACTGTACAACCGCCTGCGGGCCATTCAGTACGGTGACGAAGCGGACAAATTCGGTTGGGTAAAGATCATCGAATAACCGGATAGTAGTTCCCTAAAACGACTTTCGGGCTACAAGGGTGTTTAACTTTCAAACACCCTTGTAGCCCGAAAGTTTTTTTGTCTTATTTTTGATGGTTATGCTTCACTTGTTTTCCATCAGATTTTGCACCATACAATGCTAAGATGAACATGATAGTGATTGAATATTTGACTTGATTAAATGGGGCAGGAAGACAAAATAAGCGCTATCTTTGCAAAAACGATTGTTCTATGGAAGGGATGTTAATCATACAGGAAAGAGTGAAAAATACGATCATTCTTGGTGAAAGTCATTTCAGGGAATTTAAAACCGCATTGGAGGGGAAGCCAGACAACAAAAAACCAAGATTAGTAAAAAAAATCTGTGAAGACATTGGTGAAGCATTGGTTTCGTTTGCTAATGCAGATGGAGGTGAATTACTTATTGGTGTCGAAGATAACGGAACAATTACCGGCATACCTCATCGAGAAGAAGACATTAACTCCATGCTTGCTGCACCTCAGACTCATATTTATCATGGACAGGAACTTCCTTTATCCAGTTCAACAAAATTGGACATAGACGGAAAAACTGTTTTATATTTTGCTGTGAATAAAGGTATTGCTCAAATCTATCAATTGCCGGACGGTAGATGTGTTCGCAGAAAAGATAAATCCACAATGCCCGAATCTGTTGATAAAATACATTTTGAACGACAGGAAATACGTTTACGGGAATGCGACAGCCAATTTGTTGACGGAGCATTAGTAACCGACTTAGATTTACAACTTTTACAAAGCGTGGCGGATTCGTATCTTAAAGGTTTAAGTATTGAATTGTTTTTACAGCAAACGGGTTTGGCAGTTTATGGAGCAACTGGACTGCGGTTAAAAAGAGCGGCTTTGTTGTTGTTTGCCAAATCAAATGAAATCAGTCGTTGGCATTCAAAATGTCAAATACGATTTCTGAAAGTGAATGGTAACGAACTAAAATCAGGTGAAAATTATAATGTAATCAGCGATGAAAATGTACAGGGAAATATCTTTGACCTTTGGTTAAAATCATGGGAAAGTTTCCGCCCGTACTTGGCATATAAAACCGAGTTTGGCTCCGATGCAAAATTTGAACAGAAATATATTTATCCTGAAGATGCCTGCAAAGAAGCCATGCTCAATGCTATTGCACACAGGGATTATTCTATTCAAAACGGAGTGGAGATATATATATTTAATGACAGGATAGAAATTAAAAGCCCTGGCGCCTTGCTGTCTACCATAACGATAAAGAATCTTTATGAACTTGAAGGCGCACATGAATCCAGGAATCCGCTTATCGCAAGAATACTGCGCGAAAATAAATTGATGCGGGAATTGGGGGAAGGAATGAAGCGCATATTTAACCTAATGAGTGAAAATGAGCTTGAAAAGCCTGTCCTGTATTCTAATGGCACGTGGTTTAAAGTCACGTTAAGTAATAAAACAGTTTATTCTCAGAAAGAGCAAGAGTGGTTAAGTCTATTTAAAAGGTATGATTTGACAAATAATCAGAAAAGAATAATCTTGCTCGGGATGGAAGGAAGGGGGATTTCACCTGCCGATATAAAAAATTCGTTGAATACTCGCGAATTAGAAATATATACAGCAGAAGTAACAGCTCTTCGGATATTGGGCTTATTAATAGAATTTCGAACAAATAGGCAAGCTGCGCAAAAAGCTCGCCAACTGGGGAAATCTAATGATCAAATAACAAGATTTAGGGTAATTATCCCCAAAGATCACTAAAGCTGTTTACGAAGAGAAAAATGATCTCTTTCCCTGTTTCGACAGAGTTTATTTTACACACCCTCGTGAAGAAATAAACAAAGGCGCCCCTCTCCGGGCGCCTTTGTTTGAAAAGCGGTTGCTTTTTACGGTGTTAAAGCCGGTTTTCGGTTTCCACATGCTCCATACCGATGCGGATGGCCTCGATATTCATCGGGATCAATTTGTGGTGGCGTTCCGGCAGGGATTTCTGCAATCCCTTCTCCACATTTTCTACCTTCACAATCGGTTTCACTTTCAGAAAACCGCCCATGATGATCATGTTGAAAATCTTCGGGTTACCGTTTTCGGCAGCCAGGCGGGCGCCTTCAATCCGGTAAATGTTGATGTCTTTGCGCACAGGCGGGCGGGTGATGCCATTCGGGTCATACAACAACGTGCCGCCCGGCTTGATCCGCTCCTCAAACTTATCCAGCGACTGCTGGTTCAAAATAATACCCGTATCAAACCGTTGCAGCACCGGCGAACTGATCCGCTCGTCGCTGATAATAACAGTCACATTGGCCGTACCCCCGCGCATTTCGGGACCGTAAGAAGGCATCCAGGAAACCTCCTGGTCCTGCATGATCCCCGAGTAAGCCAGGATCTTCCCCATGGAAAGCACCCCTTGTCCGCCGAATCCCGCTATGATGATCTCTTCTGTCATAATGTTACGATTTTTTAATTAAATATCTTTGATATCTCCCAGCGGATACTTCGGGAACATATTCTCCCGCATCCAGGTATTCGAATCCACCGGCGTCATCTTCCAACCGGAATTACAGGTACCTACGATCTCTATAAAAGAGGTACCCTTCTGCAGGCGCGTATTCTGGAACGCTTTTTTGATAGCGTTCTTCGCTTTGCGGACGGCGCCCGGCGTATCAGCGCTCTGGCGGGTCACATAACAGGTCCCGTCCAACTGCGCCAGCAACTCCGTGATCTTCATCGGAAAACCGTTCAGTTTGGGATCCCGTCCGTAGGGAGTCGTCGCCGTCACCTGCCCCAGCAGAGTCGTCGGGGCCATCTGTCCCCCCGTCATCCCGTAAATAGCATTGTTGATAAAAATCACCACAATGTTCTCCCCCCGGCTGCAAGCATGCATAATCTCCGCGCAACCGATAGAAGCCAAATCGCCATCTCCCTGATAAGTAAACACATACTTCTCCGGATGGAGCCGGCTGATACCGGTCGCAACCGCCGGAGCGCGCCCGTGTGCGGCCTGTGCCCAGTCAATGTCCAAATAATTGTACGCAAGCACACTGCAACCTACGGGAGAAACCCCGATAGTCTTATCCTGAATATCCAACTCCTCGATCACTTCTCCGACCAACTTGTGGATCACGCCGTGCGTACACCCCGGACAGTAGTGCATGACATTATCGGTAAGCAGCGGAGTCTTCCGGTACACCAGATGCTCAGGCTTTGTAATATCTTGTATATTGCTCATATCTTTAAATTTAACAGTTATCCATTACAATCCAAACGCACTCTTGAACCCCTCCAACACCTCTTCCGGCGCGTGGATCACACCGCCCAGCCGGCCGTAGTGCTCCACCTTCACCTTTCCGTTCACCGCCAACCGCACATCATACACCATCTGTCCGGCGCTCATCTCCACAGAGAGCATGCCTTTCACACGGCCCGCCCATTTAGCCAACGCCTCCATCGGGAAAGGATAGAGCGTAATGGGACGGAAAATACCCACTTTAATCCCCTGTTCACGGGCCAGGTCTACCGTTTTCTGGCAAATCCGGGCGCTCGATCCGTAAGCGATCAGCAGGTAATCGGCATCCTCACAGGCAATCTCTTCGTAACGCACCTCCTTCGCCTCAATCTCCCGGTACTTCGCCTGCAATTTCCGGTTAAACTTCTCCTGTCCGTAAGGGTCCAGTTCCAACGAAGTCACAATGTGGTGTTCCCGGTTCTTCTTGCCCCGCAACGCCCAACTTCCGGAGATCTTTTCGATCTCCTCGTCCGTCCATCTCGGTTTAAACGGAGAGAGCTCCACTTTTTCCATCATCTGGCCGATCACCCCGTCACTCAGGATCATCGCCGGATTGCGGTACTTAAACGCCAACTCAAAACCGAGGTCCACAAAATCGTTCATCTCCTGCACAGAAGCCGGCGCCAACACGATCAGGTGATAATCGCCGTGCCCGCCTCCCTTGGTGGCCTGGAAATAGTCGCTCTGTGCCGGCTGAATAGTTCCCAATCCGGGCCCCCCCCGGACCACATCCACCACCAGACAGGGCAGTTCGGCCCCAGCCAGATAGGTGATTCCTTCCTGCTTCAGGCTGACCCCCGGACTGGAAGAAGAGGTCATCACCTTCTTGCCGCAGGTAGCAGCCCCGTACACCATATTAATGGCAGCCACTTCGCTCTCGGCCTGCAAAACCACCATGCCGGTCTCCTCCCAAGGCTTGCGGAGCATCAACGTCTCCATCACTTCCGACTGCGGAGTGATCGGGTATCCGAAATATCCGTCGCACCCGCACCGGATAGCAGCTTCGGCGATCACCTCATTCCCTTTCATTAATTTTATTTCTGACATCGCCCTAATGTTAAGATTCTACACTCATTTTATACACACTGATCACCGAATCCGGGCATACCAGCCCGCAACTCGCGCAACCGATACAACCGTCCGGATTTTTCATCCAGGCATAGTGGTACCCCTTTCCGTTCACGTTGGGATTCAACTCTATGACCTTTGTGGGGCAAGCCACAACGCACAAGCCGCAACCCTTGCATTTTTCGTTGTCAACAACGATCGCTCCTTTGAATTTTGCCATACTAAAATTTATAATGTAGTTAGAATTTTTACTCCTGTACCGGAAGAAAATGCAAGGGATAAAAGTATACTTAAAAATCCAATCCTGCAAAGACGTTTGGGATTTTGCCGCCACTTTTACCGATGATCCCGGGCGAACCGTGCCAACCGCTCCTTCAGCAACTCCATTTTATCCGAACCGACCTGCGACACACAGGCCCGCAACCCTTCCCGTTCGCTGCCGCACCCCTTCAACGGAAGCGAAGAGATGCCATAATGGAGCAACTCCTTCGCCAACTCTCCCCCGCTCATGCCCGGGTACCCGATGGTAAAATAAAAACCGTCGCCGACCTCTTGCTCCCCGTCTTTATCATAAACAAAAGTGAACCCGGCGTCCCGGAACAGTTTCTTCATCGTGCGGGCGCGTTCGCCGTACACCCGCGCATCCTCTAAAATATTCAACCTTCCGTCGTTGGCGGCTTTTAAAATAGCAGCTACGGCATATTGGGGAGAGTGGGCGGTCCCGGAGGTTTGGGTATAGATCAACTTGTAAGCCAAAGTATACCCCAACTCTTCGGAGCCGTACCGGGCTTTCAGGTGCGGATACTTCCGGTTAAAAAGAGCATCCGAAATGCAGAGCAATCCCAGGCGCTGTCCGGCATAACTAAACAACTTGGAACTGGAGATCATCAGGATATAATTGTCCGAATACCGGGCCACGGAAGGCTGAAAAGGCGCCTCGCCCGGATGCGACAGATCTTGCCGGAAATCCATGGCAAAATAGGCCAGGTCTTCCAGAGCGACAACATCATACCGGGTGGCCAGTTCGCCGATGATCCGCAACTCCTCCTCCGTCAGACACACCCAGGACGGATTATTCGGATTGCTGTAAACGATTGCGCAAATGTTCCCGTTTTGCAAAAAACTTTCCAATTTCTCCCGCAATTTCAAGCCGCGGTATTCGTAAATATCAAAGGTGATGTAGGGTTTTCCGATCACCTCCAGTTGTGTCTTCTGAACAGGAAAACCGGGATCAATAAAGAGAACCGTGTCCTGTCCCTCCTTGCACTCCGTCAAGGCCATGAACGAGACATAAGCAGCCTGCATCGCACCCACAGTAGGGAGGATGTGTTCCGGCCGGATCCCGACATCCATAAAATTCCGGACAAACCGGGAAGCCTCCGTCGAAAGCTCCGGGATCCCCTCCAGCATCGGATAGAACTGTGCGACCCCCTTTTGCAGGGCAGCGATCTCCGCATCCGTCCCGATCCGGTTCGGAGCCAAGCCCGGTACCCCCATCTCCATCCGGATATAGGGCTGCCCGGAGGCTTTTTCCAACAGATTGGCCACTTTAACAACATCGCGTATCGACGCGTTGTCCAAATGGCCGACCGCTGCTTGCCGCAGCATTTCATCGACCAATTCCTGGCTGACGAGGTTGTGTTGCATAGTATTGAATGAATTACTTACATTTTGAAACAAGAATAGGCATTTTTCTTGGAATCATCAAGAAATTCACCCTTTTTAATTGAAAACACGCAGCAAAATCCCCAATGCACCTCCGCTTTACAACAGAAAACACACAACAGGCAGGAAAGTGAATAGAAAGAGAATGGAAAAGCATATGCAAAAGGCAGGAAAAGGGTGCCCACCCCTACGGAAAGAAAATAAAAAGCCCTATTTTTCCAACAGAATAACCCTTAAAACCCAACGTAATGAAAGCTAAATCAACTGAACTATTTGAAAACTTTGCCGGCACCACCGGAGAAATCACCGCGACACATATTGCCGGCCACCTGATCGTTCGCAAAAAGAGCCACCCGCTTGATGCCAAAACGGACTCCCAAAAAATCATGCGGCAATACTTCTCCGTCTACACCCGGAACTGGGCAAAACTCACCCACGCACAACGGGACAAATGGAACGCCGCCGCCCGGGAAGCATCCGCTAACAAAACCTACTTCGGCATCACCGGAAAAATCAGCGGCTTCAACCTCTACGTAAAATCCAACATCAACCTCAAGCTCATCAACATCTCCACCGACCTACAGGAGCCCGTCCGCAACATACCCCAAAACCCGCCGTGCGTTAAACCGTCCGAAATCTCAGGAAACAGCATCATCGTAGAACTTACAGAAAACGTCCACACAGACGACACCGTCATACTCCGCGTCGCCCCCATCCAAATCGGGCGTAGCGACAACTACAAAGGTTTACGCCAAATGGGGACAATCGCCGGCGGAAGCCGGCAGACAGACATCACGCAAAAATTCCACGAACTATTCGCCCCTCCCCTAAACGGCGAGCGGATACAAATCCAAATCCACGCCATCAACAAAAAAAGCGGCTACGCATCCGCAAAGCGCGATGCCCTGCTAAACACCACCATCCCCCAATAATCGGAAAAGAAGCAGGAATTTCATATTTTTGTAGTGCCAAGCCACTGTTCATCGCTGCCGCGCGATAGCGGAGGAAGTAAGAAAAGGTAGCATATACAGAATTTGAGTTATGACAAAGAAAGACGCTGTACAACTATTCGAGAATCGCCGCGTTCGCTCCGTGTGGGATTCCGAGGCAGAGAAATGGTATGTTTCTATCGTGGATGTTATTGGAGTGCTTACGAATAGTGTCGATGGCCGGAAGTATTGGAATAAACTAAAACAACGTCTTAAAGAGGAGGGAAATGAACTGGCGACAAGTTGTCACCAGTTGAAAATGCGCGCCTCTGACGGCAAGATGCGCCTAACCGATGTAGCCGGCGTGGAACAACTTTTCCGGTTAATACAGTCAATACCTTCCCCGAAGGCCGAACCGTTCAAACAATGGTTGGCCCAATTGGGGCGTGAACGATTGGAAGAGATGGATGATCCGGAACAAGGTATAGAAAGGTTATTAGAGTACTACCACCGGAAAGGCTACTCCGAAGCGTGGATCAATCAGCGCCTGAAATCTATTGAAGTTCGCAAGGAACTAACAGACGAATGGGAGAAGAGAGGCATCCAAAAAGGGCAGGAGTTTGCAGTACTGACCGATTTGATCACGCAGGGATGGGCCGGTATGACCACGAGACAGTACAAGCAGTACAAGGGATTGAAAACAGAAAGCCTGCGCGACAACATGACCAACCTTGAATTGGTTCTAAACATGCTTGCCGAGGCTACGACCACCGAAATATCCAAAGAAAAAAAGCCAAAAACCGTAGCTCATAGCCGGAAAATTGCAAAACAAGGCGGCAAAATTGCCGGAAATACCCGAAAAGAGATAGAGGAAACAACCGGAAAGAAAATTGTAAGCCCGCTTAATGCCGGGAAAGCATTGAAAGATCTGGGAGATGGAGAAAATACCTGAACAAATAGGATTCAATAAGAAATGTTTCTGCGGTTTTTACCCTATTTTTGCGAATAAGAAAAACAGCAGATGAACTTAGAGCTACTCATAGCACGGCGCTTGCTGAAAGGCGGGAACAAAGGGTCGGTATCGGTGCCGATCGTCCGCATCGCGCAGGCGGGGATCGTGCTGGGCGTTTGCGTCATGCTGCTCTCCATCTGCATTACAGGCGGATTCAAAAAAGAGATCACCGACAAACTGACCGGATTCGTGTCCCACGTCGACATCGGCTCTTACGGCGGGAACAGCGCCTATGCGGACGGGCACATCCGCGTCTCCGACACCCTGCTGGCCAACATTACCGGCTTCAAAGCGGTGCGGGAAGCCTCCGTATACGTCAGCAAACCGGCCATTCTGAAAACCGGCCGGGAGATACACGGGGCGCTGCTACACGGTGTGAGCGCCGCCTACCGGGGCGACTTCTTCAAAAAAGAGCTCCGGGAGGGACATTTCCCGGACTTCACCACCGAACAGGCCTCCGACCAGATCCTGTTGTCCGCCTCCGTCGCCCGCCTCCTGAACCTCCGGGCAGGCGACAAACTGCAAGCCCATTTTGTCCAGGATCCGCCCCGGGTGCGCGTCTTTACCGTCAGCGGCATTTACGATACCGGTTTCCGGGAATACGACGATGTCTTTGTCCTGTGCGACATCCGCCACCTGCAACGGCTCAACGGTTGGGCCCCGGAAGAGGTCTCCGGCCTTTCCGTAACCCTGTGGGACATCAACCGTTTAAGCGAAGCGGCAGAAGAGATAGAGGCGCAGTTGGGGTGGCAGGAGGGGGGCGACTTCTACCGCATCAACACCCTGTACGGGACGGCCCCCGAAATATTCGACTGGCTGAACCTCCTAAACATGAACGTATGGATCATCCTGATCCTGGTCATTTTGGTAGCCGGGATGAACATGGTATCGGGCCTGCTGATCCTGATCCTCGACAAAACCGCACTGATCGGAATATTGAAAGCATTGGGATACCGGAACATCCGGTTGCGCAAACTGTTTCTGTACGTCACTGCCGGCCTGGTCGGCAAAGGAATGCTGTGGGGAAACGTCGCGGCACTGCTGCTGGCTGGCCTGCAATACTTTTTCCGGCTCATCCCCCTGGACCCGGAGAGCTACTATATGGACACCGTACCGGTCAGCTTCGACTGGCCGGCCATCATCGGACTAAACGCCGGCGTATGGTTCGTTTCCATACTGATGTTGATCGTCCCGACCGTACTGATCTCCGGGATCCAACCGGTCAAGGCGATCCGTTTTGAATAAAAACATAAACAGATGACGACCGGGCAAAAAATAAGAAAATTTTACCGCCGACACAGCACAGGTCTGTTGGGGACGGTAATCTTTCATCTGCTTTTGCTCATCTTCCTGCTCAGTGCAGGGATCTCCCGGTTAAAAGAGCGCAACGAAACCGAACTGGAATTTGCCGTACCGGTGCCGGAAATAACCGAAAAGGCGCAGGAAGAGAAAACACAGCGGGAGGAGTTGCGGCAAAAAACCTCCGCCGAAGAGGTAGAGCGGATGCTGCGCTCCATCGCCGTCAACGAAAACGCCCGGAACAACAACCGCGACTCCCGCGTCCAGGAGTACATCGACGAAGTGACCAGAGAGTTGGAAGCCGGAGGCGCAGCGGGGCGCTATGCAACCCGGACAGACCAAAATTACCGGAAAGACAGCCTGCAACACGACCGAGACCGACAGGAGCGATTGTTGGACTCACTGAAATCAACCTTCTACTCCGGAGAGAGCAGTGTCTCGTACAACCTGCCGGACCGCTACGCCCGCATCCTGCCCATTCCCGTATTCAAATGCGAATTCGGCGGAAAAGTAATCGTAGTCGTTCAGGTTGACCGAAAAGGGCAGGTGCAGAAAGCCGCCGCTGTTCCGGAAGCCTCCGCACCCGACGATTGCCTGCTCGAAGTCGCCGTCGCTGCCGCCCTTCGCTCTGTTTTCAACGAAAAACCCGGCGCCCCGCCCTTCCAGTCCGGCACCATCACCTATAATTTCGTCAAACAGTGAGAAATTTTAAATTATTGCATTAACTTTGTTTTGTTGAACGGATTGCGTATTATTGCAACGCCTCCTTGTCGGGGAGATGTAGTACCGCACCAAACAGGATGTTTATGGGATTATTTTCAAGAAGGAATAAAAAAATTCGCACAACTTACGAAGCCGAAACGCTGAGGAAACTCTTTCAGGAAGATCACGCGCTTCACACCCGGGTAGAGAACAGCGAAGAACTGAGAAGATGGAGGGAATTAGACAACTTGGTAAACGATCCTGTTTTTAAAGCCCGGCGCAAAGAGATCGAGCAACTGCAATACAAAGGGAGTTCCTACTACCTCCGGGAAAAAGAATACAAAAAACTGCTCCGGAACAGAAAATTAAAAGCCTATTACCAGGTCAAGGAATCGCAGGAGTTAGAGGGATACCTGCACGTTCGGGAGTCGGACCTCTACGAAGAGTACCGGAAACTGAAAGTAGTGGTTACCGCTCCGGGATTCGACAAGAAACTGCGCCCTCAGGAATATACGGAGTACCGGAAACTCCTGGCCGACCCCAAGATCAAAGCCCTGAACCGCTTTGAAAAAAACCGGAAATACCGCTACTACACCGAGATCCGGGAGACCACTTTACCGGAGGAATTCGAAAAACTGGTACCCTACATCAAATCGGACGAATTCCGGGAGAACCGCTCCTTCCTCCTGAACAAAAAGAGGTACCAAACCACCGAAGACCACAAACTCCTGTGCGAATACGACGCCTTGGGAAAACAGCCGGAAATCGTCCGATACTTCCTGTTGGACCGGGACGTACACTTCCACAACATGGCCCGCTGGGAACCGGTTTTTACGGAAGAGTTCGACCGCGGGCGGTTGGACAAGAACCGGTGGATCACCCGTTACCACGCAGGAGAACGCTTCCTGAACGACACATACGGGGTTGGGAACGACGTACAACTCTTTACCGGCGACAACATCTCCTTTACCGAAAGATCGGTCATCCTGCACTTCAAAAAAGAGCAGATCATCGGCAAATACTGGGACTACAAACGCGGTATCCGGGAAAAAGAGTACCACTACACCTCCGGGCTGCTGAGCACGGCCGCCTCTTTCCGGCAGCAATACGGCCGGTTTGAAGCCAAGATCCGGTTAACCACTTCCGCTGTCCACCAGAATTTTTGGATGCAGGGAGAGGAACAGATGCCGCACATTCAGATCCTGGATGCCGGAGTGGGCGGTTTACGCATGGGACACACATACTCCCGCAGAGGAGGTATCGGAAGCTCCATCGCCTCGATAGCGGACCTGAAACTCCCCCATGATTTTTACATCTTCACCCTCGAATGGACGCCGGACAAACTGGTGTGGAGGATCAACGACACCGTCGTCAAAGAGGTCAAAGAAGACATTCCGAACATTCCGATGTACGTTGTCTTCAGCCTTGGCTCCGGCGAAGAGCCTGCCGCCAGATATGTTCCCGCCCGGATGGAGATCGAGTGGGCCCGCTTCTACAAACTGAGGGCGGAAGAGGCCGGAAAGAAACGGAAATGATCCGGAAATGGCCCGCTCACTGATCCGGCAGTGCGCCGAATGGTTCCGGGGATTGCTCCGTCTGTTTTATCCTCCGGCCTGCGTTGTTTGCGATACCCCCTTGGTGCGGGGCGAGTGTTTCATCTGTACCCACTGCCTGTCGGAATTTCCCTACGCGGAAGGTGCCTTTTCGGTGGAGCTGGAAAACAATTCGGCGGAGTGCTATGTTCTCTTTCATTACAACAAACAGAGCCGGTACCGGAAATTGGTGTATGCCGTCAAATACCATTCGGGCAAAGAGTTGGGGTATTATCTGGGCGGGTTGCTTGGAAAGCGTCTGAAACGAGTGGAAGAGATCGACGCCGTTGTGCCGGTTCCCCTCCATCCCCGGAAAAAACGGAAACGGGGCTACAACCAATCCAGGCAGATCGCAGCCGGAGTGGCGGAAGCATTGGGCAAACCGCTGTGGGACGATGTCGCCGTCAAGATCCGGCACACCCCCTCCCAGACCGGGAAAAACGCAACCGATCGCCGGAAAAACGTGGAAAATGTATTCCACCTGTGCGCTCCGGAGCGCATCCGGGGCTGCCGCCTCTTGGTAGTAGACGACGTAATCACCACGGGCGCGACGCTCTCCTCATTCCTCCACACCCTCTCCGAAGCCGGCGATGTATACCTCACCGTCGCCTGCCTCGGCCGTACGGAACTCTGATATACGCGATCTTCCGGTGCTTTCCTCTGCTTTCTCAATCCTTTTACGGTCAAATGTTCCGAAAAATCAGAATATTTTGATTTTTCAGAACATTTTGGTAATTTGCATGCAAGAATACCCCATAAGATTATGAAGAACAAATGCAGAAATCGCTGCAAACAGACTTTGAAAATGAGAAAAATAGTTTTTACGATCCTTGGGGTATTAGCGATAAACCTGACTTCTGGACAAAATGCTTTTTTGGTACAATTGGCAGATTCTGCCTGTACGCTGACAAAGCAACAGGTTATATACGACCCAACATATACCCGGATTGCCTATCCAAATGGGGATGTACCTGCCGACAAGGGAGTTTGTACCGATGTTGTGATCCGTGCATACCGGAAATTAGGAATTGATCTGCAAAAAGAAGTTCACGAAGATATAAAGGCGAACTTTGACAAATATCCTAAAAACTGGGGCCTTTCCCGGCCCGACAGAAACATAGACCACAGACGGGTTCCCAACCTAATGACCTTCTTTTCCAGATTCGGGACAGCAAAGAAAATCTCACAAACACCGGACGATTACCAACCGGGCGACATTATTTGCTGGGATCTGAACGGGCGTGGACTGACACACATTGGAATTGTGTCGAGAAAGAAATCGGATGACGGAAATAGAAATTTGATCGTTCACAATATTGGCGGAGGGCAAATTTTGGAAGATTGCCTGTTTAACTGGAAAATAATCGGACATTACACGTACGGGAAATAGTGTAAATACTCCGACAGTCAGCATGCTATTCAAAACGACAAATAAAAAACAGACAGAGAACAAGGATGGAAAACCTAAAAATTCGTCAGATCCAAAGAGAAGAATATCCTGTTTTAGAGGATTTTCTATACCATGCGATTTATTTACCGCCTGATGCTGCCCCTGTGTCCCGTGAAATCATTTTTGAACCTGAAATTTTTGTATATATCAAGAATTTCGGCACGAAAGACGACTGTGGAGTTGTGGCGGAACAGAGCGGCCAAATCATCGGTGCCGCCTGGACTCGGATAATTCCTGCATACGGCCACATGGACAACGAAACACCTGAACTTGCCATTTCCGTTTTGCCGGATTTTCGGGGAAAAGGAATAGGAAGTGAAATGATGAAAACGCTTTTTGACTTATTGCATGAACGTGGATACAAACAGACCTCCCTCTCGGTACAGAAAGACAATCCCGCAGTACGATTTTACGAGAGATTAGGCTACGAACTCACCGGAGAAAGGATCGACCATGCAAATCACGAAGATTTTTTGATGGTGAAATATTTATAAGGCATAGCATAAACAAATAAATGAAAAGAGGATGAATACATTCTTTATGACAGTAATTGCATTGATTGCATTTGTTGTGCTCTATTTTGCAGGCATCAGATGTTTGATCAACACCAAATCATTGGGAGAGAAAACCCGGGAATTTTTACAATTTGTGATGCACTATGCAATCGTGTTTGTCATCATGGTTTTAGTGTTGTACCTCGTTCAATTGGGGGACAGCAAAGAGAACTGGCAATTGGGACTGTTCCCCGTTTTAACCGTAGCGTTTTTTACGCTGTTCTTTTATTTTATCCCCACATTTTTGCTGGCTTACCTATTGTATCCGTTCAAATTCATAAACAAGCGGAGTAAATTTACCATGTGGGTTGTAATTGCTCTTGCCATCCTGTTTCTGATTTGCACCGGAATATTCGCCGTGGCCTTATCGCTCTGCAATATGTAAATGTTCCCCTACCGGACGAAAACCTCTACTTTTGATAAAAATGGAGGAAACATGCATCTTTTTGTATAAGATAAAACGATAGATACAATTTTTCGATGGCGGATGTAATGCATCTTAGCAGGAAAAATACTTGTAAGAGTACAGCATGCTTTATTTTTTTTGAATAATTGTTTGTAGATGTTAAAATTTCACCTACATTTGAGACGTATATATAATTTATTAAAAATAAAGCAATGAGGAAGCATATTTTAAATCAATTGGAAGAAACGAAATTTCAGAGTTTCTATTTAGCAGAATTAGTCAACAAATATCAGCGCCGAGAATTGTTTTTCAATATTTTTTTAGCGTTTGCAGCTTCAACAAGTATTGCAACATGGGCAATTTGGGGACGTTTGGGAATGCTTTGGGGCGCTATTATTGCTGCTTCTCAAGTATTAACGGTCATTAGGCCTTATATTCCTTACAATAAGTACGTCAAGCAGATGAACGAAAAATACCAACAACTCAATTTATTAAGCACAGACGTAGAAATACTGTTGTATAAGATGGACGGTAAACACATATCAGATAAAGAGGCAAACGATGCTTTTTGTGATTTAAAAGGAAAGGTTGCAGCGATTAATCATTTTGATGACGAGATCATCTTTAGAGATGATGAGAAAATCGAGACAAGAGCGATAGAAAAATTGAAAAAGTATTTGGTAAAATACTACGACGAGAATGAGGAATCAAACGAGTAAAAACATTAAAAAGTATCGTTATGAAACTTGAAGATTTAAAGGCAAAATTAGAGAAGTATCCGAAGCTTTCAGAAGAAATAACTTCAATGGTGAAAATCAATAAAAAAGCGAGTGCTAATAATACAAGAAGCATTACTAACACAATGCATGCAACATTGCCACCGCTTGATAGAGATAAACTGAAAAAAATAAAAAAATGAAAACGTACATTACGGTCTTAGATTCAGACAGAAATAGGTATAAGAATATCTGGAGAGCAGTTCAGTGGAATGATTGTTTAGATTCAATAAGACAGAACTATTGTTACACTGCAGGAAACAACAAGGATTTCCCGAAGAGTCCGGAAGATAAGGAAATTGGACGGAAAATTGTTGAAGAAACTTCAGCACCAAAGCACATACGCAAAAACGCAACAATAATTGAGATTACGAAACCTTGAATTTGACAGAAAGTTCCCAAATCAGTAATTTAGTGATGTATGAAAACAATAATTTTTTCATTGTTGTTGTCTGTATTATTTGCTTCCTGTAGCAGTTTTTCGGGACATCTAACAAGAAGATACAGATCAATTGAAGTCATAGAAGATGATAGCATAATCAAAGAGAGAGTTGACGTACATGCCTATACTATTGAAAAAGACGGATCTTATGCACCCAAGACAATCTTCGATTTATCCCCTGATGCACAAGCTGCTTTAATCTCTGAACTTGCTAAAAAAGAGGTGAAAACCGATGCATTCATCTCAGGATTAACACGCGATTTTTCTTCCAAGTTAAGTGATACAACAGGAATTATGGATTATTCACTGCTTGAAACAAGAATTGTTGTTTCAATAAGGAATAAAAGCCATCAACCTGCTGATAGAATTGCAAAAATTAATATTACACTTACTATAGATACTACAAAAAATAATAGCATTACGTTTTTGAGTTGCAACAAATTGACGACAGAATATCAAACACTTGATTTAGGTAAATTACATTATTCAAATACGCAAAGTGGAGAACTTGCAGGAAAGTCTTTCATAGCAGCTAATCGTGAAGGTGCAACGACAATAAAAGGAGAAGGAGCCGGAGAAGCAAAACTATCAGCAAACCGTTCTTTCTCCGAAGAAATATTACTAAAACAAAGAATGGTCGCTTCAAATGCCTTTATTACCCAAAATACACTATCCCTTTACCAAGAAAGTATTGGTGGAATAGATTTGACGGGAAACATTTTAGCCGATATAACTCTTGAAATTAGAAATAGTCTCTTAAACACTGAAAAAACTTACTCTTTTTCAGAACTTTCTACACAAGATGTATCAAATATAAAAGTTAGTGAAAAATTAATCGTATATCCAACAGTAGAAAACCTTAAAGTATACATTACATTTGAGGCAGATTTCCGTGAAGTTTCAAAGAAACATCAGACTATATCCGAATCGGATGATAAGGTAAAATTGTATCATGGCGAAGTAAAAGATGCCAATAATGTAGTAATTCTTCCAATCATCAAACCTAAGCTTTGGACACTTACATTTTCTGAACTCCCACTTAGAATAAGGAACATACATACTAATGAGGAAGGAGATTTACTTTTTCACTCTCATGATGATGCAAAAAAAATGGTTGCGTGGTTAAAGTCAAAGTATAATGAAAAAATGAATGAAAAAATCGTTGTTGGTTCAAAATATGAGATCTCTATTTCTGAATTCGAAAAAAGTATGAATATAGAATGTCTTACGGTAGCCATTTATAAAAATTAGACGCATAAAAATAATCATTTTTATGCGTCTAATTTTCTCTGATCGAGCCTGTATCCGTTTACCAGATTCTTGCTGACTTCCATGCTCGCCGGAGTGACCATGGCCCTGAGCGATGTCATTATCAGTACGCGGAAAGCGAAGGGACATTGATGTGCAAGAAGCGTAAAAGCGAAGCAGCTTCGGCACACAATGCCCCGAAGCGTTCTGTCCCCCCCCCAATTCCCAAGAACAACAAAGAAATCTAAACAGACTCGTAGTCTTTGTTTGCAGTCTGGTTTTTATCGTGTACATTTGTTCGTCGGAAAACAGCATGCTCCGGAAGTATATGAAAAAAAACAACCCCCTCCTTTCCTGTGGATTCTTCCTGCTGATCCTTGCAGTGTGGCTGCTGCCGGCCGGCTGTGCCAACAAAGGGTATCCGGAAGGAGGGCCGAAAGACGAAACCCCGCCCCGGGTAGTAGCAGAAGAACCAGTTTCCTATGCTACCGGCTTCAACAAAAAATACATCGACATCTATTTTGACGAATACGTCACCCTCAAAGAGATCACCGAAAAATTCATCATCTCCCCCCCGCAAATCAAAAAACCCAAAGTAAACCTCCGCGGAAAATACATCCGGGTAGAATTTCAGGATTCGTTGAGAACCGAAACCACTTACAGCTTAGACTTTGCCGACGCCATCGTAGACAACAACGAAGGCAATCCGCTCGGGTTTTATCGCTACGTCTTTTCCACCGGCACCCGGATCGACACGCTGGAACTGGGCGGTTCCCTGGTAGATGCCATATCCAACGAACCGATGTCGGGCGTCCCCATCTTTTTATACGAAGGCCTAGCCGACACGACACCTTTAAAAAGCATCCCGAACTACGTGGGACGGACAGACAGCGTAGGACGTTTCCGGATCACCAACCTGAAAGAGGCCGATTACCGGGTCATGGCCGTTGTAGACGATAACCGCGACAGCAAATTTACACCGGGGGCGGAAAAAGTGGGTTTCATCGACTCCCTGATCCGGCCGGAGGTGCTCCGGACGACCGTTACGGATACATTGGAAGGAGATTCCGTGGCAGTGATCACAAAAGAGATATTCGGTCCCAATGACCTCCAGATCCGTTTATTCCAGGAAGATCCGACCCAGCTCTACCTGGCGAACGAAGAACGAAAACAGCGAGAGTTATTGACCTTCACCTTCAGTATCCCCGGCAGGAACGACTTCTCCATCCGGTTGGCGGATTCAATCCCGGTGGCGGATTGGTACTTCCCGGAGATCTCACCCGGCCTCGACACCATCAACATCTGGATCAAAGACTCTACCATATACAAACGGGATACACTGTACGTTTTGCTCGACTATCTGCGGACCGACAGTACCGGGCGCCACTCCCCCTATGCGGATACACTGCGGATGACCTTCTCCGAGAAAAAGCCCCCCCGGCAGGGCAACCGGAGAAAAGAGGAAAAGAAGCCGGCCGTCGATTTTACGGCCATCAAGATACAATTGTCCGGAGAGCAGCACATCAACAGACCGTTGACCGTTGAATTCGACCGCCCCGTTACCGGCAGCCCCGCCGGCAAGATCCGGTTGGAGGAGAAATCGGATACACTCTACCTGCCGGCCGAAGCGGAATGGGTGCAAGACTCTTCCAACCTTCGCCGCTTCTTTCTGAAGCACAAGTGGCAACCGGAGGGCGACTACCGGCTGGTGGCCGATTCCGCTGTCATCACCGACATTTACGGCCGTCACAACGACAAATTAGAGCGAAAGTTCAAAATCCGGGCCGAAGATTCGTACGGAAGCATCCGGGTAGAGATGCAGGGAACCGAAGGAGAGGTTGTTTTACAGTTATACCGTTCAGACGGGAGAAAAACGACCAAAGGAGACAAAAAGTTTAACGTTTGGGCGGAAAAAACCGTACAAAAGGACGGAATATATGTTTTTGATTACTTAGACGAAGGGCAATACCGCTTACGTGCCGTATTGGACCGGAACGGGAACGGAAAATGGGACACAGGGCTTTACGGAGAATTGCGCCAGCCGGAGGAGATCCGTTACCTGCCGGTAGAGCTCCGGGTTCGGAAAAATTTTGAGATCGAGCAGACGTTTGATCTGAACACTCCGTACCGGGGCGGCGAATTGTTGCGGGATGATTCGGAGAAAGACAAACCGCCCGGCCGGCGTTGATGGAGGATGAGAGTAAATCTAAAGAGAGGAGGATGAGAAAGTATCTAGTCATAATAGGAGTTGTTTTGTTGGTATTCTTCCGGCCGGCTCAAGCCAAAAACCCGCCTGTCGAGGAGTTGACATATTCCGGTTACTACAATTGGGGAATTGTCTGGATGAGAGCGGGAGTAGTCAAATTTACCGTGTCCGCTTCGGAAAAATACCCAGGTGCCGTCAAAATAAAAGCAACAGGCTCCTCCCTGCCCTCCTGGGACTGGATGTTTAAGCTCCGGGATACGCTGGAGTCCCATTACAATCCGGCGACCTTCCTGCCTTACGAATCCGCCCGGATGTCCCACGAAGGAAACTACCACAAAACATTCTATTACAACTGGGATTACTCCAAGGGGGTCGTTTATGCCGATATTCACCGGATCGGAAAGTACAGGCGGCGGGATACCATTCCGTTGTTGCCGGAAACCTGCGACATGCTCTCCGTGGCCTGGAAAGCCCGGGAGTTGGAATTTGAAAAGCTGACGCCCCAACAACTGATCCCGATCAAAATAGTGCTGGACGATAAGATCTACGAATTGTACGTCCGTTATCTGGGGACAGACCGGGTCAAAGTCGGCGGAAAGAGAAGGGATGCGTACGTCTTCTCTCCCCTATTGGTGGAGGGCGATGTTTTTAAAGGCGGAGAAGGGATGAAAGTGTGGGTCAGTATGGACGAAAAACGAATTCCGCTGATGGTGGAGGCCAAGATCCTGGTCGGGTCCGTAAAAGCGATCTTAGACACCTTCTCCGGTGAATACAAATAGTTGCGCTGTATAATCATATAAATAAAAACACAATGAAACTGCTTATTTCCCTAAAAGGGGCCACGCTCCTCCTCCTGTTGCCGGGATTGCTGTCGTGTAAAGACAAAGGACCGGCTGCCCTCTCTTCCTTATCCGGAGCGCCGGGAGAATTGTTGGTAGTTATGGAAAAGCAACCTTGGGGATCGTCGCCCGGAGACACAGTGAAGGCGTGGTTCGCACAGCCCCAGCCGGGCTTGCCGCAGATGGAACCGGTATTCGACATCCTGAACATTCCGTTCGCTTCCTTCGAAGGGCACCTAAAGGGAAACCGCAACATTTTAGCCATACGGATCTCAGAGCGGGTGGATTCGGCCACACTCCGGTACAGAGAGAACCCCTGGTCCCGCACACAGCGTTATTTTGAGATCTCCGCACCCGATACCGCCTCTTTTTTCAAATTGTTCGACGCCAACAAAGAGAAGATCATGGCCGTGTTTCTGGATGCGGAGCGCAACCGGTTGGTTTCGGCTTACAAGAACAAGCCGGACAATAAATTACAGCTCTTTTTCAAAGAAAACTACCACTTGAATATCAGTTTTCCTCCCGAATATATCCTGAACAAACACGAGAACGGATTGGCCTGGATCTCCCGGGAGACCAAAACCGACAGCCGGGGCGTGATCTTTTTCCAGGAGCCATACACAAATACAAAACAGTTGACGGCCGCCGGCGTGGTGAAACACGTCAACGCCCGGCTGAAAACACAAATCCCCGGTCCGTCGGAAGGCTCCTACATGGCGTTGGATACGCTTTTGCCCGTAGATACGCTGGCCTATCCCTACGCAGGGGAACACTACGCCCTGCTGTTAAAAAGTATCTGGATCGTGGAGAATGACTTTATGGGAGGCCCCTACATACTGAACGTGGTTTTAGACAAAAAAAACGAACGGGTACTCTACTTCATGGGCTACGTCTATGCGCCGGAAGACAAAAAGCGGAACCGCATCCGGCAGGTAGAGGCGATTTTGTTTACGATGGAACTGGAAGAGTAACCTCCAATGCAGAAACGAACTCTTTACAGCCTGATCTTTGCGGCGACGTTGGCCCTGCGTGTCGCAGCAGCGGAACCGGTATTGCCCGGCATCACAGACATCCGGAAGTATGCGGATACCTGGGAGGATAAAAAAGTGGCCGTTGTGGCCAACCACACCTCCGTCATTTACACAGAAGGCGCCCCCCATCCGGAGCATACCGTTGATTTCCTCAGGAGACAGGGGGTGCAGGTAGTCAAGATCTTTGCCCCGGAACACGGATTCCGGGGGACGGCAGATGCGGGGGAACAGGTAGGGGACTACACAGACAAAGCTACCGGCCTGCCGGTCGTCTCCCTCTACGGCAATAAGAAAAAACCGGCGAAAGCGGACCTGAACGGCGTGGATGTTGTGCTGTTCGACATACAGGATGTCGGCGTCCGTTTCTTCACCTACCTCTCCACGCTCCATTACATCCTGGAAGCCTGCGCCGAAAACGGGATCCCCGCACTTGTAGCGGACCGGCCCAATCCGAATGCCTTTTACACAGACGGCCCGGTACTGGAACCGGAATTTACCTCCTTTATCGGCTTGCACCCCGTTCCCCTTGTATATGGCATGACAATCGGTGAATACGCCCGGATGATCAACGGAGAAGGATGGTTGGGCAACAACCTGTCCTGTGACCTGACCGTTCTCCCGTGCCGGAACTGGCATCGGGACCGGGTGACAGAGTTGCCGGTCAGACCTTCGCCCAATCTGCCGGATAAGGTATCTGTCCTGCTATACCCTTCAGTCTGCCTGTTCGAAGGGACCGTTGTGAACGAGGGCCGGGGCACCGAAACCCCTTTTCAGGTATTCGGCCATCCGGAATTAAAAAATATGCCTTATACCTACGTGCCTCGCAGCATAGAAGGGATGAGCCGTTCGCCCAAATGTATAGGACAAACCTGTTACGGCAGGGATCTGACCGGCTGTTTCGACGAGGTAAAAAACGGAAAAAAACTCCGGCTGGATTGGCTGCTGGAGGCTTACAAAAACTACCGGGGAAAGGCCTCTTTCTTTACTCCTTTCTTTGAAAAATTGGCGGGGACGGAGACCCTGCGAAAAGCCATTCTGGCCGGCAAAAGCGAAGAAGAGATCCGAAAAAACTGGGAGGAAGGCCTGCGCCGCTTCGAACACATCCGCACCCGCTACCTCATCTACAAATAACCAGGCTTGAGGCCGTAAAAGACCTCCGCAGTTTGCCACAGCCGGTGTTCCGTACGTGTTCCGAGCGTATTCCGTACGTGTTCCAAAGGCACCGTAGGGTAAGAACAGACTATATTCAAACAACAAAGATGTGGATTATTTCCCAAAGAAATGTTGCCGTCGATACGCACAAACCAACAAAAATCATTATATTTGCCGCGTTTTGTTCCGAACCGTTGTACAACGGTAGGATTAAATGGGAATCAGGTGTGAATCCTGAACAGTCCCGCTGCTGTGAACCTGTAGAAACGCTAAACAGTTTCTAAAAAGTCCGGGCATCTCTCAGCCACTGTCGCCCCAGGCGATGGGAAGGCGCTCCGGACCGGGTAAGTCAGAAGACCTGCAAAACAGATCCGTTTCAATAGCTTTCGCGGAATTAGCTATGGCAATATGTAGTATCAGTAAAAACAGGTTCTATTGGCGCAGAGGTGCTCTTGGTTTGCTCCTCGGAGCTTTGTTATTGTCCGAAGCAAAGGCGCAGGTTTGGGACAGCGTGCAAACACGGGAGTTACAGACCGTAAACGTAACGGAAAAACGGAAACCGGCAGTGCTGCGTTCCCCTGTCCCGTTGCAGGTGCTGGATGCCGGGCAGATCCGGCGATTGGGCTATCAAGATGCGGGAGATGCCGTCCGCCGCTTTGCCGGGGTCGGGGTCAGGGATTACGGAGGGATCGGCGGATTGAAAACCATATCGGTCCGGAGCCTGGGGCCACACCATACAGCCGTTACATACGACGGGGTAGCGGTCGGGAATGTACAGGCCGGGCAGATCGACCTGGGACGTTTCCCGTTGGACAACCTGGCGCAGATATCCCTGACAGTCGGCCAGTCGGCAGATATATTTCAGCCTGCCCGCCTGGCAGCCTTCGGCAGCGTGCTGGCTTTTCAAACCGAACGTTTCGCTCCCGTAAACGGCTCCGGACAATGTTGGGCGCTCAACCTGAAAGCAGGCTCATTCGGTTTTGCCAATCCATTTCTCCGCTACGGCCGCCGTCTTTCCGAACGGGCTTTGCTCTCGGTAGAGAGCAATTACCGGCGGGCAGACGGGCGTTACCCCTTTACGTTGGTAAACGGAGACTTCGTCAGCCGGGAAAAACGGCAAAACACAGCTGTCAACGAGTGGAATTCGGAAGCCAATCTTTACCATACCTTTCGGGACAGCTCCTCCCTTTCGCTGAAGGCATCCTACTCCCGGTCGGACAGAGAATTACCCGGTTCCGTCATTCTGTACAACCCGGCCGGCCGGCGGGAACGGTTGCGGGAGCAGCATGTTTTGGTACAGGGAGGGTACGAAAAACAGTATGAGTCCCCCTGGAGACTGAAAGGGTTGTTCAAATACAACCGGGCATACAGCGAATACCGGGAACACGATGCCAAATACGAAGGGGGAGTGCAGGAGGAGAAGCACAGACAGCAGGAGTTTTACGGTTCGGGCATGCTTCTTTTTACTCCGGTCGGCAGGATCGCTTTTTCCGGAGCGTCCGACCTGACGGTGAACACCCTGCATTCCGGATTTTATCCGCTCCGGGAACAAGCTGCGCTAACCCATCCGGTGCGCTATACCTCCCAGACCTCCCTCTCTTTTCAGTATCTTCACGAACGCTTTTCTCTGACGGGAACCCTGCTGAGTACCTGGATCACGGAACAAGCTGCATCGGGCGAAACGCCGGATGACCGCTACCGGTTCACCCCTTCACTCTCTTTCTCGTTCCGTCCCTGGACCTCCCGCTCCCTGCGTTTCCGGATCCTGTATAAACAAGCTTACCGGGTCCCGACCTTCAACGACCTTTACTACTTGCGGATCGGGAACCTGAAACTGAAAGCAGAATCGGCCCGCGAATATGGGGCCGGAGCAACCTGGTCTGGAAAGGGCTTGCCTTTCACCTCTTACATCGCCCTGACTGTGGACGGATACTACAACAACGTCCGGGACAAGATCACGGCTATACCGACCACCTACATCTGGAAGATGCAAAATACGGGAAAAGTTCGGATCTGGGGGGCCGACCTGACGCTAAAAATGCTTGTCCCGCTGGGAGATCGTTCTGAACTCTCCCTTTCGGGGAGTTACACCCGGCAACGGGCGGAAGACGTAACCGACCCGTCGGCATCGTATTACAAACACCAACTCCCCTATACGCCGGAACACTCCGGAAGCGGAGCGGTCAGCGTGGCGTTTCCCTGGGCAACGCTCTCTTATACGGTGATCGGGGCGGGAGAACGTTATGTGAACAAAGAGAACGTAGCCATGTATCGACTGCCCGGTTACGGGGAGCATACCATTTCCCTGCACCGGGAGTTGGAGGCAAAATACGGAACCTGGCGCTTACAGGCCGAATTAATCAATTTAACCGACGAACAATACGCTATTATTCAATACTATCCAATGCCGGGACGCTCTTTTCGGGTATCGGCGACCTGTTTGTTTTAAACCCAATTTAATCAAAATAAAAACGTATGAAAATCAGAAATCTATCTTTGTTTGCAGGGCTTTTTGCACTGCTTTTAAGTAGCTGTCACGACGAAAAAAAAGGTGATCCGATCTTGTCGCCGAATGCTTCCGTCTTTATTTTGAACGAAGGCAGCATGAGCGGGAACAATGCTTCGATTACGCTATACGATCCTGCCGGAGAGACAACCGTGGCAGATATTTACCGCGCACAGAACGGAAGACAGTTGGGCGAACTGGCGCAAAACATCCTGGCGTATGATTCGGAGTTGTTCGTAACGGTTTCAGGCTCCCGGCTGATCTGCCGGCTGGGAAACGACGGAAAAGAAAAAGGCCGGCTGAGTATGGCGCCACACGGGGATCCGCGTTATCTGGCGGCAAAAGACGGAAAATTGTATGTGACGGTATACGGCACACCCGGCCGGGTATTCCGGCTGAATGCTGCCACGTTGACCATCGAAGACAGTGTCGTGGTGGGAAATAATCCGGAAAACATCGTCCTGTCCGGTTCAAAACTCTATGTTTCCAATGCCGCTTACGGAGCAGGGGAAACCATATCCGTGATCGATGTGGCTTCGTTTACCGTGACACAAACCGTTCCCGTCCGGAAAAACCCGAACGACCTGCTGGCCCACGGTCCCGCTGTCTATGTGATCTCCTGGGGAGAAAATTGGGATGCGTTCGATCTGCAGCAGATCGACACCTCTTCCCTGGCCGTCCGGGTAATCACCAAGGCCAACAAGATGGCGGCCTACCGGAATAAACTATATATGGCCTACTCTACCACAGATTGGGGAAGCGGAGAGACCACAACGACTTTTTCTACCTACGATCCGGCTACGGACCAGATAGGCAGCGGGAATTTTATAACAGGAGATGCATTGTCAAACAAAACTGTTTACATGCTCAACATCCATCCGGTCAGCGGGCAGACCTACATCTCCACAACGGATTACGAGACGAACGGCTCCGTGTATGTCTTTCAGGACGGCCAACTCACCGGCAGTTTTACCAGTGGCGGAATCAATCCGACCAAAGCCGTATTCGTAAATAAATAGCGCAACATGAAACCCACACACCTCGTTTTATTGCTGCTCCTGCTCTGGGCAGTGGTCGGTTGCCGGCAACCGGGAAACCGTTCCGGCGGGTCCGGTGACGGCTATATGCACCATGCAGGAGGCCTTACCGTAGAAAAACAGGAGAGTTGTACCCGTATCCGGATCCGGGATCCCTGGGATACCACCCGGATCCTGCAACAATACCTGTTGGTGCGGGAAGGGGTGCCGGCTCCGGAGGTACTGCCGGATGAAGTGTTGGTCCGCATTCCCCTGAAGCGCGTGGTAGTGGCAACAACGGTTCATTGCAGCATTTTGGAGCTGTTGGGCGTACGGGATGCAATCGCCGGCGTATGCGAAGGGCGGTATGTTGCACTGGATTTTATCCGGGAAGGGTTGGCAAGCGGAGCCGTTACGGATATCGGAGAAGCTACGACTCCGGATGTGGAGAAACTGATCGCTCTGCATCCGGACGCTTTTATTACATCGCCCCTGAACAACGTGTCCGGCGGAAGAGTCGAAAAGACAGGCATCCCGCAGATCAAGTGTGTGGATTATATGGAGTCCCTGCCGTTGGGACGTGCCGAATGGATCCGGCTTTTCGGCCTTTTTTTCGACAAAGAGGCGGTAGCGGATTCCCTCTTCCGGGAACGGGAAAAAACTTACCGGGAAACAGCAGCTTTGGTAAAGGGAATTTCCCGTCGGCCGACCGTACTGCCGGAGATGAAGTACGGACCGGTCTGGTATGTTCCGGGTGGAGAGAGTTACATGGCTCACCTGTTGGAAGATGCCGGCGCTGCTTATTTTTATGCGGAAGATACACATTCCGGCTCTTTGGCCCGTTCGTTCGAAGAGGTGTTTGAAACGTGCCGGACTGCGGATTTCTGGCTGATCAAATACCACCGTCCGCAGGATCTCTCCTACGGAGATCTGAAAAAGGAGTACGAACCGTACAGTTATTTTGACGCCTATAAAAAACAACATATTTTTGGATGCAACTCCGCCCGGGTGCCTTACTACGAAGAGAGCCCGCTCTATCCGGATTTGTTGCTGAAAGACTTCGTGGCGATTTTTCACCCGGATCTGCTTCCGGGATATCAGAACCGTTATTACCTGGAGATGGGAGAATAGATAAACGTATGAAACCGTATACCCTTTGGATATTAACCGGACTTATCCTGCTGCTTCTCGGAGCTTCGCTTTTCTTTGGCTCGGTCACCATCCCTATCCGGGCGGTACTGGCCATCCTGACCGGTCAGGAAACGGGACAGGAGACCTGGGAATTTATTGTGTTGCACTCCCGTTTGCCGCAAGCAGTGACAGCGCTCTTCGCCGGAGCTGCCTTGGCTGTGGCCGGCCTGATGCTGCAAACCCTCTTCAATAACCCGTTGGCAGGTCCCTCCATTTTGGGGATAGATGCAGGGGCAGGCTTGGGGGTTGCACTGATCATGCTGCTCTTTGGAGGAACAGTGGGAAACGTGGCGGCCGGACTGTCGCTCTCCGGCTCCTTTGCGGTCATTACCGGCGCTTTTCTGGGAGCTGCCGGAATACTCGGGATTATCCTCTTTTTCTCCACCCTTGTCCGGAGTACGGTCATGCTGCTCATCATCGGGATCCTGGTGGGGTATATCACGGCTTCCCTGATCTCTTTGCTTCATTTTATATCCGATCCGGAAGGAGTCTTTTCGTATACGATGTGGGGGATGGGCGATTTCTCCGGCGTATCCCTGAACCGGTTGCCGCTTCTTTGTGGTCTGCTGGGCATCGGTTTAGGCATCGCCTTGTTGTTGATGAAGCCTTTGAATGCCCTCTTATTGGGCGAACGATACGCCGAAAACTTAGGCGTTAATGTCCGGCGTGTCCGGATCGGTTTACTGGTCAGCACGGGGATACTGACAGCCGTGACGACTGCTTTTTGCGGGCCTGTCTCTTTTATCGGATTGGCGGTTCCGCACATCGCCCGCCTGCTGACCGGTAGCTCCAACCACACCTTGCTGTTACCGGCTACCTTGCTATGTGGGGCGGCAATCGCTCTTTTGTGCAACCTGATCACTGTACTGCCGGGCGCCTCCGGCCTGTTGCCCCTGAATGCGATCACTCCGCTGATCGGCGCGCCGGTGATCATTTACGTCATCATCAACCAGAAAAAAATCCAATATTTTAACTGATGGTACAAACCGCTCATTTCCCTCACCCTCCGGGCGTCCTCCGGGCGGAACACTTGGCGATCGGTTACCGCTTGGGCAGGCGGGGAGAGAAACGGCTGTACGATCAGCTCTCTTTTGCCTTGCACCCGGGCGAGTTGACCTGCCTGCTCGGGCCGAACGGCGCTGGAAAATCAACATTGTTGCGGACCATCGGCGGAACACAGGCTTCGTTGGACGGAGCGTTGTTTCTGGAAGACCGGGAATTGAAAAAATTCCGGGAAAAAGAGCGCGCCCGCCGGATCGGGTTGGTACTGACAGACCGCACGATGGCCGGCGGTTTGCCGGTGCGGGAATTGGTAGCTCTGGGCCGGCAGCCCCATACCGGATTCTTCGGCCGGTTGGGGCGGGAAGACCTCCGGATAGTAGAGGAGGCGATTGCTGCCGTTGGCCTGGAGGAGAAGAGCGAAGTGTATGTAGCGGAGCTATCCGACGGCGAACGGCAGAAGGCGATGATCGCCCGGGCTATCGCCCAGGAGTGCCCCGTGTTGTTGTTGGACGAACCGACCGCTTTTCTGGACGTGGTCAGCCGGATCGAGATCTTGAACCTGCTGCACAGGCTGGCTACAGAACACGGTAAGACCATCCTGCTCTCCACCCACGATTTGGAACAGGCGCTGTTGTTGAGCGACCGCCTTTGGCTGCTCTCCCGGGAGCGCGGGTTGGAGTGCGGGGTGGTCGAAGACCTGGTCTTTTCCGGCGCCTTAGGCCGTCTTTTTTCGCGCAACGGGATCACCTTCGATGCCGGCAGCGGCAGTTTCCGTCCCGAATTCCCTGTGGGGAAAACGATCGCTGTGCAAGCCGAAGGTACATTGCTTTTCTGGGCTAAAAACGCGCTGATGCGCAACGGCTATCTGCCGGCCGAAGAGGCCCCCCTCCGGTTAGAGGTCAAAGCGCCGGATCAATTCTGTGTCACAAACGGATCTACCCCCCTCTTCCAGGCCGCTTCCTTCGAAGAATTTATCCGGAGGCTAAAATCCATACCGGATTCGAGATAAAAAAGGATGCCGTACAGGCATCCTTTTGAAATATATAGATAGGGTTGTGAAGAAGCCCACCGTTCAGTATGTGAATTTCCCGAATTCGCTGAGTATGGTGAGCTTATTGCCTTGGTCGCTATTGTCGAGGCAACGGCCGACGATCTGTGCGTCAATGTGAAAACTTTTGGATATATCGATGATTTCAGGGGCCAGTTCCTCATTAACATACAACTCCATCCGGTGCCCCATGTTGAACACCTTATACATCTCCTCCCACGGCGTGCCCGATTGTTCCCGGATCAGGCGGAACAGCGGAGGGACCGGAAAAAGATGATCTTTTACTACGTGCATATTCTCCACAAAGTGCATCACCTTGGTCTGGGCGCCTCCGGAGCAGTGTACCATGCCGTGGATATCCTTCCGGTGCAAGTCCAAAATCCGCTTGATCACCGGCGCATAAGTGCGGGTGGGGGAGAGTACCAACTTTCCGGCATCGGTGCCGGTACCCTCCACCGGATCGGTCAACCGGCACTTTCCGGCGTACACCAATTCCGCCGGCACAGCGTTGTCGTAACTCTCCGGGTATCTCTCCGCCAGGTAGTTGGCAAAAACATCGTGCCGGGCGGAGGTAAGTCCGTTGGAACCCATGCCGCCGTTGTATTCCGTTTCGTAGGTCGCCTGTCCGTAAGAAGCAAGTCCGACAATCACATCTCCGGGCCGGATGCGGTCGTTAGAGATGACATCTTCCCGTTTGATGCGGCAGGTGACGGTGGAATCCACGACAATAGTGCGCACCAAGTCCCCGATATCGGCAGTTTCCCCGCCGGTAGAGTAGATATGGACACCGAGCCGGGCGTACTCCTCTATCAACTCCTGGGTTCCGTTGATGATAGCGGAGATCACTTCGCCGGGGATGAGGTTTTTGTTCCGTCCAATGGTGGAGGAAAGCAGGATGTTGTCGACGGCACCCACGCAGAGCAGGTCGTCGATGTTCATAATAAGCGCGTCTTGGGCAATCCCTTTCCAGACGGAGAGATCGCCTGTCTCTTTCCAGTACAGGTACGCCAAAGAAGATTTTGTGCCGGCTCCGTCCGCGTGCATGATGTTGCACCACGCCGGGTCTCCGCCCAGATAATCCGGTACGATCTTGCAGAAAGCCTTGGGGAACAGCCCCTTGTCGATATTTTGAATAGCAGCGTGCACATCCTCCTTGGAAGCGGAAACGCCCCGCCGGTTGTATCTTTCGTCTTTTCTCATGAGTATGCTTTTACGCCTCCAAATGTACGTAAAAAAGAGATAAAATCGCTATCTTTGTCCCTGCAAATTACTGCACTGTCCAATCCATGAAGTGGCAACTCTGCATATAGCTATTCTGCTCCGGGCCTGTCGGGGAGTCTCTCTCCGGCATTGAATTGTCGTGCCCGTTTCTGAAAACAGCGTTTAATCCATCCATTTATGAATTAATCGTTTGCGCGGAAAATGACCGTGCAGCGATGTCGTTTTGTAAAAACACAACATGATGAAATACACATACAAACAAATCTGGCTCATCAACTTGCCTGTAATGCTGAGTCTTCTGATGGAACAACTGATCAATCTCACAGATTCCATTTTCCTCGGTTGTGTCGGGCACATCGAATTGGGAGCATCGGCGATCGCGGCGATGTATTATATGGTCATTTATATGCTTGGCTTCGGGTTCAGCATCGGAACGCAGGTCATCATCGCAAAGCGTAACGGCGCAGGGCGGCGCGAAGAAGTCAGCAGGGTGTTCTTTCAGGGACTTTACTTTTTGTCCGCTTTCGCCCTCATCGTTTTCGTGCTGTCTAAACTGTTTTCGCCTGCACTGTTACGGCTGCTGATCTCGTCAGACGATGTCTGGCGGGCGACCGTGGAATACATCCGGTGGCGCGATTACAGTTACCTGTTCGCCTTCCCACTGCTGGCGATCCGTGCGTTTTTCGTCGGTACCACCCGCACGAAGATCCTCACTTCCAACGCCATCGTCATGGTGGTGTGTAACATGGCGTTCAACTACCTGCTGATCTTCGGAAAGCTGGGATTTCCGCGATTGGGGATCGGCGGGGCGGCCGTTGGCTCGTCGCTGACCGCACTCGTTGGGCTGCTGTTTATGATCGTCTATATGCAGCGACGGGTGGAGAAAATGCGTCCCGTTTTCGATCCCCGGCTGTCGCTCCACCTGTTAGACATATCGCTTTGGACGATGGTGAGGCAATTCTTCTGCACCGCCCCCTGGTTCCTGTTTTTTCTCGCCATCGAACATTTGGGCGAAGTTGAACTTGCCGCTGCCAACGTGGTCAGAAGTGTCTCAATGCTATTTTTTGTGATCGTTATCTCGTTTGCCACGACGATGATCTCGCTGACCGGCAACCTCATCGGAGCGGGTTTGACAGCGGAAGTAGTGCCGACCGGCCGGTGGATCATGGCGTTGAATTACGGGTTGGGTTTACCGCTTATCGCACTTGCCTTTATCTTTTCCGGGAGCCTTCGGCGGCTGTTCACCGGCGATGCGGCCGTTATTGCGACAGCGTTCGCACCTTTCTGCGTGATGCTTTCGACCTTCCTGATCTCCGTCCCCTCCTACACCTGGTGCAACACCGTGATCGGCACGGGCAACACCCGGGTGGCGTTCATCATCCAGATAATCACCATACTCATCTACCTGGCCTATCTGTTTCTGCTGTCGCGTTTGCCGGACATTCCTCTGGCGATGTACTGGACTGCCGAACAGCTATATGTCATCGCGTTGCTTGTATTATCGTGGACCTGGCTTAAGCGGAACAGATGGGGACGCAAAAATGAAGAGTCTGTTTAATAAACTTAAACAGACTCTTATAGCTGAACATTATTTTATCGGGATATAAATCTCCGTTTTCAGTTTTTCGGGGGCGGTGGTGACGGGATCATTGCAGTATTTTTCGAATACCGGTTCGTCGCGCAGCGCACATTTGCAGTCATCTCCACACCCGCAATCTTCACCGCAGGTGCAGTTGGCAGGTACCCACTCGCTGTAGATCGCATCGTACACCGCTCCGACCTCGTTGTAGGGGCCGATGTGGGTGAAAACGGCATAGCGGCCTCCGGGGATGGCTTTGATCTGCACCTCGCCTGCAGCCACAGCAGGTTTACGGATCACCAAACAGACATCTGTGCGCAGTTTTGCAGGATCTGTCGACTTGGGATCATCGTGGTAAATAGCAATGTGTTCGATACCCGCTGTAAAGAGCTTTTGCGCCTTGACCTGCTCCCACAGTTTTGCAAATGCGCCGGAGAAATCAAGGCTGCTGTATTCGCCTGTGAACGAAATGCAAATAGCATTTTTCGGCTCAAGCTCCACGATCTTCGGGGCTTTGAGTTTGACGGACGGATTGTTTTGTGGTGTTTTCATATTGTATAGGTTTTTGGTTAAACGATATTCGCCGGGTGTTGTATCGTAATAGTGTTTAAACGCCTTGTTGAGCGATGCCGGAACTTCGAACCCCACCTTGTAGGCGATGGTCTCGATACTCAGATCGCTGAACCGGAGCAGTTGGGCGGCGGTTTCAATTCTCAACCGCGTGATATAGTTTCCCAGCGGCTCGCCCCGGAATGCCTTAAAGATGCGGTGAAAGTGGAACGGTGAAAAATTTGCTACAGCAGCGATATTCGCCAACTCCAATCCTTCGTCCAGGTGCAGATTGATGTACTCGATGGCCGCCGCAATGCGCCGCTGATAGATCTCTGTGGTCTCAGGCCTTGTCATATAATCTGTTTTTCTCCATGCAAAGATAGGCCGGTTTTTTGCCAGGCACTTATCCTGCCTTGCTAATTACATCTAAGAGTTCCGGCGGAGAAACTTAAACAGACTCTTATTTGGCGATGGTCACTTTTTTGCCCGTAAGAATACTGATCGTATAGAACAGTAGTCCTGCCCAGACGAAAACGAAACATACGAGGTATTCCATACCAAAAGTTTCATTGTAGATGAATATGCCAAGAAGCAGTTGTAGCGTGGGACTCAAATATTGGATAAAACCCATGGTCGACAAAGGGATAGCCTGTGCGGATTTTCCGAACCAAAAAAGCGGGATTGCTGTCACAAGACCGCTTAGGATCAACAACGAAGTGATTAGTGCGGACGAAGGGAACAGAGATGTTGCACTACTTTCCGCCGTATAGCATAAAAATGCTAAAGCAAACGGAAAAACCATCATGGTCTCAACCGTAAGCGCAGGCATAGATTCAAGATTCACTTTCTTTTTCAACAATCCGTACAGGCCGAAAGTGAAAGCCAGCAGCAATGATATCCAGGGAAAATTGCCATAACTGATGGTAAAATAAACAACACCGGTCAAAGCCAGTGCAACGGCTGTTTTTTGCAGAATGGCCAAGCGTTCTTTTAAAAAAACATAGCCCAGAAATACGTTTATCAGCGGATTGATATAATACCCCAGGCCGGCCTCGACAATGTGATCGTTTGTTACAGCATAGATGTATATCCCCCAGTTGGTGCTGATCAAAAACCCTGCCAATCCTAACCTGAATAACAGTTTGGGTTGCTTCACATAACTGATGAATGTTCGCCGGTTCGTAAAGAACACCCAGATCAGGAGAAATACAAACGCCCATACAATCCGATGAGCCAGCACATTTACGGCAGGTATTCCTGTAATCGCTTTCCAGAAAAGCGGAAAAAGTCCCCAGGTCACATAACATACCAAAGCGTAAACAATTCCCTGACTGTAGCTCAATTTTTTAGGTTGGGATGACATGGTGTTGCAGTTGTTTTTCTCTTTTAGACAGACTCTTAACATCGGGAGTGACAAAAAATCCCGATAAATCATTGATTTAACGGGATTTGCTTTTTGAATCGCTACTTGCGCTCCTCAGGTAGGACTTGAACCTACGACCTACGGATTAACAGTCCGCCGCTCTAACCAACTGAGCTAC
>DBDA01000038.1 GCA_002293375.1 Odoribacter sp. UBA944
TAGGCGGCCATATGGCCGCCTATCTCGATATTGGGGTTAGAGCCGGAGGGAACATAACCGTTCGCTATAATTGCTCCCTGCTTACTCTTTTGTCATCTCTGCGGTATGTCCGAGTTGTTTCAAAATCATCGTGCTTTTATCCGCATCAAACTCCAAGACCAAATCGACCGCCTCATATTCGAACACACCGTTGCCAATACATTCTAAGGGTATTTCCGGTTGTCCGGTTCCTTGTACGATCAACACGTTTTCCTTCTTTGTTATCGTTAGTTTAATCGGTAGTTCCGGAGATGAATATACCCCGAGGTACTTATCCAACTCCTCGGATGTCACCTCTACTGCCTTGGAAAATACCGGCAGTTTATATTCTTTTCCAAAATAGATGTTCAAACAGCCTATAACAATGTCGTTCAGCATATAATCAGCACCATTTTCAAGCAATGCAATAGACAATTTCGATTCGGGAAAATAGAAAGCATTCGATTGAAATCCATCGATGCCGCCCGTATGACCATAGCCGAGGAGATTATAAAAAGGAACCTTCATCAGACCGAGTCCCCAAATGCCTTTCAACGAAGTCATCGAGTCGAGACTCTCTTGATTCACTATCTTTCCGGAAAAGAGACAATCGAAAAAAACATTCAGATCATAAGCATCCGATACGATAAAACCTGCCCCCAAAGCGATGCTCATATCCGTTTCGTCTGCTTTTTTCCACTTAGAAGAGAATTTTGTGTATGAATAGGCTTCTGTGTCGGTTGGTTCTATCGCTCCACCGATATAAGTATTGCCCAAACCACACGGAACCAAGATCAGTTCGCTGAGCAAATCGGAAAAACTTTTAGAAGAGACTTCTTCTGCAATCCATGTAAGCAAAAAATAATTAGAGTTCGAGTACTCGAATTCCTCACCGGGTGAAAAAGATGGCTCGTGAGATAAAATCCGATCTATCACTTGCTCTTTAGTGTGTTTTTTTGTACTCCATTCGTACTCTCCTTGTCCGAAATAGTTATAAATCCCGCTCCTGTGTTGCAACAAATGCTCGATGGTTATTTTTTCAGCATTAGGAATCATAGGGTAATATTCCGACAATTTGGAAGTTAATGACAGTTTTCCCTCCTCTATCTGTTTCATGATAATAGTTGCGGTGAAGGTTTTGGTAATCGAGCCGATGCGGAATTTCGTGTCGGCACTGTTTCTAACGCCATTCTCCACATCGGCATACCCGTAACTTTTTTGGTATATCTCTTCCCCGTCTTGAAAGATCGATACGCTTCCCATTCCCTTTCCATAAGTTTCGATGGCCGTAAACAGGCTGTCTAACTTAGGTGTGTTCAGGTTTTGAGCTTTCAATAAGTTGGTCAATGCCAACAATGCGATTGATAAAATAATAATTCTTTTCACGATTCTTAGTTTTAATTGTTTACAACTTGATTTCTTCAATTATGCATACATAGTATAGCTATGTATAAAAATAAAATTTTAACGCTCCTTTTGTTTTAGTCTGTATTTCAGTTTTAACAACAGGGTAATGAATAAGTATATTATCGTCCCAACCAAAAGAATAACAGGAATGAACCAATTCCCTAAAACTTCTGTCCAAGAGCTATCTGTTATATTAGATATAAATCCAAAATGGAATCCATTTTCTTCTATAAACAATCCTGTGTTGTGAGGATAGATCAGTTTGGCAAAAACCAATAAAATGAAACAGAATAGGAGCAAATACGACAAGCTAAATAGCACATATACAAACCCATTGGATATATTTAAGGTAAGTGCGTTTATTACATGGAACGGATTAAAAGTTTTTGTTGCTCGAGATAACTTCAGATCGGCAATCAGGGGAGGCAATGTTTCTTCCGGTGCACCAAGACGCTTGAGTATTGCTAACATTTTTTCGACTTCATCTGTATCGATATTTTTCTGCATATACTCATAAATATGGCTGTTCAACTCCATCAGAATGTCTTGACGGTCATTCTCTGATAACGTTTTCGTCATTCGTTCGGCACGGCGAATGTAATCGAGGTAAATCTCGTTAGTGCTTTTATTTGCAAATTCTATTATCTTCATTTCGATATTTTTTTGATCGATTCATATAAATGTTCCCAGATCTTTTTCATCTCCTCCAGGGCTATGGACCCTTCTGATGTCAATGTGTAATATTTCCTCGGTATGCCAGACGGCTGTTCCACCCATTTTGAATCAATCAACCCATCTGTTTTCAACCTATTCAATAAAGGGTACAATGTTCCTTCGGCTATATCTATCGCAATATGCTTAAGCACATACTCCATGATCTCATAGCCGTACATCTCCTTGCCTTTTAACAGAGTCAAAAGGATAAAGGACAAAGTTCCTTTTTTTACCTGAGATTGCCATTTATGGATAAAAGTCTCATTCATGTCGCAAATATACACAATATATAGTTATACTATGTATTTTCTGAAATTTTTTTTTTCGTTTCAATCAGAGCAAAGTCTATGTGTTTGATGTAACTTGTTGGAATAAAATTGGAAATCCGTACCTGCCTGTGAACCCTATTTAGAGCCGGACGAAGATCTTGCCCGTGCCATCTCTATCGACGAATTACTCTCAGGCGTCAAAGAAGACATCAGCGATATGTATAAGACAAACAAAGAAGGTGCTTGTTCTGCCTGAGGTGCGTTAATACTTAAAAGAATTGGTGCACATACTCTACACAAAAAACTATTTTGGCTTCGAACAATCAGCTAAAAAATATGTCGAAGGGTTTTTCCGTGACATTCAAACCAATTTGCCTAATAATCTGCGTAAAAAAGCACCGTCCCATTTCGATCGTTACGGAAAAGGGATTATGCTATGTTCCGCAAAGACAGGCACACGCAATGGTATGTATTTTTCTCCATATATAACTGCCATGGCGAAACAGTTTATCTAATCCGATACATCAGCAACAACCACGCAATCGGTCGTATCATGTTTGAATAGAACAGGATTAAAAAAAAACTATGGTATACTTTTCAACGTTGCCAGCGCCTCCTTTCGCGACAGTCCGTTAAAATGCCACCATTCGCCGGGAAGGGAGCTAAAACCGGACTCGGTCATGACCTGCCTGAGCAGTTTCCGGTTCCGGTAGGCGGAACGGGTGATCTTTCCCGCCGCCAGCAAAACCTCTTCATGGTCCGTTCGCGCCTCCTCCCCAAAACAATCGTAAGCGGATCCCATATCCAACTCCTGTCCGTCCAAACCGCTCAACGTCACATCCACCGCCGCGCCGTAATTGTGCAAACCACCCCCCTGGGCCGGATTACCGACAAAAATATACTCCGGCGTTCCTTTGACCCGGTCCCACAACTCCTGCTGCACATGCATCGGACGGGCCGCATCATACACCGTGATCCGGAGATCCGGACGAATCTGCTTTAAACGCCGGTGCGCCCCTTTCAACCGCTCCGCCATTTCAGGCAACAGGAACGCTTTCCGGAGGTCCGTATACAACACTTTTCCGGTAAAATTTTCCACCGTGGCATAGACCAAGCGGACCCGCAAAGAAAAGTCCGCCTCCCGGACATCCACCAACCCCATCTCCCGCATACTCCTCTCCGTCCCGCTCTCTGCCGGAAGAGCAACACCTTTCAGCAAAAGCGAATCATCCACCTCCACCATCCGGTCTTTTCCGCCGGTTCCAATGGATCCTGTGGTTCCCGTACGGTAAGGGCTCTCTCGGCAGGCCAGCAACAGGAGGAACACCGGCAGCCAACCGCACAAAATCCGCCGTTTCTTCACTCCCCGCAGGAAAACTGATCCGGATATTTCGGATGAGCGTCCCGGTACGTATTCATAATAAAGGCCATATCGGCGTCCGGATCCCCCGTGGGACGGAACAAAGGCCCGATCGTACAGGTTTTGGCCTTGTAATCTATACGGCCCAGGTAAACCGGTACCCCGGCAGCCTGCGCAATCACCAGAAACCCTTTTTTCCATTTTTTCCGCTTTTGCCGGCTTCCTTCCGGAGTAATACAAAGATACATCGTATCCCGTTTACGGAACTCCTCCGCCATTTGTGACACCAACTGACTGTCTTTGTTCCCCCGGTCCACAGGGATCACCCGCAACGCCCGCAGAAGGGCCCCGAGCGGAAAAAAGAACAACTCCTTCTTCATCAGGATAAAAGCCGGAACACGCTGGCTGAGAAAAGAGAGCTCCCCCCAGAAAAAATCCCAGTTGGAGGTATGGGGGACAGAGATAATCACGGCTTTTTTCTCCTCCGGAAGCGCTCCGGCATATTTCCAGCCTCCCAGCCACATCAAAAATTTAGCAATATACCGCATCGTTTGAATCTATTTCATCTAAAATGTCAGTTCTCCGGAAAAAGCCAACGGTATCAGGACACGGATCCCCCACGTTCTGTACCCTCCCCTGTCAAACGCAACGAAACCTCCGACCCTCAGGTTCCGATCGAATCCCAGCGAGTAGCCCGCCTCCGTATAGTGCCCGGCATCCGGGGTCCGGAGATACCGGACATGGAGCCCCTCCCCGAACAGAAACCGCTGCATAAAAGGCAATCGCTTCAAAAGCAAGTAATTGGAATAATAGTCCACCGTTCCCTGTACCCACTCCCGGTTCGTGGAAAGTGCGTAGTAGTCTGCCAACATGTAGGTCCCGGCCCAATCATTATCCGCCACTGTCCACCCGATCGTCCGGAAATGTCTGTAATCCGGAAACCAGAGCTCCTTTCTTGAAAGGAATTTCCCGGCGGAAACACCGTACACCAAGCGGTCAAACAAATTCACCCGGACCGTCTGGTCCACCCCGACCTCCAATCGATCGTAAGAACTGCCTCGTCCGGTCCCCGGCGGCACCCCTCTTTCATAACGGACGGAAAAGGTCGGCCAGGCTGTTTTTACATACTCTTTTCTCCCGGCCTCCACTTCAAAATAGTAGCGCGGCGTATACTGGAGTTCCGAATAGAACGAAAGAGAAGTATGTGCCGGCATGTTGGTTCCGCCCCGCAGAGAAGGCAAGTTCAGCTCCGGATCCCGCTTGCGGAAGTTGTACGAAGCGTGATTCTCCAACAAGTTCCGTTTTTCGTACCGTCCGCCTACCGTAAAAAAAAGCCCGGTAGCCAGATCAATCCTGTTCTGGAAATGGAGATAGCGCTTTTCGTAAAACTTCATGTAATTGTCAGCCGAAACAAGCGAAACAAGCGAATTCTCCATCCGCAGAGCGCCTCCGTCCCGGTAAAAATCGGACGAAACAGAACCAAAATCCAACGTCAGTTCCCCGTTGCGCATCGGGGCATAGCGATACACATTTTTTACTTCCCAGATAAACGCTTTGCGCGCCTGGGCATAATAAGCCGACGGGGCGATCCGGAGCGAACGTCCCTGCTTGCCGGCCATCCGGAAAACAAGAGGTTGCCCGATCCACAAACCGTCCACAAAATTGTATTCCGGAACCACCCTGATCAATCCGCCGTAATCCAACCATACTCCCTCCCTCAATTTCATCGACCCACCCCACAGCCACTTTCCCCCTGGACCGGCAACCGCCGAAGAATCCGATCCCGCCCGGCTTTGGGCAATGATCTGTTTCAGACTGTCCCGCTCCCGGTAACCGGCCGCTTCGTCCTGCTGCAAAGGCACAGTACGCATGCCGGCCCAGAAAAGAGAGTCGCGCTGCGTAGCCAGCGTATCCACCGTCACCTTTTCCCGCCGTTCAGAACGGATAATCTGTAAAGCAGGAATTGTATCCGGCCGGACCGGCTTCATCGCCTCCTCCGACAAACGGGCTATTTTATAAGCATCCCGGGTCGTCAATTCCTCCTTCTCCAACAAGGTTTCCAGTTTTTTCATCCGCTTCTCCTGCGCCGGAAGTGTGGCAACCGGTTCCTCCGGATCCCCCTGCAACGCCCCCCCGTAACTGCGGGCCGTATCGGCCGATACCTGTAAATATTTAACAGCAGAGAAATACTTTCCGGCGGCCTTAAATCCCATCACATCTACCTGTACATCCATTTCATAGGACGTCGGCATAAACACCGTATGGCAAACCTCATTGAACACGCCCCGGATATCCATGGAGATCCCCAAAGCATCGGACAACAGGCGAAAATTAGATACACTCCACTCATCCTCCACAATGTAGATCCAGCCTTCGAACAGCGAACTGTTCTTTTTCCGGGGATCGATCCGGATCTTATTGATCGTACGCCCCCCTTCGTCGTAACACTCTTCAAACGTAAAGCGGTAATAGGAGAAAGCGCCCGGAGCCAGGGGTGAAACCCTCCCCACAACCGATGGGTCATAAATGGAGGCAGTTATCATATTCAGGGCATCTTTGGCATCCATCTCTTCCGGAATGGTCGTGGAAAACGCCTTGACGGTGCGTTCGTAAGTTTCAGGGGCCCGAAAGAGAACCTCCATCACCGATTCAAGCAAGAAAGTTCTACCCAAAAACGGTTTTACACCTTCCCGGACCTCTTTGGAGAGCATCAGCAACTTCGGCACTTTGTCCAACTTCATCGTACCTTTGGTATAGACCTCCGAAGTATATCCCTCCACCTGGTTCCGGTGATAGGGCGCCCGCGCAATCGCGTTCCGCATGATATAATAAGCGGGATCCTCTCCTTTATTACTGACAACGACTTCCCGAAGCCTGTATACAACCGGCTGCAGGCGGACAATTATCTCCGGAAGGCCGGAAGCAACCTGTACCTGCAACTGTTTTTTTTCATACCCCAGACAACTGATATCCAACGTATAATCCCCTTCCGGCAGAATAACCTGAAAGCGCCCCTCCCCATCAGCCGCACTGCCCTGAGTGGTTTCCCGCACATACACCGTAGAACCGGCCAACGGCTCCCCCTCCTCATCCAAGATCACTCCTTTCAGATATTGTCCCTGTACCGCTTCCGTCACCGACAAAAAAAGAGAGATCCATAAAATAATTCTCACCACAAATCCTTTTAAATTTCTCACCGGACAAATTTACGCTATTTTTTGTATTTCCGGCCCATTAAACACCCTTCCCCCCTTCTGAAAATAAAAATAATCCCGTATATTGTATCCCAGAACGGCATCCCCGGAATAACCTCAAAACACC
>DBDA01000008.1 GCA_002293375.1 Odoribacter sp. UBA944
ACCGGTATGATCTCCATCATCCGAAACTAAGAGCTCGTTTTTTCGTATCTTTGTACAAAACTACTTGAAATTGATTCTTTTATGTTCGAAGCCATCGTTGCCGGATTGATTTCGGGCGGAGCTATTTTGCTCGGGGCCCTGTTGGGTTTGTACCTCAAATGCAGATATAAAATGATTGCCGCTGTCATGGCTTTTGGCGCCGGGGTACTGATTTCGGCTTTGTCCATCGATCTGATGAACGAAGGCTTTGAGCAATCGCAGGAGCCGTATGGCATGGGATTCGCCTTTTTAGCAGGCGCACTTGTTTTTGTCCTCGGCGACTATTTTATCGACCACAACGGCGGAAAATTCCGTAAAAGTACGCACGGGATGGAACAAAACATGAAAAGCGAAAAGCCCGAAGCAAGTTCGGGAGGCGCTATTTTCTTAGGTACTTTGTTGGACGGCATTCCCGAATCGTTTGTGGTCGGGGCTTCGGTTACGACAGGCGGTGCAGGCGGATTGGTCTTTATTGCCGCTGTGTTTTTAAGTAACTTGCCCGAAGGAATGTCGGGTACTGTCAGCATGAAAATGGCCGGCATGTCTACGCGAAATATTATCTTCCTTTGGCTGGGAACGCTTGTGGTAACCGTACTTTCGGCTATTGGCGGCTATCTTTTTCTGGGCAGTGCTTCGCCTGTGATCAATGCTTCGATCATGGCGTTTGCCTCGGGCGCTATTCTGGCCATGTTGTGCGACACGATGATACCGGAAGCGTTTAAATTCGGCGGCCGGTTTGTAGCTTTGATCACGGTTGCCGGTTTTTTACTGGCTTTTATGTTGAGTAAAGTGTAGAAATCGTCGCTTTAATCGAAGAGTTGGTGTGTTTTGTCGAAAAATTCCGGTGCGTAGTGTGCCTCCTTTTACTTTTGCCGCATCAAACGGATAAAAAAGTAAAAGAATATGAAGAAACGAATCGTAATTTTATGGGTGTGGCTGGTTGCAGTATCTGTTATAAAAGCAGCGGCGCAACCGATCGGAAACATCCGCGGTGTTGTTACCGATGCCGCATCGGGACAAACGTTGCCTTATGTAACTGTAGTGGTTTTGAATAGTCAGCCTGTTGTCGGCGTGACTACCGACGAGGAGGGGAGTTTTACGCTGCCGGCATTGCCTGTTGGACGTTACAACATCCAAGCCTCTTTTATCGGATATGAACCGGCGGTTATCCGCGAAGTCATGATCTCTTCGACCAAAGAGACCGTATTGGAGATCTCCCTGAAGGAGAGCATACAGGCATTGGACGAAGTGGTGGTACGGGCAAAGACAAACAAGGAGGCACCGCTGAATTCAATGGCGTTGGCGGGAGCGCGGATGCTGAGCGTGGAGGAGGCGAACCGCTATGCCGGCGGCTTGGACGATCCGGCGCGTCTGGCCGCTTCGTTTGCCGGTGCGGCGGGTGAGGTGACCAACAACAGCATTTCCATCCGGGGCAATTCGCCCCAATCCCTGCAATGGAAGTTGGAAGAGGTGGAGATTCCCAATCCCAGTCACTATCCCGAGATCGGTAGCGTTGGCGGAGGGATCCTGACGGCGTTCAGTTCGCACGTGTTGGGCAATTCGGACTTCTTTACGGGCGCTTTCCCGGCGCAATACAACAATGCGCTTTCCGGTGTGTTTGACATGGCGCTGCGCAACGGCAACAACCAGCGGTACGAACATACGGTGCAATTGGGTACGCTTGGTGTGGAATTTGCATCCGAGGGGCCCTTCAAAAAGGGAGGGAGGGGTTCTTACCTGTTTAACTACCGCTACTCCAGCATGGCGCTGGCCGGTGACATTGTCGGCGGCAGTTTGAAAGAGGTTGCCGGAGCACGCTACCAGGATTTGTCCTTCAAAATCAACCTCCCCACCCGAAAAGCCGGCACCTTTTCGCTGTGGGGTATCGGTACCAATGACCGTTACAACGAACCATTGCCGGATGATCCGGCCGATTACGAATTCCGACCTTTGGAAGAGTCAAACGCCCGCCAAGCCATGGGTGCGGCAGGCTTGGGGCATAAAATTTTCCTGAGTGAAAACAGCTACCTCAAATCAACGCTGGCTGCTACCTACGCGGAAAACCACACGATGATGGACCGCTTTGACAACGACGGCAAAAACCCGGAGCGGACATTGGATATGTTGGACAAAAATACCAACCTGATCTTTCAATCTTACCTGAACACCAAGTTCAGCGCCCGCCACACCAACCGCACAGGCATTACACTCACCGGATTGCTTTACGACGACAATTACAACATCGTCCCCGATTTTCCTTACGGCGATCCGATGGAAAACTTTGCCGATACGGACGGAAGCAGCCTGTTGGCAGCGGCATTCAGCCAGTCGTCGTACCGGTTCAACGACCGTTTTACTGCAGAGTTGGGGGTGAATGCGCAATATTTTGCGCTCAACAAACACTGGACAATAGAGCCCCGCGCCGGTATTCGCTGGCAGGTAACTCCCAAGCACGCTTTGGCTTTGGCAGCCGGTATGCACAGCCGGCACGAACGTCTGGATTACTATTTTGTGACCACACCGCAGACGGGCGACCGGTTGGTAAACAAAGAGCTCGATTTCACGAAGGCGTACCACGTGGTATTGAGCTACGACTGGCACATTTCGGACAACCTCCACCTCCGGATAGAACCTTATTTCCAATCCCTCTATGATGTGCCGGTTGTGCCGGGCAGCGGCCATTCCATCATTAATGAGACGAATTTTTATATGACCGATCCGTTGGTAAACGACGGAAAAGGGCGTAACTTCGGCGTGGATCTGACCCTTGAACGTTACCTGAAAGATGGCTATTACTATATGCTGACAGCTTCCCTCTTTGATTCCGAGTACTGCGGAGGAGACGGGGTTTGGCGCAATACCCGCTATAACCGTCATTTTTTAGCGAACGCACTGGGTGGAAAAGAGTGGATGCTCGGAAAAAGCAAACAGCATGTATTGGGGGTTAACTTACGGGTGAACCTGATGGGAGGCAATTATTATACCCCCATAAAAGAGGAGGAATCCATGGCCGCACAGCGCCCTATTGACGATGAAACCCGTTTGATGGGAAAGCAACACCCGGCCGTTTTTGTCGCACACGCAACGATTAACTGGAAGATCAACAAACCGAAAGTAACACATGAATTTGGCGCCCAAATGATCAATTTAACCGGCAGCAAGGAGTATTTCGGTTTCAACTACAACTACCAAACCAAACAGATGGAGAAAGCAGCGGCGACCGTCAGCATTCCCAACATCTACTATAAAATATCATTTTAAAGCAACGAATGCAACGGCCGGCAACTTATTTGGCGCTTCTCCTGATACTGGGCTTTATTGCTTTGGGCAGGCTCTATTTGGTTCCTGTGGAGGGGATACGAGTGGCCGGCGCCGCTTTGGCGGCTGAGATAGCGCTCCTGACGCTGGGCTATTTCACGGCGCTTATGCTGAATATCCGCCTCCTGGTACCCCGCCTGCTGCTACGCAACCGGCTCACGGCATACCTGCTTTCATTGCTGGGCTGTTCCGTGTTCTTCGTCGCCATTGAGGTCGGTTTTGAATGCCTGTTGATTGACGTGTATCATTTGTCGCCCGGAAGACACTGGTACCTTTCGGACGATGGTATTCTGTTCTTCGACCTGCTCTCTGCCGTGAGCGCCTATTTTATCAGTGTGGCCGCCTCGGCCATCCTCTTTTTCCTGCACCTTTGGAACCAATCCGGCAGGCGCCTGAAAGACTTGAAACAACAGAACACCCGCGATGAGTTGGAGAAAGTACGGACACGCATTGATTCCGAATCCCTGTTCGACATACTCGACAAGGCGGCCGACAACGTTCGGCAAGCACCTGCGGAAGTTTCCGCTCTGTTGATGGATTTGAGTAAATCGCTCCGTATCCAACTCTACGAAAGCGAATACCAGCGGCGGAACGCGCCGTCGGAAGCGCCCGTACAAACCTTTAACCTTTGGTCGCCCGCCTTGAATTTGCTGACGGACCGGCGTTACCGGCTGCTGCGTCACGGAATGCTTGTCGGCTGGTTTGTGCTGATCGCCTCATCTAATTTCCACGGTACCTATGCATCGCTCCTGACCACACTGTTACTGCCATTGCCGGTCTATTTATCGCTCTCCTACCTAAACATCTATGTGCTGATACCGAAATGGCTGATGCGGGGCAGGACCGGTCTGTATGTTGTTTCGGTCGGGTTGTTGGTATTCTCTGTTGTTCTCGCCCTGTTACTCTCCCGTGTGTTGGGAAGCAATGAAACCACCAGTGCTTCCTTTTGGTTTTTGCCGCTTTCTGCCATAACGAATGTCATCAAGTTCTCTTTCCCGATCATCGGCGTAACGGTCGTGCGGCTTTTTCAATATTGGGTACGCAACGAAAGGCAAATCGCCGAATTGGAAACGGCTACTCTGCTGTCGGAATTAGAGCAGTTGCAGAATCAGGTGAATCCGCATTTTCTTTTCAATATGCTGAACAACATTATTGTGTTGACGAAGAAAAATCCCGGGGAGGCGGCCGGCGTTCTTCGTGAGTTAAGCGATATGCTGAAATACCAGTTCCGCAGTTTTTCGAAACAATCCATTCGATTGGGTGACGATATTCGTTTCCTGACCGATTACCTGAATCTTGAGAAGTTGCGGCGTGATCATTTTGAATTCAGCATTACGGCAAAAGCCGATGTAGAGGAAATTTCGTTACCTCCGTTGTTGTTTATCCCGTTTGTGGAGAATGCCGTAAAACACAACAACGACAACCGCACCCTCTCTTTTGTCCGGATCCGGTTTACCCGGGAAAACGACAAACTCTGCTTTACATGTGTCAATTCCAAGCCGGTGCGTCCTATGCGCAAAGAGGAGGTCGGCGGGCTGGGGCTTCCCAACATACGCCGCCGCCTCGATCTGCTGTACGAGGACAGGTATCGTCTGGAAATTACCGAAAACGAGGTAAGCTATACGGTACAATTGAGTATTGAATTTAAAAATAAGCGATTATGAACTGTATCATTGTGGACGATGAACCCCTGGGACGCGAGGCCATTCAACTGTTGACAAAGGAGATCCCAACGTTGAAGTTGCTCGGCAGTTTCGGCGACGCCCAATCGGCAGGCGATTTTCTGCTTGACCACCCGGTCGATCTGGTCTTTCTCGACATCCGCATGCCCGGCACGGATGGTATCACGTTTGCCCGGACGATCAAAGAGAATACGTTGGTGATATTCACCACAGCCTATCCTGAATACGCGGTGGATAGCTATGAGTTAGATGCGGTGGATTATCTGTTGAAACCTGTTGAGGCAGGCCGTTTCCGGAAAGCGGTAAATAAAGCATCGGATTACCTGCAGCTTTTGCGGGATAAATCGCAGAAAAGTACCGTGGAGACGGTTACACAGGAGCATATTTTCATCAAGGCCGACAGGAGGTATTTTAAGGTCTTGTTCCGGGATATCCTCTTTATAGAAGGGTTGAAAGATTACGTGGTCATCCAGACCGGTGAACAGAAAATCATTACCAATACTACGCTGAAAGCCATGCAGGAGCGGCTTCCGTCGAGTATGTTCCTGCGTACCAATAAATCGTATATTGTCAATTTGGAGAAGATTGACTCTTTTGATGTGAACGACATCTATATCGGCACACACGAATTAGCCATCGGTAGCCGGTACCGGGAAGGTTTTATGAAGACGTTTGTCAACGGGCAGATTTAGAAGAGGTTGGTTACGGTGATGTTGTGGTGTATATTTCCAAATTTCGGAGGGTACTCTTGAAATTTCCCGCTTTTTCCAACGGGAAAACCAATGTCTGGATATAATTCATAGAAGATTTCCCCTCGTTGAACCAAAGTTTTTTATTGAAATCGGCCGGAATGAGGCGGTCGTTTACATAAAGACGTGTCTCCCGGTAATCCCCACAAATTTTGATGCGAACTGTCTCTCCAGGCCGGATCCGATACCGGAACGTATTCAAGTACCCTTCCCGGGCAAATCCGATCATTCCCTTGATTGGGTCGCTCAGGTAAAAAACGGCATGCGGAGAACGAAACAATTCCGTTCCGGCAGACTCTTCCGCCCCGGTAATCTCAAAACTGACCGTATAGCCGTATCCGATCTCCCGGTATCCCGTTTCGTCTCCCGGATTTAACACCGCCTTCCGGTAAAACAGTTCCGGATTTTCTTCCGATCCGAACGCTTTTTTTATGCGTCCGGCCTGGTTTACGCCGGGCGCTTCACTCAATTTCTTCCGCTCCCGGTCGAATGCTTCAAAAGAGAGCGCCGGATGCTGACCTGTCCACATCTTGACCGCCAATGTTTGCAGAGCAGGAAATACCCGGTCGTGGATGTCTTTGGTGGAAATGCCATTCCCCACGTGGTCGTTCCACAGGGCAAACATACCGCCTTTTATGGAAGGGTGTTTCTCTTCGAAAATCCGGTTCCCGATCCGGGCAGGAGTCCATTCGCGGTACAATTTTCCGATATTTAAGTAGTCGTAATAATATCCGGCATTGGGTACCAAATAGAGCCACCCGTCGGGAATACTCACCAGATCAAAACCGTCCCGGATCATCTTTTCCGGATCTGCATACGGATTGTGCCACAACCACATGAGCACATTATCCGACCGAACAGGAGTTTCTCCTTGAGCATGAGTCAGGGCTCCCCAGATACAGGCCTGTTTCCCGAATCCCTGTACGTAGTTGATGTAATAATCTGTAAAGTAGCGGAATTTTTCCACCACCTCCTGCTTCCGGTTGGAGTATTCGTCGGTTCCGATGTGCACCCGTTTTCCCCTGAATACGGGATACTCCCCTTCTAAGTATTCTTTGAACAGGGCATCCAGAAAACGGTATGTTTCCGGAGCGAAAAGATTTAAATGATCGCTGCCGTACTCTTTGCCGTCCAACAGGGAATCGTATTGTACAAATGCAAGGGAATGGGCCGGCACATCGATTTCCGGAATGATCTCCACAAAATGGTGTTCCGCTAATTGCTGAAGTCCGATAAATTCCTCTTTGGTATAAAATCCGTCCGCAGAAGCCAAGCCGGGGTATGTTTCCGATTCGAGCCGGAAGGCTGCGTAGGTTTTCTGCCAATCGTTTTCAAAAAATTGCTTGAATCCATTGTCGTTCAGATGAATGTGAAATGTATTCAGCTTGTAGTACGCCATGATCCTGACATAGTCCTCCAGAAAGGAGAGTGGTATAAATTTACGCCCGACATCCAGCATGAAACCGCGCATGTCGTAATCGGGAAAATCGGTGATTTCACCCCGGGGCAACAGTCCCTCTTTATCCTGTTCCGTCAATTGCAACAAGGTGCGGGTCGCCCAGAATATTCCGGTGGGAGTTGAAGCAGTCACTGTTATCCGGTCGTCTATCCGGATACGATACCCCTCCCTGCCCAATTTTTTATCCGCAACAAGTTTCAGCAGAATCTCTCCCTTGATGGACTGTCCATGGTCGGAAATTGCCTGCCGTCCGGACAATTCCGAATATTCCCGACCGAATTCGGCAGCGATGTCCGCTAATTGCCCGCTACCGGAAGCGGTACGGATCTTCAGCGGATTGGACGGACGAAAGTGCCCTCGTCCCGCTTTCCACTCTTTGAGTTCCGGAATAACGAAAGGTTTGTCATGATTGGGTTCCTGTGCAGATACCGGAAGCCTAAAAAGGCATAAACAGAGCAAAAAGAGGTATTTGATCGACTTCATCTCAAATGATTTTAGAATATACTCAGCGTAGTTTGTGTTGGTGGAAATAGGGGGTCACCCGGAATATAAAAACAGAGAGGGAGATAACTGTCAGCAAAGCGCCGGTTAGGAAGGCATTTTGAAAACCGCTCCGTTCGGCGATGTATCCGCCCAGCGTGAGGCCCAACCCGATCCCGACGTCCCAAGAGGTCAAATAGGTGGAGGTAGCCGTTCCCCGCTGGTTGTTGGGAGCCAGGTTCACGAACATGGTGTTGAAAGCCGGGAACATGGTGCCGAAGCCGATACCCAGAAAAAGCGACAATCCGAAAAACAACGAGGTTCCGACAGCCGGATCCCATGCCATCAGCCAGGCGCAAGCCGCCAGGAGAAAGAAACAGAGGCAGACGATGGTTATTCCCAGGGTGATCACCTGGGTGATCCGTCCTTTGTCAACCTGCCGCCCGGAGAAAAGCCGCGAGATGGCCATGCCGATGGCCATTAGCGTAAAAAAGAGTCCGGTACTGCCGGTTATCCCGATGGATTTGGCGTACATGGCAATGTAGGTACTGGTCATTCCATACGGAACGGAGAGCAGCAACAGGACGAAACCGGGCAGCAATCCTTTCAGCAGAATGAAACGGTCCAAAGAGACCGGTTCCCGCTTGACAGGGGCTTTGACAGGCGTACGTACCAGAATGGCCAACAGGAATCCTGCCGAGCACGAGGCGAGGGCTGTCAGGAAGATGGTGTCGAATGAGTAAAAGTCGTGCAGGAACAGCCCGGCCATCGGCCCGACCGCCATGGCGATGTTGTTGGACAGCCCGTAGTATCCCAATCCTTCTCCCCGGCGGGAGGAGGGCATAATGTCGATTACAATGGTGTTTCCTGCCACGGTTACCATCCCGAACGAGAAGCCGTGTACCACCCGGAAGAGCGTAAAGATGAGCAAGGTACCGGCCAGCAGGTAGCCGGCAAAGATCGCTGTAAACACGAAAAAAGCCAGCAAATAGAGCGGTTTACGGGCAAAGGTGTCGATCAGGTAACCGGAGAAGGGACGAATGGTCAGCGCCGCTACGGTGTAGCAGGACAATACCACTCCAACCACCGTATGCCCCGTTTGAAATATCTCGGTAAGGTAAAACGGCAATACCGGCATCAGCAGGTAAAAACCGAAGTAGAGCAAAAAATTCGCTCCCAGGATGTAGCAGTAATTCCAAGTAACTAAGCGTTCCCTGTTCATGCTCAAATTTTTGGCGAAGGTACGGAATTTTACCTGTTATCCTCCGAAAAGCTCCCGGCAAAGATCTGAAACTTTCGATACGAAACAGACGGTGATGGCGGGTGTTTTTTTGGCAAAGCCTTTCCGGTTGCCGGAGGGAACATATATCTTCCCGAACCCCAATTTTTCCGCTTCGGAGATACGCTGATCGATCCGGCTGACGGCGCGGATCTCTCCGGAGAGCCCGACCTCTCCGGCAAATGCCACATTTGGGGGGACGGGAGCGTCGATGTTGGAAGAGAGTACCGCCATCACGACGGCCAAATCCAATGCCGGATCGCTTACCTTGATGCCTCCGGCAATGTTTAAAAAAACATCTTTGGCGGCTAAGCGAAAACCTACCCGTTTTTCCAATACGGCCAGCAGCATGTTGAGCCGGCGGGAATCAAATCCGGTAGCGGAGCGCTGGGGAACCCCGTACGCGGCGGTCGAAACCAAGGCTTGTACTTCCAGCAGGATGGGACGGATCCCTTCCAGCGTAGCGGAAACAGCCATGCCGCTGAGGCCTTGCCCGTGGTTGGAGAGCAGCAGTTCCGACGGATTGCTCACCTGCCGCAAACCGGTTTGCATCATCTCGTAAATACCGATCTCAGAGGTGGAACCAAAACGGTTCTTCATGGATCGCAGGATCCGGTACATGTAGTGTTGGTCTCCCTCAAAATGCAGGACGGTATCGACCATGTGTTCCAGAATCTTGGGCCCGGCCAGTTGGCCGTCTTTAGTGATGTGGCCGATGAGGATGGTGGAAATGGTGTTCTCTTTGGAAAAGCGCAGCAGGGCATTGGTGCACTCCCGGATTTGCGAGAGGCTTCCCGGAATGGAATCGATGGTGTCGGTGGCCAACGTTTGAATGGAATCGATAATCAGCACCGAAGGTTCGATGAGCCGGGCCTGCTCCAGGACAATTTCCAACGAATTGCCGGAAAGGAACAGGCAGTCGTCGTTCTCACTTTCCAACCGACCAGCACGCATTTTGATCTGGGCGATGCTCTCCTCTCCAGAGACGTAGAGTACTTTGCCGCACCGGTTTTGCAGAGCGAATTGAAGGACCAAGGTCGATTTGCCGATCCCCGGCTCTCCCCCCAGCAGGATCATGGAGCCGGGCACCAACCCGCCCCCCAGTACCCGGTTCAGTTCGTTGTCGCCGGTATCCTGCCGGGCATCCGCATTCGTTTTGATCTCGGATAAACGGAAGGGTTTTGGGGTGGCCTGTCCAATGGCCCCAGCCGCCTCTTTTTTGCCCCTGACCTCTACTTCCTCTTCAAAGCTGTTCCACTCCCCGCAGGTGGAGCAACGGCCCACCCATTTGGCCTCTTTGGCTCCGCAATTCTGGCAAACGTATACGGTCTTCGTTTTCATTACTTTAGTAGAATTGTTCGTCGTCTTCCCGGTTGGTTTTCCCGATCCCTTCGTACAGCGCATCGTCCGACATATCCTCTTCGCAGTTCAGGTTTTGTTGCATGCCGGAAGGGCGTTCGAAAGGACGGGCGGTAAACTTGACCCGGGGATCCCGAAGTACTTTCGTCAGAAACCGTCCCCAGACCGGCAAAGCCATGGTGGCTCCCTGTCCGTTGCGGAGATCCTGGAAATGAATGGAACGATCCTCCGCACCGACCCATACCCCACCGACCAGATCCGGCGTAATCGCCATAAACCAGCCGTCGGCATGCGCTTGTGTCGTACCGGTCTTCCCCCCCATCGGGTTCAACAGTCCGTAGCGCCCCCGCAAACGGGTCCCGGTCCCGGATGTCACCACTCCTTCCAACAGGTTACACATCAGGTAAGCTGTCTGCGCCGTGATTACTTCGCGACTCTCTGTCTGAAAACGATCCAATACGTTCCCGTACCGGTCTTCGATGCGGGTAACCAGTATCGGTTTGTTGTGTACCCCTTTGTTGGCATAGATGGAGTAGGCAGCCGTCATCTCTTTGAGAGAAATTTCCGCCGTCCCCAAGAATACGGAAGGCACCGGATCGATAAAACTATGTATGCCCATTTTATGCGCCATTTGGGCGACAGCTTGCGGTGTGAACTGTTTCAGTACCCAACCGGAGATGTTGTTCTCAGAGTTGGCCAGGCCCCACCGGAGCGTCACCATTTCTCCCGCCCGCCGTGTTCCTCCGCGGGGCGTCCACGTTTTGCCGTCCGGAAGAAGAAAGGTTTGGGCAATGTTGGGCACTTTGTCGCACGGCCCAAGGCCCTCCTGCATCGCCAGCGTATACAAGATCGGTTTGATGGTAGAGCCCACCTGCCGTTTCCCCACGCTGACCATGTCGTACATGAAGTAACGGTAATCAGGGCCCCCCACATAGGCTTTCACATAGCCCGTCTGCGGCTCCATGGCCATGAACCCCGCCCGGAAGAATGATTTGTAGTATTTCAATGAATCTAACGGCGTCAGCACGGTATCCCGGGTGCCTTGCCAGGTAAACAGTTGCATCTCAACCGGCTGATCGAACGATTTGCGGATGTCCGCTGCAGATACGCCTGCCTCCCTCATCTGCCGGTACCTCTCCGAACGGGTGATGGCCCGTTCCAATATCTCTTTTACCTCTTCGTCGGTCAGGTCGTTGGAGAAAGGCGGATTGCGTTTTTCCACCCGTTCTTTGGCAAAAAGAGGTTGCAACTCTTCGCCCAAATGTTCTGTTACCGCTTCCTCTGCATACTGTTGCATTCGGGAGTTGAGCGTGGTGTGTATTTTCAAGCCGTCGGCATACAGGTCATATGGAGTACCGTCCGGTTTGGTGTTTTTCCGGCACCACCCGTAAAGCGGATCCTGTTCCCAGGCAATCGAGTCCTGTACGTATTGTTCTTTGTTCCAGCGGTAGTTGCGGGGATTGGGTTTGTTGGACGTCAGGTAGATGCGCAGGTATTCCCGAAAATAGGTCGCCCGCCCCTCTTTGTGGTCTTCCCGCTTAAAGTTTATCCCCAATGGCAGCATTTTCAGCGAATCGAACTCCTGCCGCGTGATCTTGTCGTATTTCAGCATTTGGCCCAGTACCACGTTGCGCCGCTTTTCCGCATTTTCGGGCCTGCGGACCGGATTGTACAGGTGCGGGTTTTTGGCCATGCCGACAAGCATGGCCGCCTCCTCGATCCGCAACGAATCCAGGGATTTCCGGAAGTAGATTTCCGCAGCGGAATTAATCCCGACGGCTAAATTCAAAAAGTCGAATTTGTTGAGATACATAGTCATGATCTCCTCTTTTGTATAGCTTTTTTCCAAGCGCACAGCAATGACCCACTCCCGGAATTTCCGCATAGTCAATTCCAGCATGTTTTGATCGGGATCTCGCGGAAAGAGCATTTTAGCCAATTGCTGGGTGATGGTGCTGCCGCCCCCGGAGGAGGTGTTGCCGGTTAACAATCCTTTCAGTACCCGGAACAACCCGACAGCGTCGATGCCGCTGTGGTCGTAAAAACGGATATCTTCTGTGGCCAGGAGCGCTTCTTTGACCGATCCGGGGATTTCTTTGTACTCCGTATACCGGCGGTTTTCGCTTCCCTGGTAGTAGCGGCTGATCATGATTCCGTCTTCGAAATAGATCTCGGAGGCGAACCGGTTGTTGGGATTTTCCAACTCCTCAAAAGTAGGCATAAACCCTAATTTCCCCTGGGATATCAGCCAAAAGAACAGGACTGTACAAATCATTCCGGACACAAAAAGGATCCAGAATACACAAAAAAATCTTTTGTACCTCTTAAACATGCACGTATATATTGATCTTCAACGTGCAAAGATAATTGAAATTTATCAACTTTACATTTTTTACAAAGCCGGATAAGATCCTTTATGCTGCGGGAACCTCGTAATCTTTTCCATACCGGTTACGATCTTTTCGGGTATTTAGGAAGTGACGGGAGTAGACCGGTAATTTCTTCTCCAGGCTCATCCGGGTATGGGTGTCCTCACACAAAGCCACCCACCCCCTGCCGAAATTGTTGACATAAGTCATGTTCCCTTCGTGAGTATAACCGAGGGTGTGGGCAAATTCGTGGAAAATGGTATGGGACTTGTTCTGGTCGTCCGCGTAGTGACTCAGGTAGCACCATTCGTTGAATCCGAATACCCCTCCTCCGGCCGCAGCCATCCCGTTGATCCCAACGACGTGCCCGCAATTCAAGGTTTTCAGTGAATAGATCTTTTTCAAAAGTTCACCTGTCTGCACCACTGTTCCCCGGTTGTCGGAGAAGAGGCGTCCTTCGTATTTCTCCAATTCATGCCGGAAATCATCGGACGAAAACATCACGGACATATTCAGGGTAAGCGCTACAGCTTCCCGGGCATGAGCCGGCAGCAACGGTGTACAGTGATCTCCCCGGAACTCTCCGAAAGTGATCTCCCAACCGCAGGATGACGAGGTCAATTGCCGGTAAAGCAGATCGTCACACGCTATTTCCAGTTCCAATTTTGCATAGAAATCCCGCTGGTTCACTTTCAAGTGCACCACTTGCCCGGAACGGGTTACAAATTTTTTTTCCTGTTTTAAGACAGGTAGCTGTTTCCGGATCTCCGCAAACGGCCGGATCTTTTTAAATTCGGCCAAGCGGAAACTTTCCCGCATTTCCGGCAGGCGTGCCCAGACCACTACATCGTGGATGGGGCGTGGTGAATAGAACCGCACCAGCAACTCCCCTTTTTTGTCGATGCTGATCTGCAGGGGGCGATTGACCCGGAAGCTCCGCTCTTTTTTGTTGAAGAGGGTTTTGGACGGTTCTCCGTTCTGAAGCATGTAAGTTACATCCGAAGAGGCATAATCCGCTTCGGTTACCCGGACCAAACCGTATGTTTCCGTATTCGTACCGGTACCATAAGAAGCTGGTATTCCACCACTCCATAAAAAAACTGTCATCCCACAAAAAGCCCAACACCTGACTTTTTTACACCACTTGTTTTTACACATACTCTTTACACCTTAACACACGGAAATCACTTTCCGCCACACGTTACACACACGTACACATAAAACGCATACAAATATACTATCGGAAAAGAGCTATTATTCAGCATTTTGCTTAAAAAAACATAATGTTTCTGTATTCTTTTTCGATAGTATTCTCTATATTTGTACAATTTTTGTTGTATGAGAAACAAGACTAAACGCCTGTTGGCGATCAGAAAATTAATTGAGTCGGAATTAATCTCCTCTCAGGAGGAGTTGATCTTCCAACTCAAGGGGTTCGGTATGGAAACGACCCAAAGCACCCTTTCCAGAGATCTGAAATTTATGAAGGTGGCCAAGATCCCCCACAAGGAGAAAGGGTATATTTACATCATACCGGAGAATATCAACGAACAGAAGGAGGAGAAAATTTCTTCCATCATTACGGATGCTATTCTCAGTATTGATTTTTCCGGCAATATGGCGGTAATCAAAACACTTCCGGGCTATGCCAATGCCGTAACAGTACTGATCGACAGTGAAAATTATTTCGAGATACTGGGAACCATCGCCGGTGAAGATACCATTTTTATGGTGTTACGGGAAGGTGTCAGCCGCATCGAATTGGTGGAGGTGTTGACTTCCGTACATCCGGGTATCCGCTTGCTTTACAAGTAGACGAGGCATACCTCCGGACGGAGTTTTCCGGGGTTTTGTTCATTTTATCGAAAATAGTTCGTAAACTTGCACCCCGGTTTGCAAATGTGGATGCATGGAAATTACATATACCAGAAAAGAACTGAACTCTCTGATCTCTATTCTAAAGGGACAAGGCAAAATCATCGGTTTCGTGCCTACGATGGGAGCACTTCACGAGGGCCATTTGTCGTTGATCGGAAAGTCAAAGGAGCTGTGCGACGTAACGGTTTCCAGTGTTTTTGTTAATCCCACTCAATTTAATGATTCCGAAGACTTAAAACGATATCCGCGTACACCCGAAAAGGATGCGGAGATGCTGGAAAAGGTCGGGTGTGATGTGGTATTTTTTCCTACTGTCGAGGAGGTGTATCCGGAAAAAGATACCCGGATATTTGATTTCGGACATTTGGATAGCGTTATGGAGGGCGCCAAGCGCCCCGGACATTTCAATGGGGTCGGCCAAGTGGTTAGCAGGTTGTTCGACATGGTGGTTCCCCACAAGGCGTTTTTCGGGATGAAGGATTTTCAACAGATCGCTGTGATCAAAGAGATGGTGCGGCAGTTGAACTATCCGGTTGAAATTGTCTCCTGCCCGATCGTCCGGGAAGAGAACGGTTTGGCCATGAGTTCCAGAAACCACCTCTTAGATCCGGAACAGCGCAAAAATGTCCCCCACATATATGCAACTCTGAAAAAAGCTCGTAACTTAGCAGCTGAAATGAACGTTACTGATCTGAAGCAATGGATCGCTGACACCATTGACGGTAATCCTTTTCTGAAAACAGAATATGTTGATATCGTGGATGATACGACGCTTCGGATTGTAAAAGAGTGGAGCGATCCGGGCCGAAAAGTAGCCTGTGTTGCTGTTTATGCCGACAAGATACGGCTAATCGATAATATCGTTTTTTAATTTTAACCGACGCTTAGCAGTTTAAGATTACTACGGAATGTTTATCGAAGTTGTAAAATCAAAAATTCACCAAGCGACCGTAACGGAAGCCAACCTGCAGTATGTGGGGAGTGTGACCATAGATGTTGCTTTGATGGAAGCTGCCAATATCATTGAAAATGAAAAGGTGCAGATCGTCAATGTCAACAACGGGGAGAGAATCGAAACTTATGTCATCCGTGGGGAACGGAATTCCGGCGTTGTTTGTCTGAACGGACCGGCCGCCCGGAAATGCGCCGTGGGCGATGTGGTCATTATCATTTCATACGCCTCCATGGATTTCGAAGAGGCCAAACAACACATTCCTACTCTGGTTTTCCCCGATACCTCTACAAACCGGCTTATCTGATTTCTTAGAATTTTAGCCGTGATCTCTTTTCTGATAAAATTCCCCAGTCGCATATCATGCCATTTCAGAGATAAAATTTGTTGGCGACCCGTTCGAAGTTGTCAGCCGGATTGTTGAAAAAAAAGAGAAATAAATCGCTTCTCTTTTTTGGAATTCCGGATAAAAAAATCAATGTGGAACTCTTTTTCTCTTTTCAAAAAATCAATTCCCGTTTCTTTCAGAAAGTCCGGACAAATTACCAACAATTTTAATCAAAGGACAATCGATTTTTTATTACCGGATCATCAGATTGACTATTGTTGATAACAACCATTTATTTATTGATTCTGAGTCTATTATTCTTTCTTACGATTGTTGAAAAACAGTTGATAAATGGAGAAAAACTCGAAATACAACAAATTTCGGAATTACTTTTCCCCGTTTCCACAATCTATTATCATCAATATGAAATTTAAAGAATAAAAAGATAAAATAATTATAAGCTGTTTGTCCAATCCATCCAATGTGTACCTTTGCGACGTATAAGAAAAATTCTATTGGAATGAATCCATTAAAAAAACTTGCCGGAGAGACTGTCATATATGGTTTTTCGACCATTCTTGCCCGTTTTATCAATTGGTTGCTGAATCCACTATATACCGAACTGTTCCCGGCAGAAGAGTATGGCGTTGTGATCAACTTGATGTCTTATATGGCATTGTTGACCGTATTGCTGACGTATGGTACGGAAACCGGTTTTTTTCGCTTTGCCACGACGGAAAATAAAAACAACGTATTTTCTACCCTGATGACCTCGCTCTCCTGTACAACCTTGTTGTTTATCGGACTTTTTTTCGTCTGGATGGATCATATCGCCGTTTTTTTAGATTTAACGAACCACAAAGAGTATCTGGTCTTATTGGTATTGACGCTGGTGATTGATGTGATGAATTCCATTCCTTTTGCATTACTGCGGTTGGAAGGAAGGCCGGTTCGGTTTGGCTTGATCAAACTGATCAATATTGGGATCAATATTGGGTGTAACCTCTTCTTTCTTCTGTTGTGTCCGTGGTTGGAACGTATGGGGATTTCTCTTCCGTTTTACGATCCGAAAGGAGGGATTATTTACGTGTTCATCTCCTACCTGATTGCTACTGTGATAACCTCTTTTCTATTATTGCCTTATATGGTAAGATTTCGTTTTTACTTCTCTTTCGGGTTGTTAAAAAATATTCTGATCTACTCTTTTCCCATCCTGATCGTCAGTTTAGCTGGTATGATCAATTTACAGGGGGATAAAATATTGATGCCTAAAATATTGGGGCAGATGATGAGTTCGGAGGAAGCCAAAGCCGTAACCGGTATTTACGGGGCTAATTATAAATTAGCCCTAATCATGTATATTTTTACCCAGGGGTTCCGGTATGCTTTTGAGCCGTTTTTCTTTAGTTATTCCAGAAATGAGGATTCAAAGAAGGTCTACCGGAATGTCTTTCTCTATTTTACCGGATTTGGTTTGGTGATCTTTCTGGGAATTATGTATTGGTTGGATATTCTTCAATACTTGATTAGTAAAGAGTATAGGGTTGGGTTGGTAATTATTCCATGGGTATTGCTGGCCAACCTGTTCCAGGGAATGTATTACTCCCTTTCGTTGTGGTACAAATTGACGGATAAAACCGTTTATGGCGCTTGTATGGCGATTACGGGAAGTGTAATTTCTGTTTCCATGAATGTATGGTTTTTACCGGTGATGGGATATATGGCATCTGCTTATGCCGTCTTTACCTGTTTTTTGGTGATGTGTATTTTATCTTTGTGGTTGGGAAAGAGATATTACCACATCAGTTACAATATTGGAAAGATTCTTTTGTATTTTTTTGTAGCTCTTCTATTTTATTGGATCGGTAAAAGAATCACGTTTGACAATGATTGGGTGACCTGTCTTTCTAGAACTCCTTTGTTGCTACTGTTTATTTTTATTTTTATCCGGATAGAGATGAAGTTTTTGATGAGCAGGGAATTTGTGCATAAAATGTTTCACAAAAAAAAGTAGTATCTTTGTTGATCCCTGTAAGTTGGAACGTTTTATGTAGCAACTGAAAACAAAACACAACATATGAAAATAAAGGTAGTAAACAGATCCAAACACCCGTTACCTGAGTATAAGACAATCTGTTCTGCCGGTGTGGATATCCGGGCGAATCTTTCCGAAACTGTTGTATTGAGGTCATTAGAACGGAGATTGATACCAACCGGTCTGTTCATAGAGTTACCGGCCGGTTACGAAGCCCAGATACGTCCCAGAAGTGGATTGGCATTAAACGAAGGTTTGGGGGTACTGAACACTCCCGGAACCATAGATGCCGATTATAGGGGAGAGATCGGTGTTATTGTGATAAACCTTTCCGATCGGGTGATCAGTATAAACGATGGGGACCGGATTTGCCAGATGGTGATCAATAAGATCGAACAGGCCGAGTGGGTGAGTGTAGATACGTTGGAGGAGACATACCGGGGGAGCGGAGGATTCGGACATACCGGAAAGAAATAATATATCAATCCGCTAATTTTAAGGAGTATGAGAGTTTTTTTTGTTTTTATTTTTATCCTGACAGGATGGGTAAACGGTTTTGCCGACGATAGAAAAAAGATCGTTGGCTATGGGGAGTTGGATGAAAAGACAAAATTGGAATTTGATTATTCCTTTTTGGAAGGGATACGCAGTAAAATTACGGGAGATTATCAGAGCGCTTTAGGCTGGTTTGACAACTGTTTGAAAATCTATCCCGGAAGTTCGGTGGTTAAATACGAAATCGCTAATTTGTTATTGTTAAATAAAGATTACAACGGTGCTTTACTCTTGGCCCGGGAAGCGGTAGCCGGTAATTCTGGAAATCTCTGGTATCAACTGTTATTGGCAAATGTATTGCAGGATAAATCCATGATAGAAGAGGCGTGTAGCGTCTATGACAGACTTATTGCCATACATCCGAGAATGGAGGAATTTTACATTCAGGAAGCGGGGATGTATGTATCCGTTGAAAAGTGGCAAAAAGCCATCGATGTATATAATCGGTATGAAAAAAAATTCGGTATTAATGAAATAGTCTCTATTGAGAAGATAAAACTTTATACCAAATTGGATGACATAAAGGGGGCTTCCAACGAACTGTATAAGTTGATTCGGGAATACCCGGAAAAAGAGGAGTATCTGAGTTTGCTGGCAGAACTCTATTTCAATTACGGACAGGACAAAAAAGGACTGCAAGTCCTGAACCGCCTGTTGAGTAAAGATCCGGACAATGGAATGATCCATTTTTACCTGGCGGACTATTACAGAGAAAAAGGAGCGCAAAAAGAGTCCGAACAGCACGTTGTAAAAGCTTTATCAAGCAATGAACTGGACTCGCGTTATAAAGTTCAGTACATGTTGAAATTGGTGTTGGGTCCCGATTCGTCCAGGGTTTCTGAAACACAGTGGGATTCATATGTTTTGCTGTTGCGGGAAAAATATCCGGAGGATCTGGCCATTCGTTCTCTCTACTCCGATTATTTGAAGAAAGAGGGCAAGTTGGATGAATCCCGGGCGGAGTTGGAGTATATTCTCTCTAAAGACAAAGATAATTATATCATCTGGCAGGAGTTACTGATCTTGTGTAATGAAATGGAAGACACTGCTTGTATCTATGAGCGAAGTACGGAAGCGCTGATGTATTTTCCGGAAGAGCCCTTACCGTATGCGATGGCTGGAATTTCCCGGATGATCCGGCAGCAATTTTCCGAAGCGCTTCCCTTTTTTAGGAAGGGAGTGGAATTAACTTCGGGAAACAGGGAGTTTCAAACACAGTTTTATGCCTATCTGGGAGATTGTTATTACAGTTTGGACAGTTTGGAACAGGCCTTTGCCATGTTTGAACAGGTTTTATCGTACCGGCCGGATGACCTGGTGGTTTTGAACAATTACGCCTATTACCTCTCCTTGCGGGATGAAGAACTTGCTAAGGCTGAAAGAATGAGTGCGAAAACAGTGTTGGCGGAACCTGAAAACGACACCTATTTAGATACCTATGCTTGGGTACTGTTTAAACGGAAAGAGTATTCGCAGGCATTGTATTACATCAAATTGGCGGTCAAGTACTCTCGAGAGCCATCCGGAGTACTGTATGAACATTATGGGGATATTTTGTATTACAGCAACGATGGGAATCAGGCGGTCGAGATGTGGAAAAAGGCTTTGGAGATAGGTGGTGAAGATCCGGAGGTGTTGCGATCCAAAATTTCGGGAGAATACGATTTTTAATGTGTGCGATCTGTTGATGAAGAAATTTTTAATCGCTGTATGGGTGCTGCTGTCCGTGGTTTCGTGCCGGACGGCCAAAGAAACTGTCGTCCGAAAGGAGACGGAGAACTTGGCAGAGAACAAACTGTTTAAAAATATTTACTCCAACGAATTGGAGTACAAAACATTGTATTCTAAAAAGATGGATGTCTCCCTCTCTGCAAAAGGCAAAGAGACAGGGTTGAAAGGGGCGATGAAAATGGAGAAAGACCAGTTTATCTGGATATCATTGACCGCTCCTCTCGGGATTGAAGTGGCCCGGCTCCTGTTTACTCCTGACAGCATCAAATTCATGGATTCCTACAACAAGAAATACCTGTTGACCGATTACAATTATATATACGAAAAGTCTGGATTAGAGGTAGGCTTTCAATGCATCCAGAATATTTTTGCGAACGGATTCGTCAATTTGGAAAATTGTGGGAACGACAATTTAAAGGAGGGAAAATTTAAATACGAACGGACCAAATACGACTATGTTTTATCCAATATCCACCAAAGGGCGATTGACCGAAAGGTTCGGAAATATTTTAAGAAGAAGCGGAAAAACAAGGATTTCGCATTCATTTTACAGGAAATACACATTGATCCGAACTGTTTCAGGCCTTACCGGATTGTGTTGAAGGATATGGAAGATGATACCGGTATAGAGACATTATACGAAGATTTTACCCGGACGGGAGAGAAGCTTTTTCCCGAAAAGATTGGGTTTGACTTGGTCTTTAACGACCAAAAGATTAAATTGGATGTAGTTTTTTCCCGCCTGGAATTCGACGGAACGGTAGTTCCCAATTTTAAGATCCCGGCGAAATACGAGAATTTGACAAAATGAAATTCTTTTTAGTACATACCTGCTTTTTATGTTTGCTTTTTTATCCAGTAGCATCTTCTGCCCAATCCATCGCCGGTATCCGGAAAGAGAAGGAAAAGAGCGAGAAAGAGATCGCTTATTTGGATAAACTGCTGAACGAAACCAAAAGCAGCCGCTCACTCTCTTTTGAACGCTTGAATATTGTACAGAAAAAAGTCTCTCAAACCAAACAGTTGATCCGTTCGTTGGAAAAAGAGATGGACTACTACGAGGGGCAGATCCAAGTAAACGAAAAAAAGATCGGCGAATTGGGTGAGAACAGAAAGGCAATATTGGAACTCTATTCCAAATTGGTGTACGGGTTGTGGAAGAAAAAGGACAAAGCAGACAAAATGATGTTCATTTTTGCTGCTGCGGACTTTAACCAGGCATACAACCGGTATAAGTATTTTGAACAGATACAGAGCTATTCCAAACGGCAATTCGAACAGATCCGGGTGATCAACGATTCGTTGGAATCCCGGAATAATAAATTGAAGGAGTACATCGTTCAGAAAAACGAAATCCTGAAAGAGATCGATGTGCAAAACCGGAGTTTGCTGGAACAGCAGGAGGGGGAAAACCGTTTGATCCGGGAGTTCAGGAAAAAAGAGAAGGAGTTGGCGAAAAAATTGGAGGCCGAACAGAAAAATCGGGCGCGATTGGCAAAAGAATTGGACAGATTGATCGCCCAGGAGATCAAGAAGGCGGCAAAGACAGGGAAACCAACAGAGATCCGGTTAACCCCGGAACAACAGTTGGTATCCGACGAATTTGTCAAAAACAAGGGAAAACTGCCCTGGCCAGTGGAGCAGGGAATTGTCACGGAAAAATTCGGTATACGGACCAATCCGTTGCATCCGAACGTGAAACAGGAGAATGCGGGGGTCACCATAGCAACCCTGAAAAACTCTGAAGTACGCGCTGTTTTTGACGGAGTAGTTGCTTCCGTAGTCTTTTATCCGGGATACAACAACATTGTCATGATTAGTCACGGCAATTACTACACGGCTTACACTAACTTGGTCGAGGTGAAAGTGAAGGAGCAACAGGCCGTGAAAACCAAACAGGTTATCGGGAAGGTGGGTTACGACGTGGAAAAGGGAAGTGTTTTCACCTTCACGGTGAACAAGGAGTTCGAAAAACAGGATCCTGAACAGTGGCTGGCGAAATAGCAGGGAACAAGAGACTATGGAAGAGAGATACTGCACTTTACGAAACGAATGGCGACACACATTGATCCGTTTCAGATTGGAAAATCTTTTTTTTGATCTGTTGCAGGGATTAGTTGTTCTGTTCTCTTTTGTGTTGGTATACTTGTTTTTGTACTATCTTCTCCGCTCTGCATTCCAACTGACCTCGGGCTTCAAAGCAACACTTTATTTTATCTTTCTGGCCGGAACGGCGACTATCGCTCTTCTCGGCTTGATCAAACCGTTGCTCTCCTTTTTCATTTTGGGAAGCCTACGGAAGGATGCATTGCTCAAGCTTCTCCGAAGGCGTTTCCCCAGTGAACAGGATCTGTTGGTCAGCCTTTGCTACCTGGCTTTCCGAACAGACGAGGTATCAGGCGATGATACGTTGAAAAAAGCGGCTTTTATACAAAAATACAGCCGGATGCAGGAACAGGGCCTCTCGTTTCCCCTGTTCGGAAAACGTTGTTTCAAACCACTGCTGCTGTTGGGAGCTTGTCTGTTGTTGTTTGGGGTCAATGTCGGCCGTTTTGTGCATTGGGGAACCGATCTGAGCCGTTTTCGCGAAACAGACCGTGCGGAGTCCGGAATCTTCTTTACACTGATGAACGAATCCACCTCGGTGGAGTACGGTAAATCATTTAGGGTCAAACTAAAAGTAGAGAGCGAATACACCACCCTGGGAAATGTTTTCATTCGCTTCGGAGGAGGTGAATTTTTAATGGGACGGGAGGATTCACTCTACGTGTACGATTTTGAGTCGGTCAATAACGACCTCTCTTTTAATTTCCGGGCTGTAGAGACAGAGAGTCGTTATTACAAACTGACAGTCTTGCCGACCCCGGTTATAACCGCGTATGAAGTCCGGGTCGTTCCGCCTGCTTATACCGGTCGGAAACCGGAAACGCTGAAAAATATGACCGACTTCCGGGCTGTTTACGGTTCTGTTTTGCAATTTACGGTTCGTTACTCTTTTGCGGACTCCCTGTATTTAGGGTGGGACGGTCAGGTAAAGCGCCTGGATATAACCGAAACGGGAAATGTCTCTTTCTCGCGCAAGGTAACAGCTTCCGGGGAATATACGCTATACGGTTCCAATGCGCATTTCGACAAAAAGGATCTGATGAATTTTACGGTAGCCTCTGTTCCGGATCTCTATCCGGGCATTCAGATATCTGCTTTGCAGGATTCCATACAAGCCTCCGTCCATTACTACTACGGCATTCTAACCGATGATTACGGATTTTCCGATTTGCGTTTCAATTATTCCCTGGACGGGGAGCGTTATACGGTTGTCCCTATTGCCGTAAATAAAAACCAGAATGCGCAGGAGTTCTATTTTGAATTTGACTTTGCCGAGTTTGCCGGAATGGACCAGGCGGATATTCATTACTATTTTGAAGTGTTCGACAACGATCTGATCTCCGGCCCCAAGAGCACCCGCTCGGATGCCCTTCACTATACCATTCCTGACCTGAATACGATATTCGACTACAATTCGGATGTGAATATGCAGGTAAACAGTGCTTTGCAGCAGGCGGAAAAATTAGCGCATGAAATTGTTTCGGATGTGAAAGAGCTGCAGAAAAAGATGCTGGACAATACGGTGGATGACTGGGAAAAACAACAACTTTCCCAGGATATCGTAGAAAAAAAGGAGAAGTTGGAACAGTTGCTGGCAGGGGCACGGGAAGAGAACATCAAAAAGTCGTCTTTGAATAAGAGTTTTGCCGGGCAAGACAGTGTGTTGCTGACCAAACAGCAGCAAATCCAACAATTGCTGGATCACATCATGGACGAGGAGATGAAAAAATTGCTGGAAGAGTTTTCCAGACTGACGCGGGAATTTTCAAAGGAACAGTTCCAGCGTGTGGACGAAAAGATGAAGCTGACTTTTGACCAACTGAGCGAACAGTTGGACAGAAATATAGAGCTATTGAAACAGTTTCAGGTCGAAGAGCAGCACGAGATGATCCGGCAGCAGATGGAACAGGTGAAAGAGTTGCAGCATTCTTTAGATAGTTTGTCGGAGAGCCGGAAAAGCCGGGATTCACTGCCCGGCAGAACGGGAGAGATCCGTGAAAAGTTGGAGAAGGCCAAAAGCAATTACGAGGAGTTGAAAGAGGCCAACCAACAATTGGAAAAACGGTTTGAATTGGACGATTTGACCTCGGATTTTGAAGAGCTTTCGGACCGGACGGAGGAGCAACAAAAAAACTCGGAGCGTGGAGAAACCGACCGGGAACTTTCGGAAGATATTGAAGAGAAGATGGAAGAGTTGTTGGAGAAGTTGGAGCAACAGGCACAACAGATCTTCATGAATGCCGAACTTCCCGAAAATGATGTCGAACTGATCATTCAAAACATCTTGTTGATCTCCATGTCCCAGGAGCTTTTGTTGAAGGAATTCAACGAAGTACCGGCACAGAGTGCCCGCTACCAGGAGTTGGGACGCCTGCAGGACCTGAAGAGATTGGAGTATAAAATTGTGAAGGACAGTTTGTCCCGGCTGGCCAAGACCAATTTGCAGTTGGCCACGGTATTAGACTCTAAATTGTTCGATATAGAGATCAAATTCGGCCTGTTGCCGGGCTACATACAGGACAATAGACGTTCGGAATTACTGAAAGAACAGCAGTATTTGATAACCTATCTGAACGATTTGGCGCTGGTATTGAGTGAAGCCCTTCAACAAAGCAGTGGAGAGGGAGAGGGAACGCCATCGAAAGGCAAAAAAGGCAAGGGGAAAAAAGGAGGCGGCAAGGAGTCCGGAGAGGAAGGGTATGACGGATTGAAGGAGATGCAGAACGGCATGAAACGGCAGTTGGAAAATTTAGTGAACCAGATGAAGAGAGGCGAGAAGGGAGAACCCATGCAGCGGGGGATTGGAAACATGATCCGGCAGAATGAACTTTTTCGGCAAAGCCTGGAGGAGTTTATGTCCGGGAACGGCTATCTTTCGCCCGGTGAAAAGCAGTTGTTGGATGAGATCCGTCAACTGTTGGATGACAATATCCGCGACCTGTCGAATTACTCCGTTTCCAACCATTTGATCAATCGGAATAATCAGATATACAATAAGTTGATTCTGTCGGAAAAGGCTTCGAAAGAGAGAGAGGAGTACGAAGAAAAGCGGCGCGCCAAAACAGCTGGGGATACCGAATTCACCCGGCCGGAACTCTATTTCAGAACCGAACAAAAAGAGAAGTTGATGAATACGGATTTTAAAAGATCGGATCTGCAACTTACCCCCTATTTCAGAAACATATATAACAACTATTATATTAAGCTTGGTGATGAGTAAAATAGAGTTGAAGATTTCTTCCAAAGTGGAGAACATCGTACAGGTTGAACAATTTGTCGAAACGTTCGAGACAACGTTTGGTTTGACCCCCGAACTTTTCGGCAAGGTTAGCCTGTCGGTGATCGAAGCCGTGAATAATGCCATCCTTTTTGGGAACAGGCAGGCAGAGGACAAGTATGTGACGGTATCTGCCTGGAAAGAAGAGACAAAATTCTTCGTTTCGGTGGAGGATGAAGGCGAGGGATTTGATTACAGCGTTATTCCGGATCCGACACAACCCGATAATGTAATGAAAGTTTCAGGACGGGGCCTGTATCTGATGAAGATCCTTTCCGACGACCTTGTTTTTGAGAGCGGAGGCGCTAAAGTGACACTTGTTTTTAATTTTTGCGAAGCCTGATGCGAGAAGTCCTGTTTTTTACCGAACAAACCTGTTTACCCGATTTTTTTACCGAAAAACAGCTCCAGGCGTGGTTGGATGCCATAGCATCGGAACATTCGAGATCCATAGGTGAGATCTCGTTTATTTTCTGTTCGGACGATTATATATTGGATGTCAATCGCCAATACCTGCAACACGACTACTATACAGATGTGATCACCTTTGACAATTCGGAAGATGGCCTTTTGTGCGGTGATGTCTTTATCAGTTTGGATACCGTTCGTTCCAATGCGGAGTTGTTCCGGGTTTCCTTTGAAGAGGAGTTTTACCGGGTTATTTGTCACGCCATCCTTCATCTAATCGGTTTTAAGGACAAAACGGATGCGGATGATGTAGAGATGCGGAAACAGGAAGATCATTGCTTAAAACTGCTCGAATCGCTTTAAAATGGCTTCTTTGCTCCCTGATTATGATGTGATCGTTGTAGGAGCCGGCCATGCCGGTTGCGAAGCCGCCGTGGCGGCAGCCCGTCTTGGATCGCGGACATTGCTTATTACATTGGATATGAATAAGATCGCACAAATGTCTTGCAATCCGGCCATTGGGGGGATCGCAAAAGGACAGATTGTCAGGGAGATAGATGCGCTTGGAGGCATGACGGGAGTTGTAACGGATGCCGCTTCGATCCAGTTCAGAATGCTGAATCGCTCCAAAGGGCCCGCTATGTGGAGTCCCCGTTCTCAGTCGGACCGGATGAAATTTTCGGAAAAATGGCGGCGTATTTTGGAACATACTTCGAATTTAGACCTCTGGCAGGACGACGTGACGGCTGTTTCGGTGAATGGTTGGGAAGTTACTGGAGTGCAGACCGCTTTGGGCGTTTCGTTTAATGCTTGCAGGGTGATCCTGACCACCGGAACTTTTTTGAACGGCTTGATGCATGTCGGCAAAGCCAGTTTTGCCGGGGGGAGGATCGGAGAGCCGGCCTCTTCCGGATTGACCGCTTCTCTTTACGGGTTGGGATTTGAATCCGGGCGGATGAAAACCGGCACCCCTGTCCGGGTGGATGCCCGGAGCATTGATTTCTCCGTGCTTGACCGCCAGGATGGAGACAACGACTTTCATCACTTCTCTTTTCTGAGTGCTGGCCACAAGAACAACCTGCCCCAGTTGCCCTGTTACATCGCATATACTAATGCGGAGGTACACCGTGTACTGACGGAGGGGTTTTCAGACAGTCCTCTGTTTAATGGGACTATACAGAGCGTGGGGCCCCGTTATTGTCCTAGCATTGAAACCAAATTATCAACCTTTCCGGATCGGGACAGTCATCACCTTTTTTTGGAACCGGAGGGTGTTAATACAACGGAGTATTACCTGAACGGCTTCTCTTCTTCCCTTCCCTGGGATGTGCAGTTGAGAGGTTTGCGTTTGGTCAAGGGTTTTGAAAACATCCGGATCTACCGTCCGGGATACGCCATAGAGTATGATTACTTCCCTCCTTCGCAACTCTTCCATACGCTGGAAACCAAACGGCTCAAAGGGCTTTATTTGGCCGGACAGATCAACGGAACGACCGGTTATGAAGAGGCGGCGGCCCAAGGACTAATGGCTGGTATCAATGCACATCTTTCTCTGCACGGTGGAGAAGATTTTATTCTGAAGCGTGACCAGGCATACATTGGCGTATTGATCGATGACTTGGTGACCAAGGAGGTGGATGAACCTTACCGGATGTTTACCTCCCGGGCAGAATACCGTGTTTTGTTGCGTCAGGACAATGCGGATACCCGTTTGACCCCTTTGGGGTATGCATTGGGATTGGCTGACGAATCAAGACATAATTTATATTTAGATAAGATAGAGAAGAGGGATGCTTTGATCCGTTTTATCCGAAGTTTGAGTGTTCGGCCGGATGCCATGAACGATCGTCTGACGGCTTTGGGATCAGCGTCGTTGACTCAGCGTGTGAAGTTGGTGGATATACTGGGAAGGCCGCAGGTGACTGTTGATAACATCCTTCCAGCGGTTCCGGAACTCTCCTCGTTTATCCGGGAACATGAGATGAATGAGGAGGTAGTAGAGGCTGCTGAAATTTTGATCAAGTATTCGGGTTATATTGAGCGGGAGCGCATTATTGCAGGTAAGATTTCCCGTTTGGATGATCTGGTTATTGAAGATAAGTTTAATTACGAGGAGATACAAAGTCTCTCTATTGAGGCGAGGCAGAAACTTTCTAAAGTGCAACCAAGAACGATTGGGCAGGCTTCGCGGATTAGTGGGGTTTCTCCTGCGGATATAAGTGTATTGCTTATTTTGTTGGGGAGGTAGTTTCTTGGAGTTCGCAGATTGCTTGTGTTTCACGTGGAACATTCGCACTTTTTGAAGGAGCCGGAGAGAAGGTGGAACAAGATTTAGGTGTTCCGTTCGGGGATGAAGGCAAATGACTTCTTATTTTATGTTGGTGGGATCGCGCAGAGGTATTGTTTGTTATTTAAACAGAAAAATGGCATGTTGTTTCCGCATGTTTTCCCGGAGAGATGTCGTTGCCAAGACGCACTAAGCTTCGGTCTATTGATTTTCGAAAGTGCATCTTTCTACCTATCTTTGCGTAATATAATATATCCTTGATGGTATGGCCATGAAGACTGTAAAAGGAAATATCGTTGATGTAGCAGCCCGGAAAGTCTATTCGGGGGAAGTGTTTATTTCCGATGCAGGGCGGATTGAAAAGATAGAGCCTGTTTCGGAGCACTGTTCGGTCTATCTCTGTCCCGGTTTTGTGGATGCGCACGTGCATATCGAAAGCTCCATGTTAATGCCGCAGGAGTTTGCCCGGATGGTAGCAATGAGGGGGACGTTGGCGGCAATGAATGATCCGCACGAAATAGCTAATGTGTTAGGAGTATCCGGAGTGGAAATGATGGTTGCAGATGCCCGGAAATCGGTCATTAAAATTTATACGGGCATTCCTTCCTGTGTACCGGCAACTTCGCTGGATTCTTCCGGAGCAGAGATTAATGCCCAGGACGTGGAGAAGATGGCCGGTAGTGGAGAATACGTTTTTTTGTCTGAAATGATGAATGTTCCCGGAGTTTTGTCCGGTGATCCTGTTGTACTGGCGAAGTTATCCACTGCCCAAAAGTACGGCTTGCCGGTAGATGGCCATGCTCCGGGTCTGCAGGGAACTGATCTGAAAAAATACATAGCGGCCGGGATTTCTACCGATCATGAATGCATCTCTTTGGAGGAAGCGGAGAAAAAGATAGAAAACGGCATGAAAATCTTGATACGGGAAGGAAGCGCAGCCCGGAACTTTGATGCCTTGCATCCGCTTATCGGGAAACATCCGGATGCTGTTCTGTTTTGCACAGACGATTCGCATCCCGACGATGTGTTGGAATATGGCCATATCGATAAATTGGTGAAAAGGGCTTTGGCACTGGGATACGATCTGTTTGATGTGTTGCAGGTAGCGACCCAGAATGCAGTACAACATTACCGGGTTGATCTCGGTATGTTGCAGGTGGGAGATGCGGCTGATTTCATTGTAGTGGACAATTTGACCGATTTTTCTGTGAAAGAGGCCTTTATCAACGGTCAAAATATATTGTACCAATCGGATATTTTGCAAAAAAAGACCTCTCCGATGAATAATTTCTGTCATGAAAAAATCAAAACCGATGATTTGGCCCGGGATTTTTCCGGTGAAACCACTGTTATTTCTGTTCAGGATGCCGAGATTGTTACCGAGAAACATATTTACAGAGGCACACCGGCAAAAAATCTGGAGGCTGATCTTGAAAAAGATGTATTGAAGTTGGTTTATCTGAATCGTTATCACAACGGAATGCCGCAAATTGCCTATATATCGGGAATCGAAATTAAAATGGGAGCTTTTGCTTCTTCGATCTCCCACGATTCTCACAACATTTTGGCTGTTGGAACCAACGATGCGGATTTGGCGGATGTCATCAACGCTGTGATCGAAACCAAGGGGGGGATTTACGTCAAAGGCGCCAACGGCCTGTCGGGTTTGTCCTTGCCAATCGGGGGAATTATTACCGATATCCCGGCTGATTCCGTGGCAAAGGAGTACGCAGCTTTGAACAGGAAGATTTCCGATATGGGCACTTTGTTGCATGCGCCCTTGATGACTCTCTCTTTTATGGCTTTGTTGGTGATTCCAAAAATAAAGATTGGAGAGAGAGGTTTGTTCGATTATTCGATTTTTGATTTTCTGTAGATTTTTTATAGGGCATCTAACTTTTGTATACACGATGGCTTTGTATGATGAAAAACTGAAGAGTAAAATCAATGAACTTCCTTCCCGGCCAGGTATTTATCAATACTTTGATGCAGCTGGAAAGATTATCTATGTAGGTAAGGCTAAAAATCTGAAAAATAGAGTTTTATCATATTTGAATAAAAGTAATCAATATGGAAAGACGCTGGTGATGATCAAGAAAGTCGAAAACCTGGAGTTTGTGGTCGTAGATTCAGAACAGGATGCACTTTTGCTGGAGAATAATCTGATCAAGAAGCACCAGCCCCGTTACAATGTGATGTTGAAAGATGATAAGACCTATCCTTGGATTTGCATCAAAAACGAACCCTTTCCACGGGTTTTCATTACCCGGAATGTAGTGCGTGACGGCTCCGAGTATTACGGTCCCTATACTTCGGCGCGTTTTGCCCATGTCTTGCTTGCTTTGATCCGTTCATTGTACAAATTACGCACCTGTTCCCTGAAATTGACGAATGCTGCCGTGCAGTCCGGAAAATTAAAGGTTTGCCTTCAATATCACATAGGTAATTGCTGGGCGCCCTGTGTGGGCGCTATGGACGATGCGGCGTATGAACAAAGCATCCTATATGTACGGGATATTTTGAAGGGTAACATTTCGACGGTGATTGCCAATCTGACTGAGAAAATGCGGAGTTTGGCGGACGGGTGGCAATTTGAAAAGGCGGCTCAGGTCAAAAGCGCCGTGGAGATTCTGGCATCCTACCGGGCCAAATCGACCATTGTGAATCCGCAGTTGCACAATATTGATGTTTTCTCATACCTGGATGATGAACAATATGCTTACATCAACTACCTTCGGATCATGCATGGTGCAGTGAACCAGGTGCATTCCATCCAGCTCAAAAAACAGTTGGACGAGCCAAAAGAATCCCTGCTCTCTTTTGCCATTTACGAAATCAGGCAAATGGTCGACAGCAATTCCGGAGAGATCATTGTTCCTTTCCTTCCAGATATTCAACAGCCTGATAATCACTATATTATACCAAAAATCGGGGATAAAAAACACCTGCTTGACCTCTCTGAACGGAATGTGGCCTACTTTAAGATGGACAAAGACAAACAGCGGAGCGTGGTAAAAGAGGATTCTGTTTTTAACCGGCTGAAAATCATCAAGGAAGAGTTAAAATTATCAACAATCCCGCATCGGATCGAATGTTTTGACAATTCAAATACGCAGGGTACTTTTCCGGTGGCAGCCTGTGTCGTTTTTTTAGACGGCAAGCCGGCTAAAAAAGAGTATCGGCGTTTTCACGTGAAAACCGTTGTCGGGCCGGATGATTATGCTTCGATGGAGGAGATCGTGTACCGGCGTTATAGCCGGGTTTTAGACGAAGGCAAGGAGTTGCCTGATCTGATCGTAATTGACGGAGGAAAAGGGCAGTTGCATTCGGCCATCAAAAGCTTGAGACGGTTGGAGCTATACGGAAAAATACCCGTTGTCGGTCTGGCTGAACGGCTGGAAGAGCTCTATTTCCCGGACGATAAGGATCCGTATATGCTGGCCAAGAACTCCGTCTCTCTGAAAACGTTGATGCAGATCCGGGACGAGGCGCACCGCTTTGGGATCACCTTTCACCGCAAGTTGCGTGAAAAACCCCTTACACGCAGTCTTCTGAACGAGATAAAAGGGATTGGAGAAAAGAGTGTGAATACTCTTTTGCAGCACTTTAAGACGGTAAATAAAATCAAAAGCAGCAGCTTGGAAGAATTGGCGGCCGAGGTCGGCTTAGCCAAAGCCCGGATGATCCGGGCGTACTTTGACTCCCTTCCTCTGTCTGATCAATGAGGTTTTTATTATTGAAGGCAAAGAACGATCCCAAAGGGATCCATATAAAAACTGCCGGAGGGGGATGAACACCTCCGGCAGTTTTCCGGAAATCCGGCAGGCAACCGCTTACGGGCGGAGAAGTTGGGCGTAGCCGGTTTGGTCGGAGAGGATTTCCAATGCTTTGAGTACCTCTTTGTCCGATTTCAGGCTGTATTCAATAACGCCTTCCGTGAAGTAATACCGTTGAATGAGTTGCTCAGCCAGTAACTGGGAGATCTCCTCTTTAAATACCTCCAGGTCCCGCTCGGTGGAGTGAATAAATTGTGCCCGGAGTTTTTCTATCTCCCCGCTGATGCTATCGTAGTACTTTTCACTTTTTGCCGTGCTGACCAATTTCTCCAACAACTTTTCGGAATCGGTTTCATAAGAGAAATTCCTACTATTTAAGTACACCTTAAATTGGTTGAAGATATCATCCGTGATCTTGAAGCTATTGATAGGATCTATCTCTGGATGCTTTAGGGCATAACCGTTGACGAAATCAAAAAAGAGGTCCTTGATCACCAACTCTTGCGTAATGCGGGCATAGGAATCAACAGCTGTTTGGATGTCCGGAGTGATGCCTCCGCCGTCGTAAACTTTCCGGCCGGCCGCCGTTTTGAATTCCGTGATCAGTGAGTCGGGTACTTTTCCGACGCTCCCGTCAGGGTTCCGGTGGGAATAATCAACGGCTTGGATACACCTCCCGCTCGGAATGTAATATTTCGCCGTAGTGATCTTTATTTTGGCGTTATAGGCGACATCCCGTACCGTCTGTACCAATCCCTTTCCGAATGAGCGTTCGCCGATTAAAACGGCCCTATCGTAATCCTGCAAGGCCCCGGCAACGATCTCAGAGGCAGAGGCGGAACCCCTGTCGATTAGTACCACTAAGGGCATATCTGGAACAATCGGATTTTTAGAGGCGTTGTACTCCTTGTCCCACTGTTTTAGTTTCCCTCTGGTATTCACTACTTTACTTTCCATCGGCAGAAAAAAATTGCAGATCTCTACGGCCTGATCCAGCAATCCGCCTGAATTTCCCCGCAGGTCTAAAATTAAACTCTCAGCCCCCCGGTTTTTCAGGTCAATAATGGCTTTCCGAACTTCCGCGGCGGCTTTATCGGTAAAACCGTTCAGATAGACATAACCGGTGCGGTCGTTTGCCAGGTTGTAGTAGGGGACGCTGGGAAGCTGGATCTTTTCCCGAATGGCTTTTTTTTCCATTGGTTTTGCCACCCCTTCCCGCTGGATCCGGATGGAGATCTCCTTCCCGGGCTGTCCTTTCAGCAATTCACTGACATCTGCGGTGGATTTTCCCTGGACCGAATTCCCGTCAATGGCTAAAATGGTGTCGCCGGGCAAAAGGCCGGCTTTTGCCGCAGGAGAATTCTTATAAGGCTCCCGGATAATGACATACTCCCCCTTTTGGCTGATAATGGAACCGATCCCAGCATATTCACCCGTCGTCATTAATTTGACATCTTCCATTTCCGATTCCGGGTAATAGACTGTATAAGGATCCAATGATTTCAGCATACCGTGGATGCTCTCCGTCACCATATCACCCGGATCGGTTTCGTCAACGTAAAAGAGGCTGACTTCCCGGAAGAGCGTAGCGTATATATCCAATTGTTTGCTGATCTCAAAATTCTTATCATCTCCCTTCAGGGCCAGCAGGACCACAACCGATACGGTAAAAATGAGCCCAAAGCCCCGAAAATTCCTTTTCTTCATGTTTTCAAAATTTAATGGCATGTATCGTAACATTATCTCAACGAAAGTACAATTTTTCGTCGAAAATCGGAAATATCTACTGTTCCTTTTAAAAAGTTTGAAAGATTACCAAGATTCAAGGAACCGGATCGTAGCCGCTCCCTCCCCAGGGATGGCAAGAGGTTATTCTTTTGATAGCCAACCAAAAACCTTTTGCCGGGCCGTGTTTTTTAATTGCTTCTACCGTATATTGGGAGCAAGTAGGGGTATACCGGCAAGCGGGAGGCAGTAGCGGAGAAATGCAACGCTGGTAAAAATAGACCGGAAGCAACAAAGCAAAGCCAACTCCTCGGCCAATCCCTTTTTTCAGGGACTTACGAGATCTGTTCGCCGGCTGCATGTTGCAGAATTTTGTGAAGAGAAGCCCGGACAGACTTCTCGATCCGGGAATATTCCGGCAGTTGCCGGTCTAAGTAAATAAACAGGACATCCCATGTTTGTCCAAGAGGCAGAGCATCGTAGAAGGGGGCTTTATTCAATCGGTACGCTTCCCGGGTCTGCCGCTTCACCCGGTTCCGCTTCACCGCCTGTTTAAACCGCTTCTTCCCGACACTGACAGCTACTCTGGCCGGATATTCTCCCAAAACCGCAGATCTCTTTGCCACCACCCGGAACGGATATTTCACAAAAGCGAAATCCGAACCGGCCAACGCTTCGAACAACCGCTTACTGCACAAACGTTCGGACTTTGTAAATGTGTTCATGGGTGAATCCCTTTCCCCTGTGGCACGCCGGTTATTTGACCTTGTTTTCCCGGTTGTACCGTTTGATAAACTCCTCAATGGCCATGGTCATCGAGAGGCATTTCGACGTAGGCGCTTTAATATCGAGCCGCAAGCCGCACTCCTCCACCGCCTCTGCCGTTGCCGGACCGAAAGCCGCAATAATGGTCGTATCCTGTACGAAATTCGGAAAGTTCTGGAACAGTGATTTGATCCCCGAAGGAGTGTAGAAAGCGACAATATCATACTCTTTCAAGTCTTTGATATCGCTCAGGTCACTGGCAACCGTCCGGTACAGGATCGCTTTGGTGTATTTCAACTTCAGTTGGTCCAGCAAGCCGGGAATATTCTCCTTGTGAATGTCCGAAAGCGGGACCAAAAACTTCTCCGTCTTGTGTTTCAGCAGAATTTTTGTCATATCATCCACCTTCTTATCTCCGTAAAAGATCTTTCTTTTGCGGTACACAATGTACTTTTGCAGGTAGAAAGCCGTCGCTTCGGAGATGCAAAAATACTTCATCGTATCGGGTACGGTGATGCGCAACTCCCCGCAGATCCGGAAAAAATGGTCGATGGCCGTACGACTGGTAAAGATGATGCCGGTATGGCTCAGAATGTTGATCTTTTCCTGCCTGAACTCTTTTGCGGAAACCCCCTCCACCTGAATGAAAGGCCTGAATTCAAGCTTTAAATTGTATTTCTCGGCTAAATCAAAATAAGGAGATTTCTCGGTAGTCGGCTTTGGTTGTGATACGAGTACTTTTCTTATTTTCAAAGCAGTCCGTTTTAGGTATGAATATTCAATCGTATACCAGTAACTTGTATAGAACAAGGAAAGGTATCACTTCGAAGGTGCAAAGGTACAAAATCATATAGAAAATTGAAATCCTGTGGACAAAGAATATTTGCACCCATCTGAAAAATTTAACAAGAAAAAAGATTCCTAAACAACTGATGATAATTACCAAGAGCGTGTGTATAGCATACGCTTCGACAAAAAAGAGGGCGATCAGGAACGGAGAGACGATCAAACCCGCGAGAATGTGAAAACTCCACACATTCACCACGATCTCCTCCCCGATATGCGGCGTATTAAAAACCCACGCGATCAGGTGGGTTAAACAGAGCACGGCCATGTGGTACAGAAACAAAAACAGAAAAATATAGAGTGTCTGTTCCGTCAGAAACGTATGGTAGATACCATAAGCCAGAGTGATCGATATAGCGGAAAAAGAGAGGATCAGCGCCGGCAGGTATGTTGTGATATTGGCCGAGATCCCTTCATTCTGCAAATATTCGAATTTTTTGCGGTTGACCAACAGGTGGAACATCCCGGGTAACAGATCTTTCCCGCGTATCCGCAGAAAGGCAAAAACAGACAGAAATAGAACAGAGTAGAGCAAACAGGGAGCCGTGTGTTCGTTTTTGTTCCGTTCGGAAACAGGGTAGCGGTTTGATACATCCTGCGCGGTCGTTGTTGTGACGGTCTGCGAATCTGGTTTTCGGCAGATGCTGTTTCCGGCCCAGGCATGGCAAGTATTTTGTTGCAGCGTATCAGGCATGGGCATCCGGTTTAATGGGCTTCATACCAATTCTCGCCGAATCCGGTACTGACCGTGAGCGGGACCGAAAGCGATAAAACATGTTCCATACAATCAACAACCAATGCCTCCAACACTTTCTGCTCTTCCCGGTGGCACTTGAAATTTAATTCGTCGTGCACCTGAAGGATCATGCAGGAGCGCAACCCTTTCTCTTGTATGGCCCGGTCTATGCAGATCATCGCCATCTTGATGATATCCGCCGCCGAACCTTGGATCGGCGCATTGACGGCATTACGTTCCGCCATGCCGCGGACCACCGCATTCCGGGAATTGATATCCCGCAAATAGCGGCGCCTGCCCATCAGAGTTTCGACATATCCCTTCTTCCGGGCTTTTTCCACGGCCTTTTCCATGTACGCCTTGACACCGGGATAGAGCGCAAAATAACCTTCAATCAACTCTTTTCCCTCCTTGCGGCTGATGCGCAATCTTTCTGCCAGTCCCCAGGCGGAGATGCCGTAAATAATACCGAAATTAGCCGTCTTGGCCCTTCTGCGCATTTCCGGAGTGACCTCCTCCGGGGATACATGGTAGATTTTAGCGGCCGTAGCCATATGCACATCTTCGCCTTCGTTAAAAGCCCGGACCAACTCCGGCGTCTGACTGAGGTGCGCCATCAGCCGCAATTCTACCTGGGAGTAGTCGGCGGAAAAAAAGAGGAAATCCGGATCACCCGTCACAAACGCTTTCCGGATCCGGCGCCCCTCCTCCGTACGGATCGGGATGTTCTGCAGGTTGGGATTCAGACTGCTCAGCCGGCCGGTGGCAGCCTCCGACTGGTTAAAGTGGGTATGGATCTTTCCGGTTTCCGGGTTGATGTAGCCCGGCAAGGCTTCAGCATACGTATTCAGTAACTTTTTTACTCCCCGGTAATCCAGGATCTTTCCAATAATAGGGTGCTCCCCTTCCAAATTCGCCAATACCTGTTCCGACGTACTGTGTTGCCCCGTTTTGGTCTTTTTGCCGCTGTTCCCAATGTTCAACTCCTCAAAAAGTACCTCCCCCAACTGCTTGGGGGAACTGATGTTGAACGGATGACCGGCCAGTTCGTAAATCTCCTGTTCCAGAAGAGCGCTCCGCTGTTGAAGATCCTGTGCAATCCGGGCCAACTCCTCCCGGTCGATACTGACCCCTTCATACTCCATACCGGCCAGTACATGAACCAACGGCATTTCAATGTCCCAAAACAAGGCGTAGAGGCCTGTTTCTTCTAATTCTTTCTCTAACTTCTCCTTTAATTGAAAAACGATATCCGCCTTTTCTGCAATATTTTCCACATTCTCAGGTTGTTCATCGGCAAACAGATTCAATTGCTGATTTTCCGGCTTGGCTTCGGAGAGTGTATAGTTCAGGTACTGCAACGCGATCCGGTGCAAGTCGTGCGACATATCCGGATGTAACACATAGTGTGCGATCTTCAGATCAAAAACAGTATTTTTCAAGGCGATCCCCGCCTTCTTCATCCAAAGAATGTCATTCTTTACATCAAAAGAGACATACCGTTTACAGGGATCTTCCAGGATCGGCTTCAGTTGTTCGACCAGTTGACGCACGGCAACCGGTTCGGAGGGTACCTTGAAGTAATCCACCCGGTGTCCGGGACGGGCGATACAGATCCATTCCGGCAGTTGTGCATATGTTCCTTCCCGGCGGAACACCGGATGGAGCACCACTTCCGGCTCTTCGTCGATCTCCTTCAGCAACGCCGCGATCTCGCTTGTCCGTTCCCGGTATTCAGTGACGACATCCGTCAGCCGGACATTGGCCTCTTCCCTTTTCTCCTCCGAGAGAACTCTCCGGGAGAGCGAGAACAACTCCAGCTCCCGGAATATCTGTTCTAATTTATTAGCACGGATCGCCTGCTTTTTAAGATCTTCCGCTTTAAGATCCGTGGGAACTTCCGTGTTGATCGTTACCAAAGTCCGGGAGAGATGCACCGTCGGCTGGCAGGTCAACAAATTCTCTTTCTGTTTCCCTTTCAACTCTTCAATATGAGTATAAATACCGTCGATATCCCCGTATTTATATACAAGAGCCGCCGCACTTTTCGGGCCGATACCCGAACAGCCCGGAATATTGTCTGCGGCGTCACCCATCAGGCCCAGGATATCGATCACCTGGTCCACCCGCTCAATGCCAAAATTGTCCAACACTTCAGCGATACCCCAAACTTCCGATTTTCCTCCCGACCTTCCGGGTTTGTACATGAAAATGTGCTCGCTGACCAATTGTGCATAATCTTTGTCCGGTGTGATCATATAGACGGTAAAGCCCTCTTTTTCGGTTCTCTTGGCCAATGTCCCGATGACATCATCCGCTTCAAATCCGGGAACATCAATGCACCGGATCCCCAGCCCGTCGATAATCTCTTTAATACAAGGAACCGAGTTGCGCAGGTCTTCCGGCATTTTCGGTCGGTGCGCCTTGTAGGAAGGATACATTTGATGCCGGAAGGTCTCTCCTGCCGGATCGAAAACCACAGCGATATAGTCCGGATTTTCCAGTGTTAACAGCTCCAATAGGAAATTACAAAAGCCAAAAGTCGCCGATGTATTGATGCCTGTTGTTGTGATCCGGGGATTGTTAATGAACGCATAATAAGAGCGGTATATCAGAGCGTAAGCGTCTAATAAAAATAGCGTTTTGGGGGTGTTCATGGCCTTCCTTGTTTCCGGAACAAAGGTAGTAAATAATCGGTAGTCGGGCGTTAAAAATCTTGTGCTTATCCGTGTTGTTTTTCCGGAAATATTTTTTACCTTAGCGCCGGATATTAGAGATGCACCATGTTTTTACGATTTAGCAGCCGGTATTTTTATTACTACATTCAACCGCAATGTAGCCGGGCAAGTTGTATATAGAACAGAAACGAGAACAGAGTAGATATAGTATACCCCCGGCGCACTGCCGGGGGTATTTTGTTTAAAGAACATACATTTATGGAAACAGCACAACATATAAAAAAAAGAGTTGCCATTCAGGGAGTACAGGGCTGCTTTCACGAACAGGCCGCCCGTTTGTATTACGGAGAAGAGATCGATGTGGTAGAGTGTCTGAGTTTTGAAGCGCTTTTTACCTGTTTGAAGCAAGGAGAGGCCAACGGGGCGGTGATGGCGATTGAAAATACGGTTTCCGGAGGATTGTTGCCGAACTACTCCCTCCTGCAAAAATACGAAATACCGGTAACGGGCGAGATCTATCTGCGGATCCGGCAAAACCTGATGGCTTTGCCGGGGCAATCAATAGAAGAGTTAGAAGAGGTACATTCGCACTACATGGCCATTGCCCAGACGCGCGAATTTTTCCGGCACTACCCCCACATCCGCTTGGTAGAGTCCGAAGATACCGCCAAAAGTGCAAAAGAGATTGCCTTGAACGGGAGGAGAAAAACGGGGGCGGTTGCCTCCACCCTCGCTGCCGACCTATTCGGGCTGGAAATACTTCAGACCGGCATAGAGACACACAAACAGAATTACACTCGCTTCCTGATCCTGGGCGATGCGCCCGACGTGGCAAATACAGGTAGCGGAGCAAACAAATCCTCCGTCTGTTTTACCATCCCGCACCGGCGGGGAAGTTTATCGCAAGTGCTTTCCATCTTTGCTTTTTACGACTTGGATCTGACAAAAATACAGTCCCTGCCCATCCCCGGGAAAGAGTGGCAGTATTTTTTCTACGCAGACCTTACATTCGAGGAGTACGGACGCTACCGGGAGGCCATGAACGCGGCGTTGCCCCTATTGGATAACCTAAAGATATTGGGCGAATACAGAAAAGGAGAAAAACCGGTCTTTTAAACAGACTCTTAACCATTTACAAAAAACTAAAACCATGATCATCGATACTGCAGATCGAACCAAAACAGTAAGTGAATACTATTTTTCCATTAAACTTCAGGAAATTGACCGGATGAACCAAAGCGGAGTGAAGGTAATCAATCTGGGGATCGGCTCTCCGGACCGGGCACCGGCCGAAGAGGTTGTTTCCACATTGATCCGCGAAGCTTCCGATCCCGGTAACCACGCTTACCAAAGTTACAAAGGAATCCCGGAGCTCCGGAATGCCTTTGCGGAGTGGTACAAGGAATTTTACGGAGTACAGCTGGATGCCGCGCAGGAGATCCAGCTCCTGGCCGGTTCAAAAGAGGGGATACTGCTCCTGTCGCTGGCTTTTTTAAACAAGGGAGACCAGGTGCTGGTACCCGATCCGGGGTACCCCACCTACATGTCTGCTTCCCGGCTGGCGGAAGCAGACGTACGGACATATGATCTCCGGGAGGAAAACGGTTGGATACCCGATTTGGAAACATTGGAACAGACAGACCTGACAAAGGTGAAGCTCATGTGGGTCAATTATCCGCACATGCCGACGGGAGCGGCTGCGACTCCCGAAATCTTTCGCCGGTTGGTGGCGTTTGGCCTGAAACACCGCATCCTGATCTGCAACGACAATCCGTATAGCTTTATCCTGAACGACACGCCGCTCAGCCTGTTGAGTGCGCCTCGCGCCAAAGAGTGTTGCGTGGAATTGAACTCACTGAGCAAATCCCACAACATGGCCGGCTGGCGGGTGGGAATGATCGGCGGGAACAGCGAAGTCATCGCACAGTTATTGAAGGTGAAAAGCAACATGGATTCGGGCATGTTCCGGCCGGTACAGTTGGCGGCGGTGGAAGCATTGCGGCTGCAAAAAGAGTGGCACGGAGAGTTGAACAGGGAGTATGCCGGACGCAAGCGGTTGGCCGGAGAGTTGTTCGATCTGCTGGGTATCCGGTACGACCCGGGGAGTTGCGGGATGTTTCTCTGGGGCCGGATCCCGGAGGATTGGGAGAGTAGCGAATCCTTTTGCGACCGCATCTTGTACCAAGCGCGGGTCTTTATTACCCCCGGTTCCATTTTTGGCGCTAACGGCAAACGGTACGTCCGGATCTCCCTGTGTGCGGATACCGGCGTACTGATAGAGGCATACCGGCGGATCCAGGAGAGTTTACAAATAAAACAAGCAAATAGAAACCAATGAAGACAGGAGTTATCGGATTGGGCTTGATCGGAGGATCGATGGCCCTTGATTTGCGGGGTCGGGGCTTTGCTTCCCGGGTGGTGGGCGTGGAAAGCAACAATTTATCTGCGGAGGCGGCGCTCCGGCTGGGATTGGTGGACGAAATTACGGAGTTGGAAAAGTGTATCGAACAGTGCGATCTGTTGATCGTGGCCGTACCGTTGGATGCGGCCGTAAAAATGATCCCCTATATTTTGGACCGGATCGGGGACCAGGTAGTGACAGATGTCTGTTCGGCCAAAGAGAAAATCGACGAAGTCGTTCGCTACCACCCGCACCGGAGCAATTTTGTCTCCGCCCATCCGATGGCCGGGACCGAATATTCCGGACCGTGGGCGGCGCTACCCGGGCTTTTCGACGGGCGGGCAGGGATCATCTGTAACGCGGAAGACTCCGGCACCAAGCCGTTGGAGATCGTCAAGGATCTGTACGATTGCCTCAATATGCGGGTAATCTACATGCGGGCCGCACACCACGATGTGCATACGGCATACGTTTCCCACATCTCCCACATCTCCTCATTTGCATTGGCTTTGACGGTGTTGGAAAAAGAGAAAAACGAAAAGAATATTTTTGACCTGGCTTCGGGCGGTTTCTCCTCAACGGTCCGGTTGGCAAAGAGCAGCGCAGAGATGTGGGCGCCGATCCTGACCCGGAACCGGGATAATATCCTGACAGTGTTGGATACCTATATCGAGCAATTGGAGCATTTTAAGCGACACATAGTCGAATACGATGAGGCCGGTTTAAAAGAGACGATCCGGAAAGCCAACAAGATCAAGCGGATCATTCGCTAACCATTTAAACTAAAAATACGATGTCAGTAAATGAATTGAATGTATCACAACCGGAGCAGTGGGGTATCTTTCCCTCTGCGGAGAGGCCCTTCCTGATTGCCGGTCCTTGCAGCGCTGAAAGTGAACAACAGGTCTTTGAAACGGCGAAGGCTTTGAAGGATAACGGTATCGGCGTATTCCGAGCCGGTATCTGGAAACCTCGCACCCGCCCCAATTGCTTCGAGGGGGTCGGATCAGAAGGCCTTGCCTGGCTGCGGAGAGTGCAGCGGGAATTGGGCATGAAAACCGCAACCGAAGTAGCCAATGTAAAGCATGTGTATGAGGCGTTGAAGGCGGGAGTGGATCTGTTGTGGATCGGGGCCCGCACCACAGCCAACCCTTTTGCCGTCCAGGAATTGGCGGACGCCCTGAAAGGGACGGACATTCCGGTGTTGGTAAAAAATCCCGTCAATCCGGATGTCGACCTCTGGCTGGGAGCCGTAGAGCGTTTGCAAATGGCAGGCCTGACCAAGATCGGGATCATACACCGCGGTTTTTCGGTTTACCAGAAATCCAGATACCGGAATGCCCCCCAATGGCAACTGCCGATCGAAGTCAGAAGGCGGCACAAAGAACTCCCGATTATCTGCGACCCCAGTCACATCGCCGGAAACAGGGAATATTTGCAGGAGATCTCCCAACAGGCGCTTGACCTGGGTTTTGACGGGTTGATGATGGAGTCTCACATCTGCCCGGAGATCGCCCTGAGCGACGCTCAGCAACAGATAACGCCGGCCGCATTGAAAAAATTAGTTGACAAACTCGTTGTGCGGGCGTTCGATTCGACAGATGTTTCGTATAACGAGAACATCGACGAGTTGCGGAACCGCATCGACCAGCTGGACGACGAACTGTTGAATGTACTGGCGCAACGCATGCGTGTGGCAGTGGAGATCGGCCGGTATAAAAAGCAGAATAATATCACCATCCTGCAGACCGGCCGGTGGGAGAAAATCTTGGAAAAAGTATTTCTGGCTGGCGGGCAGAAAGGATTGGAAAAAGAGCTTTTGGAAAAAGTATTCTCCGCCATTCACGAAGCCTCCATCAACAAACAGACGGAAGTAATGAACGGATGAGGTTACCGGTTGTTTAAAATATCGGGGACAAGTACAAACAAGCTTGTCCCCGATGTTTTTAGAAGCTGATACCCATCCCAAGACTGTACGGATGGATTTCCGGTCCTTTCCCGTTCTGGAAGAGTCCGGTGAGAGAGTACGTCCCCCAGAAGTGGAACCAATCGTACCCTACTTGCGCCATCAGGTCTGCTTTTACCGGCTGGACGTAATAATGATCGGTCTTCTTGTTTTTCTTTTTGTTCCCGTTTTTATTGTAGTACACCAATTTGGTTTTGGTGTGTAGGCGGATACCTCCGACGGCTCCGGCAGAGACATAAAATCTTCTGCCGTATTTCGCCGGCACCTGAAACTCCAACAGGAAGGGAACGGTCACATAGATGTTTTTAAAGTAATTCTTTTTCATATCCCACTCATAGGAGACGCGGTAAGGGATAATTCTGTGATCTTCGCGGCGGAAGGTGATGTTTTTATGGTCCATTTGCATGTGCTGGTATTCCAACCCCAAACCAAGGACTAATCCAAAGTTGTTCCGGGGGACAAAACTGATGCTTTTCTCAAAAATATTCGCTTGTAAAGTAAAGGATTTGGAGTAATCCGGATCCATAAATCCGTCGTACCCTTCATACCCGGCATAGTCCGCATTAGCTGTGTTCAGAAATCCGATGTTTACCCCACACCAATGCCCTCTGAAACGCCGGTAGTTTGTTTGTTTGCGGGGAGTTTTTATGTAGCGGCTTGCATGGATCCTGATCTCCTGCCCCGACAGATCACCCTGTCGGGCGCTCTTTGCATTTTCGCCGGAGAGTGTCCGCACTTGGCGTCCGTCCTCTTTTGACGTTCGGTCGAACAGTTGCATTTCCTGGTTTTTGTTCAATTTTTTCAGTTGTGTGGTCGTGTCTTTCTTTATCCAGAGGTCGTGTAGCCGGGCCGTATCGCCGGGCGAAGACGCCAAAACTCCCGTGGAGAGGAGCAATCCGAAACCTAAAAGAGTTGCTTTCATACATTGTGTTTTTAATGTGTTTTTATGAGATGCCGTTACGTTATTCCGTCACTTGTTTTCCGCCCGTTGCGAGGGATGAAAAGATATTTCTGGAATGGAACAGATCGTCTGAAGATTTCCAATATTCCGCGCTTTTGTTCAATACCCACTCCTGTTCATACTTGAGGGGTTCCGCCTCCAATGGTAACGGCTCCCTTTCCGTTGCCGGCAAGGCGACATAGAGCGAAACAGCCATCTCCGGCGGGGCTTCTATCGAACGTACCGGCACCTTCCGGTACGAAAGAGCGTCCGGCAGGCGCCCGGCAAGGGACAATCGGGATTCGACGGTTTGTGCCGCTTGTACCGGTTGGATCCGTTCCGTCTCGGAAGAGAAAAGCGGTTGACTTTCCGGTGTGGTTTCCCGGTTCCCCCAAAAGAGCCGGATCCCCAGAAAAAACAGCGAAATGGCGGCAATGCCGGAAAGGCTGAAAAGGAGCGGGAGGCGCGAACGTTTCCTGTACAATTGCCTCTTCTTTTCAAAGCGGATCGTAGTGTCGGGGCGGAGGCGCGGCCCCTCACCGGTGTTGTCGATCTTTCTGTTCATACCACTAAATCTGGTTTTCGAATATACTCTTTCATAAAAAGACGGGCCCTGAACAGGTACACTTTGACCTGGCTTTCGTTCAATCCCGTAATATCTGCGATCTCTTTGTACGAATAATTCTCGTAATCCCGGAGCAAAATGACCGTTCTTTGTACCTCCGGTAACCGTTCCAGGGCGGAGTGTAACACCTGCTGCAGATCGGGCGTTTCGCTTTCGTACCGATAGTGCTGGACAGGGACCGTTTCAATGTCGCCGTTTCTCTTTTCCCGGCGGAAAATATCGATCATTTTCCGGTAGGCAGTTGTAAAAAGGAACGGTTTTGCTTTTTCAAAAGCGATCTCCCGCACGTGTTCCCACAGAATCAGGTAGCTCTCTTGCACAATGTCTTCCGCCAACTCTTTACTCCTGCACGATTTCAGGAGAAAGCGGAAGATGTCATCCGAGAACAGGTCTACGCAGTTGTTGTATTCTGTACGGGTCATTTCGGTTATAAGACGAACGGGGTAGTGAAAAAGTTACTAACTTTGTACAACGTTGAGAAGTTGTTTAAACAGCTTCTAACATGTGACAAACTTATAGAATAAATCCATTGTTGGCAAGTTGGAGATAGCAGGTAAATACATCGGGGAACGGCCTTTGATCCTGGCGCCCATGGAGGATGTGACCAATCCTCCTTTCCGGAAGTTTTGCAAGGAGTTCGGGGCAGATTGGCTCTATTCCGAATTTGTTTCGGCGGATGCGTTGGTACGCTCTGTGGACAAATCCCTGAAAAAATTGCAGATCAGTCCGGAAGAGCGGCCCGTAACCATTCAGATATACGGGCGGTTTATCGATGCAATGGTGGAAGCGGCCAGAATGGTGGAGGCGGTGGAGCCGGACTTTATCGACCTGAACTTTGGCTGCCCGGTCAAACGGGTAGCACAAAAAGGGGCCGGTGCCGGATTGTTGAGAGATATTCCTTTGATGGTGGAGATGACACGACAGGTCGTGCAGGCTGTCCGGATCCCTGTTACGGCCAAAACCCGGCTGGGCTGGGATCAGGAACACATCGTCATCGACGAAGTAGCAGAACGGTTGCAGGATGTGGGGATCCGGGCGTTGGCGATACACGGCCGGACCCGTTCGCAAATGTATACCGGAAGCGCTGACTGGGAACCGATCGGCCGGGTAAAAAACAATCCCCGGATCCGGATCCCGATCATTGGGAATGGTGATATTGTTTCTCCCCGATCGGCGAAGGAGGCTTTTGACCGGTACGGGGTGGACGGGGTGATGATCGGCCGGGCGACGGTGGGGCGTCCGTGGATTTTCCGGCAGATCCGGCACTATTTTGAGACCGGAGAGTTGTTGCCGGGGGTATCGGTTTCTGAACAAATCCGCATTTTGAAAGAACAGGTGGATCTGGCCATCGAATGGATAGGCGAAGTGCGCGGTATTTTACACACGAGGCGGCACGTCGCAGCGATGTTTAAAGGGTTACCACATTTCCGGAACCTACGGATCGAACTGTTGCGTGCGGCTTCCAGATCAGCGTTGTGGGAGGTGCTGGAACGTGTCGAACAGGCGTACGGCAACTGCTCGGAGGAGGATTTTCCGGTGCTTTAAACAGACTCTCAGTTTTCTTCCCGAAAAACAACGGATTTGATATTTTGCCAGGGCACATAGACCACTTCATCACCCTCCTGAAAAACCAACGTTCCGCTGTTCCCCTCGCTAACATCCGCACTCTCCCCCAGGCTCAATGCACTTCCGTTGGTCAACGTGATGTACGCGTACTTGTAGTTCTTGGGCTCTATGGAGCGGATATACCTGAAGGGAATGTCGTAGGTCAGGTAATCATTCTTTCCGTTCAACATTTCAAAATTCATGGTTTCGTCCAGGTCGTACGCCAGTATGCCGGAGACGGAGGGGTCGCTTTTGGGGATGATCTCTCCAAAAAGCCGGGCGGGCTGTCCGAAATCGGTGTATGACAACGTGTTGATCTCGGAGAGATCACAGGCTTCGAACTCCTCAAATCTACTCCAGGGAACGGTGACTAACCCAATGTGCGGCATATTGATCAAAATGCCCCGGTTCTGGCTGTTTACATCGTTCGATCCCCAGAGGTTCTTCTCCTCTCCGTTTTGCAGGATCACCCGGCACCCCTCCCGCATCTTGGTAATTTTCCGGATCTCCCGGAAAGCAATACTGATCCGGCCGTGTATGGAGGTGCCCTCTAACGAGGATTCCTCTGTTTTCTCGTCTTTGTCCCAGGTAATAAAACCTTTGAAGATTCCCTGGGGCGTTTTGACAATGCCGGTGATGGGCCGATGGTTTTCGGGAGTAAAGGAGGCGGGTGGCGTGGTGAATTCAATCCGGCTGATCCGCTCCCACCGGATGGTCAGGTATTCCCGTTGAGCGGTCAGCAACGTGAGGGTTTGTCCGATACTTGGTTCGTTCCCTTTGTTCAATGCAATGCTGTTCCCGTCCCGGATTTCCAATTCGATCCGGTTCTGTCCGGTCAATTCAATACTCTTAATATCCCCGAACCGGCAACAGAACAGGTGGATCGGTGGGGTCGAAGAGTAGTGTCCGTTGTTGTAAAACCAGGTACTGTTCCCTGCCGGAAAATAGGCAGCAAAAGGATTGGAAGGTTTCACCGCCTTGAAGAGATCGATCCAATACACAGGCTCTTTTCCCCAGGTCAGGTAACCGCTGATCTCCTGATTGTCGACCGTATGGATTGTGCCATACACTTTATACGCTTGGGCTTGAAGGGAAACGGCTGCGAACAAAAAGCCTGCAAGCAGCCAAAAAGATCTGAGTCGCATTTGTTCTAATTTTCAATGGGTTTTATGCAAAGACGCATAACCCGGCAAAAAAGTTACACGTCCGCTTGCATTCTTCCGGCAGGATCAACAGGGTAAAACGGGGTGTTACTTCAAAAAGTGGATGGAAAGCGGATAGCTCCAGATAACACCATCCCTGGCTTTGATGGCTCCCAGAATGGTAAATATCGTGCTACAGATAACCAGGGCAACCAAGAGAGGTATCCCAATCAGGAGTACTATCAGAATACTGCCGACGATTGCGTAAATCAGGCTGGAAAGGATCCAGTTCATCACGACCTTGCCGTTTTTGTCGATATAAGCAGAGGTATCTCTTTTTACCAACCAGAGCACCAAAGGTAAAACCCAGCCCAAACCGGGGATGATCAGTCCGGCGAATTGGGACAGGTGCAGGAACATAGCATATTGTTTTTCCTCTTCGGTTGCCCCCATTTTTTGTGCATCGTAAAGCTCCATATTTTCAGATATTTAAAATTTGTAATTACAAAGTATCCAACGCTTTCTTCAAGCGTTTCAAGGTCTCTTCTTTGCCAAGCAGTTCCGTGATATCGAACAGATGGGGGCCTTTTGAAGTTCCGACCAAAGCAATCCGAAACGGATTCATCACCTTTCCGAAGCCGATCTCCCCAGACGTGATCCAGGCAGAAATGACCTCTTCCGTATGAGCAGCCGTAAAGGGTGCAACCTGTTCCAGCCGGGCGTACAACTCTTTCAACAGCGCCGGAGAGCCCTCTTTCCAGTGTTTTTTCACATCCTTTTCTTCGTAGCTTTCCGGCGCCCGGAAAAGGAAGAGACAGTCATTACAAATGTCCGAAACGAAGTTGGCCCGCTCTTTGAACAGGCAGCAGATCCGTTCCAACACACCGGCTGCCGCCCGGATTCCTTTTTCCTGCAATTGCCGGTCCAGGAGCAGCGCCAGTTCGGCGTCGGATTTTTCGATGAGGTATTTGTGATTGAACCATTTGGCTTTTTCCGGATCGAAACGGGAACCCGCTTTGTGCACCCGTTCCAGGCTGAATGCTTCGCACAACTCGGGCAGGGAGAAGATCTCCTTGTCGGTGCCGTCGTTCCAACCAAGCAATGCCAGCATATTGATAAAGGCTTCCGGAAAATAACCATCCTCCCGGTAGCCGTGCCATACCTCGTTTGTTGCCGGATCCGTCCATTGGAGCGGAAATACGGGAAACCCCATGCTGTTCCCGTCCCGTTTGCTCAACTTTCCGTTCCCGACCGGTTTCAGGATCAGGGGAAGGTGAGCAAAGGCCGGCATCACGTTTTCCCAGCCGAAACTGCGGTACAACAACACATGTAGGGGCAGGGAAGGGAGCCACTCTTCGCCCCGGATCACGTGGCTGATCTGCATCAGGTAATCGTCTACGACATTGGCTAAGTGATACGTCGGCATCCCGTCGGATTTGAACAGAACCTTGTCGTCTAAGAGAGAAGTATTGAAACGCACTTCGCCCCGGATCAGGTCCCGCAACACCAACTCTTCGTTTTCCGGCATTTTGAAACGGATCACGTACGGGAAGCCCGATTGCAGGGCCTTTTCTGTTTCCCCTTGGGAGAGGTGCAATGAATTTTTCAAATTGTGCCTGCTCAGGGCATTGTAGATGAACGTTTCCTTTCGCCCTTCGCAGGCGTCCCGACAGGCATCCAACTCTTCGGGCGTATCGAAAGCGTAATAGGCATTTCCCGACTCCACCAATTGCAGTGCATAGGTTTTGTAGAGCGCTTTCCGTTCACTCTGCCGGTAAGGTCCATATGTCCCTCCGGAGCCAACCCCTTCGTCTATGTGCAATCCGCACCATTTCAACGAGTTGATAATATACTCTTCCGCACCGGATACGTAACGGGTTTGGTCGGTGTCCTCTATCCGGAGAAGAAAATCTCCTCCGTGGCGCCGGGCAAACAGGTAATTGAAGAGGGCGGTCCGAACGCCTCCTACGTGCAAAGCTCCGGTCGGGCTGGGAGCAAATCGAACTCTGACTTTTCTTTCCATCGTAGCGTTGAAATTGAAATTAACGGGTGCTATCGGGCGTATCCGAAGGGGCCTCTTCACGACTCAACATCTCACGGAACATCTCCTTGACCTGTTCAATCCCCTTGCGGATGGCGGTTTCTTTGGAAGTGACCCCCGAGAGGATCGGTTGCGCGTGATTAAACGGATTGCGGGGATCGTCCGTCAATAAATATACGGTGTATTTTCCGTTCTTCCCGTTTTTGGTTTTGCTAAGCAATCCCAGCCAGACATCAATAGCGCGGTTGTTTACGTAGATCGTCCGTTTTACTTTATACATGGCACCTCCGGGAGATTACTCTTTTTTGTCGGGTTTGTTCCTGAAGTTCAGAAATGTAATCGCAGCCGTCAGGCACATCATGGCGGCGATGTTGATGTATACGGCCGTTCTTTCGATCGTATTCATAAGCGTAATGACGCTGGATACCATCACTAAAAAAGCAGCGAGCATGAGTAGTAATCTGACTGGTTTCATCGGATCTTTTTTTAAGATATCCCCGGTTTATTTTTGACAGGATTGGCGTATATCTCCAGGAAAATGTTGTTCAACATGGAGCGGTTGCCTTTGATCCGGTCGATCTTGCGGGACATAACCTGTATAAAATGTTCTTTCTCTTCGTTTGTATAATGACAACTGAACTGATTGCCCGAATACAACAGATCATAGGCAATGTAATTGTTGGGCCATAGTTTGTACCGGGCATAGATCCGGGAATCAATATATTGGGCCAACGCTTCCAGACGTTCCCCTTTTGAAGGCAATCCCGCCATTTTTTCCAATTCACCGTCAATAGGCTTGTCTATGGAAAAATGGATCCGTCCTTTGTACATCCCTAAACCCGCCTGCATGCTCCGCATATCCTCTTCCGGCGTTTTAACGTATTCGCTGACACTCCGGGTGTAGAGTTCCTGGGTTTTCTGTTCATCGCAAGGTTCCCATTCGTAGGAGATGGAGACCGGCACAATGTGCAACTCCCGGAAGTTTTCCACAAAATCTTTCGGGCCGCTCATTTTAAACATTTTCAGGAGGCTGGGTTGCGTTTTATCGCTTCCGTTCTTAGTCCTCCCTTCCCGCTGGGCAATCCAGACCGAACTGTTGGTTTCCAGCATCGTCCGGCGGATATACTGCGACCGGAGCGCGGAACTAATAATCATTTCCCGCACAGGGATCTCCCGTTCGATGATGAAGCAGGAGTTTAATTTAACCAAGTCTGTTACCCAGTCGTTTACCAACAGGTTGCTGCCGATGGCTGCTTCGGTGTATTTAAATCCGTTTGTCCGCAGGATCAGGTTCAGAATGGCCGAATCCAAAATAATATCCCGGTGATCCGACATAAACAGGTACGCCCTGTCGGGGCGGAGATTCTCCAATCCCTCTACCGAATAACCGGTGGAAGTATTCTGAATAACGGCGGTGATAGTTGGTCCGAAGAATTTGCTTTGGAATTCGTCCCGGGTCTGGATGGATTGTAACGCTTCCGTGATCTGCGCTTTATCTGTTTGGGTCAGTTGGGAAAATACCGAGAGAAACTCTTCCGATCGTCCGAGCCTCTCCCTAGCACCCACGATCTCTGCGTCGTTATAAGGCCTGATACTGTCAAATTCCGGATTTGATAACATGTTGTAATAGATAGACAAAATTTGCCGCAAAGATAGAAAAATAATCCTTCAGAGTCTGTTTAAATCTCTCATTCTTGTTCTTTGCGGCTTTTTTAAACAGACTCTTATGCCTGTTTGGCGCCGGGATATTCTTTCAGCGCCACGGACAAGATCTCCATGGCATTTTTTAAGTCACTGATGTTTAATACATATGCGATTCTGACCTCGTCTTTTCCCCTTCCCAGTGTGCCGTAAAATCCGCTGGCGGGAGCCACCATAACAGTCTGGTTCTTGTAGCTGAAATCTTCCAACAACCATTGGGCGAACCGATCCGCATCATCAACGGGCAGCCGAACGATGGCGTAAAAAGCGCCCCGGGGTGTCGGGCAGGTGACGCCGGGCATCCGGTTCAGGGCCTCCACCATGAAATCCCTCCGCTCCCGGTAGGTCCGGTTCATCTCGGTAAAGTACGTTTCGGGGGTATCCAAAGCGGCTTCTGCAACAATCTGGCCCAAAGCGGGCGGACAGAGGCGGGACATGGCAATTTTCAGGGCGGTGGCGAGTACGTCGCGGTTGCGCGTAACGATGGCGCCGATCCGGATACCGCAGGCGCTGTACCTTTTGGACATGGATTCGAACAGGATGACATTTTGTTCGATGCCTTTCAGGTTCATCACCGAGTAATGGAGCGCTCCGTCGTAACAATATTCCCTGTAAACCTCGTCCGAATAGAGATGCAAATCATGTTTTTTAACAATGTTCGCAAGCTCTTCAAGCTCCGTTTGGGAGTAAAGATAACCTGTTGGATTATTGGGGTTGATGATCACAAGTCCCTTTGTCCTGGGGGTAATGAGTTTCTCGATCTCGGCAACAGGAGGAAGGGCGAAATTGTTCTCGATCACGGAGGTGACGGTTCTTACCTTGACGCCTGCCAGCGTAGCGCAGGTGGTGTAGTTAGCGTAATAAGGTTCCGGGATAATGATCTCGTCTCCTTCGTTCAGGGTGCTCAGAAAGGCAAAAAGGATCGCTTCGGAGCCTCCGGAAGTGATCAGGATCTCCTTTTCCGTCAGATCAATGCCTATGTTTTGGTAATACCGGGCCAATTTCTCCTTCAGTCCCGGGTTCCCGCCGGAAGCCGTATACTCAATAACCCGGATATCCGCCTCCCGCAACGCCTGTATGGCATGGGGAGGAGTTTCGATATCGGGTTGCCCGATATTCAAGTGGTATACTTTGATCCCCCTGGCTTTGGCGGCATCGGCAAAAGGCACTAATTTGCGGATCGGCGAAGCCGGAATGGCATTCCCTTTTTCTGAGATCTGTGGCATGATGATTCGATTTTATATAAAAACTAAAAATACTTATTCCACGCAAGCGAAGAACATGTTTCACCAAAAAGAACTTTTCGATTCGCACTACTCTCCGGCTATTTTTTTTAATTTTCCGATATCCAATAATTTGATCTTTCTTCCTTTGGATTCGACCAGCCCCTCGTTTTTGTATTCGGAGAGCAACCGGATGATGGTTTCGGTAGCGGTCCCGGCAAAATTCCCCAAATCTTCCCTGGAGATACTCAACCGGAGCGTTCCGTCACTCTCCATGCCAAAATCCGTCGCCAACATCAGCAAAATCTCCGCCAGCCGTTTTTTAACCGATCTCTGGGCGATGTTTCGGATAGAACGGTTAGACTCTCCCAGTTCCTTGCAGGCAATCTGCATCAATTCGTAAGCGAAAGCCGGGTTGTTGCGGATCAATTCCAGCACCACATTTTCGGGCATAAAGCCCAGAGCGGCATCCGACAGCACCTCTACGGAGGTACACGCTTTCTCTTTCAGGATCACCGAACGGAAACCGAAAAAATCGCCCTCCTTCTCGAATTTGATGATCTGCTCTTTCCCTTCACGGCCGGTTTGAAATACCTTGACCGCTCCGCTGTAAATAAAATAGCACCCCTTCATGCGATCCCCTTCGGAATAAATCAGCGTCCCTTTTTTGTACAATTGAGGCGGTTCGTGGTCGGCTAAGTTTCTTAATTCCGGTTCCGATAACGTTTTAAAGGTTTGTTTGAGCTTGTCGCAGCATGCTTTGACATCCGGGAACGGGATCAGTTTGTCCATATCGTACCTCCTATCACTCCAGCATTTCACGGATTTGTCCGGCGATGGCATCGGCGTCGTACCCACACTCCCGGTACAGTTGCGCCTGCGTTCCGTGTTCGACGAACCGGTCCGGAATTCCCAACCGCACGATTTCCGCCCGGTAGTTTTGCGCCGTCATAAATTCGGTTACAGCGCTACCCAGTCCCCCGATCACCGTTCCGTCTTCTACCGTGATGATCCTGGAGAATTTCCGGAAGATGGTGTGCAGCAACTCTTCGTCGATCGGTTTCAGAAACCGCATGTCGTACAGGGCCGCAGTGTTGGCAGGAAAACGGTCAATCGCCTCCTGTGCGAACAGCCCGACAGTTCCCAATGTAATGATCGCCACCTGCTCTCCTTCTGTGAGACACCTTCCTTTGCCGACAGGCAGTTCCCGGAACGGTTGTTTCCAGGCCGTCATGCTTCCCTTGCCCCGCGGATAGCGGATGGCAAAAGGCCCTTTGTCCGGCAACTGGGCAGTGTACATCAGGTTGCGCAACTCCTCCTCGTTCATAGGCGAAGCGATGGTCATCTGCGGAATGCAGCGGAGATAAGCCAGGTCATAAGCGCCGTGGTGGGTCGCTCCGTCCGACCCGACCAATCCTCCCCGGTCAATACACAATACCACGTTCAGGTGTTGCAGGGCGACGTCGTGAATGATCTGGTCATAGGCCCGCTGCAGAAAGGAGGAGTATATATTGCAAAAAGGCAGGTACCCCTGCGTCGCCAGACCGGCGGAGAAGGTCACGGCGTGCTGCTCTGCTATCCCCACGTCGAAGCAACGCTCCGGCAACTCTTTCATCATGATATTCAGGGAACAGCCGGTCGGCATGGCCGGCGTGATCCCGATGATTTTTAGGTTTTGCCGGGCCAATTCCAGCAGCGTATGCCCGAAAACATCCTGAAACCGGAGCGGAACATTTGCTTTCTCCTCCTGGAGCAGTTTGCCGGTTTTTTTATCGTACTTTCCCGGCGCATGCCAGGTGATCTGGTCGCTTTCCGCCTGTTTAAATCCTTTCCCTTTCACCGTGATACAGTGCAGCAGTTTGGGGCCTTTTAGTTTTTTCAGTTTTCGCAACACCTCTACCAACCGGTTTACGTCGTGCCCGTCCACCGGCCCGAAATAGCGCAACCCGAACGCTTCGAAAAGATTGCTTTGTTTCAGCAACATAGATTTGATGCTGTTGTCGATCTTTTGAAAAAGATTCCTGATAGGGGTGATTTTGCCTAACGCCTTCCAGACATTTCCCTTGATCCGGTTATAGGTGTTGGAAGTGGACATTTTCAACAGATAGGCGTTCAATCCTCCGACGTTCGGGTCAATGGCCATGTTGTTATCGTTCAGGATCACCAACAGATTGCTTTTATAAGCGCCGGCATTATTCAACGCTTCAAAGGCCATCCCCCCTGTCATGGAACCGTCCCCGATAATCGCTACCGATTGGCGTTCGGAATCTCCTTCCAACTCTGCAGCGATCGCCATCCCCAGGGCTGCGGAGATAGAGGTGGAGGAGTGGCCGGTTCCGAAAGAATCATATTCGCTCTCCGACCTTCTCGGAAAACCGCTGATCCCTCCGTATTGCCGTTTGCCCCGGAACTGTTCTTTCCGGCCGGTCAGTATTTTGTGGGCATAGGATTGATGCCCGACGTCCCAGATCAACTGATCTTCCGGCGTGTCAAATACATAATGCAGAGCGACCGTCAGTTCAACTACTCCGAGGCTGGCCCCGAGGTGTCCCGGATTCTCCGCACAATCTTCAATGATCTTTTCCCGGATCTCCTTGCAAAGTTGTACAAGACTTGTTTCCGGAAGTTTTTTCAGGTCTGCAGGAGTATGAATAGAGTCAAGCAATTTCATTATAGCGGTTTTCCCTTATTAATAGACCACGGTCCCAATCTCTTCCCCGCTCATCAGTTTTTTCAGGTTTCCGGGTATATCCATATTGAATACGACGATCGGCAGCCGGTTCTCTTTGCACATCGTTGTCGCAGTCAGATCCATCACTTTTAACCCTTTGTCGTATATCTCGTCGTATGTGATCCGGTCATATTTCACCGCTGCCGGATCTTTTTCCGGATCAGCCGTATAGATGCCGTCCACCCGCGTCCCTTTCAGCATAGCGTCCGCCTCTATCTCGATGGCCCGGAGGCTGCTGCCGGTATCGGTCGTAAAGTACGGATTCCCCGTACCGGCGCTGAAAATGGTCACGATACCCTGTTCCAAATACTCCACCGCTTTGGCTTTGGAGTAAAACTCCCCGACCGGTTCCATGCGGATGGCTGTCAACACCCTGTTCCGGCACCCTTCGTTGTCCAATGCGGAACTCAAAGCCAAGGCATTGATCACGGTCGCCAACATCCCCATGCTGTCTCCCTTGACCCGGTCGAACCCTTTGGTCGTACCGCTCAGGCCTCTGAAAATATTGCCTCCGCCAATCACAATGCCGATCTGGATTCCCATCTCCGCTACTTCCCGGATCTGGCGGGCGTAACTCTCCACTGCTGGTACGTCGATGCCGTACTTTTGGTTACCTGCCAAAGATTCGCCGCTTAATTTTAATAGAATACGTTTATATTGCATATCTTTACGTGTTTTTTTCCGTGTGTCACGACAAACAAAGCAAAGCTAACGATTTTTGCGGTACAAATACAACGAATCGCAGAAAATAAAATCGATGACAACTGAGACATGAATCAGACGGCCGACTATTTTTTGACAATTATTGTACCGGTTTACAACGAAGCTGGGAACATTCGTCGGGCAGAAACGGAGTTAGGAGTTTTTCTCCAAACAGCCCGGCAGCCGTCGTGTGTACTCTTTGTAGACGATGGTTCTGCAGACGGGAGCGGGGAGTTGATTCGGGAGGTATGCGCCCGGCAGCCGCACTTTTACTACATCGTTTTCGCCGAAAACGGAGGCTTGAGCGCCGCTATCAAAGCAGGCATAGACTATTCTTGCTCAGAATATGTGGGGTATATCGACGCCGATCTGCAGACATCGCCCGACGATTTCCGGCTCTTGTTGGAACACATTGAGGAGTACGAAATGGTCACCGGTATCCGGAGCGCCCGCAAAGACGGATTCGTCAAAAAACTCTCATCCAGGATCGCGAACGGATTCCGGCGGGCGATGACGGGCGACGGGATCGAAGACACAGGATGTCCCCTGAAGATCATCCGGAGCGATTACGCCAAACGGATCCCCTTTTTCACCGGAATGCACCGCTTTCTGCCGGCTTTGGTACAGTTGCAGCACGGCCGGGTGAAACAGGTTCCAGTCCGGCATTTTCCCCGGGTTTCCGGCCAATCGAAATACCACTTGTGGAACCGTCTGGCCGGTCCCTTTATAGATTGTTTGGCCTACCGGTGGATGAAAAAGAGGTACATCCGTTACCGGATCGCAGAGAGTAATCTAACCGATTGACAATGGGCGTTTATATCATCGGATTTCTGGCCCAGCTCTTTTTTTCCACCCGGGTTTTGTTCCAATGGATCATTTCGGAGCGGCATAGACAGGTGATGTCCCCCTCCATCTATTGGCTCCTCAGTCTGGCCGGTTCGTATCTGCTTTTTCTATACGGTTGGCTGCGGGGGGACTTTGCTATCCTGTTCGGACAACTGATCGCCTATTACATCTATATCTGGAATCTGAACCAAAAGAGCGATTGGCAAAAAATCCCCCTTCCGCTCCGTTGGCTGCTGCTGCTGACCCCGTTGGCTGTTATCCTCTATTCCGTCAGTGAAGCCGTTGCTTTCGCGGCCCGTTTTTTCAATACTGATGTCATTCCGTTTTGGCTGATCCTCTTCGGATCCCTGGGACAGATCCTCTTCACCATGCGGTTTGTGTACCAATGGTACTATTCCCGCAAAAAACGTGAATCTGTATTGCCGTTAGGATTCTGGCTCGTCAGCCTCCTGGGTTCGTGCACCATTGTGGCCTATGCGCTATACCGGCGGGATCCGGTGCTGATTGTCGGACAATCTTTTGGAGTGGCTGCCTATTGCCGGAATATCTACTTGCTGTGCCGTTCCCCTCATTCATAACCCCATGAGTTTGTACGTTCACATCCCCTTTTGCAGAAGCAAATGCCATTACTGCGGATTTTACTCATTGGCTTCTTCCGCCCGGAAAGAGGCCTTTCTGCATGCGCTGGAAAAGGAGATGGAGCTGCGTACAGCCTACTTGGGGCAAACCGTCCCGAAAACACTCTATATAGGAGGAGGAACCCCCTCTTTTCTGTCGGCGCCGGAGTTGGAGCGGATCGTTGCCGGCCTGCACCGGCACTACCCGCTTCCGGCGGGGGCCGAATCTACGTTGGAGGCCAATCCCGAAGACCTGACACCGGCGAATCTTCGCGCCTGGAACGCATGCGGGTTTAACCGTTTAAGTATCGGTATTCAAACACTTGACGATGCTGTATTGAAACGGGTCGGCCGGTCGCATTCCGCTGCGCAAGCGCTCATCGGGCTTGAACGGGTGGCTGCGGCAGGTTATGAAAATGTAAGCGTTGATCTGATGCTGGGGCTGCCGGGCAGTACTCCCGCACAAACCTTGGCAGATCTGGAACTGCTTAGTCATTTCCCTTTGTCCCACATCTCGGTCTATATGTTGGGTGTTGACCCCGGCTCTGTTTTCGAGAGACAACAGGCGGCGGGGAAACTCACCCTGCCGGCGGAACAGGAGACCGTTTCCCTCTTTCTCACCGTATCGGAACAGTTAAAACAACAGGGCTTTGAGCATTACGAGATCTCAAATTTCGCCCGTCACCGAGCCTATTCCCGACACAACTCCCGCTATTGGCAACAGAAGCCCTATTTGGGACTGGGGCCCTCCGCCCACTCGTACGACGGCACTTCCCGGCAGTGGAATATTTCCCGCATAGAAACCTATATAGCCAGTTTAGATAAAGGTATTTTGCCTTTTGAGCGTGAGGAATTAACACTTTCCGATAAATACAACGAATATGTGATGACCTCTTTGCGGACAATGTGGGGGGCAGAATGGGATCTATTGCGCAAACCTCCCGGCCCTGCGGCTTCCGACCCGGAGAAACAATTGATGTCATACATTGAAAACGGCTGGGCGAGAATGGAAGCGGGGCGCTTTATCCTGACCGAGACAGGCTGGCTGTTCTCCGACCGGATTTTCAGCGAACTCTTTGTCGTCTGACAACTGTGATTTTGGTATATCACTTCCGTATGTGAAAAGTACGAATATATATATTCTTTTTGCGGTATTCGGTAAAATTATTCGTATCTTTGGAGTGTTGAATCTGTTTTTATTCTGAAAAAGAGGATGGTGATTTTATGTGAGAGGGTTTCTTTTTACAGGAAAGTTCCTTATTGTTGTAGATGGAGATCAACAACAAATCCATATTGAAACCCGCGAGCAGACAAACGTCAGAGGACATGATCATGCAAAGGGTTCCATGTGGCTTTCCTGAAAATATAACGCATGAAATCATCAGAACTGCACAGAATGCTAAAACGACATGGCTGGGTTGCCGTACGCCAAAATGGAAGCCATGTACTGTATGAAAAAGAGAACAAATTGCTGACTGTTCCTTATCACGGAGCAAAAGAGATCCCAACAGGGACTGCTGTTCGAATCCTGAGGGATGCAGGATTGATCAAACGTTGATTCTTGTTAAAAAATAGTAAAAACAGGTAGTTATGAAGAAAGTCACCGCAATTTTGGAAAAAGGAAAAGATGGGTATGGGGTTAGTTTTGCAGAATTTGCCAATGTATATAGTTTCGGTGAGACACTCGAACAGGCAAAACAGAATGCAGTCGAAGTATTGGAAACTTTTATCGGATACGCAGCCCAACTTGGAAAACCGGTGCCCTCAGCCTTGCGAGGGGAGTATGAGTTGAAATTTGAGTTTGATGTTTCAACCTTATTGGAGTTTGCCGAGCGGACGGTGACATTACAGGCACTGGCGCGAGCGTCTAAAATCAATCCCGGGCAATTAAGTCATTACAAAAAAGGGGTGAAGCCCAGGCCTGCGCAACGTCAAAAAATTGTGGATGGCCTACACCGCATTGGACAGGAGTTGTTGTCTGTTTCGTAGTCAAAATACAAAAAAACACCCTCCTCTCTTCTGAAAATCCCCCCAATCCCGTATATTGCATCCCAGACCGGCATCCCGGAAAAACCGCAAAGAAATTTAAACAGATGCTACCCCCTACACCCATAGAACCCAATACGCCGCCCTCCTTTCAGATAAAAATCCCCGGCCGCGTATCCTCTCCTTTCGGAGACAAAAAATCCCTTCTCCCAACATCTTTCACAGAAGTATAACAGCTATACATCCGGTTTACGGCCGGTATACACCCGGTCTTCAGCCCTCGTTAGACAGGAATAATAAAGAATGCGCAAACTATACCGGAGGAAAACAACACTACAACCGGCTCCGGAAAAATGTAGAAAAATACCTGCATTTGCCTTGTGATTCCTTCCGTAAAAAGAGCGACGCTCGCTGAAAAAATGTAACTTTGTACTCAGCTGAGAACTTAAACAGACGCTAAAACTCGGAATGTAAATTATTGCCGGTTTTCGCATTATTCGCTATTTTTGTGTGTTATTTTATGCGATGCCGGTACGTGGCCGGCGGAAAAGCGAATCGTTGTTAATAGAAAAGAATTATAAGATGAAAACAGGTAAAACTTCAGTGAAAGTGTTGTTGGCTGGAAATGTTGACCGGGAGGTGGAGATCTCCGGCTGGGTCAGGACCAAGCGGGGAAACAAACAGGTAAACTTTATCGCCCTGAACGACGGTTCTACGATTCACAGCATTCAGGTGGTAGCGGACATGGCGCTTTTTCCGGAAGAGTTGATGAGGCGGGTGACGACGGGAGCTGCTGTGCGGGTGAAAGGACTGTTGACGGCAAGCGCCGGAAGCGGGCAGACATGTGAGATACAAGCCCGGGAGTTGGAGGTATTGGGCGAATCCGATCCGGAAAAATTCCCGATCCAACCGAAAAAACACTCCTTGGAATTTCTGCGAGAGGTAGCGCACCTTCGTTTCCGCACCAACATCTTCGGCGCTGTATTCCGCATTCGCCATGCGATGGCCTTTGCCATACACCAATATTTCAACGAACACGGCTTTTTCTACCTGCATACGCCCCTGATCACCGCTTCGGATTGCGAGGGCGCCGGCGAGATGTTCCGGGTAACTACCTTAGACCCGCAAAATCCTCCGTTGGATGAGAACGGGGCGGTAGACTACAAGCAGGATTTCTTTGGTAAAGCAACCAGCCTGACGGTCAGCGGCCAGTTAGAAGGGGAATTGGGGGCTATGGCCTTGGGGAAAATTTACACGTTCGGGCCTACGTTCCGGGCGGAAAACTCCAATACTACCCGGCACCTGTCGGAATTTTGGATGATCGAGCCGGAGATGGCCTTTTACGACCTGAAAGACAACATGGACCTGGCGGAAGATTTCCTTAAATACCTGATCCGCTACGCACTGGAGCATTGCATGGACGACCTGAAGTTCCTGAGCGCCCGTTTACAGGAAGAGGAGAAGGACAAGAAAGAGGAGGAGCGCTCTATGGAATTGATCGAGAAACTTAACTTTGTACTCTCCAATCCCTTTGAACGGCTGACTTACACGGAAGCGGTGGAGATATTGAAAAACAGCAAACCCAACAAAAACAACAAATTCCAGTACCCGGTAACAGGCTGGGGGGTAGACCTGCAGAGCGAACACGAGCGCTATCTGGTGGAAAAACATTTCAAACGCCCGGTAATCCTGACGGGGTATCCCAAAGAGATCAAAGCGTTCTACATGAAGCAGAACCCCGACGGGAAAACAGTGGCTGCCATGGATATTCTCTTCCCGCAGATCGGAGAGATCGTCGGCGGTTCCCAGCGGGAAGAGGAGTACGATAAATTGGTGGCCCGGATGAAAGAGATGGACGTTCCGGTGGGAGGAATGTCCTGGTATCTGGACACCCGGCGTTTCGGATCTGCCGTGCACAGCGGCTTCGGCTTGGGCTTTGAGCGACTGTTGCTTTTTGTGACGGGCATGGGCAACATCCGGGATGTGATCCCCTTTCCGCGAACCCCTAAAAACGCGGAGTTTTAAACAGACTCTAACCAGATAAACCGGTGGATTATGGCATTGAAGCAAAGTTTACAGCAGAAGCTGGGTTTGAAAATAAACCCGCTTCAGATTCAGTTGATAAAATTGCTGGAATTGCCGGTGGCGCAGTTGGAACAACGGGTCAAGGAGGAGTTGGAATCCAATCCGTTGCTGGAAGAGGAGGACAATATGCCGGAGGCAGGTCCTGAACAGGAACCGGATGCACAGGATGAGTTTGATTCCGGAGAAGAGGAGGAGTACGGTCCCGAAGAGAATCATCGGGACGATGAATTTTCATTGGAGGACTACCTGAACGAAGAGGACGATACCCCCGACTATAAGTTGACTGTTTCCAATACTTCCCGGGACGATGACTCCCGTGATTTCGTTTTTTCCCAGGGAGCAACTTTCCGGGAAAATCTACTGGAGCAGTTGGGGGTCCGTCCGCTCTCCGACCTGGATCGGAAAGTGGCCGAATACATCATCGGCAATATCGACGAAGACGGCTATTTGCGGAGGGGTGTGGAAAACATTGTAGACGATCTGGCATTTGGCGCCGGCATAGAGGTATCGGAGGAGGAAGTAGAGAGGTTGCTCCGGCTGATCCAGGAGTTTGAGCCTTCCGGTGTGGGCGCCCGCGACCTGCAGGAGTGCCTGCTGATCCAGATAAAACACAAGTTGGATGTGCATCCGGACAATCCGGACTTGAAACAGGCCTGTGCCATTCTGACAGAGTGTTTTGAGGAGTTTTCCAAGAAGCATTACGAAAAAATCGCGCGCCGTCTGCGGATTACCGATGATACATTGAAAAAAGCAATCGGCGAGATACTGAAATGCAATCCCAAGCCGGGGGGGACTGCAGCCGATACCGCCCTTACCGCCGGTACGGAGAAGATCATGCCCGACTTCACCCTTGATCTGGTAGACGGTGAGTTGCAACTCAGCCTCAATTCGGGGCATTTGCCGGAGCTCCGGTTGAACAGGTCCTACCTGAAAATGTTGGATGGTCTCCCCGGAAATTCATCAACTCAAAACAAAAAAGATGTCGTTGCCTTTGTAAAATATAAGTTAAATTCAGCCAAATCATTTATCGACGCTTTGCAACAACGGAACTCCACGTTGATGCTGACGATGACCGCTATTGTGCAATTTCAGAAACAATACTTCCTTTCCGGCGACAGCAACCAGCTCAAACCGATGATCCTGCGGGACATTGCAGACATTACGGGTTTGGATGTATCCACCATCTCCCGGGTATCCAACTCCAAATACATCCAAACCTGGTTCGGTATTTTTGCCCTGAAAGATTTTTTTTCCGGGAGCATGCAGATGGAGAGCGGGGAGGAAGTCAGTACGGGGGAGTTGAAAAATGCGCTTCGGAATTTGGTGGAGACGGAAGACAAGAAAAAGCCGTGGACAGACGATGAGTTGGTCGACCTGATGAATCAAAAAGGGTATCAGATTGCCCGGCGGACCATTGCCAAATACAGGCAGATGCTGGACATTCCGGTGGCCCGCCTGCGCCGTTCCCTGTAAGAATTTTAATCTACTTTGAAGATCCAGATATCCGGACGGTCTACAGCTTTCCGGACATAGTCCCGCAGTTCGACCGCTTCCCGTTCGGTAGAGAACCGCCCGATGCTGACCCGGATCCTGCCCAACATTTCCGGCAAGACTTCAGCATCCGGATAATCCAATTCCCGGAGATCTTTTGCCAATTTTTCCGCTTTCTCCTGATTTTTTCTCGTCGGCTCGTAACTTCCCACAATGACACAATAACTTCCCCGCTTTAACTCTTCCGGCCGGAATCTGTCGGAGCGGTTCTCTCCGGTTTGGGAAAATCGCTCCTCTTGCCGGGCTGTTTTTTCTGCATTTTTATTCTCCTCCGTGCTGCGGATCACTGTTGTGTCGGTCAAGAACTTCGGATTCGGTCCTTTTTGCCGGCATCCCGTCAGGAAGAGTGCGGTTAAGAGTATCGGGGCAACTATTTTATACATCTGGTTTCGCTGTTTGATCCGTTGACCGGTCTCTCCGGTACGATGTTTACAAAGCAAAGATATACTATTTACCTCAATCAGCGAGTTTGTATATCCAGGTTTTTTCTTTACCGGCTTCCTGTACCAACTCTGCGTGAGCCTCTTTAGCCCTTTGCAAATCGGAATATCCGGAGTAGGAAACCAGGTGCAGATTGGTGTAATAGGGCAGAATCCGGGCATCAAATCCTTCCCTTGTCAACTTTTTTTGTAACCGTTCGGCCAATTCCGGCGTTTCAAAACAGCCTGCAATGAGGAAATAGACGGGCTCCTCTACAACCTCTTCCTTTTCTTGAACAATCGGCGTTTCCCGGAACGTAGTATCCGAAACAATTGTTTGTGCCGCTTCAACCGGCGGTTGCTTTTTTTCTTTACATGAGAGCAACGTGCAAGCTAAAAGGCCAATAAACAGGTAATGATTTTTCATTTGATCCGCGCAAAAAATTTTCTGGAACAAATTTAGTAAAAATGCGCTATATATTGCCCGAATAGACTATTTTTGTTGTCAATATCATATACTTATACGGGAGTGCGTGAAAAAAATAGCTGTTATACTGGGTGTTTTGCTCGGGTTGGCGGGGTGCAGGGAGAAGGATCCGGATACGCTGACAATTGAAACCAATTACGGAAATATCACCATTCGTCTTTACAAAGAGACTCCGGTTCACCGGGAAAACCTTACTCGGTTGGCCCGGGAAGGCTATTACGACGGCCTGCTTTTTCACCGGGTGATCAAAGATTTTGTCATACAGACCGGCGATCCGGCTTCCCGAAACGCACTTCCGGGACTGACCTTGGGCGCCGGAGGGGCCGAACACCGATTGGATGCTGAAATTATCCCGGGCTCCTTTCACCGGAAAGGCGTACTGGCGATGGCCCGGGAAGGCGACAATGTAAATCCAGAAAGAAAATCCAGCGGATCACATTTTTACATTGTAGTGGGGCAGGTGTTTACACCGGAAGAATTGGAAAAAGCAGTAGAGGGTATTAACCAACGACGCCACCGGGCGTTGTTCGAACAATTGTTGCAACCCAGAGAAGCGGAGATCAAACGCCTGGAAGCAGCGGGGGATTTTGAAGCGCTGACCGGGATCAACAAAGAACTCTCCGAAGAAGTGCGTGCACTTTTTCCCCGGGAAGAGCTGGTGTTGACAGAAGCGCAGAAAGAGGCCTATACCATGGTCGGCGGGATTCCCCACCTGGATGGCGCCTATACTGTTTTCGGCGAAGTTACAAAAGGGATGGAAGTTGTCGAAAAAATAGCGGCACAGAAAACCGATTTTCACAACCGTCCGTCGCAGGATGTCCGGATTATAAAAATACGATAGATATGAAAACCAAAATTTTAGCATCTGTTTTAGGGGGGCTTCTGTTAGCCGTTTGTTCCGTCTCGGCTGCTCCGTACAAATATGTGGTCTTTACCACCAATTTGGGTGACATCAAGTTGAAGGTATATACGGATACGCCGTTGCACGCCGAAAATTTCCTGAAATTGGCCAAAGCCGGACATTACAACGGCCTGCTCTTTCACCGGGTGATCAAAGATTTTATGATACAGGGCGGCTCTTCCGACTCCCGGAACGCGGAAAAAGGCGCTATACTGGGATCCGGAGGCATTGATTACACCATCCAGGCAGAGATCAATCCGTTGCATTTTCACAAAAAAGGCGCTTTGGCGGCGGCCCGGCAGGGGGATGCCGTGAATCCGGAAAAACGATCTTCCGGAGAGCAGTTCTACATTGTTCAGGGAACCGTATTGGAAGAGAAAGAGTTGGACAGAATGGAACAACAACGGTTGATGCAAGCCAAAACTCAATATGGGAAGGAACTGTTCCAGCCGCGGGAGTCGGAGTACCGGGAATTGCTCCGCAGCGGCAACCGGGAAGCGGCCGATGAACTGATCCGTTTGACAGATGCGGAAATTGCCGAAAAATTTGACGGATACAACGCACACAAATTCTCTCCGGAAGCGCGCGCCATGTACATCACCGTCGGTGGTACACCGTTTCTGGACGGAGAGTACACCGTATTCGGAGAGGTGGTCGAAGGGTTGGACATTGTCGACAAAATTGCCGCCCAGGAAACAGATGGCAACAACCGTCCGCTGGAGGACATCGTCATTCTTGAAACCCGCCTGAAACGGAAATAAAAATTCAATCAATCATCTTTTTCATCTCCTGCTTCATGTAGTACACCTCGGGGGTGTAGACTTTGATCTCTTTTGTCAGGACGATCCGGGCGTGGCGGATGGCCTGCTCCCGCTCTCCGCTTGCATTGTACGACTTGGCCAACAGGTAGTGCGGCCGGATCAGGGCCGGCACCATCTTTCCGGCCAGGAGCCAGGCGACCCGCGCCTCCGGGATCCGGCCCAGCGTTTCCAGCGCTATCCCCTTTTGGATCTGCTGGTACGAAGAGGGGAGGTATTTTTCCAACTGCTGGTAATTACCTATGAAAACGGGGAACAGGTTTGGTGGTGATTATAACCCCGAGATCTTTTTGATCTCATTCAGTTTGTTCAGGGCTTCGATAGGGGTGAGGCTGTTGATGTCCAATCCTTTGATCTCGTCCCGGATCTGTGTCAGCACGGGGTCGTCCAATTGGAAGAAGCTGAGTTGATACCCTTCGCGCTCTGCGGCTAATTTCTCCACTGGCTTGTGCATCTCTTTGTGTGTCCCTTCTCCCGGATCCCGTTTCCCTTCCAACTGCTTCAGGATCTCGTCCGCCCGGCGGATAACAGAATGGGGCAGCCCGGCCATACGCCCCACCTGTATCCCGAACGAGTGGTTGGATCCCCCCGGCGCCAATTTGCGCAGGAAAACCACTCTGTTCTCCACCTCTTTGACCGATACATTATAATTCCGGATCTTTTTGAACGAATGCTCCATTTCGTTCAACTCGTGGTAATGGGTGGCGAAAAGGGTTTTTGCTTTAAATTTCGGGTGTTCATGCAGGTACTCCACAATGGCCCAGGCAATGGAGATGCCGTCGTAGGTAGAAGTGCCCCGTCCCAATTCGTCAAAAAGGATCAGGCTCCGGTTGGATATGTTGTTCAGGATGTTAGCAGCCTCGTTCATCTCCACCATAAAGGTAGATTCCCCCTGCGAAATATTATCCGAAGCGCCCACTCGCGTAAAAACTTTGTCTACGTACCCGATCTTTGCCGACTCCGCAGGCACAAAACAGCCCGCCTGCGCCAGGATTATGATCAGGGCGGTTTGCCGGAGAAGCGCGGATTTCCCGGACATGTTCGGGCCGGTAATGACCATAATCTGCTGTTGGGTCGTATCCAGATAGATGTCGTTGGCGATGTACGGTTCGCCGGGAGGCAGTTGCCGTTCAATCACCGGATGGCGCCCCGCTTTTACCTCGATAGCCTCCCCATCATTGATTTCCGGGCGGTGATACCCGTAGCGCGCCGCCGCCTCGGCAAAGGCCATCAGCGTATCCACGGAAGCGATGATCCGGGCGTTGTTTTGGATGCTCCGGATGTGCGAAGAGGCTTCGAAAAGCAAATTGTTGTAAATATTCGTTTCGATTTCCAACATGCGACCTTCGGCGCCTAAGATCTTCTCTTCGTACTCTTTAAGCTCCGGTGTGATGAACCGCTCCGCGTTCACAAGGGTTTGCTTCCGGATCCAGTGGGCCGGCGCCTTCTCCTTGTGTGTTTTGGTGACTTCGATGTAGTAACCGAACACGTTGTTAAAACCGATTTTCAGGGACGGGATGCCGGTGGCTTCGATTTCGCGTTGTTGCATTGCTTGCAACAACTCCTTTCCGTGGGAGGACATTTCCCGCAATTCATCCAATTCCGCACTGATCCCTGCCGCGATCACCCCTCCTTTGTTTAACTGATTGGAAGGATTCTCCAGGATCTCCTTTCCGATCTTTTCGTACAACGGCCGGCACTCCTCCAGCGCCTCTGTGTACCGGCAGAGGACGGAAGAGCCTGTTTTTCGGCAAACCGCCTTTAACTCCGGAATAGCACCCAGGGCCATTTTGAGCTGTACCATTTCGCGGGGGGTGATCCGCCCTACCGCCACCTTGGAGGCTAGGCGCTCCAAGTCGCCGATGCTGCGCAACAGCAACTCCGCTTCCAACCGGATCTCTGCCTGTTTCAGGAACGTCTCGACTATTTCCAACCGCTCTTCTATCTGTTCCGGCGATTTTAGCGGCATGCTGATCCAGCGGCGCAGCATGCGGCCTCCCATCGGGGTAACCGTGTGGTCGATGATGTCGGCCAACGACTTTCCCCCTTCAAAGGAGGAGTGCAGTAATTCCAGATTGCGAAGAGTGAATCTATCCATCAAAACAAACGCCCCTTCGTCTATGCGGGAGATAGAGGTGATGTGGGAGATGAAGTCGTGTTTCGTCATCTCTAAGTAATTCAGGACAGCTCCTGCCGCCGAGATCGCCAATGACATTTGTTCAAGGCCGAACCCTTTCAGGGAAGTGACGTCGAACTGTTTTTTCAGTTTTTCCCGGGCGGCATCACCCTCAAAAAACCACTCCTCGATCGGGTAAATGTAATACCGGTTGCCAAACAGTTCATGGAAGCGCTCCTCCTGCCCCCGGGGATAGATCACCTCTTTGGGCTGAAAACTGTTCAACAGCTTGTCGATAGTGGAACAACTCCCTTCAGTAGCCAGAAACTCCCCGGTGGAGAGGTCCAGCAGGGAGAGCGCCGCCTCCTCTTTTTTAAAATAGACCGCGGCCAGGAACGAATTGCTTTTGGCGTCGGTGGTGTATTCCCCATACGAAACACCGGGAGTAACCAATTCGATAACCCCCCTTTTCACCAATTTTTTGGTCTGTTTGGGATCTTCCAGTTGCTCGCATATCGCTACGCGCTGGCCCGCCCGGACCAATTTGGGCAGGTAGTTGTCCAATGCGTGGTGGGGAAAACCGGCCAGCCGGACATCACCGGGAGAACCGCTGGCCCGTTTGGTCAGCGTAATGCCAAGGATCTGTGAAGCGATCACCGCATCTTCGCCGAACGTCTCGTAAAAGTCCCCCATGCGGTACAGCATGATCGCATCGGGATACTTTGCCTTCATGGCATAATATTGTTGCATCAGTGGAGTCTCTTCCCCTTTTTTGGCAGCCATGTTTATAGAATTAATGCAACATCCTGGTATGTAAATTTGCGGCACGCAATCTTTCCACAAAGATAGAGATTTTGACCCGGAAAAATTTAAAACCTCGTAAACATTGTGTAATTTTGTAAGCATGAACGTGGAGGATTTGCGCAAATATTGCTTGTCCTTTCCCCGGGCGGAAGAGGCGATGCCTTTGGGGGATACGGCCCTCGTTTTTAAAGTTTCCGGAAAGTGGTTCTGTTTGGTTTTCCTGCAAGGCGATTTGCGTATCAACATCAAATGCGCCGCCGATGAGATTTACGACATGCGGGGGCGATTCCCGGCTGTGACTGCAGGGTTCCGTATGAACAAAAAGTACTGGAACACCGTATTGTTGGATGGCAGCATCAGTGACAGCATGCTAAAAAACTGGATCCGCAAATCGTACCGGTTGGTTGTTTCCGGGTTGACACAAGAAGAAAACGGCCTGACGCCATAGATTAAGTATAATTCAGTATGGAACACATAGCAGACGAATTGGCAACCTATAACTGGTCGAATTTAGAGGACCTCATGTCCTTTGAGTTGGCTGGTGTGGTGGAAAAGGAGGTAAAGCAGGCCTATTGTGCGGAGAATCTGAAATTTTGTCTCTCCTGCATTGATTATACAACCCTGAAACCAACCGATACGGAGAGTTCCGTAAAGGCTTTTGTGGCCGATCTGTTGAAAAAGCTGAAAAAGCATGATCTCCGGCAGGTGGCGGCCGTCTGTGTCTATCCTCATTTTGCCTCCGTAGTGCGCAATGGGTTGAAAGGGACCGAGGTGCGGACGGCAGTGGTGGCCGGCGGGTTCCCCTCCTCGCAAACGTTTACCGAGATCAAATTAGCCGAATGCAAAATGGCGGTGGCTGCAGGGGCGGAAGAGGTGGACGTCGTCATTTCGGTAGGGGATGTGTTGGAAAAGAATTTTGAAAAGATCTACCGGGAACTCTCTGCAATCCGGAAGGTGTGCGAGGGGGTTCGCCTGAAAATCATCTTAGAGACCGGAGAGTTAAAGAGCATCGAAAACATTTTTAACGCCGCATTGGTCAGTATGTATGCCGGCACTGATTTTATCAAGACCTCTACCGGAAAGGTTCCGGTAAACGTAACGCCGGAAGCGATGTATGTAATGTGCGAGGCGATCAAACAATTTTACGCCCGTACCGGCAAGCGGGTGGGGATCAAAGTTGCCGGGGGCGTTTCCAAAGCGGCCAATGCATTGCGTTACCTGACCATCGCCAACCACGTGTTGGGCAGTGAATGGCTGACCTCCTATTATTTCCGGATCGGGGCTTCACAGTTGTTTGAAGACATTGTAAAGGAGATGAAGGCTATTCCTTCTCTTCCGGTCTGATCAACAACTTGTCGGTATCGATATCCTCCTCTTCGTTGAAGATTTGCAGCAGCGGCTCCCGAAAGGTCCGGTTGGTAATACTTTTTTCCATCGTCAACAGTAGGGCGGGCAGCAGCAACTGGTTCGCGAGCGTAGCAGAGAGCAGCGTAAGCGATGTCAGCATACCCAAAGCGAATGTGCCCCCGAAATCCGACAGGCAAAAGATGCCGAACCCGAAAAACAGAATAATAGAAGTATAGATCATGCTCTGTCCGGTCTCTTTCAGGGCGTGTACGACGGAAAGGCGGATATCCCATTTAGTCGCCTGCAACTCCTGGCGGTATTTGGCCAGGTAGTGGATCGTATCGTCCGTGGAGATCCCGAAGGCGACGCTGAACACCAGGATCGTGGACGCTTTGATCGGGATACCGGTGAACCCCATAATAGCCGCTGTAAAGACCAAAGGAATGATATTGGGCACCAAAGCGATCAGTACCATCCGCTTGCTTCTGAACATCCAGGCCATAAAACCGGCGATCAGCACAATGGCCAGTGCCAAAGAGGAGAAGAGATTTTCTATGAGGTACCGGTTCCCTTTAAAAGCGATCACACTGGAACCGGTGACTTTGACCGAGTGATTTTCCGGTGGGAAGATCCGGTGGGCGCTCCGGTATACGGAATCCTCCAACCACTCCATTTTTAGGGTTCCGATATCCTTTACCCGGAAACTCAACCGGATCTCCCGGGAGGTGGAGTCGATAAAAGAGTTCGCCATACTCCCCATTTCCCCCGCCGAATTTTGGGCGTATTTTAAAATAAAGTTCCGGGTCATGGAATTGGGGAGACGGTAGTACTCGGGTTTTCCGTTGTAATAGGCTTGGTTGGCAAATTTGATGACTTCTACAATAGAGAGGGGACGGGATACATCCGGATGATCCTGCATCTCCCGGCAAAACCGGTCCAATTTTTCCAGATTGGACTGCTTCAACACCTGGTTGGGCTTTTGAAAATCCACCGTTATCTCCAACGGCATCAATCCGTCAAAATGTTCCTCAAAAAAAGCCAGGTCCTGCCGGATGGGGTCACTCTCTTTCAGATCGTCCACCATATATCCGGTTGTTTTCATCAGGGTCATTCCGACGATGCCGATCAAAACGACAATGACCGTACAGGTATACAGCCGCGTCCGTTTGGTCATAACGATCTTTAACTCTGTATTGATGATTTTATTGATCAGGCTGTTGTGCAGGTGCTTGGTCTGTTTCTTATCCGGAACCGGCAAAAAACTGAATATGGCCGGGATCAGGATCAGGCAGATCACGAAAATGGTCGTGATACTCATAAACGAGATCAAACCGAAATCCCGCAGGATCTGGCTGGAAGTAATGATAAATGTCGCAAATCCGGTGGCAGTGGTCAGATTGGAAAGGAGGGTAGCGTTCCCGATCTTGTGGATCATCCGTTGCAGGGACTTCATTTTATTGCCGTGCCGGATGTACTCCGAATGGTATTTGTTGATCATAAATACACTGTTGGGGACGCCGATCACAATCAATAGGGAGGGCAGCATGGCCGTCAGCAAGGTGATCTTGATCCCGAGCAGCGCCATGTACCCGATGGCCCACACCACAGCCGTCCCGATGATGAGCAGGCAAAAACCAACCGTTCGGAACGAGCGGAAAAAAAGATAGAGGATAATAGCGGTGATCAGCAGTGACAGTGCCACGAACATGTACATCTCTTTTTTCACATTTTCCGCATTGACCACCCGGATATAGGGCAGGCCGGAGTAGTGCATTTTAAGTTCGTACTTGTCCGTAAAGCGTTGGGTGATCTTTTCGATCTCCCGCACCAGGCCGACCCGCTCCGGGGAGTTCATCACTTCGGCGGCTACGGTGACCATCATCCCGTAGATCGGTTTGTCCTGGACGACCAACGTACTGAAATAGAAGGGAAGATTCCGGGCCACCTCCGCCAGACTGTCCAACTCCTCCCGGGTCTCTACCCGGTCAGGAAAGATGGGGGTGATTTCAAAGGATTTACCTTCGTTGTTTTTCCGGAGATTGAACGTATGGGTGATGGAGGCCACCGCACTGACCCCTTTCAACGAACGGATCTCCCGCCCCGTGCCGAGCCAGTCGTTTACTTTGTCCAACCGGAAGAAAGCGGAATCCTCCACAGCAAAAACCATCACATTCCCCCCCTCTTGTCCGAACTTTTCCTGAAATTCGGCAAAATCGATGAAAGAACTGTCGGTTCGGGGCAGCAGGCTGGCCTGTTCGTAGGACATCTCCAGGTTTCGGGCCTGCCATCCCATAAAAAGCGTACAGACTGCCACAACAACGATCAAGGCAACCCGGTATCTAAGAATAAAACCCGCTAATTTAGTCCACATAACAACACACTGCACCTCTAAAAAATGACGAGGAATCACAAAGATAATAAGAATAATGGAACTTACCTTTTTATTTACTACTTTTGTCCCGCGTAACGGCTGGGTAGTTCAATGGATAGAACGGAAGTTTCCTAAACTTTAGATTCGGGTTCGATTCCCGGCCCGGCTACTAAGAAGCTGCTTACGGAAGCAGCTCCGGGCCGATGCCGAACTTCTCTTTTTCGTGCTGCTTTCCGGCAGGCTCGACGTGCACGACAATATCATATACATTCTCTACGGATCTCTTGATGCTTGCCTCCACGGCATTGGCGATGTTGTGCGCTTCGTTCAGGGTAATAGTTCCCTCCGCTTCCACGTCAAGAGCGATCATATACATGGAACCGATCTGCCTGGAACGCACCCGGTGCGGATTGCTGGCTCCGGGTACCTCTTCGATGGCTTTGAAGATCTTATCGTATATGCTGACGTCCTGCACGCCGTCCATCAACTCCACATTCGATTCCAAAAAGATCGAAACAGCCGATTTTAAGATCATCACACTCACCACCAACCCGGTGACGGCATCCAAAACAGGGAGTTTCAATACAAACGTAAACAACAGCCCGATCAACACCCCGGCTGAGATCAGCACATCGTTCCGCATGTTCACGGCATTCGCGGTCAACAGTGAACTGTTCACCCGTTTCCCTTGCCGGTACTGGTACAGAGCCAGTAACAACTTTCCGGCGATCGAAAAAACCGTTACCCAAACGGCAATCGTGCCCGGCATTTCCCGTACCTCCCCGGAACAGAGCGCCTGAATGGAAGAGACCAGCATTTGGATCCCTGCGTAAAAAATCACCATGGAGAGGATCTTGGTCGCAATGCCCTCCGCTTTCTCATACCCGTAGCTGTATCGCCGGTCGGGCGGGCGGCTGATGATCCGGGCGGTAAAGATCATTACGATGGAGATCACTACATCGGTGGCGGAATCGATCCCATCCCCCAGCACTGCCAGACTGCCGGCCCAAAGGCCCGTTGCGATTTTCGCGACGGATAGTAACAGATTTCCAAACGTACTGATCCAGGAGGTCCGGGTAATAATGCGATTTCTGGTTGCGGTTTGATCCATTCAACATGGGTTTAGAAGAACGCTGGCAAAGATAAAAGTTTTTTTTAACTTAGCGCCTTGTTAAAACGTGCACAATGTATACCCTGGAGCAACTCACACAGATTGTTAAAACCGAAATGAACAGACACGAGTACGTGGAAGAACCCTACTCGCTCTTTGAGCCCATCACTTACATTCTGCAAAACGGCGGCAAAATGATCCGTCCCCTGTTGACCCTGATGGCGTACAACATCTACCGGGACGATATCGAGAAAGCGTTGAAACCGGCCATTGGGATAGAGATATTCCACAACTATACGCTCCTGCACGACGATGTTATGGACGACGCTTCCCTGCGGCGCGGACGCCCCACCGTACACAAAAAGTGGAACATGAACGTAGCCATCCTGAGCGGAGATGCGGCAGCGATCACCGCTTACAAACACATCGAATACTGCGAAGACCGCTACCTGCGGCGGGCTATCGACGGCTTTAACCAGGTAGCGATGGACGTTTGTAAGGGACAACAGTACGACATGGAGTTCGAGACCCGTAACGACGTCACCGAAGAGGAGTACCTCCGGATGATCTACCTGAAAACGGCCGTCCTGATCGCGGGCAGCCTGCGGCACGGGGCGCTGATCGCCGGGGCCCCGGAAGAGGAGTATAACGCCCTCTACGATTTCGGCGGTAGTCTCGGCTTACTCTTCCAGTTGCAGGACGACTACCTGGATGTCTACGGCGATGTCAGCGAATTCGGGAAAAATATTGGCGGCGACATTCTGGAAAACAAGAAAACCTACCTGCTTATTAAGGCATTAGAAACAGCTAACCCGCAAGACAGGGCGGAGTTGCAACAGTGGCTCTCCCGTACATCGTTCGACCCGACCGAAAAGATCCGGGCGGTGACAGCCATTTATAACCGGGTGGGCATACCGGGGATCGCTCAACAAAAAATTGACTATTACCTGAACAAAAGCAGGGAAGTTTTCGAAAAAATAAAAGCCCCGGAAGACCGGAAACGTATATTGTTGGAGATGATTGACTTCATCGACAACCGGAAAAAGTAGTTGCTTATGGAAGAGAAACAGCGTCTGTTAGACATCCGTTACCTGCGGATGGCCCGGATTTGGGCCGAAAACTCCTATTGCATCCGCCGGCAGGTAGGCGCTCTTCTTGTCAAGGACAAATCCATCATCTCCGACGGATACAACGGCACCCCTTCCGGTTTTGAAAATATCTGCGAAGACGAACAGAACAAAACTAAACCCTACGTGCTGCACGCTGAAGCGAATGCCATCACTAAAGTCGCCCAGTCCAACAACAGCAGCCGGGGAGCGACCCTGTATGTCACGGCTTCTCCCTGCATTGAATGCGCTAAACTGATCATCCAGTCGGGCATCAAACGGGTGGTGTACTCCGAGGTGTACCACTGTACGGACGGTGTGGAACTACTAAAAAAGGCAGGCATTACGGTGGATTTCACGCCCCTGCCCCCTCTCTCTGCAACTGCGGATGTATGAACAAATTAAAACAAAGGAAGATGAACAAAAGCAACGTGTACAGAAACAGCCTGAAAATCATTTTGATCCCCTTAATCGTGTTGGCGGCGCTCGTAGCAGGATTGTTGCTCGGTTCTCTTTTTACCCGGCCGGACGTCATCGGCCGTTCGGAGTTCTTTCTGCCGCAGGGCAGTAAATTGGACATGGTGCTGAATATGGTGAACCATTCGTATGTAGATACGGTGGATATGCAGAAAATAGAGGAGGATGCCATTGCGGAGGTCATCAAGAATTTAGACCCGCACACGGTGTACATTCCGGCGGAGGATATGGAAAAAGTCAACGAAGAGATGGTCGGTAATTTTGGCGGGATCGGTGTTCAATTCTACAAATATCTGGATACGGTCACCGTTATTAAGGTGGTGCCCGGCGGACCCTCCGAGCGGGCTGGCATTTTGGACGGCGACCGGATCATCCGGGTAAACGACTCTTTGGTGGCCGGTGTAAAGATGAACGACCAGAAGATCATGTCCTTGTTGCGGGGGGCCATGGGTACCCGTGTTGAGATTACCCTGTTGCGGCGGGGTGTTCCAGAGCCTTTTGTCAAAGAGATCACGCGGGGCGGGATCCCGGTAAAAAGCATTGATGTGGCTTACATGTACGACGACACGACGGGCTACATAAAGGTGAATACCTTCAGTTTTACAACCTACGACGAGTTTATGGAGGCGTTGAGCGGACTTACCGAACAGGGGATGCGCAAGGTGATCGTGGATTTGCGGGACAATGTGGGGGGGGTATTGCCGATCGCCATCAAAATGGTCAACGAATTTCTGGGGGCCCACCGGTTGATTCTCTATACACAGGGCAAGGCCTCTCCCCGTTCGGACTACTACTCCAACGGAAAAGGGGAGTACCAAACCTTGCCGCTGGTAGTGCTGATCGACGAAAACAGCGCTTCGGCCAGCGAGATCTTTGCCGGAGCCATTCAGGACAACGACCGGGGCGTCATTGTTGGCCGACGTTCGTTCGGGAAAGGATTGGTACAGGAACAGCGTATGTTGCCGGACGGTTCTGCCCTGCGGTTGACCGTGGCCCGCTACTACATCCCTTCCGGTCGCAGCATCCAGCGTCCCTACGATAACGGTAAACAAGAGTACTACGAAGAGTTCTACCACCGGTTTGTACACGGAGAGCTATTGGAAAAGGACAGCATCCGTTTCGACGAATCGCTTCGCTACGAAACGGCCGGCGGCCGGGAAGTATACGGGGGAGGAGGCATCATGCCGGACCTTTTTGTGCCGGCCGACACCACCGGGGTTTCCGACTACCTGGTCGAATTACGGCGGAAAATGCTTCTTTACGACTACACCTTCTACTTCATGGACCGCCACCGCCCTGAAATGACAGATTTCAAGGATTACAAAGAGGTGTTGGGCTACCTGAAACGTTTTGATCTGGTAGAAGAGATGGCTGCGTACGCGGAAAAGAGAGGACTGAAAAAAGACCGGAAAGGCCTGCAGGAATCCCGTGAACTCATTCTGAACAGCATACAGGCTTACATCGCCCGGCACGTATTGGACAATCAGGGTTTCTACCCTGTGTCGGGCCGGATTGACACCACGTTGCAAAAAGCTGCCGAAGCGAACCCCTGGCCGGCCGTAGAAAAAGAGGAAAAGACGGAGTAGTGAAACCCCTGTACGTCACCATCGGGATCCTTTCGGCTGTCCTAGGGATCATCGGGATTTTTGTACCCGGATTGCCCACTACACCCTTTTTGCTGCTCAGTTCCTGGCTCTTTTACAAAAGTTCCAGACGCCTGCACGACGCCCTGCACCGCTCCAAATGGCTGGGTGCTTACCTGCGCCGTTACGAATCCAAACGGGGAGTGGGCTGGCGTTCCAAACTCTTCTCCATCCTTTGCATGTGGGCCATGATCTCCCTCTCCGCCTTTGTCTTTGTGGAAAATCCCCGCCTCCGGCTCCTGCTCTTTGTGCTGGGGGCCATCGGAACGGCCAGCATCCTTTGGATCGTCCCCGGAGAAAAACAAAAAGGGAGCCCTGAAGCTCCCTCTGAATAAAAATGGATCGTTGTGCTTACGCCACGATATTGATGATTTTTCCCGGTACGATAATCATTTTTTTGACCGGTTTCCCTTCCAGGTATTTCACCGTTTCCGGGGCGGCCAGAACCGCTGCTTTGATTTCGGCTTCTCCGGCAGCCAGCGGCAGGGACAATTTAAAGCGTACCTTCCCGTTGAAGGAGACCGGGTAATCGAACGCCTCTTCCGCCAAATACGCCTCGTCCCATTCCGGGAAACGGGCCGCCGTCACACTGTCGTTGTGCCCCAACAGGTGCCACACCTCTTCCGCGATGTGCGGCGCAAAAGGTGCCAACACCACCGCCAGCGGCTCCAGGATGGCCCGCTTGTGGCACTTCAACGCCGTCAGTTCGTTGGTGCAGATCATAAAGGCCGGAATGGAAGTATTGAACGAAAAATTCTCGATGTCCCACGCCACCTTTTTGATGGTTTTGTGCAACACCTTCCACTCCTCTTTCGACGGGGCCTCTTCGGTCACGACCGGCCGGTCGTCCTGCACGAACAACCGCCAGAACTTCCGCAAAAATTTAAACACCCCGTCAATCCCCTGCGTGTCCCACGGCTTGTGCGCCTCCAAAGGCCCCAGGAACATCTCGTACAACCGCAACGTATCCGCTCCGTACTCCGCAATAATATCGTCCGGGTTCACCACATTGAACATGGATTTGGACATCTTCTCCACCGCCCATCCGCAAATATACTTCCTCTCTTCGAGGATAAATTCCGCAGTGGCGTACTCCGGCCTCCACTTCCGGAAAGCCTCCGTATCGAGTATGTCGTTGTGGACGATGTTTACATCCACGTGCAGTTCCGTGGTTTCGTACTGATCTTTCAACCCCGCCGAAACAAACATATTGCTCCCCTGTACCCGGTATACGAAATTGGAACGCCCCTGGATCATGCCTTGGTTAATCAGTTTCCGGAACGGCTCCTGTTCCACAGAGATGCCAATGTCGTAGAGGAAGTGGTTCCAGAACCGGGAGTAGATCAGGTGGCCTGTGGCGTGTTCCGCCCCGCCCATGTAGAGGTCTACGCTCCGCCAGTAGGCATCGGCCTCCCGCCCCACCAGCGCCCGGTCGTTGTGCGGGTCCATGTATCGCAGGTAGTAAGCGGACGATCCGGCAAACCCCGGCATCGTATTCAGTTCCAGTGGGCAGCCTTCTTCGGTTTCCCAGTTTTTGGCCCGGCCCAGGGGCGGTTCGCCCGTTTCGGTGGGCAGGTATTTGTCAATTTCCGGCAGCTCCAACGGCAACTTGCTCTCGTCCAGCATATAGGGCATGTCGTCTTTGTAGTAAACGGGGAAAGGCTCTCCCCAGTACCGTTGGCGGCTGAAAATGGCATCCCGCAGGCGGTAATTGATCTTGCTTTTGCCCAAGCTCCGCTTTTCCACCTCTTCAGCCACTGCGCGAATCGCCTCCTTCACCTCCAGGCCGTTGATGAAACCGCTGTTGATCATCCGGCCCTCTTTGGCGTCGTAGGAACTTTCGGACAGGTCGTGTCCCTGTCCGTCATCGATGACCGGCACGATCGGCAGGTTGAATTTCCGGGCAAAAGCGTAGTCGCGGCTGTCGTGGGCAGGCACGGCCATGATAGCCCCGGTCCCGTAACCGGCCAGCACGTATTCGCTGATCCAAACGGAGATCTCCTCACCAGTAAACGGATTTACGGCATAGGAGCCGCTGAATACGCCTGTAACCCGCTTCACCTCGCTCTGCCGTTCCCGTTCGGTGCGTTTGGTTACATACGCCAGGTATTCCCGCACCGCTTCCTGCTGTTCCGGGGCCGTCAGCCGGGCTGTATATTCACTTTCGGGCGCCAGCACCATAAAGGTGACCCCGAACACGGTGTCCGGGCGGGTGGTAAACACCTCGATCTTCTCCTCAGAGCCTTTCAGGTCGAACAGCATCTCCGCGCCTTGCGAACGCCCGATCCAGTTCCGTTGAATGTCTTTCAGGGAATCCGCCCAGTCGATGGTTTCCAACCCGTCCAACAGCCGCTGGGCATACGCCGATACCCGCAACGACCATTGCCGCATCTTTTTCTGTACTACCGGGAAACCGCCCCGTTCCGAAAAGCCGTCCTTTACCTCGTCGTTGGCCAGCACCGTCCCCAATTGCGGGCACCAATTCACCATCGTCTCCGCCAGGTAGGCAATCCGGTAATTGAGCAGGAGCTCTTGCTGTTCCTTTTCGTTCCGGGCCTTCCATTCGGCGGCCGTAAACTCCATGGGGACCGTACAGGCAGCGTGTACGCCATCCGTCCCGTTGGTTTCAAAGGCTTTTACCAATTCGGAAATGGGGCGGGCCTTCTGTGCGTCGCGGCAGTAGAAGTGGTTGAACATTTGGATAAACGCCCACTGCGTCCATTTGTAGTAGTGCGGGTCGCAGGTCTCGATCTCCCGTTCCCAGTCGAACGAAAAGCCGATTTTTTCCAACTGCTCGCGGTACCGGGCAATGTTCTGTTCCGTGGTGACGGCCGGGTGCTGCCCGGTCTGAATGGCATACTGTTCGGCCGGCAGCCCGTACGCATCGAACCCCATGGGGTGCAATACGTTAAACCCTTTTAACCGTTTGTAGCGGGAGTAGATGTCCGAGGCGATGTACCCCAGCGGATGCCCTACGTGCAGGCCGGCCCCGGACGGGTACGGAAACATGTCCAATACATAGAATTTGGGTTTGTCGGAGCGGTTCTCCACCCGGTAGGTTTTGTGCTCCCGCCAATACTCCTGCCACTTTTTCTCTACATCCTTGAAATTGTATTCCATACCGATAGGGGTTAAGGGTTATTTTGAGGGGATAAAGATAGAAAAAAATAAAAAACGAAGCCGGTGGAGGCTTCGTTTTCTTCTTTCTGCAAGAATAAGGTCACTTTGCTATTACTCCCAGGGGAAATCTTCCGTTTCAAAGTAAATAGTGATTGTCATGGGTTCAGTTCCCTGCATTTGGACAATGATCTCCATAGCGCAGTCTTTATCCGGAGTAATGCCTCCCTGCACCGACGCGGATCCGGAACCCAATTGCTGCGCTGTCAGATCGATCGAATCTGTTCCTTCCAGCGTGAAAAAATCCCCTTCTTTGCCTACAACAATGTTTTCGACTACAATGGTTGTTGGTTCGAGGAGGGTAGGAATAGAAAAATCTTTCAATGTCACTTTTACCTGATTTTCTGCGGTCCGGGTAATTACAATAGTGTCGGAAATGGGGAATGGGAGTGTCATTGGACCCACTTCGATCGTGAAGTCGCCTTCATACTCTCCCACCACCTCGGGTGTGTAATCCGGCTCATCGTCATCGTCGCTGCAGGAGGCAAAAGAGAATCCGGCGATTGCGATCATCAATAAATAAAGTAATCCTTTTTTCATAACGTTTTTTGTTTTAATGGTTGGTATTAAGGTTGATTGAAATTTTAAAATACATAGCCGAACCCGATATTGGCATAGATCGGATAGAGATTAAAAGCAATGCTCTCGAAACCTTTTTTAAACACCGGATTCAATCCCCAGGCCAAGTCTGTGTAAACGTTCAGGTGCCTGTACGCCCGCCATTCGCCGCCTAGGTTGATCCCCCAGTTCACCCGCTTCAACTCGCCGGAAAAGTCGTATACGGCCGATGTCACTTCGATCTTTTCGCCGGTCGGATCGTTTTCCCGGATGTACCCGTCAAATGCGTTCCCGTTAAACGTGCCGTTTGTCAGAAAAGAGAGGTAGGGGCCCATCTTTATTTCCCAACGGGGAGCCGGTTTGTAAGCGACCATCAGGGGAATGCTGACGTAGGAGTTCCGGACCTTTGTCTTTACGCGTCCGGTAAAAACACCCGTTACATGGCTTGTGGAGCCGTCGTTGTTCCGGTTGTCTATTTCGATGTGGTAATTTTTTACCCGCGCTTTGGTGCTCATCCCTTTGTTCTCCAACCGCACCCCGGTCAGGATAGCCCACTTCGGCGCAATCCGCTTCACTACGTTCCCTTCGATAGAAACGGAAAGCAGCGGATTATACCCCTCGATCTTCCGGATCTCCACCGGCAACGGAAGCGGGGCGGTACCTCCGATATTCAATCCCGCTTTCAGGCGATACTCCAAGCCCTTCAGCTTGGACCAGACCAACCCCTTGTCCTCTCCGAACTCCTGGGCGCTTACCGGACCGGCAGCCAGGCACAGGAGGAGCAAAATCCCCCCTATTGTCTGCTGTTTATTCACAAACCACCTCCACTTCATCGATACAGAGTCTGCTTCCAACGGCTCCTTCAAACAGATCTCCCCCCTTGCTGGAAGAACACACAAGGGTGAAATTGTATTTATAGGCTTTCAGTTTCTCGGGATCTACCGCCCGGACGTAGACAAAAGGAATTTCAAAGTATCTCCACTCCTCCGTCTCTTCAAGCGGAGTCAATTCCGCCCTCCCCAGGATGTTGGGGTGCCAGGCGCCGCCCGGTTTTACTCCGATGTTGGTCCCGTCCAGGTATTTGACGGTTTCGTCCGTTTCGTAAAAAACGGCGTAGATCTGCCCTTCGTCCCTCCGTCCGGGGATCTCTTCGGATTGCCCGTTTGTGAATACGGGGCCGGCCGTGTATTTGTAATATCCTTTTATAGTGAGCGGTTTCTTTCCAAACGGAAGGCCGAAACGGGTGGCTTCCAAATGGTTGCTCATCACTTTGGAAGCGTCGAAACTGCCGATGAAAAAATTTCCGGCCGCAATGGGCTTTGCCACAAGAGAGCCGAACGTTCCGGTGCTGCGGGTTTGCAACAGCACCCCCCGCCCGCTTTGTCCGTTGGGAATACAGACGGTGGGGAACTGTTCCGGCCCGCTTCCCATGCCGGTCATGGTAAATCCGGGATTGGCGGAGGCCCAGATGTCCTGCCGGGAAGATTCGCCGCCGGGAACCGGAATGGATTCGTAAAATGCGTGGTATTTGTTGTCGACGATTTCGTAGTGTTCAAATTGGTACCGGAGGGGCAGGTCAAAGGTATCCACCGTGAGGGTGTACGTTTTTTCCCACCTCCCGTCTTCGGAGCGGACCCGGTATGTCTGCGGTTGGGAAAAATCCCGCACCGTACCGCCGGGAGGATCTATAGTGGCGCCCGGGCTGATCTCGAATTGCGGCGCCAACGTTGTCCGGTCTATCCGGGGCAGCGCCATAAACACCACTTTGTTGTTGGTAATGACCGGGTCGCTTTTGATGTATTCGTTCTGCAGGGTGCAGGCTGTAATATCCGCTTCCGCATTGGGCGCTTCCGGCCGGATGCAGGAACAGAGCAGCAAACACACGACCGAACTGCTGATCCACTTATACATATCACACTCCATAGTTGGAGTGCAAAAGTAGGAAAAATTGCGGCAATGGTTTTGTAGCGGGAGGATTTTTTTAAATCTTTGCTTAGTTTTAAGAATAGTTGTATATTTGCATTGCGAATAGTTAACAACAACAGTTTGATGTTTGTATACCTTTACGGGCAACTATTTACTATCGTGCGACAGATTGCTTGTGTCGCCGGTCGGCTACAGAACTGCATCTCTTCGGAAATGCGGCCCATTTCTGAACCACCTCCTGTTTTTCTTTTTGCATATCTTTTCAGGGATGATTCCCGTAATAAACACACGAATGAATTTTTTACTCTTTAATTTTTAACCTTAAAAACAAGTTATGATGAAAAAAATGATGATTGTTGTGGCTTTGGTTGCTATGTCGGCCACTGCTGCGTTTGCCCAGTTCAGCTACGGTGTGAAGGGCGGTTTGAACCTTTCCTCTGTTTCCAACATGGACGAAGAAGGAGTTGATGTTAAAATGAAACCTTCGTTCTATCTCGGTGCGTTTGCCGAATACAAGGTAAACGACTTCTTCGGGGTTTCGCCGGAACTTGTTTATTCGCGCCAAGGCGTTGCTGCTGAGTACACAGATGAGGTAAAGGTGAAACTAAAGTATCGCCTTAACTACCTGAACGTTCCGGTATTGGCGAAATTTTACGTATTGGAAGGTTTGAGCGTAGACCTCGGTCCGCAGTTCGGCTTTCTGTTGAACTCTAAACAATACGTGAAAGTAGGAGGAGAAGACGAAACAGAGGATCTGGAAGGTGTTAAGGGTTTTGATTTCAGCGTTGGTATGGGATTGACCTATAATTTCGACCAGTTCTTTGTACAGGGACGTTACAACCTGGGGTTAACCGATATTTGGAAAGACAACGAAGGCGATAAAGCCAGAAACAACGTGATTCAGTTCGGTGTAGGTTACCGCTTCTGATCCCTTGTTCTTTAAACCTAAAAAGAGGACGCCCGCAAGGAACGCCCTCTTTTTTGTATCTCCACCCGCTGTTGTGCGATTGGATTGTGTGGTTCCGTTACAACAGGAAATGGTCGCTGATGGATTGGTGTTCGTACACATTCCGAATGGTTTCGGCAAACATCTCTGCAACGGAGATGATCCGGATTTTCGGGCTCTGTTTTTTCAGCGGGATGGAGTCGGTAAAAATTACCTCTTCCAGCGCAGACGCTTCGATGTTTTCGTAGGCTTTGCCGGAAAGTACCGCGTGGGTAGCCACCGCCCGCACCGTCCGGGCGCCCATTTGCTTGAGTGTATCGGCCGCCTTGCAAATGGTGCCTGCGGTGTCGATCATGTCGTCCACGATCACCACATTTTTACCTTCCACCTCTCCAATCGCCTTCATCTCCGCCACCTCGTTGGGGCGTACCCGCGTCTTATGGCAAATGATGAGGTTGGAGTTGAAGTGTTTCGCCCAGGAGTTGGCTCGCTTCGAACCACCGATGTCCGGGGAGGCGATGGCTAAGTTTTCCAATTTCAACGATTGGATGTAAGGGGCCAGCACCATGGAGCCGTACAGATGGTCCACTGGTATGTCAAAGAAGCCTTGGATCTGGTCGGCGTGCAGGTCCATGGTCATGATCCGGTCTACGCCGGCCGCCACCAGCATGTTGGCCACCAATTTGGCCCCGATGGTGATGCGCGGGCGGTCTTTGCGGTCTTGGCGGGCAAAGCCGAAATAGGGGATCACGGCGATCACCTTGTAGGCCGACGCCCGTTTAGCCGCATCGATCATCATCAACAGCTCCATTAGGTTGTCGCTGGGCGGGAATGTAGACTGGACGATAAACACGTGTTGTCCCCGCACGGTCTCTTCGTAGGCCGTAACAAATTCTCCGTCGCTGAAGTGCAGAACGGACATTTTACCTAAGGACAAACCGATGGAAGAAGTGATTGCCTTGGCAATGTACTCGCTTTTTTCACCGGCGAAAATCTTAACTTCGGAAAGATCGGACATACTTTATTTGTTCATGGGTTAGACCGGCGTAAAAATACAATATTAAATCGAAAAACGAAATTGAAAATCAAGAGGGATATTCACCTTCGGCGCTTCTTGGATAGTCCGTGCTGAATGGCGCCCCGGCCGGGGTTTACCAAATAAGTCAGGTCCACCAACGGCAGCACCCGGAGTTTGGCTGCCCGGCTTTCTGTGCCTTCGGCGCTCCGCTCCGCGATCTGCATGTAAGCGGCCCGGCAGGAAGCGGAAACCCCCATCCGCCGCGAAAAAAACCACGTCAGCCGGGCATTCCCTTCCAACGCATAATCCCGTTTTAGATCCACGCTGTAACAGAGCGCACTCACGCTGTAATGAAACCGGCGCCAGAAATAAGAGTCGAACTGCACACCCCCATACCAAAGCACCTTCCCGTCCAAAATCTGAGTGTGGTATAGCGTGTGGAACCAATCAAACGGAACCACCCCGCTCCCCTTGGTCCCGGCATAAAACTCCGCTCCGGCCCGGGCGGTCAGGATCCGCTCCGGTGACGGAGGACATCCCGGGATCTGCGGGTTCATCAGCCAGGAAAACTGCACTTCGTTCCGCATAGCGATGCCTTGTCCCAGGGTTGCAGTATCGGGGACCAGCTCCTTGAAACCGGTAGACTGGAGCAATTTCAACAACGGCCAGGTGTAGTGGAGCGAATGTTCCGTCGTCAGGTGCAAGCGATCATTGTGCCACCAGCGACGGCGGATTCCGATGTTTGGAAGAAACAGCTCTTCGCCTATGCGCAACAGCAATTCCGTGTTCTTAGAGAAGCCGATTTTCGAAGGGCTTGTCAGGTTCAATTCTGCAGCGTTGCTGCGGATAATTCCGGCCGTTCCGGAATGCCAGGCAGAGAGCTCCGGGGAGCCTTGCCGGGAAGATCGCTCCCGGTTGAGCCAGCGGCTGTTGTCCTCCCCGATCTGCTGGGCGCAGAGCAAACTACAAGCCGGTAGCAGGCAAAGCGTGGCGGCGATCCGTTGCAAAGCTTTTGTATAAAACGTCATGGCCGGTTGTTTGTGTGGTACACTTGTACAATGAGCGGCAGCGCAGCCGGGGGTACTAACCCGGAAACATCCTCCCCCTGTTGCACTTTTTCCCGGATCTCGGTAGAGGAGAGTGGAAACAGCGGAGCGGGAACGGGCCGGATGTTCGGGTAATTTAGCCGGTAATCGGCTGTTTCGGAGTCGCTTCCCGTGCGTGGGTAGACAAAGATCGGGTAAGCGGCAGCAATCTCCCCGGAGCGGTACCACCGGTGGAAATTCCGGAGATTATCACTGCCGATGACTAGCGCAAACGCTCTGTCCGGGTAGCGGGCGGAGAGCGCCTCTAATGTGTGGATGGTGTAGGAGGGGCGGGACATGCCGAACTCAATGTCGGAAACCCGCATCCGGGGATCTCCGGCAACGGCGGCCTGCACCATTTTCAACCGTTGCTGTTCGTCTGCCAACGCTGCGTTTTGCTTAAACGGGTTCTGCGGGCTGACGATGAACCAGACCTCTTCGCACCACTTCTTGTCCAACAAATACCGGGCAATTTGGAGGTGTCCGTTGTGAATGGGATTGAAAGAGCCGAAAAAAAGAGCTGTCATACTGCAAGGAACTTACGTACTTTTTGTTCTGCGTCAACCAGGGCATCCTCCAGCTGATCGTTGATCACGATGGTGTCGAATCGACCTGCGAAGCCCATCTCGTAATTTGCCTTATCGATTCGTTCGCGGATCTTTTCCGGAGTGTCCGTTCCCCGTCCTACCAAGCGTTCATACAGTATTTCCACCGAAGGCGGTTCAATAAAAACAGCGAGGGCCTGACGGCCGAATATCTTTTTCAGGTTCAGCCCCCCGATCACGTCGATGTCGAACAGCACGCTCTTCCCTTCCGCCCAGATCCGCTCCACCTCCGATCTCAAGGTGCCGTACCGGCATCCCGGATAGACCTCTTCCCACTCCAGGAACGCTCCCCGGTCGACCTGTTCCTGAAACGCTGCCTCCGAGAGAAAATAATACTCTTTGCCGTCCTGTTCGTCGCCCCGGGGGCGACGGCTGGTGGCCGAAATGGAGAATGCCAGTCCCAGATCCTGTTGCAGCAGGTGCCGGACGATGGTGCTTTTGCCCGCTCCGCTGGGCGCTGAAAAGATCACTACTTTGCGCATATTACAGGATATTCAGGCTCTGTTCTTTGATCTTTTCCAGTTCGTCTTTCATCCGGACCACCAATTTTTGGATATCGTGGTCGTTGGCTTTGGAACCCATGGTGTTGATCTCCCGCCCGATCTCCTGGGCGATAAAACCCAATTTCCGGCCGGGAGCCTCCTCTTCGTTGAGGGTGGCGAGGAAGTAGTTGCAGTGATTGTCCAACCGCACCTTCTCCTCCGTGATGTCCAACTTCTCCAGATAGTAAATGATCTCCTGTTCCAACCGGTTCTGGTCGATGTTCTTTACCTCGTTCCACTCTTTCAGCTTGTCAGCCAACCGCTGCCGGATGCTCTCCACCCGTTTCGTTTCGTAAAAAGGCACCTCCGCCGCCAATGCGCCGATCAGTCCGATCCGGTGTACCAATTCATTCTTCAGGATCGCCCCCTCCTGGATGCGAAACCGTTCCACCTCTTCCAGCGCCTGTTCCATCCCTCCTTGCAACAACGCCCACTCTGCTTCATTCAACTCTTCGTTCGGTTGCTTCAGGGTTTCCGGGAAGCGCATCACCGTCCGCAGCAACTCCCCGCGGTCCACTTCCGCCGAAAGCGCGGCCGCCGTCTCCAGCATCTGGTGGAAATAGAGCTCCACTACCGGCCGGTTCACGCAAACTTCTTTGTCAGAAACCGACTGGTCCATATACACGGACATCTCTACCTTTCCCCGTTCCAATACCGCTTTCAGCCTGTTCCGGATCTCCATCTCCTTCTCCCGGTAGATACCCGGCAGCCGTAAATTTACGTCCAACTGCTTTGAGTTAAGGCTCTTGATCTCAACGACGATTTTCTTATTCCCGCACGCAACGGAGGCTTTCCCAAAGCCGGTCATGGATTTGATCATGGTATTTCCAAAATGGTTGATTAGTTACGCAAAAATACAGATTTTCTTTTTATTTTTGGCACACTATTAACTGCGGATAAAGCCAACAAATTAGTAATTAACTCATGCAAACCCATCTTTTGATCTTATCCGGCGCCATGATCATAGTAAACGCCTGCACCCCCAAACCGGGAGTAACCTATCCCGAAACCGCAAAAGACAACACCGTAGACACCTATTTCGGTGTAGAGGTTCCTGACCCGTACCGCTGGCTGGAAAATGACACCTCGGCGGCAACCGCCGTTTGGGTAGCGGCCCAGAACAGCGTAACGAACGGTTACCTGCAACAGATCCCGTTCCGGGAAACGCTGATACGGAAACTGACGGAGTTGGCCGATTACGAAAAATACGGCTCCCCCTTTAAAAAGAACGGACGCTACTATTTCTTTAAAAACAACGGATTGCAAAACCAGGGTGTACTCTATGTGCAGGATACGCCGGAGGCAGAACCCCGCGTGCTGTTAGACCCTAACACCCTCTCCGAAGACGGCACTGTAGCCCTGAACTCCATCTCTTTTTCCAAAGACGGAAAACACCTGGCCTATCTCATCTCCCGGAGCGGTTCCGACTGGCAGGAAGTTTTTGTCCTGGACACGGAAAGCGGCAAACAGTTGCCGGACCACCTCCGCTGGGTGAAATTTTCGGGTGCCGAGTGGCAGGGGAATGGCTTCTATTACAGCGCATACAATGCTCCGGAAGCGGGAAAGGAGTTTTCGGACGTCAACGAAAACCACAAGATTTACTACCATACCATGGGCACACCCCAATCGGCCGACCGGCTGGCATACGAGAACCCGGCGTTTCCGAAACGTTTTTACCTGGCGGGCATCAGTGAAGACCAAAACTACCTTTTTGTTTACGAAGACGGCGGTGGCCGGGGGAACGGGTTGTACATGAAATCGTTGAAATCGCCTCGCTCCCCCCTTCAGACCCTTGCCGATAACCTGAACAACCAATACGAAGTCGTCGAGGTGTTGGGCGATCGCATTCTCTTTATTACCAATGACGGAGCGCCCAAATACCGCTTGATGGAGGCTACTGTTTCCAAGCCCGCTTTTGCAAACTGGAAGGAGTTGGTGCCGGAATCGGATGCCGTGCTTGCTTCCGCCCAGGTGATCGGGGACAAACTGATCCTGGTATACAACAAAGACGCTTCCGCCCATGCGTATGCTTACAGCCTGAACGGCGAACGGTTGTACGAAATTGAATTGCCGGCTCCCGGAACCGTTGCGTTCAGCGGGGAAAAGGGCGATTCCGAGGCCTTTTTTGTCTTTACCTCCTTTACCTTCCCTGCCTCCATTTACCGGTACAATGTGGCGGAAAACAGATCCGAACTGTACCGGGCGCCGAAGGTGTTTTTCAATCCCTCCGATTACCATTCGGAACAGGTGTTCTACACCAGCAAGGACGGTACGCGGGTGCCGATGTTCCTGACCTATAAAGAAGGGTTGGAACGGAACGGGAACAACCCGGTGCTGTTGTACGGTTACGGCGGCTTTAACATCAGTCTCAACCCGAACTTCTCCACCATGCGGTTGCCTTTTCTGGAAAGCGGTGGCATCTATGTGCAGACCAACCTGCGGGGAGGTGGTGAATACGGGGAGGAGTGGCACGTTGCCGGTACCCGGATGCAGAAACAGAACGTATTCGATGATTTTATTGCAGCGGCCGAGTACCTGATCAAAGAAAACTATACCCGTCCCGAAAAGATCGCCATACAGGGCGGCTCCAACGGTGGCCTCCTGGTCGGCGCTGTAGTTAATCAGCGTCCGGAACTCTTCCGGGTAGCCATTCCGCAGGTCGGCGTGATGGATATGCTGCGGTACCACAAATTCACCATTGGCTGGAACTGGGCCAGCGATTACGGCACCAGCGAAGAGAGCCCCGAGATGTTCGAATACCTCCGGGGGTATTCTCCCCTGCACACATTGAAGGCGGGAACCGCCTATCCGGCTGTTTTGATCACCACCGCCGACCACGACGATCGGGTGGTGCCGGCACACTCATTTAAGTATGCGGCGACTTTGCAGGCGGCCAACAGAGGGCCGAACCCCACCCTGATCCGCATTGACAGCAAGGCGGGGCACGGGGCCGGAAAACCCATCGCAAAACAGATCGAAGAACAAGCGGATATCTATGCTTTTATGATGTACAATCTCGGGATGAAGCCGGTGGAGTAAGCCATGGAACCCAATATGCCGACCTCCTTTCGGATAAAACTCCCCGGCCGCGTATCCCGTCATTTCGGAGATAAAAACTCCCCTCTCCCGATATCTTTCACAGAAGCATAACGGATTTACATCCGGTTTACGGCCGGTATACACCCGGTCTCCAGCCCTCGTTAGTTAGATACAAAAAAGAATGCGCAGACTATACAGAGGGAAAACAACACGACAACCGGCCCCCCGGAAAGATGTAGAAAAAAGAGAAAAATACCCGTGTCTGCCCTGTGAAAGGGTACATTACCGTAGTGCGGTAAAAAATATTTTGTACCTTTGCATTCCCAACAAAGTATAGCAAGAACAAACATTGAATGAAGAACATACGGAATTTCTGTATCATTGCACATATTGACCACGGGAAGAGCACGCTGGCGGACCGCTTGCTTGAATACACCGGGACCGTTACCGGAAAGGACCTGCAAGCGCAGGTGCTGGACGACATGGACCTGGAACGGGAGCGCGGCATCACCATAAAAAGCCATGCCATACAGATGGACTATACTTACCAAGGTGAAAAATACGTCCTCAACCTCATCGATACGCCGGGACACGTCGATTTTTCCTACGAGGTATCCCGGAGCATTGCCGCCTGCGAGGGGGCGTTGCTGATTGTGGATTCAACGCAGGGCATACAGGCGCAAACCATCTCCAACCTCTATCTGGCGGTAGACAACAACCTGGAGATTATCCCGGTGCTCAACAAAATGGACATGCCCAACGCCATGCCCGAGGAGGTAAAAGACCAGATCGTGGAGCTGATCGGGTGCAAGCGGGAGGAGATTCTGGAAGCCAGCGGCAAGACCGGTTTGGGTGTAGAGGAGATTTTACACGCCATCGTGGAGCGGGTCCCGCATCCCTCTGGGTTTCCCAACCAACCGTTGCAGGCCCTGATCTTTGACTCCGAATTTAACTCCTTCCGGGGGATCATCACCTATTGCCGGATCGTAAACGGAAGTCTTAAAACCGGTGACCGGGTTAAATTTGTCAATACCGGCAAAGAGTACACCGCCGACGAGATCGGAGTGCTGCGCCTGAAGCCGGAGCCCCGCCCCGAGTTGAAAACAGGGGATGTGGGCTACATCATATCGGGCATCAAAACCTCTTCCGAGGTAAAAGTGGGGGATACCATTACGCACGTAAACACTCCCTGCGATGTGGCGATCGACGGTTTTGAGGAGGTCAAGCCAATGGTCTTTGCCGGGATCTACCCGATCGATACGGAAGACTACGAAGACCTGCGGGCCTCCATTGAAAAGTTGCAGTTGAACGACGCCTCCCTGACCTTTGAGCCCGAATCTTCGGCGGCTTTGGGTTTCGGCTTCCGGTGCGGTTTTCTGGGAATGCTCCACATGGAGATCGTCCAGGAGCGGCTCGACCGGGAGTTCGACATGAATGTGATCACAACGGTCCCCAATGTGATGTACATCGCCCACACGGCCAAAGGCGACTCTTTCGAGATGCACAACCCGTCGGATATGCCGACGGCCAACGCTTTAGACTACATTGAGGAGCCTTTTATCCGGGCGCAGATCATTACGCCGACCGAGTACATCGGCAACATTATGACCCTGTGCCTGGGGAAGCGGGGCATCCTGATCAGCCAGCAGTACCACACCGGCAACCGCATCGAAATCACCTTTGAGATGCCGCTGGGAGAGATTGTTTTTGATTTCTACGACAAGTTGAAGAGTATTACCAAAGGGTATGCTTCGTTTGACTACTACCAGATCGGGTACCGCCGGGCCAACCTGGTGAAGTTGGATATTCTCCTGAACGGCGAATCGGTGGACGCCCTCTCGGCGTTGATCCACTTTGACAACGCCTATTCGTTCGGGCGCCGGATCTGCGAAAAACTGAAGGAGTTGATCCCCCGCCAGCAATTTGACATTGCGGTGCAGGCAGCCATCGGCGCCAAGGTCATCGCCCGGGAAACCATCAAGGCAGTTCGGAAGGATGTGACGGCAAAGTGTTACGGGGGGGACATCTCCCGGAAACGGAAGTTGTTGGAGAAACAGAAAAAAGGGAAAAAGCGGATGAAGCAGATCGGGAATGTGGAGGTGCCGCAGAAAGCCTTTCTCGCCGTCCTGAAACTGGATTAATAAGAAGATGTCCCCAAAGCACTCATCTGCTTCATTGCTTGATTTATCAGTCGTCGGTCACATACGTTAGTATGCTCCCGTCCGCCTGAAAATCAGCAGCTTCGCAGCTAAGCACTTTTGGAACACTTCTTGGGAATACGAAAAGAGGCTGTCTAATATCACTTTTTAGACAGCCTCTTTTTTTTCAAAAGGCTTCAGACCAGGGGCGCCAATTCGCGTACGCTCTCCCGGATCACTTCGTCCGGCAATTGGTAATTGATCAGGTTGCCCGCCAGGTATTGGTCGTAGGCCGCCATGTCGATCAGGCCGTGTCCGGAAAGGTTGAACAGGATGGTCTGCTGTTTTCCCGCTTCTTTGGCCGCCAGGGCTTCCCGGACGACGGAGGCGATGGCGTGGCACGACTCCGGGGCCGGAACGATTCCTTCTGTCCGGGCGAACAGGGTTCCCGCTTCAAAGGATTCCAATTGGGGAATGTCCACCGCCTCTATGTAACCGTCTTTTTTCAGTTGGCTGATGACGCTTCCCGCCCCGTGGTACCGGAGCCCTCCCGCATGGATGTTGGCCGGCGTGAAGTTATGCCCCAGCGTGAACATGGGCAGGAGCGGCGTGTACCCGGCTTCGTTCCCGAAGTCGTATTGGAACACCCCGCGGGTCAGTTTGGGGCAGGAGGCGGGTTCCGCTGCAATGTAGCGTGTTCTCTTCCCCTCCCGGAGGGTGTGGCGCATAAAGGGGAAGGAGATGCCTCCGAAGTTGGAGCCGCCTCCGAAGCAACCGATGACGGTGTTTGGATACTCCCCGGCCATCTCCATCTGTTTCTCCGCTTCCAGGCCGATAATGGTCTGGTGCAGGACCACGTGGTTCAGTACGCTTCCGAGGGTGTATTTGCAGTTGGGAGTTTGCAATGCCAACTCAATCGCTTCGGAGATGGCCGTCCCCAGGCTGCCTTGGTAATTGGGGTGTTCGGTCAGGATTCTCCGGCCCGCTTTGGTGGACATGCTGGGGGAGGCGATGACCTGGGCGCCGAAAGTCTGCATGATGGAGCGGCGGTACGGTTTCTGTTCGTAACTGATCCGGACCATGTATACGGCCAATTCCAGCCCGAAAGCCCGGGCGGCGTAAGAGAGCGCCGCTCCCCATTGTCCCGCTCCCGTTTCGGTGGTGATATTGGTTACCCCCTCTTTTTTACAGTAGTAAGCCTGCGCCAGTGCGGAGTTGAGTTTGTGGGAGCCGATGGGGCTGACGCTCTCGTTTTTGAAGTAGATGTGCGCCGGTGTGTCCAATGCTTTTTCCAGGCCATACGCCCGGACCAGCGGCGTGGAACGGTAGTTCCGGTATTGATCCCGCACCTCTTCCGGGATCTCGATCCAACGGTCGGTAGTGTTCAGCTCCTGCCTGCTTGCTTCTTGGGAGAAGATTGGAAAAAGTTCCTCCGCACACATCGGTTTCTGTGTTCCCGGGTGGAGCAGGGGAAGCGGTTTGTTCGGCATGTCCGGCACAATGTTGTACCACGCTTTCGGAATTTCGTTTTCCGGTAGAATAAATCGTTTTGTGTTCATCATGACAGGTATTTGGTGTGTGAAAAATCGGGGAAATAAAAAACCGCAGGCGGATTGCCTGCGGTTTTTGCCATATCGGATTATACTATACAGCTACGCCCATCCACCGGTTTCATCCTGTGAATTGCGCCACCACATATTTACAAGTACTCTTGCCACTCTCTTTTGCGTTATGTTCGGAGACAAAGAAAAAGATCTTAAAAATCAAAGGAGAGTGTAAATTTTGTAACTTGCGGATTGTTTAATACCTGTTAGAGATGAGGAGAGCGATTATAAATGCTGTTGTCCTGACGATGAACGATCGGATGGATTGCCTTGAAAAGGGATATGTGCGGATCCGGGACGGAGCGATCACGGAGGTTGCTTCGATGGAGGGGTGGGTGCCGGACGGAGAGGAGGAGTGCACGGACGCGGCGGGTATGTGGATACTGCCGGGATTTGTCAATACCCATACCCACACACCGATGACCCTGTTGCGGGGGTATGCGGACGACCTGCCGTTGCACACCTGGTTGACGGAACATATTTTTCCGGCGGAAGCACGGGTAATGACTCCGGAACACGTACGTTTAGCCGCCCGGTTGGCGTTTGCCGAGATGATCCGGACAGGAACGACCTGTTTCAACGACATGTACTTTTTCAGTCAACTTATTGCGGAGGAGGCGAAAAAGGCGGGGCTCCGGGCGGTGTTGAACGATTCGCTAATCGATTTTCCGACGCCCGCTTTCCGCACCGTGGACGAAGGGCTTGCTTTGGCGGAGGAGTTGATTCAGGCCTGGGCCGGGGATCCGCTTATACACCCTTCTGTGTGCGCCCATTCGCCCTATACGTGTTCCAAAGAAACATTGCTGAAAGCCAAACGGTTGGCAGACCGGTACGGAACCCTGCTCCAGATCCACCTGTCGGAGACCCGGCAGGAGGTGGAGACGGTGAAAAAGCAGACAGGGCTTTCGCCGGGAGAATACCTGCACCGCATCGGTTTGTTGGACAGCCGCCTGATCGCCGCCCACGGGGTGTGGCTGACACCTGCAGAGGTGCAGCTTTTTGCTGACAACGGGGCGGCAATCGGGCATTGCCCGAAGAGCAACCTAAAGCTGGCCAGCGGCATAGCCGATACTGCTTCCTGGTTAGAGGCCGGCGTGACAGTGGGGCTGGGTACGGACGGAACGGCCAGCAACAATACTTTGGACATGGTGGAAGAGATGCGTTTTGCGGCGCTGTTGCCCAAAGGGGCCCGCTACAATCCGGTGGCTGTGTCGGCCGGGAATGCCTTGCGGATGGCTACCATCGAAGGTGCCCGCGCCCTTGGTTTGGGCGACCGGACCGGCTCATTGGAGCCCGGTAAAAGGGCAGACCTGTTGCTGGTCCGCTCCGAAACAGTGAACATGCAGCCGGTGTATGATCACTACTCGGCCATCGTATACGCTATGAACAGCGGGAACATCATCGCCTCAATGGCAGAAGGGGAGTGGCTGATGCGCAACCGGAAACCGGTGCGGGTGGACGAAGAGGAGGCCCTGCAGGAAGTGATGGAGCGTTTCGGAGTAAAAGCCGGAATCTAAGAGTCCGTTATAAATCCGTTACAATTGCATACACAATCCGATTAATTGCCTATTTTTGTGCGGTTCCGGAAAGTTGATTTTCAATGCATATTAATCGATCGAATTATGGAGTGGAGTTACGGAGGATTTGAAGAGGAGTATACCGGTTACGGGAATGCCCGGATTGCCGTTTTGCCCGTTCCCTACGACGGGACCAGCACTTGGATCAAAGGGGCGGACAGGGGGCCGCAGGCGATCATCGAGGCATCTGTAAACATGGAGTTTTACGACATCGAGACCGATACGGAGGTTTACAAAAGGGGGATAGCGACGCTGGACCCTGTCCTGGAAAAAGATTCTCCCGAAGCCCTCTCCGATGAGGTGGAAATACGGGTGGACGCCTTGCTGAACGACGGAAAATTTCCCGTCCTGATTGGGGGGGAACACTCTGTCAGTATCGGGGCGTTCCGGGCGTTTGCCAAACACTGTGGGGAGTTTTCCATTTTGCAGTTGGACGCCCATTCCGACATGCGGGACACTTACGAGGGGTCCGATCACAACCACGCCTGTGTCATGGCCCGCGCCAGGGAGTTGGCCCCGGTGGTGCAGGTCGGGATCCGCAGTTCCGATTCGGCAGAGAAACACAATATCGATCCGGAACGTATATTTTACGCCCACGAGATCCAGGAATCGTCCGATTGGATGTATAATGTCTCTCTGAAATTAAAAGACAACGTATATATCACCATCGACCTGGATGTATTTGATCCCGCTTATATGCCGTCTACCGGAACACCCGAGCCGGACGGTCTCCGTTACCGGGAGGTGATCAACTTGTTGAAACTGATCAACGAGCGGCACAACATCATTGGTTTCGACGTGGTGGAGCTCTGTCCCAATCCGGACAACAAGGCCCCGGACTTTCTGGCTTCCAAGCTGATCTACCAGATCCTCAGCATGCGTTTCCAGAACGAATAGATATTGAACAACAAACAGTAATATGAAGAAAGGAGCTATTTCGGAATTTATCACGCATCATTACCGTCATTTCAATGCGGCGGCTCTGGTGGATGCCTCCAAGGGGTACGAAGCGCATTTGGAGAAAGGCGGAAAAATGATGCTGGCGATGGCCGGTGCCATGAGTACGGCGGAGTTGGGGTTGTCGCTCGCAGAGATGATCCGGCAGGATAAGATCCACATTGTCTCCTGTTCCGCGAACAATTTGGAGGAGGATATCATGAACCTGGTGGCCCACTCCCATTACAGGCGCATTCCGAACTACCGCGATCTGACGCCGGAGCAGGAACGGGAGTTGTTGGACAATCACCTGAACCGGGTGACGGATACCTGCATCCCGGAGGAGGAGGCTTTCCGCCGGCTGGAGCGGCATATTCTGGATATTTGGGTAGCGGCCGACCGGAAGGGGGAACGCTGTCTGCCTTATGAATTTATGTACCGACTGCTCCGCAGCGGGGTGCTGGAGCCCTATTACGATATTGATCCCAAGGACAGTTGGGTGCTGGCCGCGTGTGAAAAGAACATCCCGATCGTGGTGCCCGGATGGGAAGACAGCACGATGGGAAATATCTTTACAGCCCACGTCATCAAGGGTGATATACAGGCTTCCACTGTCAAAAGCGGTATTGAAACAATGATCTTTCTGACCGAGTGGTACCGGGCCAATTCCGGTGGAGCCGGGGTCGGTTTTTTTCAGATCGGCGGCGGAATTGCGGGAGATTTCCCGATTTGTGTTGTGCCGATGATGTACCAGGACCTGGGGTGGACGGATGTCCCGTTCTGGGCCTATTTCTGCCAGATATCCGACTCCACGACCTCTTACGGCTCTTACTCCGGCGCCGTGCCGAACGAAAAGATCACTTGGGGGAAGTTAGATATCGATACGCCGAAATTTATCATCGAATCGGACGCTACCATCGTAGCTCCATTGGTTTTTGCCTATGTACTTGGTTGGTAATTATGCTGTTGACTTATATCATTATTGCCGTAACGGCGGTTGTCTCGTACCTCTGTTTTAAAAACAGGGAGTGGTTGGACCGGTTGTCCATGAATCCTTACCGGGTGGTGCGCAACGGGGAGTGGTACCGGTTGATCACGCACGGGTTTGTCCACGCGGATACCATGCACCTGTTTGTGAACATGTTTACATATTGGTCTTTTGGCGCTTACATGGAACAGGTATTTCCGTACCTGGGCTTCGGGGCCTGGGCCTATCCGCTCCTCTATTTCGGGGGGATGGCGGCGGCTTCGCTGTACGATCTCGTCCGGCGCCGGAACGATGAATTTTACTCTTCCATCGGAGCCTCCGGAGCGGTCTCTGCGGTCCTCTTCTGCTCTATTTTCCTGAACCCCACTGAAAAGATCCTGCTTTTTGCCGTGTTGCCGGTGCCGGGAATTGTTTTTGGTATCCTTTATTTGGTCTACTGCCAATACATGGCCAAACGGGGCGGCGGAAATATCAACCACAACGCTCACTTTTACGGCGCCCTCTACGGTTTTATCTTTCCGGTACTGCTCGATCCCTCCCTGCTTCCCCGCTTTTTCGAAAACCTCCGGGGGTTTGGTTTCTAACAGGGTAATCGCCTGAAAATTTATTTGTGTTTATCGGCCGTTTCGGTGTATTGTCCTTCAGGGAGCTGTGTTTTCGCAACGTTCTCCACGGATACAATACACTTTGAAGCCCTGCCAAAACAGCCTACGTGTTCAGGAAGCATCTATTTTTAATCGTATTCTTGCATATTTTTGCAAGGTTGTTGCATGTAATTCATGTGTTTTATATATCTTTGCGAGCTTTTGGTCTTTTTTAACAGATCGTGAGCTGCCTGAAAGGTCTGAGAATAGCGCTATTCATACATGCTTCCTGAGCATGTATCCCTAGAAGGGAAATCAAACATAACCGACAGGTATATTCCTAATTTAAGGTGTGTTTATATATAAGGTGCGTTTTACTAACTGTGTATTATTAACTAACAAACAGATTCTATGAAAGAAAAACGGTTCATGGAGTTTTTCCCTACAGGGGATAAGCTTCGTAAAATGTTTTTGACGATGAGCGTATTGTTCCTTGCGTGGGTAGGGGTGTCGGCTCAGGAGTCGATCACCGTGACCGGTCAGGTACTGGACAATACCAAACAGGGAATTCCCGGGGTGACCGTGGCCTTGAAAGGGGTAGCGGGGGTTGGAGCGGCGACCGATTACGACGGAAAATTCGTATTGAAAATCCCGGCTGCGGAGAATCCGGTGCTGGTCTTTTCGTTTATCGGTATGAAAACGATAGAGGTTGCCTATGCGGGTAAAGAGATGGTGGTAACCCTGGAGGACGATGCGGAAGTGTTGGAAGCAGTAGTCGTTACCGGTATCTTTGAACGGAAAGCCGAAAGTTTTACCGGTTCCGTGGCGACTTTCAAGGCGGAAGACCTGAAGATGATTGGGACGTCAAACGTTTTGCAGAGCTTGAAATCGCTGGACCCCGCTTTCCAAATCACAGCCAACAACCTCTACGGTTCGGACCCCAACCGCCTGCCCGACGTTGACGTCCGGGGAAAGAGCGGTATCGTAGACCCCTCGCTGGAGTACGAAACCGACCCGAACCAGCCGCTCTTTATTCTGGACGGCATTGAAGTGTCGTTGCAGACCATTGTAGACCTGCCCATGGACCGGCTTGCTTCGGTGACCATTCTGAAGGACGCTTCGTCTACCGCCATCTACGGTTCGCGGGCGGCCAACGGCGTGATCGTCATGGAGACCGTCCGTCCGCAATCGGGCGAATTGCAGATATCCTACGGAGGTTCCCTGAGCGTGGAGTGGCCGGACCTTTCCGACTACAACATGATGAACGCTGCGGAGAAACTCGAATTTGAACGGTTGGCCGGGGCCTACAGCCCTTCTGTGATTAACGACCCTAAAGAGTTGCTCGATTACAACCGCCTTTACAACGAACGGCTGTACAAGGTGAAGAGCGGCGTAAATACCTATTGGCTGAACGAGCCGGTCCGTACCGGTTTTACACACAAACACAATCTGTTCCTGAGCGGAGGGGACGCCGCTATGGTCTATGGCTTCGGGCTGAACTACGCCAATACGCAGGGGGTGATGAAGGAGTCCGGCAACGAGGTAATGGGGCTGAACCTGACCCTCCGGTACCGGAAAGGAGAATTTATGTTTAACAACAATTTTACGTTGGAGAACCGTTCCTCCTGGAATCCTCCGGTAGCCTTTTCGGAATATGTTAAAGCCAACCCGTTCCACGAAAAGACACAGCCGGGAGACCCCCAACCCTATTTGGGATATGCAGCTATCCTGGGGACTACGGTTGCAGAGGCCAATCCGTTATACAATGCCAGCCAGAACTACCTGAACGGAGGAACCACGCTCAGTTTCCGGGAAAATTTCCAGGGAGAGTGGCGCCCCAGCAACGAGATCATGGTTCGGGGCCGGTTGGCGCTTAACAAGAGCATCGGCAAAACGGAGCTCTTTAAATCCCCCTACCACACGGACTTCCGGAACACCGCCCAAACAGAGAAGGGCCTTTACTCCAAGTCGACCAGAGAGGTAACCAATTACTCCGGTGATTTTGGCGTTACCTACGCCAAGGTGTTTAACGAAGTGCACAACCTGAATGTCTTTACGCGGGCAGAGTTTCTGGTGGACAAGACCGTAACGGATAGCTATACGGTGATCGGGTTTGCGGACGACAACGTCCCCAACCCTTCGTTCGCCAACCAATACCCCACCAGCAGCAAGGCATCGTACAACGAAGTGGAGAAACGGATGTCCAATTTTATCGGAGTAGTGAACTACATGTACGCCAACCGCTACATGGCAGACTTTTCGTTGCGTTACGACGGGGCTTCCAACTTCGGGTCGAACAACCGCTACACCACCACCTGGTCCGCCGGGATCGGCTGGAACGTACACCGGGAAAACTTTATCGGCGACTGGGCGTCGCTGCTGAAGCTGCGTTTCTCTATGGGGAACCCGGGAAATGCCAACATGTCCTACTATACGGAAATTTCTTACGTATACGATGCATTGCAGAATCTTTTCGGGACCGGGGTAGATGTGAACAACTTCGGTAATGCCAACCTGAAGGGCGAAAAAACTATGGATTACAACGGCGGGTTGGACTTTGCGCTTTCCAACGGGTTCTTTAAAGTGACCGCCGATGTTTACCGTAAAGTGACCGACCCGGTGATCATTACGGTAAGCCTGCCCCCCTCCACCGGTATGAGTACCCTGCTGACCAACTACGCCAGCAAATCCATCACCGGGCTGACGCTTAACGCCACCATCACGCCCATCAACCGGCCAAAAGACCAATTGGTGTGGGCGCTGACCTTTAACGGAAGAAGCCAAAAATCCGAATACGGGGATGTCGACAAAAATCTGGACGCATTGAACGAGCAGTTGCTGCAAAACAGTTCGTTGTCCCGCATCCGGAATGGCAGCAGCGAATTCGATTACTGGGCGGTGCGTTCCGCCGGTATTGACCCGGCTACGGGAAATGAGGTTTACATCAAAAAAGACGGGAGTTACAGTTTTGATTACGACCAGAACGACGAAGTAGTTGTTGGCTCCTCTAATCCGACGCTGGAGGGACGTATCGGTACGAACCTGCGCTACAAGGGGTGGACCGTCAACATGGCTTTCCACTACATTTTCGGTGCGGATGCGTACAATACCGAATTGCGCTCCCGGATAGAAGGGATAAGCAAGAGCCGGATTTTGAGCGAGAACCAAGACAAAAGGGCTTTGTACGACCGCTGGCAGAAGCCGGGCGACGTTGCCCGATACCGCCGGATCAATGATCACAGTACGAGTTCGAGGATGACGGACCGCTACCTGCAAAAGAAGAACTGGTTCGCGGGGGAATCCATTACGGTCGGGTACGACTTTAAGGATCGGCCGTGGCTGGAGAGCGCCGGTATCTCCACCCTTACTTTCAGGGCTTATATGAACGACATATTTAAAGTAACCACGATCAAACAGGAGCGCGGGCTGAACTTCCCCTTTGCCCGTTCGGTCTCTTTCTCGATGAACATGACATTTTGATCGTAACCGATAATCAGAAGAAAAATGAAAAAGATAGCAATACTGCTTTTATCCGTTGCGCTGGCTTCCTGCGAAAGCTGGTTGGATGTAAAGGTGACCGACCGTATGCTGGCGGAAGATATCTACAAGCTGGAACGGGAAACCAACAAAGCCCTGAACGGCCTCTACCTGCAATTGACGGCGAATTCGCTCTACGCGAGAAACCTCTCCTGCGGCATGTTGGATGTGTTGGGACAACGCTGGTATGTACCCGCCGAACACACGTTCAGAGAGCTCCAAACCTATCAATATGAGGAGAGCGCTGCTAAAGGAACGCTCCAGACCACGTGGTCGGCAGCGTATAAAACAATCGCTAACTGCAACGAATTTTTGGACCAGATTGATAATAACAAGGAGCACTTTACGCAGGCGCATTACCTGCAATACAGAGGAGAGGCCCTTGCCATACGGACGTTGTTGCATTTTGATATGCTGCGTCTATTCGGCCCGGTATACGGCCCGACCACCCAGGACGAGGAGGCTGTGCCTTATTACGACCAGGTAGAGCGCTCCCCGGCGGAGTTCAAGACGGCTGCCATGCTGGCGCGGATCCTGTTGAACGATGCCGCCTCCGCCATTGAATACCTGCAGGAGGACCCGTTCCTTTCCGGGAATCCCAAAAACCCCAATACGGTTAATTTCTTTACGGATTACCGCCACCTCCGCATGAACGTTTACGCGGCGTGGGTGTTGAAAGCCCGGATCCACCAGTATTTGGGAACGCCGTTGAATATACAGGAGGCGTATCGCATCACCTCCTCGTTGATAAACGGCAGAAATCCCGCCGATGCAACCAAAACCTGTAACTTTCCGACGATTATCCGCTTTGTAAACCACAATAATGGAAGTGATGTGGCTGAAAGAATTTACAACGCCGAGATCATCTTCGGTATCCACAACCTCAAACGGGAGGATTTGCAAAAAGCTGTTTTCAGCACGGATCTGGAAGACAAAAACATTTTGGGCGCCGGATTGCAGTATGTGGATGACATGTACGACAATACGGCCGATATCCGGAGAGGGATGTGGTCGCTCACTGCCGATCGGAATTTCTATCCTTTTCTCCGTTTTACGGGGGGAATATCGACTAATTTTACCAATCAATTGCAGTGTGTGATCCGTTTGGGCGAGGTGTACCTGATTGCGGCCGAAACGGCCCCGGATGCTGACAGCAGGCGGGAATATCTGGAAGATTTGCGTCTGAGCAGGGCTTTGGGGGTAGACAATACTGCCGGCTATTCGGACAGTCAATTGGAACAACTGATCGAGGACGAATACATTCGGGAGTTTTACGGCGAAGGGCAGTATTTCTACTATGCCAAACGGCACAACCTGGCCGCTATCAAGACGCAGACCGGGAGCCTGGTGGCACCCAAATATGTTTTGCCGATTCCCGAATCGGAAATAGATTTAAGGTAATCAGTAACGAATACAATCATGAAAAATACATTATTAGCACTGTTGGCCGGGCTGTTTCTCTTTTCGTGCTCGGAGGACAAGATCAAAACGTATGACGGAGCGGATTTCATCTATTTTGCGCCCCATGTCGGATTAAATGCAACTGTCTATTGGGATACAACCAGTGTATTCTCTTTTGCTTCCTACCCGACGGTTACCGACACAGTAATCCGGGTAGCGGTAAGGACCGGTGGAATGGTCCGCAACTACGACCGCTATTTTAAGGCGCGGATTACAGGCGGTACGGCTGTGGAAGGGGTGCATTATGAAGCCTTTAGCGATGCAGACCTGGTGATTAAGGCGAACAGCATTAACGGTTTTATTCCGCTTCGCGTCTTTATGCAAAATGAGCTGTTGGAAGATGTGGTTGACCTGCAATTGGAGTTGTTGCCGTCGGACGACTTTACGCTCAATTTTACTTACAAGTACGGCCGGGAGAGATCCCGTTTGGAGGACACCATCAACATGCTTGCACATACACAATTCCTGACGGCTGCCATACCCAAACCGGCGAACTGGCCCGATCCGTTGTTGGGCTATTACTCCGTCAATAAATTGTACGAATTTAACCGGGTGAACAATTGGACCATGGAGACCTGGGAAAGGACGGGAGGGCTCACTGCAACAATAAGGGTTGCCTGCGATCAGTTCATAATGCACCTGAGAACGTACATGGACATGGGACCGGAGGCGGCAATCAGAGACCCCAAATCGGATGCCGCTTCCCGGGGGTATATGACAACTCCTGAATTGATAGGGTTGGTTGAGGATTGGCCCAATTTGTTGCCCCAATAATTAATTTTAAAAATGAAAGACGATGAATAAGTCAATAATTATATTTGTAGCGGCATTTTGCCTCTTTTCCCTCTTCTCCTGTTACGAGGACAAGGGAGATTACGACTACGATTGGAAAACCGGCGCCCGTATTATTCCCATGCGGGACACCACTGTAAAAAGAGGGGATACACTCTATTACACGCCGAATGTCAGGGAGGTGGTACTGCATGGGCAAAATACGGATACGCTTTCCTGGGCCCAAATCGATCCGGACAATTACGAATATGCCTGGATCCGTGTCAGGGCCGCTGATGGCCGGCGGGATACCTTGAGCCGGAAGTTCGACTTCGGAGAGCCGGTCACGTTATCCGGAGGTGAATACCGGGTCGAATTTTTTGTGACCAGTAAACAAACCGGGGTAGCCGACATCGCCTTCTTTACATTGACCGTGACCAACAACTACAGATCGGGCATGCTCTTTTTGACAGAGGAGGAGGGAGAGACTTCCGAACTGAATATGTTCGCCAATACGGTGGACGGGCGCGAAATATGGGAAAGGAACATGCTGGCGTCCGGAGATTTCCCGTACAAGGATGGAAAACCCCTCGGAGTGATGTACCAGCAGTTCCATCTCACGAATGCAGGCCCCAAAAAGATTTGGGTGCTGACAGAAGATGGATTGGGATGGCTGCACTATGAAAATTTACGCTGGGCGGAAGGTCAGGACCTGGGAACTGTTCCGGGAGGGGCGCCGGATCTGAAGTTTGCGGGTTTGCGCTTTTACCGTATAGAGAATGCCGCATCAGGCCTGTACGCTTTTTATACGGAAAACGGAGGGGCACGGATGATTGGGAACGCCTCCAGTCTGGAGCCGGACATTGCTTTTTTGGGCAGCGCTTCCGAGTCAAACCGCATCCGGATCTCGCCGATGGCTGTGTCTTATCAAGGTATTGCCGGGAGCATGCACCGTATGACCGTGTTGGTAAACGACGAAACCCACTCCCAATTGCTGGGATTTAATGCGCATTCTATGAACCAAAATGCCATGGACCGGTTTTGCCACCGGCTTCCGGCAACAGGTTCGGCTATTGGGATGGAGGCGCTCCATTTGCAATCAGTGGAGCCCAACCGGCGGATGTATGCCGTGATGAAAGATCGTGCCGGTACCTATTGGCGGTTTGCTTTCCAAGGCGCTCGTATGGTGGGGAATTCGAATAAATATTCTCCGGGTTTCACGGATAGCCTCGAACTGGTGGGAACGGCGGCATTGGGGACCATCAACCACTTTTTTTTGCAACCGAAAAGTGGTATTGTCTACTGCATCATGGCGGATAATAGCATGCGCTACTACCACGAAGCCTCCAAGGAGTGGAGAGTTGTGGAGATTACCGACCCGGACGGTGTGTTGGAAACAGGAATGCCCGCACCGGCTAATTGGGATCCCGTACGGATCATCCAGACCGACTGGATCGATTCCGGCCAATTCCCCTGGGCAGGACAGGATGTCGCGCTATTTGTAACATACAGCGAAGAGCATGGCGGAAATTTCTACGCGCTCAAGTTCAACCGCGACAACGGGGCCGACGTCAAACTGACCAAAACCATTGCCGATGTCGGCAACGTAAAAAGCATGAGCTATTTTATACCGTAAATAATAAAAAAATAACAGCGATGAAGTATATAACGAAACTTTGGACATTGTTGGCCTTGGCCGTTGCTACTCCGCTCTTTTTTTCGTGCGGCGACGACGATGAAAAGGGGGGCGGTTCCGCCGGGTTGACGGGGGTAGAGATCCAGGGGGTGGCCAACCCGCTTGAATTGGCTGTCGGAGAGGTGTTGGTGGTGGACATTACCACCGCACCGGTCAATGTGGGGAAGGATGGAAATGTAAAATTCTCCTCCAGCAATAAAAAGGTCTTTACGGTAACCGAACGGGAAGGCCATATCAAGGCAACCGGGGTCGGAGAGGCTGTTTTGACCGTTTCGGTGGTGGGAGCGCCGGACATCCGTTCGGAACGCCGGGTGGTGGTGACAAACAGGCTTTTGGATGTAGCCTGGGCGGATACGGAGCTTGTCTTTCAGCGCAACCCGTTGCCGGTTGCCGATATAAACCTGAATGAGTACCTGCGTGCTACGCCGGAAGAGGCTGCTTTTGATGTGGTTTTTGAAACCCAATATGATACGATTGCAGCAGTGGATACAAATGGTATACTTACGGCTGTGGGATACGGTGAAACAGACCTGACAGTAAGGATTGAAGGCACAAATTTTTCTGCAACAACACGTATAAAGATAGAACCTGTATTAGTAGAGCGTATCGTTCTTCCGGCCGGTTGGGACCCCGTCTTTCGGGCTACAGCGGGAGCATCCTTTCAGACGATTACCCTTCCACTGGAAGAGATTATTGTACTGCCCGAAAATGCAAATAACAAGGCTCTTATTACGACCCCTCTACCTTGGAGTGGGGATGACATTTGGACAAACGGCAATCAAACCCCCAGGATAGCCCAGACAGGATTTACCAGTTTTGGACTTAGGTTCCAGATAGCTGCCAAGCCCAAAGGAGTAGGTACAGCTACTTTCACTCTTCAATCTCAAGACGGAGGGGCCCAAAAAGAAATTACGGTTATTAGCACAGAGTAAGGATAACTTGTAAATTAGCATTTTGAAACCATAAAAAACCAGCTATCTTTTGAGGTAGCTGGTTTTTATTTGTGATTTTCAGAGTATGCTCATAGCTGAACAGTTTAATCCTGCTCCATATAGGTGTAACCGTAAAGCCCGGAGCGGTAATTCGAGAGAAATTCCCGTCCTTCGGCGGCGGAGATGATCCCTTTTTTGACCGAAGTGGTTACCCAGACCTCGATGCTGCGGGCCATCTTTTTCGGGTTGAATTGAACGTATTCCAATACATCGGCGACCGTTTCCCCTTCAATGATCTTGTCGACCGTGTATTCGTTGTTCTTTACCTTGATGTGGACGGCGTTGGTGTCCCCGAACAGGTTGTGCAGGTCGCCCAGGATCTCCTGGTAAGCACCGACTAGAAATACGCCCAGATAGTATGGCTCCTTCCCGTCCAGTTCGTGTACCGGCAGGTGGTAGGAGAAGTTCCGGGTGGAGATAAAGTTGTCGATTTTCCCGTCCGAATCGCAGGTAATGTCTTGCAGCGTGGCCGACCGGATCGGTTGCTCTTTGAGCCGGGAGATTGGAATGATCGGAAATATCTGATCGATTGCCCAAGAGTCGGGCAACGACTGGAAGAGGGAGAAGTTGCAGAAGTATTTGTCCGGCAACAGTTTGGAAACTTTTTTCAGCTCTTCTGGGGCGTGTTTTATCTCGGCGGACATCTTGTATACATCCCGGGCGATCGACCAGAAGAGGCGCTCAATCTGGGCGCGGGTGCGCAGGTCGATGAGGCCGAGGTTAAAGAGGTTCAGGCCGTCTTCCCGGCATTGGAGGGCATCGTGCCAGATCTCCAGCAACCGGGGTTGGTTCAGATTTTCCCAAAGGTCGTAAAGCTCCTTTACCAATTCGTGGGCATCTTCGGAGATGGTTTCGTTTTCGTCGAAGGCCGGCAGGGTGGTGCTGGCGAGCACCTCAAAAACCAGTACGGAGTGGTGGGCTGTTAACGCCCGCCCCGATTCCGTGATGATATTGGGTTGTTTCAGTTCGTATTTTTCACAGACGTCCACAATGGAGGAGACCGCGTCGTTCACGTACTCCTGGATGGAGTAGTTCATGCTGTTGCCGGATGAGGCTGACCGGGTGCCGTCGTAATCAACGCCCAATCCTCCTCCGATGTCGACAAAGTTGATGTCGAATCCCATAGCCTGGAGCTGTACATAAAATTGGGCGGCCTCTTTCAGCGCTGTTTTGATGCGCCGGATGTTGGTTACCTGGCTGCCGATGTGGAAATGGATCAGTTGCAGACACTCTTTCATCTGGTAAGACTCCAACAGTTCGAGCGCTTCCAGCAATTCACTGGAATTGACCCCGAATTTGCTGACGTCTCCCCCGGACTCTTCCCATTTTCCGCTTCCGGAGCTAGCCAATTTGATTCGGATTCCAATGTTGGGGCGTACTTTCAGTTTCTTGGCGATCCGGGCGATGGTTTTCAACTCCATCAGTTTTTCCACTACCAGGTAGATCCGTTTTCCCATTTTCTGGGCCAGCAGCGCCAGTTCGATGTAGCTTTCGTCTTTGTAGCCGTTGCAGATGATCATGGCCTCTTCGTCGATGTCGATGGAGAGTACCGCGTGCAGTTCCGGTTTGGAACCCGCCTCTAGGCCGATGTTGAATCTATTGCCGTGGCTGACGATCTCTTCTACGACAGGCCGCATCTGGTTAACCTTGATGGGGTAAATGATGTAGTTTTTAGCATGGTAGCCGTACTCTTTGGCGGCAAATTCAAAGCAGTTGGATATCTGTTCGATCCGGTTGTCCAAAATATCCGGAAAACGCAACAGGACAGGGGTATCCACATCCCTTACCTGGAGCTCTTCCATCAGTTCTTTCAGGTCGACCGCCACGCCTTCTCCTTTCGGCGTCACCGTTACATGCCCTTTTTCGTTGATCGAAAAGTAGTTCTGTCCCCAGCCGTTGATGTTGTACAACTCCGCCGAATCATCAATGCTCCATTTTCTCATGTTTCAACCAAATGCTTTATTCTGTGAATACAAAAATCAAGGTGCAAATCTACAATATATAATTTGATTTTTTCAAACAGATTCTAAAAGTTACAGTTTTCGATCCCCTCTATGCCATTGCGCGACACGGAGAGGCGGAACCGTTTGTAAGTGACGGTATCTCCGTATTTCAGTTGCATGAGAAAATTCAGGTAGTAGACGCGCTTTCCGCTGATCACGTCAAATCCGCCTGCCGGATTAGGTACGGAAAGTGGCGCTTCCGGGTTGTCCATTTTCAGGATGTAGTTGGAGACGTTGAACCGCAGGATGTTATTGATGCCCGATATATCGTACTGGTTCAGGGCGTCTAATTTCTCTCCGTCTATGTCGACCAGTTTGCGGTACAGGAGGATCTTTTCCCGGGCGTAGCGGTTGTCCGCTTCCAACAGGTCTGAGCGGCTTCGCAGTTCGATGACCTCGTCCGGTATATGCGCCTCGGAGATGAAGTCCACACCCTCTTTGAATTGGCCGATCACCACCTCTTTGATCCGTACGGTGGTTTTGTTGTCAAAATGTTTTTTGGAAAGACGGCGGGCAAAATAGTACCGGGCCAGCTCTTTGATCCGGTCTTTCAGCATGTAGCTGACGACCAGGGCGACAAAAAGAGGCATGGTGTAATTTTCAAACTGTTGTTGTACGGAAAAGGCCACCGCCGTGGCAAACACCATGGAGAGACCTGCGGCGGTGCTGAAATAGACTTGTTCGGCGACCCGTCCCTCTTTTTTCTTTTCGGCGTCCGGGATCAACTGGCTTTCAATGTACCTTTTCAGGATCCGGGCGCGGTGGATGTAGGTGCGGTTCTGGTCCGGACTTTGGGAATCTACTACCTGGTAGCCGTGCTCTTTTTTGTACCGGATATCTTGCCGGATCAGGTTGAGCAGGAGTGGTTCAACAGTGGCGTAATCCTCCGCTCCCCATTTCTTCAGTGATCTGAGCAGTCGGAAAATATGCTGTTCCAGAAGGTAGGAGAGAAATTCGTCTCCGAAGGTAAAATAACTAACGGCTTCCGGCGGCAGAGCGGCCGACCGTATTTCGTATCCCCATTTTCGGAAACCGGCTGTGATCTGTTCGATGTTTTGGATGTACCTTTGTACAACGGCTAACCGCTCGTTTGCCGGGGTATCTGCAATGATACTTCCTTCTTTTCGCAAAGCACTGCGAATAATAGCGATAAACATCTTTATCTGATGTTCACATTCATTCAGGTTTTCCGGAGTCGGCTCTGCTATGAGCTCGGTAAAGGATCCCTGCAGGAACATGAACGGAAGAGACTCTTCATCAGCGATCTCGTGTAGATCATACACAGGGGTAATTAACCGGATGTAGGAGGTGATGTCCCGGTAAAACTGATTTTTGCTGTATGTGGAAGCATGGATGTCCAGATCGCTCGGAATGAAGAGCCAGGTGTTTACCATGAAGTCATTTTTCTTCTGTTTCTTAGGAACCAGAAATCCCATCTTAAACTCCACCGAGAACCGGTCGTGGATCCGGACCTGAATATCAATCATGCCTTACATCTTGCCTTACAAATATAGCACATTTCATCTAAAAGAAAAACACAGCCCGGATGGACTGTGTTTTAAGGATTTTGTCGAGATGACTGGACTCGAACCAGCGGCCTCCACGTCCCGAACGTGGCGCGCTACCAACTGCGCTACATCTCGTTTGCCTGTTTGCGGGTGCAAATGTAATAAAATAATGGATTTAATGCGTATATTTGTAGAAAAATTATCCCCACAACCGGTTTGTACGCATGGATACAATTAGACAAAACAAAGTCTCCCGCTTGATCCAAAGGGATTTGAGCGCCTTGTTTCAGCAGGAGTGCAAAGAATACATAGCGGGTGCAATGGTTTCGGTGACAACGGTGCGGGTCAGCCCGGATTTGTCATACGCCAAGATCTATTTAAGCATATTTCCATCGGAACGGGCCGGTATGGTCATGGGAAACCTGGAAGAGAAGAACAGATCCGTCCGTTTTCAGCTGGGGAAAAAGGTGGGGAAACAGATGCGGATCATACCGGAACTGCGCTTTTTTGTAGACGACAGCCTGGATTATATCGACAAAATAGACGGCCTGTTGAAAGAGTCGTAACCCACCTTCACCATGCGCTTGCCCCTCTTCATCGCTGGCCGCTATCTTTTTTCCAGGAAGAAGCAACACGCCATCAACATCATTTCCGGCATCAGTGTGCTGGGAGTGACGATCGGCGTATCTGCGCTGATCGCGGTGCTTTCCGTTTTTAACGGGATGGAGGTGTTGCTGGCGCGAAGCATAGAGAGCTTGACCCCGGATCTGGTGATCTCTCCGGAAACCGGGAAATTTATGCCGGAAGATTCCCTTTTGTTGCGGAAGTTGGAGACTGTGGAGGAGGTGGCTTATTACCTGCCGGTAATAGAGGAGAAAGCCTTGCTAAAATACGGGGATCGGATCATGCCGATCACCGTAAAGGGAGTACCGGAGGCGTTTGACCGGTATACCGGTTTCCGGGAACACATTGTTCAGGGAAATTACGGATTGAAAAACGGGGAGATCTATTTTGCAGCAGTGGGGGTCGGTGTTGCGCAGGAGTTGGGGATTGGTCTCTCTTTCCTGAGCCCGATGACCTTTTACTATCCCGATAACTCCTCTTCCCGGATACAGACGGCTTTGCATACCGAATACCTTTTCCCGGCCGCCCTCTTTTCCGTGCAGCAGGAGATCGACAATAAGTTAATCATTGCTGATATAGCTTTTGCCCGGAATGTATTTTTGCTGGGGGAGGGGGAGATTTCCCGGATTGAGATCAAGCTCAGGGATCCGGCCGGATTAAACCGGGCGAAAACGGCTGTTTCGGAGATGGCCGCCGGATACAGGGTCGAAGATAAGTTTGAGCGGGACCGGGCTTTTTACGCCATGATGCGCTCGGAGAAATTGGTGGTTTTCCTGATCCTGCTCTTTATTTTGCTGATTGCTTCGTTCAACATCGTAGGCTCTATATCGATGTTGATCCTGGATAAAAAAGAGGACCTGGGCATTTATGCCGCCTTGGGGATGAAGGGGGAGCGGATCATCTCCGTGTTCCGGACGGAAGGGATGTTGATTACGGCGGCGGGGATCTTGGCGGGAACTCTCCTGGGGGTTTTGCTCTGTTATTTGCAGGAGCGGTATGGATTGATCCGGCTGGGGGACGGGAACTACATTACTGCCGCCTATCCGGTCAGGGTGGTGGCGGCTGATGTGGCGCTTGTTGTCTTGGCCGTGTTGTCGATCGGGTATATGGCTTCTTACTTTCCGGTGAGATACCTGATCTGCCGGTTAGTTTGGAGTGCGGACTTTACGAAATAAGAGGTATGAAGAAGATTTTAGTTGTTTTACTGTTGTTGTTAGGGAGCCTATGGGCAGCTGCCCAGGAAGCAGATGTGACGGTAGTTATTGAGACCAATCTGGGGACCATGAAGGCGATACTCTACAAAGACACCCCGCAACACCGGGCCAACTTTATCCGTTTGGCCAAACAGGGACACTACGACGGGACGCTGTTTTACCGGGTGATCCGGAATTTTATGATCCAGGGAGGTTCTTCCGCCAGCCGGAATGCGGTCAAGGGACAGCAGATCGGTTTCGGAAAGCCGGTCACTATTGATGCGGAGATTCGGCCGGATCATTACCACAAGAAAGGCGCCCTGGCTGCGCCCCGGCAGCCGGACCGAGTGAATTTCTTTAAAGAGTCGGACATCTCTCAATTCTACATTGTACACGGAAAAAAGTACACAGAAGAGGAGATGGACCTGCTGGAAAAATCGGTGAATACCCCCATCCGGAATGCTATTCGCCGGAAGGTGTACACACCCGAAAAAAAGGCGCTCTTAGACTCTCTGCGGAAAGAGAAAAAGGTAGCGGAATTCCGGGAGATTGCAGAGAGGATCAAACAGGACATTGCCTTTGAATGGGAACTCAATCCAGATAAACTGTACATGACCGACCGGAAAAAAGCGGATTATGTCCAACTGGGCGGTGTATACCACCTGGATAAGGAGTATACGGTTTTCGGCGAAGTGGTGGAAGGGTTGGAGGTGATCGATAAAATTGCGAAACTGCCTACGGACGGATCGGACCGGCCGTTGCAGGATGTAACCATTAAAGTAAAAATCATTGAAAATTGACCTGATATGGAGAGCATATCAAAAAGCAAACGTTGGTTGTGGATCTTCGGCTCTGTCGTATGGGCTCTGTTGATCCTTGTGCTGTGCCTGGTCTCTTCCGACGACTTGCCTCATCCGGGCTGGAAGGTTCCGTATGCCGACAAATGGGTGCATTTCGGCCTCTTTTTTGTCCTTGCCTTTTTTCTGTATGCAGGGATGGCCTGGGGAGGGACCGTTCGCTGGAAGATATGGGGCATTGTCCTGTTTTTGTCTTTTCTGTACGGAGGGGTGATCGAGTGGTTGCAGGCAAATTTTTTTAACAGGAGCGGAGAACTTTTGGATTTGATGGCCGATCTGGCTGGTGCGGTTGCCGGTTGCCTGTTTTATCTTGTGTGGCACAAAGGAAGAGAGCGGTTTCGTAAGGTTTCCGGCACTCCGTAACGTTAGAGTCTGTTTAAAAGTTCTCAAATAACTTCTGTAAGAAATTTAAACAGACTCTTATTTTTTTTACTTTTACGGACGATAGGATGTGTTTTATCGTGCGTAATAAACAGAAATAGGTATGTTAAAAAAAATCAGGCAGTTACTTTCGGAAATAACGGCTTTTTCAGCCCAATCCGCTGAAGAGGCGGAACAGTTCCGAATCCGGCATTTGAGTAAAAAAGGAACCATTGCATTGTTGTTTGAAGAGTTTAAGCAGGTTTCCGGTGAGCAGAAAAGAGAAATGGGGCAACTGCTGAATGAATTGAAAATAGCGGCTTTGGCTAAGGTTAACGAATTGAAAGAGGCACTTTCCGGGCAAGACGAAAGGCTGGAAGGGTTGGATCTGTTTTTGCCGGGCGATCCGTTGAAAACAGGGAGCCGTCACCCCATCACGATCGTAAAGAACGAGATACTCTCCATCTTCGACCGCCTCGGTTTTGTTGTTTCCGAAGGGCCGGAGATCGAGGACGATTGGCACAATTTTTCTGCCTTGAACTTCCCGCAGGAACATCCGGCCCGGGACATGCAGGATACTTTTTTTATCGGGAAAAATCCCGATATCCTGTTGCATACGCACACCTCTTCGGTACAGGTGCGGGACATGGAAACCCACGAATTGCCGCTCCGCTTGGTTACACCCGGCCGGGTTTTCCGCAATGAGGCGATCTCCGCCCGGGCGCACTGTATTTTTCACCAGGTAGAGGCGCTCTATATTGACGAGCAGGTATCTTTTGCTGACTTGAAGCAGACCCTGACCTATTTCGCCAAAGAACTTTTCGGTACGGAAACCCGGATCCGGCTGCGGCCTTCCTATTTTCCCTTTACGGAGCCCTCCGCCGAAATGGATGTTTCCTGCACACTTTGCCACGGAAAAGGGTGCAATGTATGTAAGGGAACCGGCTGGCTTGAGATTTTGGGGTGTGGTATGGTCGACCCCAATGTGTTGGAGTTGAACGGGATCGATAAGGAGAAGTACAGCGGGTTCGCTTTGGGCATGGGGGTGGAACGGATCGCGATGCTGAAATACGGCATCCGGGATTTGCGCCTCTTCTTTGAAAACGACATCCGCTTCCTGGAACAGCTTTCCGCAGCTATCTGATGGAGAGGAAACCGGCAGGCAAGTGGAGGGAGATTGAACGGAAATTTCTGGTAGCCGGTGCGTTTAAGCCGGAAGCCGGAGAGCCGGTACGGATGGTGCAGGGTTATCTGTCTTCTCTTCCCGAAAGAACTGTCCGGGTGCGCATCTGCGGAGAGCGGGCCCTCCTAACGGTCAAGGGAAAGCCGGAAAAGAGCGGCCTTGAACGTTTTGAATGGGAAAAAGAGATTTCGGTACCTGAAGCCTCCGCCTTGCTGGCGCTGTGTGAACCCGGGATCATTGAAAAATGGCGCTATCCGGTTGATGTGAACGGTTTTGTTTACGAAGTGGACGAATTTCTCGGTGAAAACGAAGGATTGGTGATAGCGGAATTGGAATTGGAAGACGAAACCGTTGCGTTTCAGAAGCCGGCGTGGCTGGGAAAAGAGGTGACGGGAGATTCCCGCTACTACAACGCCAGCCTGATACATACACCCTTTAAAAAATGGAACAAATAAACACCAATATGAGGATTCTACTTGCAATCGTTCTGATCTGTCTGTCTGTTCCGATGCAGGCCGCAACGATCGCTCCGGCGGATTCCGCCGCTTTCCGGATGTTCTGCGCCTATGCTAAACGCTATGGTCTGGAACAGATGTCTGTACAGGAAAGGATCCCGGTCATTGCCCGGTTCTTTTTGGGGCGGCCGTACAAATCGGGTACGCTGGATGTTCCCGATTCCGAAAAGCCGGTGGTCAATTTACGGGAGACGGATTGTGTGACGTTGGTTGAAAACATCCTAGCGTTGGCCAGGCTTCCCAAGTACCGGGAACAAAACCTCTCCCGGTTTGTCGACAATCTGGTACGCATCCGTTACCGAAACGGCAAGATTACAGATTATGCTTCCCGTCTGCACTATTCGACGGATTGGCTGTACGAAATGCAACAACAGCACCTGTTGAAAGATGTAACCCAAAAGATCGGAGGGGTGGAGTTTCCTCACAACATCGGTTACATGAGTAAAAATTTCCGGAATTACCCGCAGTTGGCGGCGGATACGCTGACGTTGCTGCCTAAGATCCGGGCCGTAGAGGCGGAGATGAACCGGCGCACGTATTACTATATCCCCAAAGACAGCATCTACAAAACAGAGTCCCGGATAGAGCCGGGCGACATTGTTCTGATAACTACCAATATTCCGGATTTGGATACCTCTCATTTGGGAATTGCTTACGAACGGAACGGAAAGATCTACCTTCTGCATGCCTCCAGCAGTGCCCGGAGGGTGGTTGTGTCGACAGAACCGTTGGGAGCGTACACCCAAACCGTCGGTAATCAAACCGGCATCATAGTCGCCCGTGCCCTGCCTCTGCTCGGTGAGGAGTGGATCGCCCTGCCTGGAAAATAAAGTTTCCCGTCTTCTGTTTTTCTTTTATTTCCCGTAGTATTTTGCAGTAAATCCTTACGTGGCTCAATAAACAAGTATGTGGCAGCAGGAAGAGAAAGTGGACAAAAGATTCTTGTACAAAAATTTTGTGATCTCAGAAATGTCAAGTATATTTGTCATCGAATCAAATATAATTGACCATGAAAAATAAAATCATTGGGAAGGTATTGTTGCTTCCGCATGTCTACAAAACTGTTGGATTTATTGTCGCCGCTATAGGAGGGGCAACCCTGATTGTTTTCCCCTATTTTCATCTTGACAAGATCTTTCAGTCTTGCTGTATGGCGTTTATCGTAATTGGTTTGTACGTAGCAGCGATAAGCCGTGACAGGCAGGAGGACGAAATGCTTCGTTCTATACGTTTTGCAGCCCTGTTTGCAGCGTTTGGATACGGTGTCTTGGTGGTGGCAATAGATCCTTTTGCTGATTTAATTTTCTCTATACAACGCAAAGATTCAAATTTTGCTACTGTTCTTCGATCGCTGTTTTTTTATCATTTTATGTTCTATATTATGAAACGGAGTACGTGCAAAGACAGTGGAATGGAAGATACACAATGAAAAACACAATAAAGGTCGAGCGGGCACGGCGTGATATGACTCAACAACAACTCGCTGACCTTGCCGGTGTGTCCCGCCAGACCATAAACTACATAGAGACACAGCATTATATGCCATCCGCTGCGCTGGTACTGAAAATCTCAGAGATTTTCGACATGACTGTGAACGAACTCTTTACCCTCGAAGAGAGTGATCGGGAGTAAGGTATTTTACACCACTAACAGCAGAAGATATGCAATTGGTTTTTGCAACAAACAACCGCCACAAATTGGAAGAGATCCGGGCGATACTCGACCCTGATTTCGAGGTGATTTCTTTAGAAGAGATCGGATGCAGTGAGGAGATCCCCGAAAATCAGGATACGTTGGAAGGGAACGCACTGGAGAAAGCCCGCTACGTTAAAGAACACTACGGACTGGACTGTTTTGCAGACGATACCGGCTTGGAGGTGGCAGCCCTGGACAACCGGCCCGGCGTCTATTCGGCCCGGTATGCTGGTCCGGACAAAGACCCGGAGGACAACATGGACCTTATTTTGAAAGAATTGGAAGGGGTGGAAAACCGGCAGGCCCGTTTCCGCACCGTAATCGCCCTGATACGCGGGTGCGAGGAATTTACGTTTGAAGGAGAGGTCAGGGGGATCATTCTGCGGGAGCGGCAGGGGAGTGCCGGTTTCGGTTACGATCCGATCTTTCAGCCGGAGGGATGCTCCAAAAGTTTTGCCGAAATGCCCCCGGAACGGAAAAACCGGATCAGTCACCGGGGAAGAGCTGTGGAGCAATTGGTTTTATTCCTGAAAAGCAAAAACAGATAGGCTTAAACAATATATTCAGGATGAAAGTTGTAAAAGGTATTATCCTCAGGGTTCTGGAGTATTCTGAAAACCAAAAGATCGTACATGTTTTTACGGAAGAATCCGGTTTTTTATCCTTCATTTCTCCCGCTTTCCTCTTTAAAAAACGAAAAGAGAGCATTCATTTGTTGCAAATTTCCGAAATCGAGTTCTTTCCGAACGAAAAGGGAAATTTACATAAATTAAAAAGTGTGGAGCCGCTGATGAATCTATCTGACGCCTATTTCGATGTATATAAAATGAACATTATGCTCTTGTGGGGGGAGATCTTATATGTCGTTTTAAAGAACGAACAGAAAAACGAAGCGCTCTACAACTACCTCTACCGCTCCATAGACTATCTGAATACGGCTCAAAAGGATGTGGCAAATTTTAATTTATTCTTTCTATACAGACTGCCGGCGCTGATCGGATTTAAAATAGACACACCCTCCTATTCGCAGAAAAATCTATTTAACGTATGGGAAGGAAATTTTGTTTCCAAAGAGAGCGGAAAGCCGTTTGTCTCCGGTTTGAATGCGGCAAATGTGATTTATAAATTATGTACCTGTGAACTGCAAGAGCTGTCGGGGATAGCGCTGGATGGAAAGAGTCGCTCCCTTTTGTTAGACATCATTCTGCTCTTTTTCTCGATTCACTTGCATGTAGATCTAAATGGTAAGAACATCCGGGTGATCCGAGAGCTCTTTTCTTGATGCTCACGGAAGATGTCTAAAAAGCACTTAATTTGATTCATTGCTCGGTTTTGAGAAAAAATAGTACTATGCGATACATAGTATTATAAAAAAGGTATATATTTGCATTGCAAAAAAGTTTGCGAAAACAGGTAGTTGTTTTACAGGTATTGAGAGAGGTAAAAGAGTGTGGATAGTGGGAGTAGAATAAACTTTTCCTTCAGATCTTTGTCCAAATTGTTAGCAATCCTTAAAAAGCGCAACAACGATTCCGGATTACAACGGAATGATTACTTTTAACCTCGCAAAATTAAACACAGGCAATGTCTGTAACTTTTACCGGAGCAGCACGTCTATGAATAAAGTGTCTGGAAAGTTAAAATACAACGTATGAAACGAGTGGTGGAATGAATATACGAATCAAAGAGCTGAGCAAAGTCTATTCCGATGGACACAAAGCTCTGAACAACTTGAACTTAGATATAGAACCTGGCATGTTCGGGTTGCTTGGGCCGAATGGAGCGGGTAAAACAACCTTGATGCGGATAATGACTTTGTTGCAGAACGCTTCTGCCGGTACCATCTATTTTGACGATTACGACATTACAAAAGACCGGAAAGCTATCCGGTCGGTACTGGGGTACCTGCCTCAGGATTTCCGCTTTTTTGAAAAACTCAAAACCTGGGAGTTTCTCGATTACGGTGCAGGATTGGCCGGTATAAAAGGGATCCGGAAACGTAAAGAGGTGGTGGATGAGATGTTGCGGAAAGTGGGGTTGTACGAGGTGCGTGACCGTTGGGCGAACCGTTTGTCGGGGGGGATGAAGCGACGCCTCGGGATTGCGCAGGCAATTATCGGGCGGCCGAAAGTGATCATCGTGGACGAGCCAACGACCGGCTTGGACCCGGAGGAACGGATCCGGTTCCGGAACATCTTATCGGAGGTGAGCGATCAGGATGTCATCATCATTTTATCCACTCACATTGTTGGCGATATCTCCAGTACCTGCAAAAAGCTGGCGTTGCTGAACAAGGGCCAATTGAAATTCGAAGGCTCCCCGGACGACATGATCGACTTGGCCCGGGGAAAGGTCTGGGAGATATTTGTCACAGATATCGAGTTTAAGGAGATGAAGGAGAAATACCCGATCATCTCAACCATTCCTGCAGATGGAGGCTGGGACGTTCAGGTCGTGGCGGAGGATCTGGAAGGGATCGGAGGCAGACAGATCCCTCCCAACATAGAGCACGCATACGTCTATTTTATGGATTATCTCCTGCAGGACCGGATGGAGATGTACGCGGACAAAGAGAGTACCGGGGAGCTGTTTAAATAATGTGATTAAATTTTAACCGTATGCATCTTCACACCATAAATGTTGTCGCCCGGTATGAGGTTAAACTGCTGAAAAGAAGCTGGCTCTTCCGGATCTTTTCCGCACTGATCCTGCTGGTGCTGGTGCTGGCACAATTGCAACAATTGACACTGTTGTTCGGTTCTTACCAGGAAATCTGGATGTCTACGGCGCTCACCTCCTTCATACCCTTTTTTACCACGTATATTTACAGCATAGCACAGTCGATCATTGTGGTATTTTTGGCGGGAAGTTTCCTGAAGCGGGATAAAAAATTGGATACAGCGGAGGTGATCTACGTGCGCCCCATGAGCAACGCGGAGTATATTATCGGCAAGGTCTGGGGGATTACCCGGGTTTTTACCGGTTTGAATCTTTTGGCGCTGTTGCTGGCGGCTTTTGTCAACCTTTTTCTGAGCAACTCCCCCTTCAGCCCGTTCCCGTACCTCTTTTATCTCTTCACCATTTCGATACCCTCCCTCTGGTTTGTATTGGGACTCTCTTTTGCGGCGATGACGTTGCTGAGAAACCAGGCCGTTACTTTTATTGTAGTACTCGGATGGATCGGAATGACCCTGTTCTATCTGAAAGATAAGCAGTACGGTATCCTTGACTTTTTTGGGGTCGACATTCCTTCCATCTTTTCGGATGTCACGGGATTGGCTCACCCGCAGCTCTTTTTACTTCAACGATCGGTTTATCTGCTGGCCGGTATCGGATTTATCTGCATGACCATTACCTTGATGAAACGCTTGCCGCACCGCCCTTGGAAAACCAGAGTATTGGGCGTGCTGACCGCTGTTTTGCTGCTCTCGGCAGGCATTACGGCGCAGCGTTATTTGTCCCATTTCAGCCGGTTGAAATCCCTCCGGGCGGAGTATGCCGCCGTTTACGACCAATACGGAGAACGTCCTCGGGCGCATGTGTCGGAGCACCGCCTGTCGGTGGAGCCCCGGGGCGGCCGCTTGGAGGGGGAGAGCCGTCTGACAGTGGAGAATCCCCATGCGGAACCCCTTTCCTCCCTGCTGTTGTACCTGAATCCCGGCCTGCAAATTGTATCTGCGGAGAGTGACGGACGGGAACTGAAGGTGATCCGGAACAAGCAGGTGGCGGAGATGGATCTCTCTCTGGCGCCCGGAGAGCGGACCGAACTCCTGATCCGCTATGCCGGCCCGGTAGACGAAAAGATCTGTTACGTGGATGTAGAGGACGAGGAGTTTTTTGCCAATCCGACAGCGGGGTATTCTTTTTTTCGCTACGGAAAGCGCTACCTCTATCTGGAAGACCGTTTTACGCTGCTCACCCCGGAGTGTTTGTGGTACCCGGTTACGGAGCCTCCCGTCTACCCGGCTGTTCCGTATAAGATCCGAAAAAATTTCTCCCGGTACGAATTAACGGTGGTGCACCCCGGACACCTGACGGCTCTTTCCCAGGGTACCGGGACAGTGACTGCCGGGAAGACCGTATTTACCAACAAAACGTTGTTACCGGGCATCAGCCTGACTTTGGCGGCTTACGAGAAAAAAGCAATTCGGGTCGACTCGACGGATTACGAACTTTGCCACTTCCCCGGCCACGACTATTTTACGCCCTATTTTTCCGAATTGCAGGATACCTTACCTGTCTTAATCCGCCAGATTCGCAATACGATAGAGGTGGCGAAAAACAGGGATTACCTGTTCGGTAAATTTGTGCTGGCGGAGGCTCCTCTGCCCTTTACCGGCTACACCCGAAACTGGAAAGGGTATACCGAACAGGTCATGCCGGAGATCCTTTTCCTGCCAGAAAAAGGGATGCTGACCGCGTCGGATTTCCGGGCCAGCGAGTGGCAGATGAAGAATTGGCGGGATGGAGGTGACCTGTTGGAGAAAGAGGAGGTACAGGCTCAGATGTTGTATCAATACGCGATGAGCACATTTCATCAGGAGAGCGCCTGGCGTTCCTGGGACGGGGCGGTGAATCCGTTCAACGTCGCTCCCCTGTTTTACGGACATACGGAATTTGTCCGTTCGGATACATTTCCGGTATTGGATGTCGCCTTGAACATGTTGCAGAGCCTGACGGAATCCACTCAGAGGATGTGGTATTTCAATTTTTCGTTGACGGACAGGCAGCGGGCCAACGAATATCTGAAGGAGCACAGTTTCGAAGAGGCCATGTCCGACTCCATATTGACACCCAAGGTATTTTACGAGTTACTGAAATTGAAATGCGGCGATTTGAAAAACTACATCACCGCCCGGGTGTCTCAGAAGGATTTTGATTCCTTTATGAAAGCTTGGTTCCAGGCACGTCTTTTCCGGGAGATTCCAGCGGCGGAGTTTTTCCGCTCTTTTCGGGAGCGTTTTGGTTTGGATCTGGAAGCATATATCCATACCTGGTACACAGTTTCCGCTTCTCCCCTGATCTTGCTGAAAAACGTGGAAGCCCATACAGTGGTGGTGGACGAGATGACCAAATACCGGATCATTTTCAAGACGTACAACCCCTCGGATGTGGACGGGATCATCACCGTGCAGGTACAGAGCGGAGGAGGAGGTCCTGGAGGTTTTCAGTTTAATGCACCTGCTGGGGGAGGTGATGCTAGAAACTATATCATACCGGCCCGAAGCGCCCGGGAAATCAAAATGATCCGGGACGAACGCCCCAATCAGGTAACCATCAACACCAACATCTCCCAATCCCTGCCGAGCGAATTTTCCTTCCGATTCTCGAAGGTGGACACGGAGGTACGGGATACGGTGCAGGGCATTTTCCCGGTCGACAGTGCACTTTTTGCAGAAGATCCCCGGGAGATCGTCATTGACAACGAAAGCCCCGGCTTCCGGATTGTTGAATCCAATAAAAAACAGAAACTGAAAGAGTGGTTCCGGAAAGAGCCGGAGGATAAATACATGAACTATATCCCTTGGTTCGCTCCCTCGAAATGGACGGCGGTGATCAACAACTCCTTTTACGGCACACCGGTGCGTTTCGCCCATTACAAAAGCAGGGGCGTTGGGAAAAATTCGGTGGAGTGGCATGCAGAGATCCCGGAGGGGAGTTATTACGACATTGCGGTCTGGGTGCCAAAGTTGGAAACTTTTCAATTCGGCCGGAACAACAGAAGGAGACAGAACAACGACCAGATGCAAACCTACACAATTGTGTACGGCAATGAAAAAGAGACCATTCCGGTAGATTTCCGGCAGGCGGAGCAGGGGTGGTATTCTTTGGGGAATTTTTCCCTGCCGGCCGGGGAGGTAGTAATCACCCTGACCGATAAGGTTTCCGCCTCTTACGTTGTAGCGGATGCCGTGAAATTGACCAAAATGAGATAGCATAAACCAAAAAACCAATATCCGTATGCATAAGTATGTCCTTTTGTTTATTCTGCTGGCAGGCCTGTGGGTGAAGGGGCCGGCCCAGGAGGTGCTGACCTTGGAGAGAGCCCTGGAGGTCGCTTTTCAAAACAGTCCGGCATTGATTCAGAGTAAATTCAGTCTTCAGCAGAACGAACTGAACTTAAAAGCGCAGCACGCCTCGCTGAAATCCCAATTCTCCCTGGATGTAGATCCTTTTTCCTACTCCCGGAGTAATCAATACGACAACTACAACAGCGAGTGGTATGACAACGAGGTGATGAGAGTTTCTGCTTCGCTGGGTATCCGTCAGCCGATCAAATGGACGGATGGCTCCATCTCTCTGGTGAACGACGTTTCTTGGCAGGACGCCAACAACCGCAGTTCTGGAAGGGCCAGCACCGCGTTTTCCCACGACATCTCCCTGCGCTTGGACCAGCCCATTTTTACTTACAACCGCACCAAGATGCAGTTGCGGGAATTGGAGCTGAGCTTGGAAAATGCCCGGATCGCCTACTCCATGCAGCAGTTAAATATCGAGAAAAATGTGACAGACAACTTCTATTCGGTGTACCAGCGTTTCAAGGATCTGGGTACGGCTAAAGACGAATTCGCCAACCAGCAGCAGAACTATGAGATCATCAAAAACAAGGCAGAGGCCGGATTGGTGGCGAAAGAAGAGTTGTTCCAGGCGGAAGTGAACCTAGCTACCAGTGAATCGTCCGTGTTCTCTGCGGAAATTACCTACGAAAACGCCAAAGATAATTTCAAATTACTGATAGGTATGGCTTTGGATCAGGATATTACGGTTTTGGCCAATACCGAAGTAAATCCGATCGAAGTGAACAGTACGGATGCCGTCAGGTATGGATTGGAGCACCGGACGGAGATTCGGCAGCGGGAAATCACCTTGGAACGGGACCTCTTTTCGATTATACGGGCCAAATCGGAAAACGAATTCCGGGGAAATATCTCGGCCCGGGTCGGCCTGAACGCTTTGGGGGACAAAGTGCCCAATATGTACGACAATCCGACGGACAACGAACAAGTAGGGGTGTCCCTGACGATCCCGCTGTTTGACTGGGGCGCCAAAAAAGCCCGGGTCCAATCGAGCGAATTGGCTCTGGAGTCGGATGAGGTAGACTTCGAAGAGCAGAAAAAACAGATTGTTCTCGGCATCCGCCAGATTTGCCGGAACCTGCCTACCCTGATCAGCCAGATCAACATTGCCCGGAAAAAAGTGGAGAACGCTGAACGTACCTACGAGATCAATATGGAGAAATACCGGAACGGAGACATCACCGGGATGGACTTGCAGCAGTACCAGCGGCAGTTGACGGATGCGAAACAGGCCTATACCAATGCGCTGATCAGCTACAAATTGGAGTTGCTGAACCTGAAAGTGCAGACCCTGTGGGATTTTGAAAGCAATACGTCGTACCTGCCTTCGGAGATTTTTAACACACTTAAATAGTAAATCATCAAACAAACATACCATGAATAACTTTTCTACGCTTATTGTTTTCCTGAGTTTGGGAATAGCTCTTGCCTCCTGCGGAGGAGACCGGACAGGCCAAAACAACGAAACGACTACTCCGGTTTGGTTGGAAGAGGCGCAATTGCGAACATTGCAGGAGCTTGTAACAACGACCGGGACTGCCAAAGCCGCCAATACAGTGGAATTGAAATCCGAGGTAAACGGGTTGTATGTTATGCAGCAAAATCCGAAGACGGGGAAACCGTACCGGCTGGGTGATGTGGTGGAGGCCGGTGCTGTGATCGTCCGTTTGGAAAACAGGGAATACGAGAACAACGTACAGTTGGAGAGCAAGAAATTGCAGGTGCAGGTGACCGAAAAAGAGTGGGAAGGCCAGAAAAGTATTCTGGAGAAAGGAGGTGTGACCGAGAAAGAGGTCAACAACGCGGAGAGCGCTTTTATCAACGCCAAGATCGCGCTGGAAAACGCTTACATTACATTGGCCAAAATGAATGTAACCGCTCCGTTTACGGGGGTATTGGTGAACATGCCCTATTATACGCCGAATGTAGAGGTGGCTTCAGGACAGGTACTGGCAGGCATCATGGATTACAGCAAAATGTATGTAGAAACCCAGTTCCCGGAAAATGTGATGCCCAAGGTGGCGGTTGGCCAATCGGTTTACATCACGAACTACAACATCAAATCGGATACCCTGAAAGGGCGTATTGCCCAACTCTCTCCGGCCATTAACGAGGATACCCGGACTTTTTCCGGCTTTATCGAAATAGAGAACCCCCGGTTAAAACTGCGTCCCGGCATGTTTGCCAAAGCGGATATTGTTGCAGTGCAGAAGGATTCCGTATTGTCGATCCCGAAAGAGATTGTTACGACCCGGCGGGGAAGCAAGGTGGTGTTCACCGTGGATAAAGCTACTGCGGAGGAGCGGGTGATCGTGACCGGGATCAGTGATGAGAAGTACATAGAGGTGGAGAGCGGATTGGAAAAGGGAGAGAAGATAGTGGTACGGGGATACGAATGGCTGCGGAACCGGAGCCGGGTAAAAGAGATGAAATAGAAGCCGCATGAACCAGATCACAAAATTTGCAGTAAAATATCCCGTCACGGTGCTGATGATGACCTTGGCGGTATGTCTGCTGGGGATCATCTCCTATAACAAGCTGGGAACCGATCTCTTCCCGGACCTGAAAAATCCGGCCCTGTATATTGACCTGCAGGCCGGAGAGCGTCCGCCCGAAGAGATCGAAACGCAGTTCGTGGAGGCGATCGAATCGTTGGCCGCCCGGCAGGACGGGGTGAAGAGCGTAGAGAGCAGTTGCATGGCCGGATCGGCCCTGATCACGGTAGAGTATGGCTGGGACCAGGACATGGACGCTGCTTTTCTGGACTTGCAGCGGGGCCTTTCCTCCATTTCGCAGAATCCGGAAGTGACCTCTTTTTCGATCTCCCGCTACGATGCGAATGCGGCGCCGGTCATGACCCTGGCGCTGACCCACAGCGAGGTCAAAGACCTGAACGAACTCCGGCGGATCGCGGAAAACTACATGCGCAGCGAGCTGGTACGGTTAGATGGGGTGGCCGACATCCAGTTGAACGGACAGGAGAATGCCTACATCGAGATCAAAACGGATGCCTATATGTTGGAAGCCTATGGGCTGACGGTGGACGGGATCGCTTCCCGGATTGAAAGCCTCAACCGGAATGTCTCCGGCGGCTCCATTATAAACGAGGATATCCAATACACGGTCAAGGGGGTAAACCTGATCCGGAGTATCGAGGACATCGGGAACATCATCGTTGCGTTTAAACAACCGGCTGCTACCGATGCGGAGAGCGGTCCCGGAGATGCCAAAGCGCCGGTTTACCTGAAAGATGTCGCCTCTGTCCGCTCCGCCAACCAGGATCCGGACAACATCGCCCGGTTCGACGGAGAGCGGTGCCTGGGGATCAGCATTTACAAGGAGAACAAATACAACACGGTAAAGGTGGTGGAGAATATCCGCGGCAAGTTGGCCGATTTGCGGAAAAGCATGCCGGGGTACGAATTTCATGTCATCAGCGACCAGGGAGAATTTATTGGGGCCTCGATCGGAGAGGTCAAGGATTCTGCCGTGATGGGGATCCTGCTGGCCGTCTTTGTCCTGTACCTCTTCCTGCGGCGCATCAACACAACGCTGATCGTCAGCATCTCCATACCGGTATCCATTATCGCAACCTTCAACCTGATGTATTTCAACGGCTTGTCCATGAACATCATGACATTGGGCGGCTTGGCACTGGGAGCGGGAATGCTGGTGGACAACGCCATTGTGGTGGTGGAGAATATTTTCCGGAACTTGGAAAACGGACTCTCCCCGAAGGAGGCAGCTATCAAAGGGACGTCCGAAGTGTCGGGGGCGATTACCTCGTCCACGTTGACCACCATTGTGGTATTTCTTCCGATCGTTTATATCCAAGGGGCGGCCGGCGAACTGTTCAAAGAGCAGGCGTGGACGGTAACCTTCTCGCTACTCTCTTCGCTTTTTGTGGCGATCCTTTTTATTCCCATGCTGGCTTCCCGCTTTCTGGGCAATAACAAGAAGGAGAGCAAATCGGTGCAGATTCGCGGGTACGGCCGGTTCGTCGGCCGGTTGCTGGAACGCCGCCGCACGGTGATTTTGAGCGCATTGGTGCTGGTGATAGCTTCCTACTTGCTGCTGCCTTTTATCGGGGTGGAATTTATGCCTCGTGCCGAGTCGCGCGAATTTTCCGTGAAACTGAACATGCCGACCGGTACCCGCTTGGCGAGTACCGACTATGCGGCGGTCTCCGTGGAAAAAATGCTTCAGGAACTGGGGGCGGACGATGTGGAGTGGATCTATACGCTGGTTGGCCCCTCTCACACCGATACGGAAGCGGGCGCCCGGGCCAGCGAGGAGCACCAGGCCGAGATCCGAGTAAAACTGAACAAGAAGGCCCGGATAGACGCGGATTACCTGATCGCTTCCCTGTTGCAGAATGCCGGGATACCTGAAGATGTCGAGATGACCTTTGAAAAAGAGCAATCCGCCCTGCAAAGCGCCCTCGGGACGGAAGGGGCCCCGTTGGTGATCGAGGTGAAAGGCGACGAAATCGAGGTGTTGGACGAACTTTGTATGGAAATTAAGGAGAAGATCGCGGACATTCCGGGCCTGTACGACATCGCTACATCGATGGAACGGGGCGCCCCGGAGGTCGACATCTCCGTAGACCGGCTGAAAAGCGGGATTTACGGCGTGGATATCTCTTCCGTCGCCCAACAGGTAAGCGATAAGCTAAACGGTAAAAGCGCCGGCAGCTACGAATACAAAGGGGAACCTGTCGCCATCGAGATTCGGGTGCCGGAAATTTCATTGGACGAGTTGCAGAACATAGAGATCAATCAAGGAGATAAAAAATACCGGCTTGGCGAAATCGCCGAACTTTCCGTAACAACGGCTCCCAAAGAGATCGCCCGGAACAACCAGAACCGGGTGGGAAGGGTAACGGCCTTGTTGCAGAAAGGGTATCCGTTGAGCCGGGTGACTCCGTTAGTAAACGAACGGATCGCCGGGGTGGATTTTCCCGCCCGCTACACAGCTAAGATCACGGGCGAAGAGGAGAAGCGGGCCGAATCGTTTAACGGTTTGGGGGTTGCCTTGCTGTTGTCGGTGTTGTTGGTCTACATGGTGATGGCCTCCCAGTTCGAGTCGCTTCGTCATCCGTTCACCATTCTGCTCACCATCCCCTTAGCCTTTGTTGGGACCATTTTGATCTTTCTGTTGACGGGGCAGACCCTCAACATGATGGCGTTTATCGGGGTCATCATGCTGGCCGGGATCGCCGTGAACAGCTCCATTATCTTAGTGGACCGGATCAACCAACTGAAAGAGCAGGGCATGGAGTTGAAAGAGGCGATCATGCAGGCGGGGCAGCAACGGATCCGCCCGATCATCATGACGAGCCTGACGACCATTCTGGCCCTGTTGCCGATGTGTTTCGGGTTCGGGGAAGGGGCTTCCCTGCGCTCTCCGATGGCCTTAGCCGTCATCGGCGGCCTGCTCTCGGCAACCGCCCTGACGTTGGTCGTCATCCCGTGTGTATATTATATAATGGACAGGAAGCGGAAATAGTATGAAGAAACTGATAAATCGCCGGGTGCTGATCTCGATGCTCTTTATCGGGTTGACACTGATGGGTTTTTTTTCCTACAGCTACCTCCCGATGGAACTCTACCCCAATGCGGAGTTACCGGAGTTGAGTGTAACGGTTTCCGCTACCGGCGAACTGGATCCGAAATACATCGAAAGGCAGGCGGCCATCCCGGTGGAAGGGGTGATCGGTACTCTGGAAGGGGTAGAGAAAATAGAGACCACCATTTCTACACGAAATGCCCGGATCAAGGTCAGTTTCGTCAAGGGGACCGACATTAAGTATGCCTACCTGAAATTGGAGGAAAAGATCAAGGTCACTGCCAAAAACCTGCCGGAGGAGTTCCGGGTGCAAGTGAACAGGGCTCCTGCCAGCATGGTGAGTTCCATGTTTATGAACCTGTTGGTGCTGGGGGACGAAGATGTGGATTATGTGCGGAGCGTAACCGATGCGGACATTACCCCGGTACTGGAGAACATAGACGGAGTGGCGGCGGTAACCGTGATGGGCGGCCGGCAAAAAAGCATCGAGATCATCCTGAACAAAGAGCGGTGCGAAGCCCTGAACCTGACCGCTTCCCAAATCAGTTCCCTGATCAGCCGGAACATGGCGGAAAAGACCTTTGCCGGTTCTGTCTACGACGATAACAAACGCTTTTTTGTTAATGTAACGGCCGAGTACTTAGAGACAGAAGACCTGGGTTCTATTGTGGTTGCTTCGGGGCCTGTATTGTTGAAAGATATCGCCGATATTACCTTCGGGGTCAAGGAAGAGGAGTCTTACTCCCGGGTGAACGGAAAAGAGGTGATAACTTGCATCGTTTCCAAATCTCCCCAGATGAACGTGATCGAGTTGTCGGAGCGGGTACGGGAAGAGATCGAACAACTCAACCGGGAACTGGAACAGAAGGGGGTACACATCCAGGTGGATTCGGATGTGGCGGAGACCATGAGCACCAATATCAACACCATTGTGGATCTGGGGATCAGCGGGGCCATATTGGCGATTTTTATTCTTTATCTCTTCCTGCGCAATTTCCGGATCGTGACCATTATTGCCTTTGCCATCCCGATCTCGGTCTTTTCCTCGTTTTATTTTTTCTACCTGGGCGGGATTAGTATCAATACATTGACCCTGACCGGTATCGCATTGGCGGTGGGGATGCTTCTGGACAATTCGGTGGTGGTGATGGAGAACATCTTCCGCCTTCGGGGGACGGGAGTTTCTGCCGAAGACGCCTCCGTCCGCGGTACCCAGGAGGTGTGGCGTTCCATATTCGCCTCCACACTAACGACCATCACCGTTTTTCTGCCCTTTCTGTTTGCGGACAACTACACATTCAAACTGATCGGCCAGCATGTAGGTGTCTCCATTGTAGCCACCCTCTCCATCTCTCTGATCGTGGCCCTTTTGCTCGTGCCGATGGCAGTCAACTACTTTATGACGCGCCGGTACAGCCAAGTGAATTTCAGTGTCATGTCCCCGTACAGCCGCCCGGTGCAGGCCTATCTGGCCGTCTTGAAGATGGCGCTGCGGAAACCGGCTCTGGTGGTGGTGGGTTCCCTGCTCTTGCTGGCGGCGGTCATTGCCCTCTCCATGGCGTTGACCCTGAATACGTTGAAAGAGGTGGAGACCGATTCATTCGAGGTATACATCACCTCTCCGACCGGTTTTACGCTGGAGCGCACCGACAAGATGATCCGGAATTACGAAGATGAACTGGTGCAGATTCCCGAAATAGAACAGGTGACGGCAAAGATTTACGCCGCTGACGCCAACATCACCATCAAACTGAAGGAGGATTTTGAGAAGATCAACCGGATGAACTTGTTGCAGATGAAAAACAAGGTGTTGGGAACGGCCCGACAACTTCAGATCTGGAACATCAGCCTGGAGGCCCGTGCCAGCAGCGAGAATTTTCAGGGCGGTGGCGGAAGCGCTTTGCTGGGAGGAGGAGCGGACCTGTTACGGACGCTCGGGATGGGCGACCAGCAGGAGAAGATCGTGATCAAAGGACAGGATTTTGAAGAGATGTCCAATTTGGCAGAGTACCTGGAGTACCAATTGCGGGAACAGGAGAACATAAGCTATGCTTGGGTCAGCGCCTCCCGCGGCCGGCCGGAATCCCGTATCCGGTTCGACCAGTACCTGATGGGCGTATACGACGTCACGCCCGCCAACGTCGTGACGGAACTGACGAACTTCTCTCCGGCAAATACCACACAGATCAAATACAAGGCAGGCGATGAGGAGTACGACATCCAGATCAAGGACGAAGCGTACGTCAAAGCCCAGGAGGAGGACGAAAAGCCTGTGCAACGGACCTTGGAGGACCTTCGGAACCTGCAGGTATCCAACCAGAACCAGGCGCTCATCGGTTTGCGGGATTTCAGCAGCATCAACCTGACCCGCGGACAGGGAAACATTACCCGGGTCAATCAGGACAAAGAGTTGGTAGTCGGTTACCGCTTTAATTCGGACGTAAACGAATCCAAACAGATCTTAGAGGCGGCCCGTGCCGGGATCGACGACCTGGTCCGGATGGTGGACATTCCGGCCGGTTTGGCGGTGGAGGTGGTGCACGAGGAGAACGCAACGAACGAGTATGCCTTTTTAGTGCTGGCGGCCTTCATCTTGGTCTTTATGATCCTTGCCTCCGTATTTGAATCCCTCAGCGCTCCGGTGGTGCTGATGTTTTCGATCCCGTTGGCGGCGATCGGTTCACTTCTGGCGTTGTTGCTGACCAGCAACTCCCTGATGAACTTGAATGTGATCACCGGTTTTATCATCCTGATCGGGATCGTGGTGAACAACAGCATCATCCTGATCGACTACACCTCCCTGTTGCGGAGGCGGGGCTTCCGCAAACAGCGGGCGCTGATGGTGGCCGGGATCTCCCGCATCCGCCCCATTCTGATCACAACGATCACGACGATTGTAGCCATGTTGCCGCTGGCGATGGGGAAAGGGGAGTTCGTAGCCGGGCTGGGTGCGCCTTTTGCCATTACGGTGATCGGTGGGCTGACCATGAGTACCTTGCTGACCCTTGTCATCATCCCGACGCTCTATTCGGGACTGGAGGACGCCCTGAGACGCCTGCGTACCCAATCCGTCGGGATGAAGATCCTCCAACTTACCGGGATGGTGGCGGCTGTGGCAGCGATCTTTTGGTTTGAAGAGGGCTTGCTCTGGCGGGTTGCCTACCTGATATTGGCTGTGATCCTGATCCCAGGGATCACCTGGTTTATAGAAGGCAGTTTGAGGCGGGCCAAAGAGAACATCATCCCGGAAGACCAGGAGATTCTGATCGAGATCCGGAATTTGGTAAAAATATACGGCCGGGACGGCCGGTTCAGGCGGGAGTGGATATCCGGGCTGAAAATCCGGGAACGCCTGGGATTGCGGGAAGAGTACCGCACCTGGAAAGATTTGCGGGTATTGCTTTGGCTGACGCCGGTGACGGTATTTCTCTATTACTTTGTATTCAGCTACCAGGCCTTGGTCTTCTGGGCGTTGCTTTTTGCTGTCCCCGTGTGGCTGTTGACGTTGAAGCTGACGGATATTGCAGTGGAATTTCTCTCTGCCCGCGGTAACCGAAGACTTTGCCGGGTGCTGGGTATTTTCCGCCGGTTGTACTACTATTTTTTTCCGTTGGCGGTACTGGTATGGGCGACCTTCCATTTTTACGGAGGCGGTCTGCCTGTATTGGTCGGTTTGTTGTGGTATGTGGGCATATTGGTCAGTCAGTTGGCCGACCGTATTCACCGGTACGACATCAATATCGACCGGATCGAAGGCCGCTTCCGCCTATTGCGGAAGGGAGTATACCGCTTTGCCACGAAAGTGCCTCTGATCGGCTATAAAAAAGCGCCTTTCAAAGCGCTCAGTTCGGTATCTATGGACATCCGGACGGGGATGTTCGGTTTGCTCGGGCCGAACGGAGCGGGAAAAACGACGCTGATGCGTATTATTTGCGGTGTTTTCGAGCAGAGTTACGGAAAGATCTTCATCAACGGCATCGATACCCAGCGGAAACGGGAGGAGTTGCAGGGGTTGATCGGTTACCTGCCTCAGGAGTTCGGCACGTACGAAAACCTGACGGCCGGGCAGTTCCTGGAATACCAGGCCCTGTTGAAAGGCATTTACGACCGGGAGACGCGGGCGAAGCGCATCCGGGAGGTGCTGGAAGCGGTGCACATGTACGAGAACCGGGACAAAANNCGGCGGGATGAAACAGCGCATCGGGATCGCTCAGACGTTGCTCAACCTGCCCCGCATCTTAGTGGTGGACGAACCGACGGCGGGCCTCGACCCGCGGGAGCGCATCCGCTTCCGGAACCTGTTAGTGGAGCTGTCGCGCAACCGCATCGTCATCTTCTCGACCCATATCATCGAGGACATTGCCAGCTCCTGCAACCAGGTGGGTGTGATCAACAAGGGATGCCTGAGGTATTACGGAACCCCCGGAGAGATGGCCAACATTGCCAAAGAGGTGACCTGGATCTTCGAGATCCCGGCCCGGGAATTTGCCCAATTGCCTCCGGACCTGCTCATTGTGCACCACATTCGGTTGGGGGACAACATCAAGGTAAGGTGCCTTTCCGAAACGGAACCCGTGCCCGGAGCCACGCGTACTAACCCGGTGTTGGAGGACTCCTACCTCTGGCTGCTACGGGGCGTCAAACTGGCGAACAACGAAGAGATTATCACCCAGTAAAATTCAGATTATGTTTTTGGATACGGTATATCGGCTCACTTACTACAATATCAAGATCATTTTCGGGAATAAATTCATCTATTTCCTGCTCAGCGCCGTCGCTTTTTTTATCCTGACCGTTGTCATCAACCTCTTTTCCGATGATGAAATTACAGAGGCGACGGCGTACAGCATGCTCCTGGTTCCCTCCATCCTGCTGGTGTTTTACCCCATGTGTTTCGGGATCCAGAACGATCAGGATGCCAAGATCATCGAGATCATCTTCGGCATCCCCAATTACCGGTACAAAGTCTGGCTCTTCCGGCTCTTGATCGCCTATGTGATCTGTTTTGTCCTGACCTTCGGGTTGGGATCGCTGACGGACTGGCTGGTCGTAGAGGTGCCTCCCGGACCACTCACCCTGCAGGTCATGGTGCCGGCTTTTCTGATCGGGATGCTCTCCTTTTTGTTGAGTACCGTCGTTAAAAACGGCAACGGAACAGCGGTGGTCATTATCGTTATCGGGCTGATTTTTTTTATCCTGCACCAGACCTTGGGTGTCAGCAAATGGAACGTCTTCCTGAACCCGTATGACGTTCCTTTGGACAAAAACCCCGCCATTTTCTTCAACACCGTTTTGGACAACCGCGTCATCCTCTTGATCGTGTCGGTAGTCTGCTTGCTCGGCGGCCTCTACAATACCCAAAACCGGGAGAAATTTATTTAAATGTTTCTGTTTATCCCCCGGTTTGCATTATCTTCGCAGGATGATCGATCAGGGGACTATACAGAAGATTTTCGATGCGGCGGACATCTACCAGATAGTGTCCGATTTTGTGAACCTGAAAAAGCGGGGGGTGAATTACGTCGGTTGCTGCCCCTTCCACAACGAAAAGACTGGTTCTTTCACCGTTTCTCCCTCCAAGGGCATTTACAAATGCTTCGGGTGCGGAAAAGGAGGCAATGTGGTCAACTTCATCATGGAGCACGAGCAGATGTCCTACGTGGAGGCATTGCGTTTCTTGGCGGCCCGCTACAACATTACCATCGAAGAAAAAGAGCTGACGGAGGAGGAGAAAAAGGAGAAGAGCGAACGGGAGAGCATGTTAGTGGTCACCGCTTTTGCACACGATTTTTTTGTCGATCAACTGCTACATACGGACGAAGGTCGGTCCGTCGGTTTGGGCTATCTGCACAAACGGGGATTGGACGATGCCGCCATCGAGAAATTCGGGCTCGGTTACAGCCCGGAACAATGGGACGTCCTGACCCGGCTGGCGCAGGAAAAAGGGTACCGGGAGGAGTATCTGGTCAAGACCGGTCTGACCATCCCATCGGACAAAGGCGGTTTTGACCGTTTCCGGGCGCGGGTGATCTTCCCGATCCGGGACATCGGCGGAAAGGTCATTGCCTTTGGCGGGCGGATCATGACCGGTGACAAGAAAAGCGCCAAATACCTAAACTCTCCCGAATCCGAGATCTACCACAAAAGCCGCACCCTGTACGGCATCTATTTTGCAAAAAAGAGCATTGTACAACACAATCGCTGCTATTTGGTGGAGGGTTATCTGGATGTGATCTCTTTTCACCGCAAGGGAGTGGAGAACACGGTCGCCTCTTCCGGAACGGCACTGACAGTGGAGCAGATCCGCCTGGTCCGCCGGTTGACCCCTAACATCACCATTATTTACGACGGCGATGCGGCCGGTATCCGGGCATCGCTCCGGGGGATTGATCTGGTGCTGGAAGAGGGGATGAACGTGCGGGTGCTATCGCTTCCCGAGGGAGAAGATCCGGACTCTTTTTCCCTGTCCCGCACACCGGAGGAGTTACAGGAATATCTCCGGAACAACGAAACCGACTTTATTTCGTTTAAAACAAAGTTGCTCCTGGGGCAGGCCGGCAACGACCCGATTGAGCGGGCCCGGTTGATCAAAGAAGTGGTGCAGAGTATTGCGCTGATCCCGGATTCCATTACCCGTTCGGTCTATGTCCGGGAGGCGGCTCTTCTAATGCAAACGGAAGAGCAGGAGTTGTACAACGAGGTGGCCCGGATCCGGACGGGGAAAAAGGCGGACGGAGAACACCGGGCATACGACGACCGTTTCGGCAAGAAAGAGCCCCCCCCCTCCGTCGAGCCTGCTGTCCTGAAGGCGGACGAGGGATGCGCGACGGAGGAGCGGATGCTGGTTCGTTACCTCCTGTTGTTCGGAAACGTGGAGTTGTACGAAGATTCCCAGGAGGACGTGACTCGCTCTGTCAGCGTCGGAGAGTATATCATCAAAGAGCTGGCGGAAGACGAATTGGAGCTGTTTGATCCCGAATGGCTCGTCATACAAAAGGAATACGGGCTTCATTACCGCTCTCCCGGGTTTATTCCGGCCAAATATTTCATTGGACATCCGGATCCCCGCATCAGCGGACGGGTGGCCGATGTACTGAGCGAACCGTACGAATTGAGCAGAATGTGGAGCCAAAAGGAGAGCTACGTCCCCCGGGAAGAGTTGCTGTTGGCGGAGTTGTTGCCCAAAGTGGTGGACAATTACAAAATGCGGCGGGTGGAATTGATGGTGCGCGAAGCGGACGGTAAGATCCTCGAATTGCAGACGGCGGGGAATGCGGAAGATGTACTGGTATGGATCAAAAAGAAGACAACCCTGAACCGGATCCGGGCCAAACTGAACGAGAAGCTGAAGCGAACAGGGATTCGGTAATCGTAATAGTTTATTTTTTTGAACGGATTTTTACCTTTGGCACAAAATTTGCATAAAATGTAGATTCCATTTGTTGGCGGGAATAGCATGGTAAAAAATAAAAAGATGATGATACAGATGAAAAAACGATGGATCGGATTGTGGGCGGTTCTGTTACTGCCCTCGCTGGTCCTGGCACAGGAAACAGAAAGCCTCTCGTTGCAGCAGGCCGTAGAGTATGCCGTGGAGCACAACAAACAGTTACAGGTATCCCGGAAAGAAGTGGACCTTTATAAGCAAAAAGTGCGGGAAGCGGTGGCATCGGGATTGCCGCAGATCAACGGGACAGTGAATTACAATACCAACTTTGGCTACGAGATGAATTTTGGCGGGAACGCTATCAAAATGAAAGACCAGTCGAATCTGGTCGGGTCGGTTTCCCAACTGCTCTTCAGCGGCCAGTGGATCGTCAATGTTCAGATCAGCAAAATCGCCGAGCAACTCTCCATGCAACAGGTGGACATTACTGCTTTGGATATCCGGGAGAATATATGCAATACATATTATGCAGTACTGGCCGGTGAACGGTTGAAAGAGATTGTGTCCATGAACCTGAAAAACCTTAATGAGGTTTACGAGCATACCCGCAACATGTACGAAGCCGGAACTGTCGAGATCACAGATGTCGATCAGATCCGGATCACCGTAGGACTGTTAAAAAACAGTTTATCCACTTTGGAACGGAATGTGGAGTTGAGTTACAACCTGTTGCGCCTGCAGTTGGGGTTGACAGCCGATCACGCTTTGCGGCTGAGCGATCCGTTGGACCATTTCCTGGATAAAGAGGATTACGTGAAGTTGGCCGTACAGCAGTTCGAGATCAACAACAGTCCGGAATTTCAGGTAATACAGACCCAGGAGGAGATGAATAAAAAGATGGTTGGCCTGCAAAAATGGGCGTATGCTCCGACCATCTCCGGACAATATTCCTACACATACAAATTGTTAAAGCCGGAGCTGGACATGAGTCCCAAGCACGCGGCCGGCGTAGTGATGAGCATTCCGCTCTTCTCCGGGTTTGAACGCAAATCCCTGGTGGAACAGGCAAAGATCGGCTACGAGCAGACATTGCTGAACAAGAGTCTGTTGGAAGATCAACTCTACCTGAATGACAAACAGTATAAATTTGAGCTGAAAAACGCCACGGAGAACTACTCCCTGCAAAAAGAGAACATCGAACTTGCTAAACGCGTGTTGGAAAATATCCAGCGAAAATACGAATTTGGGGCGGTTTCCAGTTTGGATCTGACCCAGGCCAACAACAACTACCTGGAAGCGGAAAACAACTATACCAACGCCTGCCTGACACTGTTGCAGGCAGAATTGAAACTGGAACGACTGTACAACGAATTCTCTTACTAACCACGAAAATAAAAATTTATACCATGATACGAAACACTATTTTATGGGTGGTGGCCGTGGCCGTGCTGGCCGGTTGCTCCGGAAAAGAAAAAACAACGGAGACCGTGGAAGAAGCCACACCCGTAAGAGTATTGAAATTGACGAAACAGAAGGTGGCCACGACGCTGGATTACACGGCGACACTGGAGGCCGACGAACAGGTCTATTACGCACCGGCTTCGCCCGGTCGCATCAATAAGATCTACGTAGAAGTTGGCGACCGGATCAAAAAAGGAGAGTTGTTGGTACAGATGGACCCGACCAGCTTGCAACAGGCGCAGGTACAGTTGAAAAATTTGGAAACCGAGTATAACCGGGCGGTGAAGCTGAATGAAACGGGAAGCATCTCCAAACAAGCATACGACGCTACGGTGACCCAGTACGAAGTGGCTAAATCCAACGTGGAATTCTTGGAAGAAAATACGAAAATGCCGGCCCCGTTCAACGGGATCGTGACCGGCAAGTACTTTGAAGATGGGGAGGTCTATTCCGGCATGGCGGCCGGCGGGGCGGCAAAGCCCTCCATCGTGACCATTGAAAAGATCGATCCCGTGAAAGCCTATGTTGATTTGGCGGAACAGTATTTTCTCTCCCTGAAAACAGGTACAAAAGTAACCTTTAAAAGCTCCCTTTATCCCGACCGGGAGTTTCACGGAACAGTAAGCATTGTCTATCCGACCGTCGATCCCTCTTCCCGGACGTTCCGGGTGGAAATAAAACTCCCGAACGGGGACGAGGCTTTGCGCCCGGGTATGTACGGAACCGTCAATTTCTTTGTCGGAGAACTGGAAACCATGATCGTGCCCTCCTTGGCTATCCTGAAACTACAAGGATCCAACGATCGCTATGCTTTCCTCAACAAAGACGGAGTGGCCAAACGGGTGGATGTTACCTTGGGGCGGCGTTTTGAAGATCAGATCGAAATTTTCGGTCCGGAGATCAAAGAGGGGGAAGAACTGGTCGTAGTCGGACAGGGGCGCTTGGTAGACGGCCGGGCATTGAAAATAGAGCAATAAATCGATACGGAAATGAGTATATACAATACAGCGGTTAGCAAACCGATATCCACCTTAATGGTCTTTCTGGCCATTATCGTGCTGGGGGTATTCTCCTACATCCAGTTACCCGTGGACCTGTACCCGAAAATGGACCCGCCTTACCTCACAGTCATGGCGACCTATCCGGGTTCGAACGCGGCGGATATCGAGGAGAATATAACCAAAATCCTGGAGGACAATCTGAACTCCGTGGACGAACTGAAGGAGATGCGGTCGGTTTCGTACGACAACATCGGTGTGATCTATCTGGAGTTCGAATGGGAGGCCAACCTGGACGAAGCCTCCAACGACGTACGGGATGCTGTGGACAAAGCCATGTCGGGATTGCCCGACGGCATCGACCGGCCGACCATCATGCGCTTCAATGCCTCTATGATACCCATTCTGGTCTACGCGGTGACGGCGGAGTCCTCCTATCCGGGCATCGACCGGATCCTGGACGATAAGCTGATCACCCGTCTGAACCGGGTGGACGGCGTAGCCAGCGTAATTGTGGCCGGTGCGCCGGTGCGGGTGGTCTATGTGGATCTGGACCCGCATCAATTAGAGGCCTATGGCCTGACGGTAGAACAGATCGGCGCCAAGATCCTGGCCGAGAACCAGGACATCTCCTCCGGAAGTGTGAAGATGGGAACCGTGGACTATACGCTCCGCGTGGAAGGGGAATTCGAAGAGAGTGCACAGATCAAGGACATCGTGCTGGGGATGCAGAATGGCAAAACCATCTACCTTCGCGATGTGGCCAACGTGCGGGATACCCTCCGGGACATCACCCTTGAACAGACCGTAAACCGTGGGCAAGGCGGTGTGTTGCTGGTGACCAAGCAGACCGATGCCAATGCGGTGGCGGTAGCGGAACAGGCCAAGAAAGAGATCGAAGCGGCCCAAAAAGAGTTGCCGACGGACATCAAATTCCAGATCATTTCGGACAACTCCGACTTCATTGTAAAGTCCATCAGCAACCTGCAGGAAACCCTGATGTACGCCCTCTTCTTTGTGGTGTTGGTGGTCTTTGTCTTTCTGGGGCGCTGGCGGGCGACCTTTATCATCGCCCTGACCATCCCGATCTCCTTGATCGTGGCGTTTATCTACCTGCTGATCACCGGCGAATCGTTGAACATCATCTCGCTTTCGTCACTCTCCATTGCCATCGGGATGGTGGTGGACGATGCCATTGTGGTGCTGGAGAACATCTCCAAACACATCGATCGCGGAAGCCGTCCCCGCGAGGCTGCCAAATACGGGACAAACGAAGTGTGGCTTTCGGTGATCGTAACCACGCTGGTAACCGTGGCCGTATTCTTTCCGTTGACCATGGTGACCGGTATGACCGGGATCCTCTTCAAACAGTTGGGGTGGATCGTCTGCATCACCATCGTAACCTCCACGGTAACGGCCATCTCCCTGACCCCGATGTTGGCTTCCCAGTTGATGAAAGTGCAGGAGTTAGGGCCTGCCGGGAAGTTCAGTTTTTACCACTATGTCAACCGGCAGTTGACCAAGTTGGACAGTTGGTACGAAAAGTTGATCCGCTGGGCATTGCACCACAAGGCGTTTATGCTCTCGGCCATGCTGTCGGTCTTTTTGGGTTCCTGTAGCCTATTAGGTTTTATTCAAACGGACTTTATGCCGCAGAACGACCAGGGGAACCTGCAAGCGTATGTAAAGATGCAGACAGGGCAACGGGTAGAGATCACCAAAAAGGTCTCCCTGCAGATCGATTCGGCCATTCGGGCGGACGTGCCGGAAGTAACCATCATCAACTTAGCATACGGTAGCGAAGAAGAGGCCTCCTTTGCCTCCATGATGAGTACGACCGGGAACAATATCCTGAACATCCGCATGCGTTTTCTGGACCGGAAAGAGCGTGACCGGGATGTCTTTGTGATCGCCGACCAGATCCGCGACATCCTGAAAAAATTCCCGGATGTGCTGGAATACACCGTTTCCACCGGCGGCGGCGGTTTTGGAGGGAGCAACACCGTAGATATCGAGGTCACCGGGCACGAATTTAACGTAACCAACTCCTTAGCCGCCCGGATCGCGGACATGGCCAAACAGTTACCCGGAGCGGGAGACGTGAAGATCAGCCGGGATGACGACAAAGTAGAGCTTCAACTGCACCTGAACCGGGACAAACTGGCCCTGCACGGCTTGACAACGGCGGATGTCGGTTCGGCCATGCGGAACCGCATGTATGGTTTCCGGAACAGCAAATACAAGGAGAACGGAGAGGAATACGATATCATCGTGCGGTTGGAGGAGGTGTACCGCTCTTCCATCACCGATATCGAGAACATGTTTATCACCGATGCATTCGGACAGAAGGTACGCATCCAGGAGTTGGGGGAGATCCGCGAATTTTATTCGCCGCCCAACATTGAACGCAAGAGCAAGCAGCGGATGCTGACCGTCTCCGTCGCCCCGTTAGCCGGAGTGGCAATAGGAGAGTTGGCCGAATCCGTACAGGAGATGCTGGCCCAGATAGACGACGTGCCGCCCGAAGTTTCCCTTTACGTGGGCGGATCTTACGAGGATCAGCAGGAGTCGTTCGGATCCCTCCTTCAGTTGCTGGTTTTATCGCTGATGTTGGTATACATTGTGATGGCGGCGGAGTTCGAATCGTTCAAAATGCCCATTATCATCATGTTCTCCATTCCGTTCGCTTTCTCCGGGGTGATCCTTTCCCTGCTTCTCACCAATACACCTTTAAGCGTGGTAGCGGCATTGGGGGCGGTGATGCTGATCGGTATCGTAACCAAGAACGGTATCGTACTGATCGACTTTATCAACCTGATGCGGGAGCGGGGCATACGTTTATACGAAGCGATCGCGCTGGCCTGCCGTTCCCGTTTGCGCCCGGTGTTGATGACCTCCCTGACCACGATCCTGGGGATGGTACCGATGGCTTTGAGCGTGGGAGAGGGTTCCGAAACCTGGCGCCCGATGGGTATCGCGGTGATCGGCGGGATGATCTTCTCCACGATCATCACCATGCTCATTGTTCCGGTGATCTATGCATGGTGGGACAGGAGCGGCAGCCGGGATAAAAAGAAGAAATACAGCAAAATGTACAAGTTTATGAGCGGATTCGACCCGGAACGGGACCTTCCGCAACAACCAAACAAATAACGCCATGAAGTCAGTATTTATTGTATATAACCAGGCTCTGACGGAACGGGTCGCCTACATGTTGGAACAGATGAAGATCAAAGGGTTTACCCAATGGGAAAACGTCAACGGGACCGGAACGGATGATGGGGAGCCGCGCATGGGTTCCCACACTTGGCCGGAGATGAACTCCGCTACCATGACCATCGTACAGGACGAAATGGTGCCGTTGATCCTGCAGTATGTAGAAAAATTGGATGATGTAAACAAAGAGAACGGCATCCGCGCTTTTGTCTGGGACATCACAGCCATGTATTGACATGTTCCAAAACAGGACCTTTCACCTGATCGTCTTAGCCGTTGTGGGCTTCTTTGCCTTCTTTGTCCACAACGGCCTCATCTACCCGGATATCATGGAGAGCCGCAATCTGATCACGGCCCGGGAGATGGTGACGTACGACAACTGGCTGGTCCCTACCATGAACGGCGAATTGAGGCTGGAAAAACCGCCCTTGCCGACCTGGATCGCCTCCGGGCTGGAAGAGATCTCTCCGGATAACATTGTATTACAAAGAGCCGCTGCCGGGGTAGCGGCTCTCTTTTTGCTCCTTTTTCTGTACCTGTTGGGAGCATTGCTGACCGGGAGGCACTTGTACGCATTTATCGCCTCCCTCGTGCTCTGCACTTCGGTCAACATAATCCTGGCGGGGCGAACGGCGACCTGGGACATCTGGTGCCATGCGTTTATGCTGGCCGCAATCTACTGCCTTGTCCGGGGCATTACCCGTCCCGGAAAGAATTGGGCGCTGTTTTGTTCGTCCGGCCTGTTGATGGGACTCTCCTTCCTGGGGAAAGGCCCGGTCTCTTTTTACGCCTTGCTGCTCCCTTTTTTACTGGTGTGGGGCTTTATGTACAAGCCTTCGTTAAAAGGAAAAACACTTCCGTTGCTGTTGTCCGCCACTATTTGCATAGCGGTCAGCGTTTGGTGGCCGCTTTACCTCTACATATACCACCGGGAGACAGCACTGGCGGTCTGGAACAAAGAGTCGGCGGCGTGGTTGAACCGCAACGTCCGCCCCTGGTACTACTATTGGAAATTCTTTTTGGAATCCGGCTGCTGGTCGCTGCTTTTGCTGACAGCTTTGTATCTGCCGTACTGGAGAAAGCGTTTGCCGTTCCGGAAAGAGTACCTGTTTTGTGCCGTATGGACATTGGCCGTGTTGGCTTTTCTTTCGCTCGTGCCGGAGAAAAAGAACCGCTACCTGCTTCCGGTGCTCATCCCCGCTGCATTGAGTGTGGCGCACATCCTCTATTACTGGATCGTTTGTTTTCGGGAGCGGCGCCTGCTTACCGCTTCGGATAGGTGGCTGTATAAAATCAACTCCGGCCTGTTGGCTGTGCTTTCATTGGCTTTGCCGGTAGCTGCTTACTTCTTTTACCGGGAAGGTGGCATGACGTTGGGAAAATTTCTGTTAGCCGCCACACTTCTGCCGGGAATAGCAGGGGTATTGTTTTATGCTGCCTTCCGGAACCGTCCTGTGTCGTTCCTCTTCGGGGTAGTGCTATTGCATGTGGTGGTGTTGGGTTTGCTGCTGCCCGGTATAGGCACTGTTTTTATGAACCGGGAGCGGGAGAGCATCCACCGGGTCCGGACGGTTCCCGAACTGTCCGGATTGCCTTTTTACTATCCGGCGGACGAAGAGTTACGCATCGAATTGGTGTACGAAGCCGGCCGCAGGATCCTTCCCTGGGACATCTGCCAGGAGGCCTTTCCGGAGCCGCTGCCGCTTGTGCTGGTATCGGAAAAAAGAGCGGCGGAACTGTTGCCGGCTTCTCTGTTAGAACAGACGGAGCTTCGGGAAATCGGGCGCTACGACGACAATTGGCGCCCCAAAACCAACTGCCGCTACTCGGAAAATTTTATCCGCTACGTAACCCTCCTGTATCCCAAAATGGAAAAATAAAAAACGGCTGTCTAAAATTTAAACAGCCGCTTTTTCATTTACAAAAATGTTCTAAAACGCTTTTTGGACATTTTTTAATCGTTCAAGGTAAACCGCACAAACGAAGTAACAGTCAAATCCTTGTCATTGCTTTGCAGATACGCCTTGATGGTCTGCTTGGAATCCTTTACAAAGGCCTGGTTCAACAGAGTAGATTCCTGGTAGAACTTATTCAGGCGGCCTTCCGCAATTTTATCCAGCATGTTTTCAGGTTTGCCCTCTTCCCGGGCCTTTTCACGCCCAATCTCCAACTCCTTGGCAACCACTTCGGCCGGAACATCGTTTTTATCCACCGATACGGGGGCCATAGCCGCCGTTTGCATGGCAACGTCCTTTTTCACCTGGTCATCGGCTTTCTTGTTAAACCCAACGATGGTAGCCAATTTATTTCCCGGATGGATGTAAGCAACCGTATCTTCCGCTTCGATCTTACCGTAGAAACTCAACTCCAGTTTCTCCCCGATCACGCCCGTTTGTTCGGCGATCTGGTCGGCAATGGTACGTCCGTCCATCTTGATCGCAGATAGGGCGTTGGCATCGGCCGGCAGATTATCCATAGCAGTATCCAGGATCTGTTGGGTGAACCGGATAAAATTTTCGTTTTTAGCCACGAAATCCGTTTCGCAGTTCAGACTTACGATCACCGCTTTTTTACCGTCTGCAGTAGCCAGTACGCAGCCCTCTTTGGCCTCCCTGTCCGCCCGCTTGCTGGCAATGATCAACCCTTTCTTCCGGATAATATCCACCGCTTTTTCAAAATCCCCTTCGGCTTCCTGAAGAGCATTCTTGCAATCCATCATTCCGGCATTAGTTGCTTTGCGCAACTTCATTACATCCGCTGCTTTAATTTCCATAATGCTTCGATTTTCAAATAATTATTCTTCAGTAACGCTCTCCTTTACTTCAGTCGGCTCTTCGGCTTCCGGATCGGTTCCCTCCTCTTTTTTACCCGACGGCTTCTTCTCATCCTCCTCTTTTTCCCGTTCGGACTTCCTTTCGCTCAATCCCTCTTTCACTGCTTCTGCTACCTTCTCAATGATCAGGGCGATAGAGGTAGAAGCGTCGTCGTTAGCCGGGATCACAAAGTCGATGTTGTCGGGGTTGGAGTTGGTATCCACCATGGCAAACACCGGAATACCCAGCGAATTAGCCTCTTTTACAGCGATGTACTCTTTCATCACATCCACCACGAACAGGGCGGCAGGCAGACGGGTCAGGTCGGCAATACTGCCTAGGTTCTTTTCCAGTTTCGCCCGCTGGCGGGAGATCTGGAGTTTCTCTCTTTTAGAGAGGTGGTCGAACGTTCCGTCTTTCTCCATCTTGTCGATGGTCGTCATTTTTTTCACCGCCTTCCGGATAGTGGGGAAGTTGGTCAGCATACCGCCCGGCCATCTTTCCGTCACATACGGCATGTTGATGTTGGAGATTTTTTCGGCAACAATTTCCTTAGCCTGTTTCTTTGTCGCCACAAACAGAATTTTTCTTCCCGATTTGGCTATTTGCCTCAGGGCGGCGGACGCCTTGTCCAGCATAACAGCCGTCTTGTTCAGGTCGATGATGTGGATGTCGTTACGCTCCATAAAAATATAGGGAGCCATTTTAGGATTCCATTTACGGGTCAGGTGCCCAAAGTGGCAGCCTGCATTCAATAATTCGTCAAAATTAGTAGACATACAAGTTTTTTTTTAAGTTTACATTCTTACTTTTCGGCAATTGCCGGGTAGTTCCATCAGAAGAAGTCCCGTCAATTTAGATACTAAACTGCCATTAACGTTTGGAGAACTGGAACCGCTTGCGGGCCTTCGGCTGTCCCGGTTTCTTCCGCTCCACTTCACGCGGGTCGCGGGTCATAAAACCGGCTGCTCTCAGCTGGGGTTTGTTCTCTTCATTGATTTCAACCAAAGCCCTCGCAATACCCAGGCGCAACGCTTCGGCCTGCCCTTTAAAACCGCCTCCGTCCAGATTGACCCGGATATCATACTGTCCGGTTACACCCAACAGTTCCAACGGTTGTTTCACAATGTATTGCAGGGTCGGTAAGGTAAAATACTCCTCCAGCGTTTTTTTATTGATGGTAATAGAGCCTTTCCCCTCCCTTACATAGACGCGGGCTACCGCCGCTTTTCTTCTGCCGATGCTGTTTATCACTTCCATACCTGATTATTTAAGCGTATTTAAATCCAATTTCTTCGGCTTTTGGGCTTCATGCGCATGTTCGGGACCGGCAATCACATACAGGTTCCCGTAAATAGCCCGGCCGAGGCGGTTTTTAGGAAGCATGCCTTTTACAGCGTGTTCGATCACCCTTTCCGGGTGTTTCGCCAGGACGGCCATCGGGCTGGTCAGCCTTTGTCCGCCGGGGTATCCGGTGTGGCGGGTGTATACCTTATCGGTTAACTTTTTTCCGGTTAACACGATTTTTTCTGCGTTGATGACAATCACGTTGTCACCGCAGTCTACATGAGGTGTAAAGCTGGGCTTGTATTTGCCCCTCAGCAGTTTCGCAACCTTGGAGGCAAGACGTCCCAAAACCTCGTTCTCAGCATCAACCAAAATCCACTCCTTCTGAGCAGTATCTTTGTTGACGTAAGTTGTTTTGTAACTAATTTGATCCACGTCTTAAAAAATTTTATTAAACATCTGTTTGTATTCCGATGTGGTATTTGCTTGCAGTTCAGAGATAAGGAGAGAAGCGCGATGTCGGGCAAACAGAAATTCCTTCCCTTTCTGAATATGCCTGCCGGGCAAATGGCTAAGGTTCAACCCCGCAGTTTACAGCGCAGACCACTTCAAAATGAGGGGCAAAAATAGCTAAAATATTCTTTCCATCAAATACTTTCCCGGAATAACCGGGGCAAATGCCCAATTTTTTCCTTCTTTCCGGTTACCGGGATTACATATCGATCCTCTCTCCCTTATAAAAATCTATAATCTTGCTCCGGAACAGAAACTCATATTTCGCCTGAAGCCGCTCGGATTGTGCGCCGACCGATTTCGCCTGCGCCTCCCCCAATTCGTACGCCGTCAACCGTCCCACATCGTAACGTTCCCGGGCATACAGGAGCGCTTCCTCTGCCGCCTCAACGGCCGCTCCGGTCGCTTCGTATTTTGCTTTGGCCGCATCAACGCTTTGACAAGCCTGCTGGATCTCCTTCAACAGCGCCTGCTTCACACTTTCAAGCTCCAACTCCCTGCTTTCAGCCGTCAGCCGGGCGGAGCGGATACCGTTCCGGTTTTGCAGGCGGCCAAACAGAGGTATGCTCAAATTCAGGCTCACAGCCTGCCGCTGGTTATTTTTGAGTTGCTCAAAAGGCGCAGGCTCATCGTACCCAATATCGCCCGGCGCTTTAATGATGTGGCTAAACCCGGTGGCATACGAGGCCCCCAGGCTCAACGAAGGCCACAGCGAAGCCTTCGCGATCTCCACGCCTTTCAGACTGCTTTGCCAACGCAATTCGGCCTCCCGGACGGCAGGCCGTTGCGCCCACACCTCTGCAAAGATCTCCTCCGGGGATTCTATTGCAGCCACCATATCCGTAGCTGTTTCCGGCTCCGCAATGTCCCACGTTGTTTCCGCCAGGTTGAGCGCCTGCGCCAAATTCAGGCGGGAGCCTTGCAAATCGTTTTCGGCGTTTACCACACCCAATCGCAACTGCGCCTGCTGCGCCCGCATGTCCAGCAACTGCGAGCGGGGAACCTTACCCGTTTCAACCAACACCTCCGTTTTACGCACCTGTTCCGCTGTCAACGCAGCCTGGTGCTCATACACCCGGCACATCTCCTTCTTAAAAAGTACCTCCAGATAAAGGTAAGTTACCTGTATTTCGAGGTTCTCCTTGGCCTTTTGCAACCCCTCCAAAGAAGCCTGTAAATTGAGTTTGGCCACCCGAATGTTATTCAAAACCGAAAAACCGGCAAAGATCGGCAGCGAAGCCGAAGCCGACAGGCCGGTACTCGACGTCTGCCTCTCCTCGTAAATCCCGGTCTCCATAGACTGCGAACGCCCAAAATTGAAACTTTCCGATACGCCCGCACTAAGGCCCGGCAAACGGCCGCCCCGCCGGGAATTGAGCTCTGTTTCCGATTGTTTAACAGCCAACTCCTGCTGCCTGATCTCGATATTATTCTCTACGGCGTAATCTATACACTCCCGGAGCGTCCATACTTTCTGAGAATAAACAGTCATAGAAAGCGACAGCAACAACACGACAAATAAAAACCTCATAACTCACTTTCTTAGATGTTTTGCGTCCAGAGTTTCCTCAGGGGCATCAGGAAACGTTCAAACAGCGACAACTCTTCGGTGATGATATCTGCCGTACCGGTCATGTTTGGCAGGTAGGGCAGCTCTTTTTTGTAAGAAGTCATCATCCCTTCAGGCAGGCTGACATCCGCCGCATAAACAACACTGTTATCCGGCTGGATCACCGGCACCAGCGACACGCTTGTCACCACGCCCTCCACCACGCCGAACTCATTTTCCGGGAAATTATCAAACCGGATATTCACCCGCTGCCCCTCCTTCACCTTCCCCGATCCTACAACCGGAATCAGGGCCTTAACCACCAGAGAAGCGCTATCGCCCGGCACAACGGAAAAAACCTCTTCCCCTGCCGTCACATTCTGGTTCCGCACCCAATATTTGGTAAAGGTCACCCGCCCGGCAACCGGCGCCTGGAGAACATACATCATCTCCCAGGCCCGGATCTCCCCCGCAAGCTGGGCGGAAAGGCTTGCCAACTCACTTTGAAGTGTATGGGTCCGTTCGGTGTGCTGGTGGCTGTTCTCAAAAAGCGCCTCGCGTGTCTGCCCCATTTGCAGCGTCAGCGCGCTCAACGAAGCGGCCGTATTTTCAAGTGCCAGCCGCGCCTGTATCACCTGCGTCCGGCTGCCTTCGAACTCCTCCGCCGACAACACCTCCTTCTGCATCAGAACAGAATCGCGCCCAAAACGGCTTTCCGCAAGCCCAAGCTGCTCCCGCACCAAAGCATACTGCCGCTCCATATCCCGGTACTGCGCTTCATACCCGCGCAGGCGGTCGCTCAAAAACGCCGTCTTCTCCGGATGATAGGCCAACTCCACAAAATCATGGTATGCAAGCAACGTCGAATATAAACTCAGGTAAAGGCCCTGCAAAGCTCCCACACGCAAATGCTCCGGTGGAAGGGCTGTTTTGCCGTTTCCCACACGGCCGTCCGCCGATCTGAAAACCTCCACATACGCCTTCAGGCGCATAACATCTTCAACAGCGGCCGGATTATCTATCACAGCCAAAAACTCCCCGGCAGCCACCTGCTGCCGGTCGCACACACAAAGCGAATCAATCCGCCCACCCGCCTTCGCCACAATCGCAGCAGGCGGAACAGCACCGGTCAGGGTCGCCCGGGCCGTAATCACATCCGGGTATTTGAACACGATACTCCCGGCCACTAATAACACGGCAATCGCCGCCAATAAAGTAATACCCCACCGCAGGATCCAGGGCGGGACACGCCCCAGCACCTCCTGCAACTCCTCACTGCGAAGCTCGATTTTTTCCTCTTCCGGAATCTCTTTCTTATGATCTGTCACTTCCATACCTTACATCCCCAATTCCAACTGGTTGCGCACCAATGTATAATAAGCGCCTCTCTTTTCTGTCAGTTCCCGGTGCGTCCCCTGCTCAATGATCCGGCCCTTCTCCAGCACCACAATGTTGTCGGCGTTTTGCACCGTGCTCAACCGGTGCGCCACAATAACCGTCGTCTTGCCCTTGTAAAACTCCGTCAGGTTATCCATAATGATCTTCTCGTTGTTGGCGTCCAAAGCGTTGGTCGCCTCGTCAAAAAAAAGGAACTCCGGGTCCTTGTACACCGCCCGGGCAATCAAGAGCCGCTGCTTCTGCCCCTGGCTCACGCCGCTCCCCTCCATGCCGATCTTCGAATTGTACTTCAACGGCAGCGATTCAATAAACTCCCGGATATTGGCCACATTCACCGCGTGCAGGAGCCGTTTCTTGTCAATCACCTCTTCGCCCACGGCAATGTTGGCAGCAATCGTATCCGAAAAGATAAACCCCTCCTGCATCACCGAACCCGTTTTTTGTCGCCACAGGTAAGGATTAATATCATCCAACGGCGTATCATTCACCAATACCTTCCCCTTAATCGGAGGATAGAACCCCAACAGCAACTTGACAAGAGTGGTTTTCCCGCTGCCGCTGGCGCCGACAATGGCTGTCGTTTTGTTCTGAGGAATAGTCAGCGACAACTCTTCCAGCACATAATCCCTTTCGGCCCCGTCGTAGCTGAAACAGACATTCTCCAGGCGGATGCTCTTATCGTCGGGGATATAATCGATCTTGCTTTCCAACAACTGCTCCTCATCCTCCTTGTTGTGCACCTCGTTGAGCCGTTCCAGACTGATCTTGGCATCCTGCAAAGACTGGGCAAAACCGATAGCTTGCCCGATCGGTCCGGCCAACTGTCCGGTGATGTAACTGACAGCCATCATCATCCCCAACGTCATCTCCCCCTCAACCACCGCCCTGGCAGCCATAAAGGAGATAAGCAGCGAGGTCGTTTGACTGAAAAACACCGACCCCAGCGTCTGGTACTGCCCCAGCGCCGTCCCTTTAATGCTGATCTTAAAGAGCTTGATCTGGATCCGTTCCCACTTCCACCGCTCCTGCTTTTCGCTGTTATTCAGTTTGATATCCTGCATCCCGGTAATCATCTGCACAAGATTGCTCTGATTCCCGGAGGCTTGGGTGAAGCGGGCGTAATCCAACTTGCGGCGCCACTTCATAAAAGCCAGCACCCACAGAATGTAGAGCGCGTTCCCGGTGAGAAAGACGACAAGGATCGTCCCGTTGTACCAGGCCATAATACCCGCAAATACAATGAAATTGAACACCGAAAAGATTAGCGACAACGCCGTTCCCGTAAGAAACGACTGGATGCGGCTGTGATCCCCGATGCGTTGCAGAATATCCCCGATATTTTTGGCATCGAAAAAACGGATCGGCAAACGCATCAACTTGGCCAGAAAGTCGGAAATAAGCGAAATGCTGATGCGGGTATTGGTATGCAGGGTAATCCAGCTCTGGATAAAACTGACGGCTATCTGCGTCATGGAAAGCACCAGTTGGGCAATCAGGATCAGGCCAATCAGCGAAATATTCCGTTGTCCGATCCCTTGGTCCACCACCGCCTGTGTCAAAAAAGGCAAGAGCAACGAAAAAAGGCTGCCGAGAAGCATCCCCACCACCAACTGCATAAGCTGGCTTTTATAAGGGATGATATAACGAAAAAAGTGGCCGAGGTTCTTCTCCTGCTTCTCCTTGTCATCCTCATATCCGTAAAAAGCGGGTGTCGGTTCCAGAAGCAGTGCCGTACCGGTGTCCTTGCCTCCGCTTTTAGAACTGATCCAACACGGCAGAAACTCCTCCTTGCTCATGGTGTACTTCTCACCGGCGGGATCCGCAATATAGAACGTATACACCCCCTTGCGGTGCTTTTTGATCCTGTACAGAACAACAAAATGGTTTTGGTTCCAGTGAAGGATACACGGCAGCGTAGCATCCTCAATCAACTGTTCCAAATTGATCCGCACCCCAATGGTGTGGAAACCGATACTCTCGGCCGCATCGCTGATCCCCAGCATCGACACCCCCTGTCGGGTGATGTAGCTCCGCTCCCGCAGGGTTTGCAGGGTATAGCTATGCCCGTAATACTTTGCGATCATCCGCAAACACGTCGGGCCGCAGTCCATAGCATCCAGTTGGCGGTAGAGGGGGAAGGAATATTGCATCAAAACGTGTTTACAAGTGCTAATTTTTTGTATTTTATCCCTGCGATATTTTTAATTGGAGTTCCAAACTTGTTATACAGAAAAAGTTTGGAACTCCACTATAGTTAAATCATATTGTGCCGGGTAGTGGTAGAGCAGGAGGTATTGGACACTTCTTGTGTATCGAATCGGACTCACCGTCAATCCAACACTCTACGTCACCGTCTTTGGACTCGCATCTATTACCGGAGCATTCAATGGAATTGGCACCAGGACAAGTTGCGGATACAAAACATGGTGTTCCGGTTCCCCCCGCCTCTGTGCTGCTTGGGTCACTCGTCCCACCGACGATGTTTTTCAACTCGCTGTCGCTCATGACAACGGTGTCATGCAATTTTAATTTTCCAAACTTTTTCATGATGAAAAAAATTTAACGATTTATGGTGCGGATTAACTGTATCTATTGCCCTGCACCCGGCAATATACAAAAAATGACTATATTTCCCCTAACATCTTCTTAAAAAAACCGATCGCCTCTTTTGTACCCCCTCCGCCTTTTTTGGTTCGATAAACGATCTTCCCCGCTTTATCTACGATCATATAGGTCGGGAATGACGAGATTTTGAGTTTACCCGTTGGAACAGAAGGCAGCTTCATATCATTGTAATGATTCCAGTAACCTGGCCACTCCACTCCCTTTTGGGCCATAATACCTTTCAGCTTTTCCAGATCCTTCGCATGATCAAGCGCTATCCCTACCACTGCGACATCCTCCCGGTGGCGAACAGTTTCGTAAAGCTCCTTCAACTGGGGAATAGAAGCAATACACGGTGCGCACCAACTGCCCCAAAAATCAATAAATACATACTTCCCTTCAAATGCATCATTCAACCGGATCGGGGAACCGTCACCGTTCACCTTCATGGAATAGAGCGCTGGCAAATAATTCCCCACGCGTGTGCTGTCTGAATATCCTCCCAAATCATCAAGATGCAGCACGTATCCTTCAGTTTTCGACAATCGCACCACCCTGCCGGCAATCTCAATGGTATCGCCCATGTGTGCATGGATGATTCGTTTTTCCGGGTCGTTACTCTCCTGAAAAGAAAGAGAATAATAATGAGGATGAGTTCCCATTGATACTTTTCCCAACGATCGGCAGTGAGCCAGAATATTCACCTCTACACTGTTGATGATCGCAGCACCTTCCAAAGTGTTCGCTGCATGGAGCACAAAACCCAGATGCCGGTCCGATTCTGTTGTCCTGTAATATTTTAACGGGCCGCTTTCGCCCAAAGGAAGCAATTCTATACGCGAAATTGTAGAGGCAACCAAGCCATTATCATAATACTCTATCGGGATTTTAGCATGAATGACGGCCTTCTTTATGACAGAGTCAACATCGTGGTCTTTTATATTGAAAGAATAAAGGCTGTCGTTGGAGAAATCGTTGTCATTATCGGCATCTACGACCACATACTTTTTTTGCAACGCATAATCCAGCCCCACATATACATGAAAACCGTCTTTCACATTATACTTAGCGAATCCCGTCGTATCAATCTTGTATGTGGTCACATACTCTTCAAAATCCTCCCGCGACAATCTGCCCGAAAGATACTCCTGGTATTTTTGTACGGGGCCATATATGACGATTTTATGAATACGCATAGTGTCTGCCAATGTGGGGATGTTTTTCAAATGATCGGCAGGAGAAATACTGAAGGGAGTGTACGGTGTCACAATTTTTTGAAAAGGATGCCCGGTAAGATCCGTAAAGAGGATCGTATACCTCTTTTCCGGCTGCCCATAAGAGGCGCTTGCAAATACCAGCAATACAATAAGATGAATAATTTTCATCGCATTTATCTTAAGTGATCAAAAATCAAACCCTATCTCCCCTTTAAAGCATCCGCTCCATTCAGCAAACGGTACAATTTCTCCTTCTCCGGCTCCTTGCGCACGTCTATCTTTTCACTTGTGCCATCCGGATAGAAAAGAATGGTGTGCGGATAACTGCTAACGCCGAATTTGTAAGTTATCAGGTCGGTTTTTTCTTTCCCCCACAGGCTCCGCCAGGGTACTTCATACTCTTCCATCACCTTGTTCCATGTTTCCAGATCCTTTTCTTTGTCAACGGTGATATAGGCCATCTCCAATCCCCTTTCATGCAGATCGGAATATATTTGCTTCAACAGCGGAATCTGCTTATGGCACCAACCGCACCACGATGCCGAAAATACCACCATGTTATACTTTGTTGTGTCAATGATCATCCGCTCTTGATGAGAATTTTCAAGATTCCTAAGTACCACATTTTTTGGAATTTGCATAAGGAGCAACTCCGAAACCTTTTTCCCCCAGTACGACTGTTGCGCGGCCTCATCGAAACTGCCGTACATTTCCTGAAGCTGTTCTTTCGGGAACTTTTGCCTGGACCGATACAGTATATACATTAAGCAAATAGAAGAAGGATGCCCCTTGATTTGCTCCAAGACAAGTGCAGTCTGTTTTTCCCAGAACAGTTTGAGTGTCAGAGATTGTCCATATGTCTCAAAATCCATGCTACCTGTTGCAACAAATTCATCTTTTCGAACATCTCTGTTATGGTAAAAGGTTGAATTTTCCTCATAAGAACTTCGCAGGTATTCAAGTTTAAACTGATCTCCATGCTTTATCCTCATCTGGGAATAGCGAACCGTATCCGTTCCGTATTGCGATAAGAACCGTAACGGTGCTACCAATGTATCCGACAACTCTGTAAACAGTGTTGAGTGTCGCTGTCGAACCAGCAGGCTGTCAGGAATCGAGAACAACCAAGTGGCTCCATCCTCCGATACCCCATGAAACCTGTGGAGACCATCCCTGTCAGTGACTAAGGACAACAATAACTGATCGTACTTTTTATCTTTAAACCTGACCGTCAGAGTTCTGGTCTTTGGTGTGCCGCAGGCTATACAAACCAACAGTAACAAACCTGTCAATCCCAATCGTGTACTCATACATTTTTATTTTTTCATGTTACTAGTATCTGTGGGGATGAAAATCCCCACAGATAGCATCAAAACAGAAAGACTAAGGTTACAAGTTTTTTAGCACTCTTCTTCAGCAATACACATACACTTATCATCCTTCCAAACACAATCTCCTGTTGTCTCACCATTGTCGAACATGCATGCACCATCACACGTTTCTTTCGTTGCCCCGAAACAACCAGATGCGGGCGTTCCGGTTCCTCCCGGTGGGGTTGTAGGTTCCCAACCGCCAACAATGTTTTTCAACTCGCTGTCACTCATAGCCACAGAGTTGTGCAGCTTTAAGCTTCCTAACTTTCTCATAATTAAATGATTTTAGTTATTTATGTTGCAGATTACCTGTGTGTATTGCCCTGCAACCCGGCAATGCGTTATGATTTCCCGGAAAACAGATCCGTAAAATAAACCAAATCCTCCACTTTATAAGTTGGGGGTAACTTGTGCCCGTTCACCAACAAGGTCGGAGTAGCATTAAAACCGCTCTTCTTGTGCCAACGCTCGTGTTTCTCGAACTCTTCCCCTGTCGCAGGGTTCTCTGCATCGGCCTCGTAACGTTTAAAAAAAGATTCATAATCGGCTTTATTGGATTCAAACCATTCGGACAAGATGCGGTTGGCTTCTTCCGGTTCATTCCGTACATACACCGACATCAGTTGCCTGGTCATCTCCTTGGTGTTGAAAAAATAGGTCAGGACATACTGCACATGGATATTGTTGTTGCAACTTTTCAGCACTCTTTCTATGCGGGAATGCATCTTGGCGCACGGATTACAGAACGGGTTGGTGATAACGGTCAACTTGAGTTCCGCCTCCGGATTGCCGAACGTTATGCAGGAAAAATGGTCGTTGACTTCGGTGTGAGCCTGTTGCCGGAGCTCAGCTAAAAACACCTCCTCTTTCAACCGGAAACTGTTGATCTCCCACTGAAGCTGTTCTGTTTTCCTTCTGCTCGCAATCACAGGCGCAAGCAAACTTACAGTTAGAAATGGCACAGCATACGTACAAGCGATAATCAATATATCATTCATTGCAAATTCTGGCCAACGGATCAAACCGCAAGAGAATCCGGTTAGGAATACCGCCCACAAAAGTGCCTGAACGATCAGGCACAGCGGGCACCAGGAGTGGGCTCGGAATTTTTGATACCATACACTCCACGCACTGTAAGGCAGGGCGCAGATATTGATCAGCATCAGCCAGGGAATAAGGGCCGGAAACAAAACGATCAGTACGGTATTGGAGACAAAATACCCCAAACCCACTTCGCTCCAACCAATGACGCCGGCGAATTTCGCCGCAGGAGACTCCAGGATATTGTTGCAATTGGATCTTTTCTTAAACAACGAACAGATTTTGTCGGCCTGGCTACTCTGGATACTCATCTGCTTCAGAACAAGCAAATACCCGATGTAAACCCCTGTCAGGTTTACGGCAAGCAGTATATTGGCGCCGGTACGGGAGAACAGATCATTAGAAAAATAGCCGGCAATCATCAATGCGACGACGGCGGAAAACAAGGCTATCTTCTCGCATTTTCTGAATAACTCTTTCCGCCTGTTTAGAAGATATTCCGGTTCCGCCGAATCTTCCGTCTTCTCTGCCAACAGCACAACGCCGCTCCATCCGTTGAAAAAATCATCTGGGGAAACAGTGATTCGATTCCCATACTGCCGGTAAGCGACGTGATTGTCATCTATTTTGTACACAACAGCCAAATCATCATGTAGTTGTGCAATAAACGGCAGAGGGAGTTTATAAATATCCTCTTTGTTATTTAATTTGAGTCCTGCACTATCAACGGAATATTCGGACAGCATCTTGGATAGGCCGAACAACGTATATTTATACGGATGTTGTTCATACAATGCCTCCGAATATCCGGTTGTATATTTCACCCCCAGATATCCGAGCATGATTTGCAGTAAATTGTCTTTGTGCTTACCTGCCATAGCCTCTGTTATTTATAGGATTGGCCAAACAAGAGGGCCAAACCGGCCATCCCTTCCAAGCCAATGTTTTCGTGATCGAAATGACAAAACGCTTTTTCCCACTCTTCTCTGTGTGCAATAGTCTCAACAACAAGAGAAATAATAGGTGTTGAAATCTCTTTAGCAACAACATCCCCCCATACCAGATTGCATACGGCTATTTTCGATGCTGTTTTGAACAACCCGATAGCGCGTAAATTTTCAACCTCTCTTACAACATCCTCCATACGTACTTGCTGGTTCCACTCCGGAAATACATACCCCGCCGTTACAAGCCTTGCCATCATACGTGTGATAATATATCCATCCAATGCATTCGACGTTACAGGCAACAGCACCTGTAAATACCGGGTTGCTGCTTCGAAAACCGGCAAGAGCTTTGACCGTAAATTTACATCATCCGACAACTGTTCAATAAAGAAAAGCAACGAACAGATAAAATACGGTTCATACAGCTGAACCCCTTTCTCCACAGCCTCTATTTTTGCCTCAAGCAGTTTCAGCGTGTAATCCGTTAACTGATCAAAGAACCCCTCGCTTTTCAATTTACTATCACCGTGCCGGCGCATCAAATAATACAACCCCGGACTCAGAAACACATCCGCACGAAAGGATTGAAGCGGTGCACGGTGAAAAGCCATCACAACCTGTTCGTCGATATCCTCCAAAAAATCCGATAAATCCAAAGCCACAATGGAACGACGATTCAGATGATCCATTGCCCATGCTATGCCGATCAAGCCTTTCGAAAAATCCAACGAGGTTCCGGTATCGACACTCTCGTAGGTTTCATCCAGCAGGTTCTCAACCGTTTGGAGTAGTTTCTCTTCTTTTGACAAAGACAGTGCTACAGCTAAACCCACTTTGCCTTGCATCAGCCCCGGCTCCCGCAAGCGGGATTTCTGGGCTAAAAAGTACCAACACAAAGAGCGATATAAATAACCCTTTTTTTGATCCGGAGTATCTGCATCCCTCAGTGTATGATACGAAAAGAACATATACTTAGAGTAGCGCCGGCATAAATTATTCAGACGGATGACCTCCTCTTTAGGTCGACTGAAGATGGATTTAAAATAACTCTTTTGTTCTTCAATCTTGTTTGCAGACCTGTCAATTTCCTGCAAGGCCTGATCAAAATGGTTCGGATAATGTGACTGCACACAAGAAAACACTTGGTATTTCAACGAACTGTCAAACAAAAGTTCTGCAATATACAGTTGATTAAATACATAATCGAAAGACTTTACCTCATAAGGCAATTGGGGTCTGTAGATATGCCCCACCTTTACATTCCGAACCAACCGGCACCGTCCCCCTTCCAGCCATACTTTAAGACTGATCAGGGGCTCGTCCAATCCGTAAGAACGCAACCCTTCCAGGCCTTTTAGTTTCTGCCAGTACGCTTTACAACACACATAACTTGCTCCCAATACACATGGAATGTCTACAACATCCTGGTCCGCTTGAGAGACAAAATGATTCCACGACGGATTCAATACCTCCGGGGTAGAAAAATTTATATAGGCTCCGTAAGGCGGGTTACACTCTTTGACAGATACCTCACCGTCATCATTTTTTGCCAGAATAACCGTTTGACAACAATAAAGCGCCCTGCTATCCCTGTCGACGGCTTGTTTGATCCTGTCAACCCAGTCGTTCTGATAAAAACGCATGTGTGCATCCAGCAAAATAAAATACTCCGTCTCACACATCTCCACTCCTTCATCCCGCGATGCGGCAACGCCTTTCCTTTCGGAGTGCTCAACATACACAGCGCCGAACCTTTCGGCAACCGCCCGGTAATCATACCCATCGGTCGAAGCATCGTTGATCAGTATAATGTCCACGTTCTCAGAGGTATTTCTAATACTTTCAACAGTATTGAAAACCTCAGCCCCCTCATTGAGAAAAGGAATAATTGCAGTTAAAACATCCGGCATAAAATAGATTTAATTACAAAAGACACACACTTCCTGTTCTCTTCACCCAGACGAACAGAAATAGAAAAATGATCAAATTTTAAAGGAAAACCGTAATAGACTGCAATGATCCGAACGGATCTGCGGAAAACAGTGTATTTGTTCCATCCGGAACAGTGAGAGGACTTACTCCCCACATTTAAATAAGCACAAAACTTGTCCACGCCAGTATCTTTTTTTGTTCATACAATACAAAATACGGGTATCCCAAGTTCACGCAAACATAAACACATTTTTATAAAAAACAAATCAAAATACAAAAAAACACCCCAGGACAAACGCACGAAATTTTGTTCTCCTTTCCATTTGTTCTCCCCGGCCGTTCCGGAGAGATGCTGTTTCCAGCGAAAGCCGGGGCTTAGAAAACTGCCGTGGAGACCGCTTTCGGAAATAACAGGCCGAAGCGATAGGAGAAAAAGAGAAAAAATCGTGCGTTTGCCCTGAAAAAACCCTCCCCCCCTCTTCTGAAAATACAACCAATCCCGTATATTGTACCCAGACCGGCATCCCGGAAAAACCGCAAAGAGCGAAAAAACAAAACAGATGCTAACCCCCACACCCCTGGAACCCAATACGCAGCCCTCCTTTCGGATAAAAATCCCCGGCCGCGTATCCTCTCCTTTCGGAGACAAAAAATCCCTTCTCCCAACATCTTTCCCAGAAGTATAACGGATTTACATCCGGTTTACGGCCGGTATACACCCGATCTCCAGCCCTCGTTAGCCAGGTACAAAAAAGAATGCGCAGACTATACAGAGGGAAACGACAGCACAACCTGACACCCGGAAAAGTCACCCTACCATGTTTTCCACGTGCAGGTGTATGGATGTGCCGGAAGCGTAAAAGCGTAGCAGCTTCAGCACACCATACACCGGAACGGCCGGTAAACACAATATGGAAAGAACAACACGGTCCCCAGTCGTCCTCCCCGCGGAATAACGCCAAAAGTTTTTCGTTTTCATTTTTTTATACTACCTTCGTCCCCGTTTTATCTCAATGAACAGTGGATAAGTCAAACGAATACAGAATAGCCCACAGAGGATTGAAAGAGGGACGGCATCTGTTTCAGTACACATTGGACGAGCGCTTCTTTGATCTTTTTGACGCCACACGCGGAACATCCGGCCGGCTGGACGCCACAGTAGAAGTTATCAAAAGCGCATTACTGATGGAGATAAAATTACAAGTGCAGGGATCGGTAAATGCGGCTTGCGACCGCTGCCTGGCAGAAATGTCGCTTCCCGTTTCCGGAGAGCTGAAACTCTACGTCAAACAGGCTGTCCGGGAGGAGGGGAACGACGACGACTACCTCATCCTGGCCCCGGAAGACGACCACATCGATCTCTCCGCCTGCCTGTACGAGGTATACATGCTAAACTATCCGATACGGGTGGTCCATCCGGAAGGAGAGTGCGACGGAGAAATGGAGAAAATGCTGAACGAATACGTATACGGCGAAGAAAACAAACCCATCGACCCCCGTTGGAATGATTTAAAAAAACTGATTAACAATTAAATAGATTTGAGAAATGGCACATCCGAAACGAAAAATTTCCAAGCAGAGAAGAGATAAAAGAAGGACACACGACGCATTGACCGTCGGAGCGATTGCAAAATGCTCCAATTGCGGAGCCGCCGTGCAATATCATACCGTATGTCCGGAATGCGGATATTACAGAGGTAAATTGGCAATTGAAAAATCAGTTGTTGCCTGATCACTCCTTTCAACATCACAGCATAAGCCTCCTGCCGACAGGAGGCTACGATTATTTGGAGTAACCTGTTCTTACGACAAACACGTATAATTCCTGGACTATGGAAAAACCCAGAGCGGCAATAACGGGAGTAGGTGCATACACCCCCGAATACATCCTGAACAACGAAGAGTTGAGCAGGATGGTGGATACCTCCGACGAATGGATCATGACCCGTGTCGGGATCAAAGAGCGGCACATCCTGAAAGACAAAGACAAAGGAAGCGCTTACCTCGGGGCAAAAGCTGTGGAAGACCTGTTGAAAAAGACAGGGACCAAACCGGAAGAGGTAGATATGTTGATCTGTGCAACCGTAACGGCGGATATGCACTTCCCGGCCAATGCGCAGATCATTGCCGACATGGTCGGCATCAAGAACGCCTTCGGATTTGACCTGAATGCCGGTTGTTCCGGATTTGTATTCGGTTTGGTCACCGTCAGCCAATTCATTGAAACCGGACGCTACAAAAAAATCGTCTTTGTCGGGGCGGAAAAAATGTCCGTCATCACCGACTACACAGACCGTACCACCTGCCCGCTCTTCGGAGATGCCGCAGCCGCCGTACTGGTGGAACCGACTTTCGAAGAAGTCGGGCTGATGGACCACATCCTCCGCATGGACGGCAGCGGACGCTCCTACCTTTACATGAAGGCGGGCGGTTCGCTCAATCCGCCGTCCATAGAAACGGTCAAGAACCGGGAACATTTTATCTACCAGGAGGGACAGCAAGTATTTAAAAATGCGGTTTCCCGCATGGCAGACGTCTCTGCAGAGATCATGGAACGGAATCACCTGACGGCCGATGACATCGCCTGGCTGGTGCCGCACCAGGCCAATCTCCGCATCATCGACGCCACCGCCAACCGGATGGGGCTCGATCCCGCTAAAGTGATGATCAACATCCAGAAATACGGGAACACCACCTCGGCCACCATCCCGCTCTGCCTGTACGAATGGGAGGACCAACTGCACAAAGGAGACAACCTCATCCTCTCTGCTTTCGGGGCCGGTTTTACTTGGGGAACCATCTACCTGAAGTGGGCTTACAACAAAAAATAGAAAAGGTGGAGATTTTCTCCACCTTTTTTCATATATTCGTCATCGGTTTTCCAAAGAAATATGGATCAGGACAGTTTTGCGCTTCCCGGAAAAGGCTCTCTCCTTTTGGCAGAGGCCGTCATCAACGGCACCGTCCGCTCAGATGACGACCTTTACCTGAAAGGACAGATAACCGGCGATGTCCACTGTCAGGCAAGCCTGTACGTAGACCGGGATGCGGTGATCAAGGGGAATGTCTCTTGCGGCCTCCTGTTTTCGGACGGCATCATTGCGGGAGATGCCCGGGTGATCCATCGAGCGCACCTGAAAGAACACGCGGTGATCACGGGAAGTTTGCACACTTCTTCCCTTTTGATCCATCCGGGGGCAAGAGTAGAAAATGGATTACAATTACAAGGAAAATAATTAAATACTCGGAATATGGCGAAAGAAGTGAACAGTAATGCTGTAAACCTGTTGTGCGAAGGAACCCTTATCGTCGGGGACATCAAAACCAAAAACGACATCCGGATCGACGGGATCCTCAAAGGCAAAATTGCAACTTCCGGCCGGTTGGTTGTCGGGAACACAGCTAAAATCGAAGGGGACATCGAATGCGCCAACATAGATGTGATGGGAGTCATCCTCGGCAACATCAATGCAAGCCAGGCAGTTTCCCTGAAAGCGCCGGGCAAAGTGATCGGAGACATCCCCTCCGCCATACTTTCAATAGAACCGGGCGTCTTTTTTAACGGGAACTGCCAGATGATCAAAAAAGAGAACAGAGTTCTCCAGGAAACAGTCAAATCGTGATCCGTCCCCTCATCCTCATCCCGGCGCGGTATGCATCGACCCGTTTCCCCGGAAAACCGTTGGCGGACCTGGCGGGTAAACCTGTCATCCGGCACGTAGTGGAACGGGCCTCGGAAGCATTCCCCGATGTATACGTGGCCACAGACGACGAAAGGATCCTGCGGACCGTGCAGGCTTTCGGCGGGAAAGCGGTCATGACCGCCGCCACCCACACCAGCGGGACCGACCGCTGTTTCGAAGCATACCGTTCCGTCGTGTCTGAAACAGGAATGGCATACGATGTGGTCGTAAACGTACAGGGCGACGAACCCTTCATTCATCCGGAACAGATCCGTTCGCTGGCAAACTCCTTTGCCCGGCCGGAGATACAGATCGCGACGCTGGCCGGAAAGATCACCCGGCACGAGGAGCTCACCGATCCCAACAAAGTAAAAGTAGTCTTTTCCGAAGAGGGGAGAGCCATCTACTTCTCCCGGTCGCCGATCCCCTATTGCCGGAGAGCCGAGGTTTCCGACTGGCTCGAAAAAGCCGATTACTACAAACACATCGGCATGTATGCCTACCGTCCGGAGGTCTTGCGGAAAATTACCTCATTGGCGTGCGGGAAACTGGAAAAAGCGGAATCTCTCGAACAACTGCGCTGGTTGGAACACCACTACACCATCGCAGTCGAACTCACCCCATACGAATCCATCGGGATCGACACCCCCACAGACCTGGAAGAAGCCCGGAAGTGGGCATGATCCCTCCCTTTTATGGAAAGTCTACTCGAATTTGGCTACCTCGGGCTGTTTATCGGCTCCTTTTTAGCATCTACACTCATCCCTTTGAGTTCCGATGTTTTGCTCGTAGGCATGTTGGCCTGGGGAGGCAACGTATGGGTCTGCCTGGCTGTTGCTACACTGGGAAACTGGCTGGGCGGCATGACCTCCTATTGCTTGGGGTGGCTGGGCAAATGGGAATGGATCGAACGGTGGTTCAAAGTGAAGCCGGAACAATTGGAGCGGCAACAGGGCCGGATCGACAAATACGGCTGTTTACTCGCCTTTTTTGCCTGGTTGCCGTTAATCGGGGACATTTTTGCCCTGGCGCTTGGCTTTTACAGGGTGAATCCGAAACTTTCCGCACTTTTTATGCTGATCGGCCGATTTGTCCGTTTCTTGGTGTGGGTGGTCTTATACCTCTGTTTCGCCGACCGGTTCACAGCATTTATCTCTTAGAATCTGTTTACTTCTCACGCTCCTTCCTTGCGGCTTTTTACATCCCTGTTATTTCAAAGTTTCCAGCAGCGTACTCAGGTTGGCAGTAAACAGGCGGACAGCAATGGCCAACAGAATAATCCCGAAAAACTTCCGCATCACATAAACCCCTCCTTTCCCGATCAAGCGCTGCACATACTCTATTTTCTTGATGACAAAATAAACAAACAGCAGGTTCAGGGCCAGGGCGATCACAATATTCAGCAAATTGTATTCGGCCCGGAGGGAGAGCAGCGTGGTGAAAGATGCCGCACCGGCAATCAGCGGAAAGATCAGCGGAACGATAGTAGCGGAATCGGTCGGGCCATCGTTCCGGAAGACCTCAATCCCGAATATCATCTCCGCAGCCAGCACCAAAATGATCAGCGACCCGGCAATGGCAAAAGAGGAGATATCCACGCTAAACAGGGCCAATATATAATTCCCCACAAACAGAAAAACCAACAGGATCAGAAAAGATATACCCGCAGCCTGCCCCGCGTTTATGGTCTTGTTTTTCTCCTTTAAAGTCAGAATAATCGGGATAGCCCCCAATATATCAATCACGGCAAACAAGACAATGAATGCGCTGAAAACCTCTCTGAAATTAAAATAAAGTTCCATCTTACCCTGGGTTGTACAGTTTCCCCTGCAAAAGTACGATTTTCAGCCGCATTTTTACATGCACAGATGCGTTTTTCTTACTTGCCCGCTCCGTAGTGGAGTTCCTAACGTTACTTGGTAAGAATTCATGGTTTTTTCGTACATTTGCAAGATGCTTTACTATAGAAGAAAAATACTTTTAACTCGTAGTGCATTTAGGTA